>NZ_JBIAVG010000019.1:0-194412 GCF_042893955.1 Streptosporangium sp. NPDC001559
CGGGCGAGTTTGCGCTGCAACCGCAGCAGCCGGGCCTGCTCGGCCTCGCGCAGACCAGGCGCGTGGAGCAGTTCCCCGGTGGACAGGGCGGCCGATACCGCAACCCCCCGGTCCACCCCGATCACCTCACCCGTGCCCGGTCCGGGAATCGGGGCGGGGATCGCGGCGAAGGCGACATGCCAGCGCCCGGCCCTCAGCCAGTCGAACGCGGCGCAGGCCTCGGTGAGCTGACGGCACTGCTCGGCGAACCCCGGAGCGCTTTTCCGGCCCGGCCTCCAATGCCGGTGCTGCTCGACGGCGAGATTCCACACGAACCGGGCATGCCCGCAATGCTCGGCCAGCGCCTGCTCCTGAGCAGGCGTCGGACAGAGCCGGTAGCGGGACACGCCGATCAACCTACCGAACCCCACCGACAAAACCCGGAGATCACCATGCGGCACCGTTCCGCGCTTCCTGCCCGCCCTGAAGGACGGGGCATCCGCGCTGGAAGTGCCTGGTGAACTTGCTCACCGGCGCCTACGTTCCCGGGGACTCGTTCCTGCACCGCCTGCCCGCCGGGGCCAAACTCCTCGGCCTGGCCCTGTCGTGCACCGCGCTCCTGCTGCTGCGCCCGCCCGTGGCGCTGGTGGGGGCGGCGCTCGTCGTGGCGCTGCTGTACGTGCTCTCCGGGGTCGGCGCCACGGCGGCCTGGGCGCAGATCAGGCCGGTCCGCTGGTTCGCCGTGGTCCTGTTCGCCATGCAGTACCTGCTGGACGGCTGGGCGGGGGCGCTGTCGTCCGTGCTCCGCGTCCTGCTCGCCGTCGCGCTGGCCGGGCTGGTCACGCTCACCACACGCACCGCGGTCATGATGGCCACCCTGGAACGCCTGCTGGCCCCCGTCAGGTTCGTCGGCGCCGATCCCTTCCGCCTGTCGCTGCTGCTCTCCCTCACCCTGCGCAGCGTGCCCGTCGTCGCCGGGCTGGCCACCCGGGTCAGGGAGGCGCAGCGCGCCAGGGGCACCGAGTGGAGCGTGCGGGCCTTCGCCGTACCGCTGGTGGTGAGCGCCCTGCGGCACGCCGACACCCTGGGCGAGGCTCTCAGCGCCCGCGGTCTGGACGACTGACCACAGATCTCTATAAAAGCGGAAAAATCCAGATCCTCCTCGGCTATCGTGTGGGCGATCTTGACGGTGACCGTCACCACGCGTCCGGAGGGAAATGTGGCCGAGGGCTTTCCTGACCGTGGATTCAAGGCCTACTGGTCGGCGATCGGAGTCTCGCAGTTCGGCACCGCCGTCAGCATGGTCACCATCCCGCTGGTCGCCGTGCTGACCGTCGGGGCCACGCCGGGGCAGATGACCTGGCTGGTGGTGACGGAGCTCGCGCCCGCGATGCTCGCCGGGGTTCCCGCCGCGGCCTGGGCCGACACGCTGCACCGGCGGTTGCCGCCGCTCATCGGCTGCAACGTCGTCCAGGCGCTGGTCATGGGGGCGATCCCGCTGCTGTGGTGGCTGGGCTCGCTGAACTATCCGGCGCTGCTGGCCCTGGTCGGGGTCTCCTCACTGGTCCGCGGCCTGCAGTCGGCGCTGTCCAGCCCGATCCTGGTGCAGATCGTCCCCAGGGAACACCTCGTCGACGCCAACGGGAAGACGAACGCGACCCGCAGCGTCGCCGACATCGGCGGCCCCGCGGCCGGCGGGATGTTGATGGCGGTCCTCGCCGCCCCCCTGGTCGTCCTGGCCGACGCGTTGTCGTTCCTGCTCTCCGCGGCGCTGCTCACCCGGGTCAGGACGCCGCCCCCCTCCGAGCGGGCCCCGAGGGAGAGATCACGCGGCACCCTCGGTGAGGTCGTACGGCTGGCCCGCGCTCTGGGCCGCCGGTCCGGGGTGCAGGCACTGGCCACCCTGTGCGTCGCCCAGGGGATCATGCAGCCGATCCTCGTCCTGTTCCTGGTGCGGGAACTCGGCCTGGGACCGACGCCGATCGGACTGCTGCTCGGCCTGGGCGCGGTCGGCGGCGTCGGCGGGGGACTCCTGCTGGGCAGGGTCATCGGCCGTCACGGCCCTGGACGGACGCTGGCGCTCGGCACCGCCGTCTCCATGTGCTCCCTGCTCGCACTGCCCTTCTCCGGCCCCGGCGTCTCCGGAGCCGCCGCGGTCGTCCTGTTCGAACTCGCGGGCAGCCTCGGCGGCACCGTCATGGCCGCCACGGTCTACGGAACCCTCCAGAGCGCGGCCAAGGACGGTGAGGTGGCCAAGGTGATGGCGCTGGCGGGCACCTTCCTGCAGGTCGGCGGCCTGGTGGGTTCCTTCGCCGGGGGAGCGCTGGCCACGGTGTTCGGGCTGCGCGCCGCCACAGGGACGGCCGCCGCCCTGATGCCGCTGCTCCTGCTGCCCCAGCTCGTCCGCTGGTACACGGCCCGGTGGCGGATCGACACGGCCACCATCGGTTGAACCTGAGGTCGAACCCACGGTCCCGCCCAGGGCGCTGCGGGACCGTGGATGTGTCACCTGGTCTCGACGGGCATGACCGAGGTGAGGCTCCGCTCGACGCGCTCGGCGTCCCCGAGCAGCACCGCCGTGGCCCGGCCCGGTCCCATGTAGGTCGAGGCCACGCGGTGCACGTCCTCGACCGTGGCCGCGGTGAGCCGTTCGACGCGCCGCGCCAGGTGGTCCAGCCGCAGGCCGAACCCCGCCAGCGTCCCGGCGAACCTGGCCAGCCCGGCCTGGGTGGCCGTGGCGACCTGCAGCGTGCCGATGGCGTACCGCCGGGCCTGCTCGACCTCCTCAGGCTCCGGCGGCAACGTGGCGATCCTGCCCAGCTCGTAGAGGGTCTCGACCAGCGCGGGAGCCGTCACCTCGGTGGAGACGTCGACGGAGAGCATCACGGCGGAACCGCCGAGCGAGTGGTCGACGATCGAACCGGGGCCGTAGGAGTACCCCTTGTCCTCGCGGATGTTCTCCGTCCAGCGGGAGGAGAAGTAACCACCGAAGATCAGGTTGGCCAGCTGCATGGCGGCGCTGTCCGGGTGGTCCCGGCCGGGGGCCGGCAACGCGAACCGTATCGACGACTGGAGCGTGCCCGGCCGGTCGACCAGCAGCAGCGGTCCCGGCACCGGTGACGGGGCGGGCGGCATCGTCACCTTGTGCCCGCTCCCGGCCCACGCCCCGAGCCTGCGCCCGGCCAGTTCGATCGCCTCGTCGGGGTCAAGGTCGCCGACCAGCACCAGGACGGCGCCGTCGGGACGCATCCGCCGCTCGTGCAGGGCGCGCACCTGCTCGGCCTCGACCGCGCCGACCCGCTCAGGATCGGGTGTCTCCACCGCGTACGGATGGGTGCCGTAGACCCGCTTCAGCAGCTCGGCCCTGGCCAGCGCGGGCGGCTGGCTCAGCGTCACCCGGAACCGGTCGGCGAGCCTGTCCCGCTCGACGGAGAACTCATGGTCGGGGTGCCGGGCGTCGCAGAGCGCGTCCGCGAGCACCTCCAGCAGCCGGTCGAGACCGGAGGCCAGGCAGTCTCCGCTGACCAGCCACCTGTCGGGGCTCGCCCCGCAGTCGAGACTGCCGCCGACGGCCTGCGTCTCCTCGGCGATCACAGCGGCCGAGCGGGTCCCCGTGCCGGAGAACAGCGTCTGCGCCAGCAGGGCGCCCTCGGCGATGTCCACCTCCGCCATAGGCACCCAGAGCCGCGCCTCGACCAGCGGCGTGGTACGGCGGGCGATCGCCACCACGGTCAGCCCCGAGGGCAGCACCGCCTCCGCCTGCGGCGGCAGGACCAGAGGAACGGCGGGCTCCAGATCGGGCAGGGGCCGTACGGCCTGGGCGCTCATCGGCCCCTCCCCGCCACGACCTCGACCGAGGCCCGCCGGTCCGGGACCAGCCTGGCGGCGGCCGCGCCGACCTGCTCGGCCGTCACCGAGGACAGCAGCGCGGGCAGCTCGTTGAGCAGCGCCGGATTGCCTCGCTGCAACTCCAGCACGGCCAGCCGTGTCGCCCGGTCGATCATCGTGTCCCCCTCGCGCAGCAGCAGAGCGGTCATCCGCGCCTGGACGCGCGACAGTTCCTCGGGGGCCGGGCCCTCGGCGGCCAGCCGCTCGGTCTCCTCGCCGATGACGTCGAGCGCCTGTTCGGCGGACCCGCCCGCGGGCAGGTTGGCCTGCAGCAGCAGCGCCGTGGGGTCGAGGACGTCGAAGGGGTCGCCCATGAACCCCACGTAGCCGCTGACGCCGGTGGCCAGACGGTCCCCGAGCACGAGCCGGGAGACCAGACGCGAGGAGGCGCCGTCGGTGAGCACCTCGGACAGCACCACGTACGGCAGATAGCCCGTCAGGTCGGAAACCGGGTCGGGCACCCGCCACGCCGCCGCGACCGCGGGGGTCGGCGCCGCCGCGTCCACGTAGGAGTGATGCCGGGCCGCGGTGAGATCGGGCTCCGCCAGAACGGGCGCGGGCGGCGCCGGGCGCGCGGGCACGTCGCCGAAGTGCCGCCTGACGAGCACCTCGGCCTGTTCCACGGAGAAACCACCGGTGACGCACAACACGGCGTTCCCGCAGGCGTAGTACCGGTCGAAGAACTCCTCGGCCTCATCGACCCCGGCCGCGTCCAGGTCGGTGAAGGAGCCGTAGCCGTCGTGCGCGTTGGGGAAGGTGTCGAACATCACAGGGGGGAGCCGCAGCCACGGGAAACCGCCGAAGGGACGGTTGAGGACGTTGACCCGGATCTCCTCCTTGACCACGTCCACCTGGTTGCGCAGGGTCTCCGGGGTGATCCGCGGAGCGCGCATGCGGTCGGCCTCGAGGAACAGCACCCGTTCGAGGGCGTTGGCGGGAACCGTCTGGATGTACCTGGTGTAGTCCAGGTGGGTCGAGCCGTTGAAGGTGCCTCCGGCTCCCTGGATGTGCCGGAAGTGCGCGAGCTTCTCCAGGTTCTCCGACCCCTGGAACATGAGGTGCTCGAACAGGTGGGCGAATCCGGTACGGCCCTGCGGCTCGGACCGGATGCCGGCGCCGTACACGACGGCGACCCCGGTCACGGGGCAGTCCGGCTCGGGGGCGAGCACGACCCGCAGCCCGTTGTCCAGGGTGAGGCGCTCGACCCGGTAGCCGGTGCGCGGCCGGATGAGGTTTGACGTCGGCATTCGCGGCTACCCCCCGACCTCGGGCGCGTGCCCGAAGAGGGGGGTCAAGCCGTCCTGGCCGATCGGTTCTCCCGCTGCCATGGTGTCCTTTCGTGATCGCCGGGCAGATGCCTCCCCAGTCTTCCCAGTCGGAGCCCGGGGCGGAAGTGGCTCCCTGATCACGTCTGGATTGTCCGTTTCCCGGACAGTCGTGCGAGACTTTCGAGAGCGAGGTCCGCCAGCTGCCGGGCGGCACGTGAGGAAAGAAGGTCCGGGATGGTCAGGAAGGCTCCGCGAGAGGACGTCAACGAGGACGGGCTGGAGGTCGGCCCGCCCAAGGAGTGGGCGGCGGGCATCCCCGGGGTGACCCGGTCGCTGCTGACGTCCTATGCCCAGATGGGCGCGGGCCGTACGTTCCTCACCCTGGCCCGTGTCAACCAGAAGGACGGCTTCGACTGCCCCGGCTGCGCCTGGCCGGAGGGCGGGCATCGCAGCCCGGCGGAGTTCTGCGAGAACGGCGCCAAGGCGGTCGCCGAGGAGGCCACGACCCGCAGGGTCACCCGTGACTTCTTCGCCGCCCACACCATCGGAGATTTGGCCCGGCACACCGACTACTGGCTGGGCCAGCAGGGGCGGCTCACCGAGCCGATGTACAAGCCGGAGGGCGCGGACCGCTACGAGCCGATCACCTGGGAGCGGGCCTTCGGCGTCGTCGCCGAGGAACTGCGCGGGCTCGGCGGCCCCGACGAGGCGGTCTTCTACACCTCGGGCCGCACCTCGAACGAGGCGGCGTTCGTCTACCAGCTCCTCGTGCGGCGTTTCGGCACCAACAACCTGCCCGACTGCTCCAACATGTGCCACGAGTCGAGCGGTTCGGCCCTCACCCAGACCCTGGGCATCGGCAAGGGCACGGTCTCACTGGAGGACCTGCACCGCGCCGACCTCGTCTTCGTGGTCGGCCAGAACCCCGGCACCAACCATCCGCGCATGCTGTCGGCTCTGGAACGGGCCAAGCGGAACGGGGCGCGGATCGTCGCGGTCAACCCGCTGCCCGAGGCGGGACTGCTGCGCTTCAAGAACCCGCAGCGCCCCTCGGGGCTGGCAGGGCGCGGCACGACACTGGCCGACCGGTTCCTGCAGATCCGCCTCAACGGTGACCTGGCGCTGTTCAAGGCGCTGTCCCGGCTGCTGCTCGAGGCCGAGGACGCCGCCCCCGGCACGGTGGTCGACCACGCGTTCGTCCAGGAGCACACCCACGGCTTCGAGGAGTGGGCGGCCGACACCCGTGCCCTGGACTGGGCGGAGGTCGAGGAGGCGACCGGGCTCGACCGCGGGGCCGTCGAGGAGACCGCCCGCGACGTGCTCGGCGCGAAGTCGGTGATCGTCTGCTGGGCGATGGGTCTCACCCAGCACAGGAACTCCGTCGCCACCATCAGGGAGGTGGTCAACTTCCTGCTGCTGCGCGGCAACGTCGGCCGCCCCGGGGCGGGGGTCTGCCCGGTCAGGGGCCACTCCAACGTCCAGGGCGACCGGACGATGGGCATCTACGAGAAGCCCTCCGCGGCCTTCCTCGACGCGCTCCACGACGAGTTCGGCTTCGAGCCGCCCCGCGAGCACGGCTTGGACACCGTCGAGGCGATCAGGGCGCTGCGCTCGGGCGAGGCGAAGGTGTTCTTCGCGATGGGCGGCAACTTCGTGGCGGCGACGCCGGACACCGAGGTGACCGAGGCGGCGCTGCGCCGCGCCAGGCTGACCGTGCAGGTCTCCACGAAGCTGAACCGCTCCCACGCCGTCTGCGGCGAGCGGGCGCTGATCCTGCCGACGCTGGGCCGTACCGAACGCGACAACGACCGGTTCGTCACGGTCGAGGACTCCATGGGCATGGTCCACGCCTCCCGGGGCAGGCTCAGGCCCGCCTCGCCGGACCTGCTGCCCGAGGTGGCGATCGTCTGCGGCCTGGCCCGCGAGCTCTTCGAGGACGACCCGCATGTGCCCTGGAAGGAGTTCGAGGCCGACTACGACGCGATCAGGGAGCGCATCGCGCGGGTCGTGCCCGGCTTCGGCGACTTCAACACCCGGGTCCGCGCTCCCGGCGGATTCGCGCTGCCCAACGCGCCCCGCGACGAGCGGCGTTTCCCGACGGCGACGGGCCGGGCCACCTTCACCGTCAACCCGCTTGAGGTGCTGCGGGTCCCCGAGGGACGGCTGCTGCTGCAGACGGTCCGCAGCCACGACCAGTACAACACCACGATCTACGGCATGGACGACCGCTACCGGGGGGTGAGCGGCGGGCGCAGGGTCGTCTTCGTCAACCCGGACGACCTGGCCGAACGCGGCCTGGCGGACGGTGAGACGGTGGACCTGGTGAGCGAGTGGCCGGACGGCGAACGCAGGGCGGAGCGGTTCCGCGTCATCGCCTACCCGACCGCTCGGGGGTGCTGCGCGGCCTACTTCCCCGAGACCAACGTGCTCGTGCCGCTGGACTCCGTCGCGGAGACCTCCAACACCCCGACCTCCAAGAGCGTGGTCGTCAGGCTCGTCCGGCCCGACTGAGCACCGGGCGGCGGACGTGGACCGGCTCCCCCGGGCGGAGCATGCGAAACAGCGGTATGGCGTTGTGCAGCGGCACCCGCACGCACCCGTGGGAGGCGGGACGGCGCGGCACGAGCGTGGAGCCGTGCACGGCGATGCCGCCGTTGAAGTAGACCGGGTAGTACATCGCCCCCAGGGGGCCGGTCGACCAGCCGCGCACCCGCTCGCCGACCGTGAAGTCGCCGGGCGGCGTGTCGGCGAACCCGCAGTGCCCCCGGTCGCAGTAGGACTTGCGCGCACCGGTCGAGACATGACTGACGAGTACGGCCTTGCCGTCCCGCCACACCGTGAGCAGCCGGCGGGTCAGGTCGATCTCCACCCGTGAGGGGCTCCCCTCGGGCACCAGCGGCCTGATTCGCGCGGGGCTGGCCATCGCCCGCCAGGTGGCCGCGTCCACCCGGTCGAGGGCGGGCAGCCCGTTGGCCTTCTGGAAGGCCCACACGGCCATGCGCAGGGCGGAGTCGTACTCGGGACCGGGGGCGCCGGGGGCGAACCCCAGCTCGCGCAGGCGCCTCTTCACCTGGCGGACCTCCTGCAGGGAGACGCCGAAGCGCAGGGCCTGCGGTGGCTTCCCGGCCGCCGCGGGAGGCGTGTCGTCCGCGTGGGCGGGTCCCGTGGACACGAGCGCGGCCGGGGTGAGGGCGGTGAGCACGACCAGAAGACAGCGGCCGACGGTACGCATGGTTCACGCCTGTCCGTTGCCGGGAGCGGATGTTCCCGGTGATCTTCCCGCAACGGCATGGAGTTGACGGGTTTTCCAGTGGTGTTCGTGCCGGGAGGGACGTGGCCCGGCGGGGGGTGCCCGCCGGGCCCGTGGACCTCCCCGTGGACCTCTACGACAGGAAGCGGGAGGTCATCATGCGCAGGAGCGGGCGCTTCTCATGGATCGCCCCGGGACCCCGGCCATGGCACACCGGCCGGTGGCAGCCGGACCAGTGACGGCCGCCGTCGAAGTGGTGCCGGTTGTGGGTCCACACCTTCCCGGCCTGTCCTCCCGTTCCACCCTCCACCGGAGGCTTGGGCGGACGCGGGGTCCGGGTGGGACTCGGCGTGGGCGTGGGCGTCGGGGTCGGAGTAGGGGTCGGGGTCGGAGTGGGCGTTGGCGTTGGTGTCGGCGTGGGCGTGGGCGTGGGAGTAGGTGTCGGGGTGGGCGTGGGAGTAGGGGTCGGGGTCCCGCAGTCGGGAAGGTCCCCGTTGAAGGGGTAGGCGTGGATCTCGTATCCGCCGTTCCCCGTGTGCGTGAGAGAGCCGTTGACGAACAGCCGCCCGTTGAAGCCCGGCATGCTCAGCGTCGTGGTGCTGGCCGGGTCGGCCACCAGGACACTGCCCTGGAAGTTGCCGCTGCCCTGCAGGTTCACCGTGGTCGCGTCGGGGAAGTTCCACAGCGACCGCTCACGCAGCGCGTTCCACGGGTCGGCGTCGGCGATGTCGCCGCTGAAGGTGTTGATCGTACGGCTGGCACCCAGCATGTTGATCAGGACGGTCGCGTTCGCGGGGATGCCCTCGAACACGATGCCCTGCATGGAGCCCCCGGGGCCGGTCAGGTCGAAGTCGACGTTGAAGACCTGGAGCGCGGAGGTGCCGTCACCGGTGAACAGGGTCTGGGCGCCCTGGTTCACCGCGGTCCCCGTCGGCGTGCTCGGAGGGTTGCCGGTCGAGTCGGCGTAGCACCGGCTGGCCTGCTGCAGCGCGGGCACCAGGTCCAGATAGGGAGCCGCCGCGTCCGGGTCCTCGACGAGGGTTCCGGTGACCGTTCCCGTCAGAGGACCCGCGTGCCGTACCACCCCGCCATCGGCTAGGAGGCGCTGGCCCGGGGCGACGGTGACCGATCCGCCGGTGGTCAGGAAGTCGGCCCCGTCGGGGGGCGGCACCCGTGAGCCGACCCCCGCGATGCCCACGTTGTAGGCGGGGGAGGCAGTGGCGTTCTTGTTCTGGTCGAAGTCGCCCAGCACGACCGCCCGGCCCTCGGCCTCGGCCGCGAAGCCCCGGACCAGGAAGTCGCCGCCGACGAAGGTGTTGATGGCGTTGTCACGGCCCGCGAACGGCCCGTTGTTCACCGGGGGGAAGGGGGAGGGGCAGCTACCCGGTACACAGGGGCCCAGGCCGAAGGGCAGCGTCGCGGCCATGACGGCGGGAAGCGCGATGACGCCTCCCACCACGACGGCGAGAACCCCGGCACCTCCCGTCAGCAGCGAAGGGCGGCTGAAAACCCGGCTTTTCCCGGGCCGTCGCATCTTTGGGAGCATGATCGATTCCTTTTTCCGAACGAGTCCTCCTCATCCTGAGCGGGAACATGATCATTTCCGTGATGGAATCCCCCTGGTTGGTCACTGTTTGCGATCTACGGGGAAAAGCAAGGTGAAGATCAGTGCGGGACCGTGGCGAGCAGGTGCCGCAGGTGGTCCCGCAGGACCACGGCGTTGTTGTGCTCGGTGTCCCGCGCCGAGTACAGCAAAGTGACCGGCCCCTTCCTCGCGGCGTCGAGCAACGGCCGTACGGCCTCCGGGTTGGCCTCAAGCTCCCGCAGGTAGCGGTCACGGAACTCGGCGAACCGCTCGGGACGATGCCCGAACCATGTCCTCAGCTCCGGTGAGGGCGCGACGTCGCGTGTCCAGCCGTCGAGCTTGAGGTCCTCCTTGCGCACGCCCCTCGGCCACATCCCGTCCACGAGGAAGACCGCCCCCGTGGCGGGTTCGGGATCGTACGCCCTGCTGATCGTGATACTCCCCATCCTCCGGACCTACCCGCCGCCGGTGCCGTGAAGCCGTACGAGGGGTTATGAGGATTTTGTGAGGGATCTGCCAGAGGAGGTTCCTAGATTCGTCCTCGCCTCACCGAAACGCCTCACCGAGACAAGAAAGACGAGGACGAATGGACATGACCATGTGTGCCGTCACGCGGGGACCGTCGGACCCGGCACGGACGTTCGCCGGACGCGGGGGCGCCGGCCACGGGGACGCGGTGCGGGACGACGGCGTCCGCATCACCTGATCCGGGCCGGGGAGGGGTGGACGGGGGTGTGCGCCCCTCCCCGGTTCTCAGCCTCGGCCAGGCGCAGCCGTACGGCCGCGGCCCGGTCGTCGTCGAGCTCGGCGAAGATCTCCGCGGCCTCCCGCCAGTGCGCCCGCGCCGCCTCGTGGTCGCCGGAGTCGCGCAGGACCTCGCCGAGCAGGTCCAGGATCTCGGCCTCGTCCAGACGGTCGTCGAACTCCCGCATCACCCGCAGCGCCTGCGACAGCAGGGCGGAGGCCTCCTCGTGCCGGCCGAGCCCGGCGTTGGCCGTGCCCAGCACGCGCAAGGCCTCACCCACGCGATAACGGTCACCGAGCTCGGTGTAGCCGTCGAGCGCCGCCCGTGCGCCGGCCAGCGCCTCGTGATGGCGGCCGAGCTCGTTGTCGTTCCTGGCCAGGTCGCTGAGCGTCTCGGCCTCAAGACGCCGGTCGCCGCTCAGCCTGGCGATCTCCAGCGCCCGGCCGTAGCACGACGCGGAGTCGGCGAACCTGCCGAGCCTGAAGTAGGTGGCGCCCATGTTGACCAGGACGTCCCCCTCAAGCCCCGGCTCCCCGATCCGCCGGGCCACCGCCAGCGCCTCCTCGTAGTGCGCGACGGCCTCCTCCGGCCTGCCGAGCAACGCGCTGACCCAGGCCAGGTGGTTGAGGGCGAACCCCTCCTCGTACGGCTCGCCCGCCCGTCCGCTCGCCTCGGCCGCGACGCGGAAGACGGTGGCCCAGGCCTCTCCGGGCACGTGCAGGTCGAGGAAGGAGGCCAGCAACCGGGGAATCCGCCAGGCGGCCTCGTGCCGGTCGAGCGACGCCGCGCGCCGGGCGGCGGCCATCAGGTTGGGCAGTTCCTCCTCGTACCAGTCGACCGCCTCCTCGGGGCCGCCGAAGCTCGGCAGGCTGAGCCCGGGAGGAACCGGCCCGTGTCCCGAGTCCCACACGGCGGGCGGCAGGTGCTCGGCGGCGGCGCGGGCCGCGTGCAGGTACCAGTCGAGCACCCGGCCGAGCGCGGCCTCCCGCTCCCGCCGGTCCTCTCCCTCCCCGGCCCGTTCCGCGGCGTAGTCGCGCAGCAGGTCGTGGAAGTCGTACCGGCCGGGGAAACGGGACCTGAGGAGATGGTCGGCGGTGAGCCGGTCGAGCAGCGGGGTGACCTCCGCCAGGCCCGCGCCCATCAGCGCGGCCGCGGCCCCTGAGCTCACCTCGGGCCCGGGGTGCAGGCCGAGGAGCCGGAACAGCCGTGCCGCGTCCTCCTCAAGCGCGCCGTAGGTCCACGAGAAGACCGTGCGCAGGTCGGTGTGCCCGCCGTCCCCGGCGTCGAGCGCCGACAGCCGGGTCGCCTCGTCCCGCAGGTCGGCGACGAGCCTGCCGAGCGGCACGGCGGGGAAACGCGCCGCGCGCTCGGCGAAGATGCGCAGCGCCAGCGGAAGACGGGCACACCGTTCGACGGCCTCCGCGACCGCCTCCGGCGCGGCGGCGACCCGGTCCCGGCCGAGGACCCCGGCCAGCAGTTCCGTCGCCTCCCGCTCGGACATCTGGTCGAGTACGACGCGCCGCGCGCCGTACTCGACGACGAGGCCGCGCAGCTGGTTGCGGCTGGTGACGACGACCACCCCGCCGGAGCCGGGGATCAGCGGGCGGATCTGCTCGCTGCTGCCCGCGTTGTCGAGCATCAGCAGCGTCCGCCTGCCGCTCAGCAGCGTCCTGAACAGGGCGGAGCGCTCGTCGAGACCGGCGGGAATCCGGCCCGCCGGGGTGCCGAGGGCCCGTAGCAGCGTCTCCAGGGCCTTGGCAGGGTCGACGGGCGGTTCGGGGCCGTAGCCGTGCAGGTCGAGATAGAGCTGCCCGTCGGGGAAGCGGTCGGAGATCCGGTGCGCCCAGTGAACGGCCAGGGCGGTCTTGCCGGACCCCGCGGTCCCCTGGAGGGAGACGATCCTCGGCCCCGTCGTGGGAACGTCCTTCCCGAGCAGCAGGTCGAGCGCGGCCAGCTCGGTCCTGCGGCCGGCGAAACCCGGCGTGTCCGGCCGCAGCTGCCGGGGGACGGGAACGGGGACGGGGGCCTCCTCACGCGGCGCGGCGGCGGGCGCCCGCGGAGAGCGGTCGGGTGACTCACCCGTCAGGATCGCCTGGTAGGCGGCGCGCAACGAGGGGGCGGGATCGACACCGAGTTCCTCGGCCAGCAGCTCACGCAGCGAGTGGTAGGCCTGGATCGCCTCGGCGTGACGCCCGCAGCGATGCAGCGCGAGCATCAGCAGCTCCCAGAACGGCTCCCGCAGCGGGTGGGCACGGGTCAGCTCGCGCAGCGTGGTGACCAGCTCGGCGTGCCCGCCGGTGCGCAGCCCGATCTCCAGGCGCTCCTCCTGCAGGCGCAGCCACTCCTCGGTGAGCGGCCCGACCTCCTGGTCGTGGAGCACGGCCGAGTCCACGTTGGACAACGCCGGGCCCCGCCACAGCCCCGCCGCCTCGGACAACGCCCGCGAGGCCGTGGCCAGGTCGCCCGCGGCGGCGGCCCGGCGCCCGCCCTCCGCCAGGGAGCGCAGCCGCAGCAGGTCCAGGGACCCGGCGTCGACCTCGGCCCGGTAACCGTCGGGAAGGGTACGGATGACCTCACCGGGTTCCAGTTGCCGCCGCAGCCGGTTGACGTAGCTGTGCACGGTCGCCCTGGCCCTGGCGGGGTCGTCCGTCTCCTCCTCCCACAGCCAGGAGACAAGCCGGGAGACCGGGACGGTCTCACCGGGGCGCAGCAGCAGACCGGCCAGCACGACACGCAGCTTGTTGCCGCCGACCGGCACCTCCCGGCCCTGGGAGATTACGGTCAGCGGGCCGAGTACACGAAATCTCACACCATCACCTGTGACGCGGAACCGGACGAGCCCGCCGTCCGGTCCTCGGACGGCGGAGGCGGCGCGCCACACGCTACCGCCGCACGGCCCCACATGCCTCCTCGTACGGCGGGGCCGGCGGCTCAGGCGTCCCGGGCGAGCAGTTCCTTGAGCGCGTCGTCGATGAAGGCGGTGTCCACCGGGTTGAGGCCGCCACCCGCGAAGTGCCCCCACGACCCCGGGATCACCCGCAGTTCGGCCGAGGGCATGTGGGAGACCTCCCACTCGTTGTCCTCCGGCGGGAAGTAGAGATCCTGCCGGCCGGGCATGATGATCGCGGGCATCCTGATCGAGGACAGCGCCTGCTCGGTGCCGCCGGCCCCGGGGGTCTTGCCGATGTCGGCGTTCTGCCAGGTCCACAGCATGGTGAGCAGGTTGTTCGCGTCGCGTTTGACGAACAGCCCCTCCCAGAAGCCGACGAGGAAGTCCTCAAGCGAGCCGTAGTCGAACGGGTCCCGCTCGTAGGTCCTCTCCCGGTAGAACTGCTGGGAGAAGCCCCAGCCCGCGTAGACCCGCGCCAGCGCCCGCAGGCCGGTCCAGGGCTCTTCGGTGTACCAGCCGTGCCTCCAGGCGGAGTCGGCGGTGAGCGCGGCCTTGACCCCCTCAAGGAAGACGATGTTGTGCAGACTGGTCCTGGCCGAGCCGCAGAAGGGCAGGATGCGCCGCACCATCTCGGGATGGCTGACCGCCCACTGGTAGGTCTGGCCCGCTCCCATCGACCAGCCGGTGACCAGCGCGAGACGCTCGATGCCGAACACCTCGGTGACCAGGCGGTACTGCGCCTCGACGTTGTCGTACATCGTCACGTCGGGGAAGCGCGCCCTGTCGTGCGGCGGCGGGGTGTTGCTCGGCGACGACGACAGGCCGTTGCCGAACATGTTCGGGATGATGATGAAGTATCTCGACGGGTCCAGGGCCATGCCCTCGCCGATCAGCCACTCGTTGTCGTAGTGCTGGCCCGAGTACCACGTGGGGTAGACGATCGCGTTGCCCTTGTCGGCGTCGAGCTCGCCGTACGTCTTGTAGGCGAGCTTCGCGCCGGGTAGCGTCGCGCCGTTCTGCAGCCGCACGTCCCCGAGCTCGAACACGTCGTAGTCCATCGTGGCCTCCCTCGCCGACCACCGGTCCCGGCCGTCCCAACCCCCTCATGGTAACCGGGACACTCCGGACAATCAGGAGGCAGGCAGGGATCTGACCTGCCCTTTCCTCACGCCGTACCCGCCCCCGCGCCCACCGCGCCACAAGCCCGCGGCGCGGTCCGGGGTCACCTGGGGCGGAGCCCGTCGAAGACGACGGCGAGGGTACGGCGCCGCAGGTCGGCGTCCCAGCCCGCGTGCAGCGCCCCCTGGCAGAGGGCGGTGAGCAGGGCGAGCACCTCGTCCGGGCGGGCGTCGGCGCGCACCGCCCCGGCCCGCTGCGCGCCGGTGAGGAGCCTGCCGATCTCCTCGCCGAGGAGCCGCAGCGAGTCGGCGATCCCGACGGCGGTCCCGGACTCGGCCAGGAGGGCGACGACCGTCCTCTTGCCCGCGGCCTGCTCGACGATCCCCGCGACGAAGGAGAACAGCGCCGTCGCGGGGTCGGCGCGCTCGGCGAGTTCCCCGGCCTCCGCCGAGAGCCGTGACAACAGGTCCTTCATGATGGCCGCGAGCAGGTCCCGTTTGGCGGGGAAGTGCTTGAAGACCGTGCCGACCGCGACCCCGGCACGGGCGGCGACCTCCTCGGTCGAGGCCGACGGCCCCTTCTCGGCGAAGACCTGTTCGGCGGCGGCCAGGATCCTGGCCCGGTTGCGGCGGGCGTCGGCGCGCAGCCCCCTGACGTCCCCCGGTGGTTTCGGCGTGCTCATCGGGTCGGTGTCCCTCCGGCGTCTCCGGCGTTGACAAAGTGAGTCTCGACTCACCATATTGAAAGTGAGTAGGGACTCATCTTATCCGCCGTAACGGAGGGAGAACCGTCATGTCCGGTCCCCACGAGCTGTTCGAGCGCATGCGGTCGCACTGGTTCGGCCTCGCAGAGGGGGAAGCGGAGGGGGAGGGGGACCTCCTGGCGGACGACGTCGTGCTGGAGATGCCCTTCGCGCCGCCCGGTACCCCGGGGCGCGTCCAGGGGCGTGAGGAGGTGCTGGCCTTCGTCACCCCCCGCAGGGCGGCCCTGCCCGCGCGGCTCGACGGCTTCCGCCTGCTGGCCGTCCACGAGACCGCCGACCCCGAGGTCATCGTCGTCGAGTACGAGCTCACCGGGGTCGCCACCCGTACCGGGCGCCGCGCGAGCCTTCCCTTCGTGGGGGTTCTCAGGGCGCGCGACGGCCGGGTGGCGCTCTGGCGTGAGTATCAGGACACCGCGGGCATCGCGCGGGCCCTCGGAGCGGGCTGACCCCGCGTGGGGAAGGGCGCGCTCAGCGCACCCGGGGCAGAACGGGGAGCAGGTGGACCTCGGCGGCCGGGGGAAGAGCGCAGGCGAGCCCGCCGAGCCCCTTGGCGTTCTCGCCGCAGACGAACACGCTGATGTGACGGCGCATCCGCCCGTGGTCGTCGCGGAGCCTGCGCTCGAGCGACGGGTGGGTACGGCAGAGCGTGTCGAGGGCGGCCCCCAGAGTGGGGCGGCCGCCGTCGCGGTCGGCGACCGCGAAGACGCGAAGCTCGACCATGTCGCCCGCCCAGCGCCCCAGGGCTGAGGGGAACACGAAGGTGACGAGTGTGGCGGACCTGGTCAACGTTCTTCCTTTCCGATGCGGCCTCATGCTGTCACGGCACGGGACGCCGCGTCCCGCGCTCAGCCGGTCAGGTATGGGAGTGGGCGTCCCGGCGTCGTCCCTCCTGGGGGCGGTCCCGGTGGATGTCCGCGGGCGGGACCCCGCCGCGCTGGAGCCTGAGGATCGTCTCCTCGACCATGTCGTCAGGTCCGCAGACGTAGACCTCGTGCCCGGCCCACGGCCGCAGGCGGTCGACGACCTCGGGCAACCGCCCCCGTTCACCGCCGTAGCGGGGCTCGTCGGAGACCACGGGCACCACTTCGAGCCTGGGCACGCGTGAGCGCATCCTCATCAGGTCGGGCAGGTCGTAGAGCTCGCGTGAGGTGCGGGCGCCGTACAGCAGGCGGACACGGGGCGGGGCGGCGTCCGAGGTGATCACGTGTTCCACGATGGCCTTCAGCGGGGCCAGGCCGGTGCCCCCGGCGACGCACAGGACGTCACGTCCGCGCTCTGGCGGCGTCATCGTGCCGCCCGGCGCGCCGAGCGTCACCGTGTCCCCGATCCGGGTGTGCCCGACGAGGGCGGAGGAGACCCAGCCGCCGGGGACGGCCCTGACGTGCAGGCGGACGGTGTTGTCCCGCCTGGGCGCGTTGGCGATGGAGAACGGGCGCCACACCCGCGGCCAGCGCGCGGTCTGCACGTCGACGTGCTGGCCCGGCAGGTACGGCAGTGGTTCGTCGGGCCGCAGGGTTATCACCGCGATGTCCGGGGCGCGCAGTTCGTGACCGATCACCTCGGCGGTCCACCAGGCGGGCGAGGTCCGGGCGTCCTCCTCGGCGGAGGTGATCATGATGTCGGCGGCGGCGGTGTAGGCGGCCAGCCACGCGGCCTCCGTCTCGGGGCTCCACACCTCGGCGGCGAAGCGCCGCACCGTGGCCAGCAGGGCGTTGCCGAGCGTGGTGTAGTGCTCGGGGAGCACGCCGTACCTGCGGTGGCCCCGGCCGAGTTCGCCGAGGAACGACGACAGGCCGTCGGGGCTGTCGAGGCTCCACACGATCCTGGTCAGCGCGCCGAACAGGCGGTCGCGCTGGACGTCCATCGCCGGGGGGAACATGGCCCGCATGTGCGGGTTCTCCGCGAACAGACGGCCGTAGAAATACGCGGCGGCCTTGTCCGCGACGGGTTCGATGACGGCGAAGCTTTCCTTCACGAGACGCGGATTCAAGGACATGGACGGAACCCACCCTAATTGACCGGATCGAATGTCCGATCACGCAGACCTACCTCCTGACGGACCCGGGTGATGAGCGTCCTGCGGCCCCGGCGCACCAGAGCGCTCGAATTTGAGTCTTCCATCACCATGTGAGGCTCACAACGTGTTCTCAGCAATATGGCGGAAATTCAAACTATCTGTAATTGCGAGACTATTTTTGGCGATCGTGCTATAGGGGTGGCCTGGGTAGTCAAAAATCGCATTTATCCGAAGTTTGTTATTTATCCCTTGTGTGGGTTTTTGCCGTGTTGCCTGGTGTGGCCCGTCCCGCCCCCGGCGTGGCGACGGCGCGGTGAGATGACACTGAGACCTTCAAAAGCGTGACATAACCGAAATAGGGTGCGCCATGATGGGGGAGTTGCTGAAGACGGGACGGGTGCCGCCCGGAACGGGGACGCCGCCGTCGCATGGCCCCCTTGGAGTTCCACATGCCCCGACCCCTGATCGGTGTCACCGCTTACCTTGAGGCCGCCCGCTGGGGCGACTGGGTCCGCGAGGCCGTCCTGTCGCCCCCCTCCTACGTGCGCGCGATCGAGAAGGCGGGCGGGATCGCCGTACTGGTCCCGCCGACGAACCCGGCCGCGGCCGGCGACCACGTGCGGCGTCTGTCCGGACTGGTCCTCGCGGGCGGCGGCGCGCTCGACCCCTCCCTGTACGGCGCGGCCCCCGAGGGCCGCGCGGGGGCGCCCCAGCCCCACCGGGACCGGTTCGAACTCGCCCTCGCCCGCGCCGCCGTACGGGAGGGCCTGCCGCTGCTGGCCGTGGCCAGGGGCATGCACGTCCTCAACGTCGCCCAGGGCGGTTCGCTGATCCCGTGGCTCTCCGGCGAGGTCGGTCACGACCGTCACTCCGCCGCGGGCCAGGAGCACCTGATCCAGATCAGCGTCTCAAGCGGCCTGGGCAAGGCGGTCGGCGACCACGCGGAGGTGACCGCGCCGCACCACCAGGCCGTCAAGAGGCTGGGAGAGGGACTGCTCGCCGTCGCGTGGGCCGACGACCAGATCGTCGAGGGGGTCGAGCTTCAGGGGCACCCCTTCTGCGTCGGCGTCCAGTGGCATCCGGAGCGCACCGGCGACAACCGGCTGTTCGAGGCACTGGTCCAGGCGGCGCACTGAGGGTGCCCGGGGGTGTCACAGAGGCGTCACCGGTCGGAGGCGCCGGCGGTGTCGAGGGCCCGGGGCCTGCGCACGTGGTAGACGAAGGCCGGGGGAAGGTTGCCCCAGACGGTCCTGCCGACGACGACCTCCTCGAAGGTCTCGTGCAGACGGCGCCGGAAGCGCTGCGCGGGCCGCATGCGCTTGGCGAAGCTGTAGGCGAAGGTCGTGAAGGCCGTGTGCGGGCTCATGGTGGCCACGACGGCGTCCAGCAGGCGTGTCTGGGTGTCGGCGGAGAAGGCCGCCCAGGGCAGGCCGCTGATGACGGCGTCGGCCTTCTCAAGACCGCGCTCACGCAGCATCTCGGGCAGCCGCGCCGCGTCGCCGACCACCACGTCCACCTTCGGGTGCCGCTCCGACAGGAACGAGGCAAGCGCGGGATTGATCTCCACGGCCAGGTGGTGACCCCTGCCGTTCAGCCGCCGCTGGATCTCCGCGGTGAACGCCCCCGTCCCCGGGCCCAGCTCGACGATCACGGGATCGCCCCGCTGGGGGACCGGGGTGGTCACCGTCTCGGCCAGCCGCCGTGAGCTCGGCGCCACCGCCCCAACGGTTCCCGGGGAGCGTAGCCACTGCCCCAGAAAGAGCGTGGTGTCTTTGGTCATGCTGTGAAGGGTAGAGGCTGAAGCGGGCGGAATGACCCCGTAATCCGATTGATTTTCCTTCCGTCATGAGGATGAGAGGGCCGACCTACCTCAGGAGGAGAGGCGCGGGCGCCGTGAACGGGTTCCGTTCCGGCTCCGTCCCCGGAGCACGGCGAATCCGCCACACGGCGGATCGGCGGGTACCCCTGGAGGCTGACGACCCGGCGGATCCGCGCGGCCACGATGTGTTCCTGAACAGTCATTGCAGGAAGGACACATCTCATGCAGGAGGGCATCACCCGGCCGCTCGCGGCACCGGAGCGCTCCGTCTCCGCGGGCCTGCTGTACGGCCTGCGCGTCCTGGTGACCGCTCAGGCGGTCGGTCTGATCGTCGCGGCCTCCTTCGCGGGCCAGGCCGTACAGGGCGGAGCCGATCTGGCCGAGACCCACGTCATGGTCGGGATGGTGGTGCACCTGATCGCACTGCTGCAGACCGTCGCGGCCGTGCTGTTCTGGCGGCCGGGCCGAGGCGCGGGATGGCCCGCGGCCGCCAGCGCGGGCCTGCTCCTGATCGGCATGGGGCAGCACTTCACCTGGGACCTGCTCGGCACGCACGTGCCCAGCGGGCTCACCCTGTTCGGGCTGACCGTGGCCCTGCTCATTTGGGTCTGGTCGCCCCGCGCCGCGGCCCGCGGCCGCTGAGGCGCGGCGCGGGCGGGGGACCGGGCGAGGACGGCCCCCCGCCCGCGTGCCTCACCCCGATCCCCGGAACCCACGAAGGCCCGGGACGCACGATGGCCGATCCATCTCGTGCGTCCCGGGCCTTCGCCGTGCCGCCAGGGCCGTCCGGAGACGAAGGTCGTTGACAACGACAGTTGCGAATAGTTGGATGTTATGTGGGTCAAGGAACATCCGTGGCTGGGTCCGTCACCCGCCGTCCTTGTCGCCCGTTCGGTGACGATCGAAGTGCTCGTGCTGTGAAAGCACAGTTCCGGCCCCATTTTTGGCGTTTGTGCAGCGCCGTACTATGCCCAAATAGTTCAACGTTCAACCAAACGTCGACCTGTGGGTGCCGGTTCATCAGTGAACTACATCGCAACAGGAGAAAAGTCATGCTGGAGAGAATCGGGCCTTACACCCTTTTGCTCGCCCGGGTCGTCATCGGCATCGTGTTCATCGCGCACGGCCTTCAGAAGCTCCTCAGCAGCGGGATCAACGAGGTCACGGCCGGGTTCACCCACCTCGGCATCCCCCTCGCCGCCGTGGCGGCCCCGGCCGTCGCGGGCAGCGAGGTCCTCTGCGGCCTCGCCTTCATCCTCGGCGCCGCCCTGCCTGTCGCGGGCGTCATCCTCGCCCTCAACATGGTCGGCGCCTACGTCTTCGTCCACGCGGGCAAGGGCTTCTTCTCGCAGCAGGGCGGATTCGAGTACGTCCTGGTCCTGTTCGCCATCTGCCTGGCGATCGGGTTCAGCGGCGGCGGGGCGCTGGCCCTGGACAGGCTGTGGAGGCGTGACCGCTCCCCGGTCGCCGTGGGGGCCGCGAACTGAGCCGTTCCGGCGGGCCGTGACCAGGTCCGCCGAATCCTCCCCGGGTGCGGGACGGGCGACACGCCCGGCCCGCACCCGCGGCACACTCCCCCCACGACCTCGAAGGATCTTCACAAGGTTCATGCCGAAGCTGTGAAGAGGCCTGTAGCGCCCGTCACCTGCGGGATGCCCCGGCGAACGCAGTAGGGTCGGCTTCAGGTACGGGGAGGGAGACATTCGGGTGAATCCGGAAGCATCGGGTGCCGAAGACCGCATTTTGACGGTGCCCAACGCGCTGAGCCTGGCCCGGCTTGTCGGAGTCCCGGTCTTCCTGTGGCTGGTCCTCGGGCCGAAGGCCGACAGCTGGGCCGTGGCACTGCTGATGCTGGCCGGCCTGTCCGACTGGCTCGACGGCAAGATCGCCCGCGCGTGGAACCAGACCAGCAGGCTCGGCCGCCTCCTCGACCCGCTGGCCGACCGCCTCTACATCCTGGCCACCCTCTTCGGCCTGGCCATGCGCGGGATCATCCCCTGGTGGCTGGCCCTGGCGATCCCGCTGCGCGACGTCATGCTGCTGGGCATCCCGCCCGTCCTGCGCCGCCTGGGGTACGGCCCCGCGCTGCCCGTGCACTTCCTCGGCAAGGCCGCGACGGCCAATCTGCTCTACGCCTTCCCTCTGCTCTTCCTCGCCCACCACGACGCCTGGTACGCCGGGCCCGCCCGCATCGTCGGATGGTCGCTCGCGATCTGGGGCACAGGCCTGTACTGGTGGTCCGGGGTGCTCTACTGGGTACAGGTGCGTCAGCTCATACGCGGAGCCGGACGCATTAAGAGGTGATGTGTGAAGGCCGTCGTGATGGCGGGCGGGGAGGGGACTCGGCTGCGGCCGATGACCGCCAACCAGCCCAAGCCACTGCTACCCGTGATCAACCGGCCGATCATGGAACACGTGCTGCGCCTGCTGAGGCGGCACGGGTTCACCGAGACCGTGGTGACCGTGCAGTTCCTGGCGGCGCTGGTCCGCAACTACTTCGGTGACGGCGACGAGCTCGGCATGAGCCTGTACTACGCCACCGAGGACACCCCTCTCGGCACGGCGGGCAGCGTCAAGAACGCCGCGGACAAGCTCAGGGACGAGCCCTTCCTGGTCATCTCCGGCGACGCGCTGACCGACATGGACCTCACCGACATGATCCGCTTCCACCGGGAGAACGGTGCGCTGGTGACCATCGGGCTCAAACGGGTCCCCAACCCGCTGGAGTTCGGCATCGTCATCGTCGACGAGCGGGGCAGGGTCGAGCGCTTCCTGGAGAAGCCGACCTGGGGCCAGGTCTTCTCGGACACCGTCAACACCGGCGTCTACGTGATGGAACCCGAGGTCCTCGACGAGATCGCCGCCGGCGGGGTCGTCGACTGGTCCGCGGACGTCTTCCCCCGCCTGCTGGCGCGCGGCGCCCCGCTGTACGGCTACGTCGCCGACGGTTACTGGGAGGACGTCGGCACCCACGAGAGCTACCTCAGGGCGCAGGCGGACGTGCTCTCCGGGCGGGTGAAGGTGGACATCGACGCCTTCGAGGTCTCCCCGGGCGTCTGGGTGGCCGAGGGGGCCTCGGTCGACGCCGACGCCGTGCTCAAGGGCCCCCTGTACGTCGGCGACTACGCCAAGGTCGAGGCGGGGGCCGAACTGCGCGAGTTCACCGTGCTCGGCAGCAACGTGGTGGTCAGGGAGGGCGCCTTCCTGCACCGCGCCGTCGTCCACGACAACGTCTACGTCGGCCCGAGCGCCCACCTGCGCGGCTGTGTCGTCGGCAAGAACACCGACCTGATGACCGGGGTCAGGATCGAGGAGGGCGCCGTCGTCGGCGACGAGTGCATCATCGAGGCCGAGGCGTACGTCTCCTCGGGCGTCAAGGTCTACCCCTTCAAGACCGTGGAGGCCGGGGCGGTCGTCAACACCAGCGTCATCTGGGAGCCCAGGGGCCAGCGCAGCCTGTTCGGCCCGCGCGGCGTCTCCGGCCTGGTCAACGTGGAGATCACCCCCGAACTGTGCGTACGGCTCGCCAGCGCCTACGCGACCACGCTGAGGAAGGGCGCCTCGGTCATCACCTCCCGGGACTCCTCCCGCGCGGCCAGGGCGCTGAAGCGGGCCGTGATCAGCGCGCTGACCGCCAGCGCGATCAACGTGCTCGACCTGGAGGCGGCCCCGCTGCCCGTCTCACGCTTCCACACCGCCAGGGAGAACGCGGTCGGCGGGATCGCGTTGCGCACCACCCCGGGCGACCCGCAGAGCGTGGACATCGTCTTCATGGACGAGCACGGCGCCGACCTCTCCCAGGGCGCCCAGCGCAAGCTGGAACGGGTCTTCTCCCGCCAGGAGTTCCGCCGCGCCTTCCCCGGGGAGATCGCCGAGCTGAGCTTCCCGGCCAGGGCGATCGAGGACTACACCTACGAGCTGCTGCGCTGCGTGGACATCACCGGGGTGCGCGACGCCGACCTGAAGGTCGTCGTCGACTGCGCGGGCGGCACCTCCTCACTGGTGCTGCCCAGCCTCCTGGGCAGGGTCGGCGTCGAGGTGCTCACCGTCAACAACCGCCTGGACGACGCCTCGCCGACCGAGACCCTCGCCGAGCGCCGCCGGGCCCTGCAACGCCTGTCCGAGCTGGTCGGCTCGGCCAGGGCGGCCTTCGGCGTGCGCTTCGACCCGGTGGGGGAGCGGATCGCGCTCGTCGACGAGACGGGCCAGCTGATCAGCGAGGAGCGCGCCCTGCTGGTCGTGCTCGACCTGGTCGCCGCCGAGCGGCGCGGCGGCAGGGTGGCCCTGCCGGTCACCACGACCCGGGTGGCCGAGCAGGTCTGCCGCTTCCACGGCGTACAGGTCGAGTGGACCTCGACCGCCCTGGACGCGCTGACCACCGCGGCCAGGGCGGAGGGCATGGTCTTCGCCGCGGACGGGCGGGGCGGCTTCGTGGTACCCGAGTTCGGCCCGACGGTCGACGGCCTGGCGGTGTTCCTGCGGCTGCTCGGCCTGGTCGCCAGGACCCGCCTTTCGCTCAGCCAGATCGACGCCAGGATCCCGCAGGCCCGGCTGCTGCGCCGTACGGTCCCCACGCCGTGGGCCGCCAAGGGCGTGGTGATGCGCTCGGTCATCGAGGCCGCCGAGCTGTACCGGATAGACACGACCGACGGGGTGCGCGTCGTGGCGCAGGACGGCAGCTGGGCGCTGGTGCTGCCGGACCCGGCCGAGGCGGTGACCCACCTGTGGGCGGAGGCGGGGGACGTCGACTCGGCGCAGAGCCTGATCGAGCACTGGGCCAGGGTCGTGGAGGGGGCGGCGGCCACCTGAGGTCCCCTGGGACCCCGGTGGGGAGAGCGCGAAAACCCAGCGCGGCGGCATGGACCGGGGCGCCGCCCGGCGGTAACTTTGTCCTCGACCGAACCCGTCTTCGAGCGTCGGACTTGATCTTTCTCGCTATTCGGTGTATGTTGCGGCATTCGCAGTCTGAGCAAATACTTGAGAAGCGATGAAGCGAGGCGCGCGTACCGAGAACCGTTGCCGCGTCCTCGCGGTAGGAGGCCGAGCCGATCGATGCCGAGCGTCTACTGCACGCAGTGCGGTCATGCCAACCCTGAGGACGCCCGTTTCTGTTCACGATGCGGGTCGCCGCTGACCAGGTTCGACTCCCCGGGAGACAGTACGTCGACGATCTCCCTGTCCGGGATCGAGGCCTACGAGGCGGAGACGGGAGAGACGCTTCTCGCCGAGCGGCAGGCCGTCGAGCAGCTGCCTCCGGGCGCCGCGCTGCTCGTCGCCATGCGCGGCCCCAACGCGGGCAGCCGCTTCCTGCTGGACAGCGACCTGACCACGGTCGGCCGTCACCCCGAGAGTGACATCTTCCTGGACGACATCACCGTCTCGCGGCGTCACGTCGAGTTCTACCGGCGCGGCGGAGGGGTGTTCACCGTCCGTGACGTCGGCAGCCTCAACGGCACCTACGTCAACCGCGAGCGGATCGAGGAGGTCCCGCTCTACGGCGGCGACGAGGTGCAGATCGGCAAGTTCCGGCTGGTCTTCCTCACCCGTGGCGCCGCTGGAGGATGATGAGCTCCCAGGCGGCTCGTTCGCACATGAGCATCGGGGAGGTGCTCGCCCTGTTGCAGGGCGAGTTCCCCGACGTCAGCATCTCCAAGATCCGTTTCCTGGAGGGCGAGGGGTTGATCGAGCCGGAGCGCAGTCCCTCCGGCTACCGGAAGTTCAGTTACGCCGACGTCGAGCGGCTGCGTTACATCCTCGGCGAGCAGCGCGACCGTTACCTGCCGCTGCGTGTGATCAAGGACCGGCTCGAGGCCGCGGACCGCGAGGACCGGCCGGTCACCCCTCCGCGGGCCCTTCCCGGCGAGGCGCCGCCGGAGATCCGTCTCACCCGCAAGGAACTGCTCGCCGCCGCCGAGCTCGACGAGGAGACCCTCACCGAGCTTGAGGACTTCGGCCTGCTGGCCGCGGTCGCCCGCCACTACGACGCCGAGGCGCTGGCCGTGGCCCGCAGCGTGGGGGCACTGGCCGCCTTCGGGCTCAGGGCACGCCACCTGCGGGTCGTCAAGGCCGCGGCCGAGCGGGAGGCCACCCTCGTCGAACAGGCCATCGCGCCGTTGCTTCGCCGCCGGGGCCCGGGGGCCATCGACCGGGCCGACGAGGCCGCCAAGGAGATTTCTAGTCTTCTGCTGGAATTGCACGCCTCGCTCCTGCGTTCCGCCGTGCGTGGGGGCTTGGGCCGGTGAGAACCTGACCAGGCACTCGTCCCCTCACGAGTGTTACGTTGAACAAACCGGTCATAATCCAGCGAAGACGGAGCAGCCCGTGTTGCAGATGGAGGTCGTGGGCGTTCGGGTTGAGATGCCCTCAAACCAGCCTATTGTCCTGCTGAAGGAGGCACATGGGGAGCGGTACCTGCCGATCTGGATCGGCATGACCGAGGCGACGGCGATCGCGATGGCCCAGGCCGAAGAGCCGCCGCCCCGGCCACTCACCCATGACCTCTTCCGCGACGTGCTCGACGCGCTCGGCGTCCGGCTGAGCACCGTGAACATCGTCGCACTCCGTGATGGGATCTTCTTCGCCGATCTCGTGTTCTCCAACGGGGTCGAGGTGAGCGCCCGCCCCTCCGACTCCATAGCCCTGGCGTTGCGTACGGGAGCCCGTATCTTCGCCAGTGAGGACATCGTCAGGGAGGCGGGGGTGATCATTCCCGACGACCAGGAGGACGAGGTGGAGAAGTTCAGGGAGTTCCTTGACACGATCACGCCCGAGGACTTCGGTCGCGCGGGGTAGGTATTTCGGTGCATTTACGCTTCACGACGCGCCGGGGAGGGTCGTTGACTGATCTTGGCCCCAGTCCTACGGTGCAAGTGAAACCCGCGGCTGTGCGCAAACCCCCAGATCAGGCCGTGGGATGAGAGAAAGCCGGAGGTCCGCGTGGCGGTCAGCAGCGGCGAGGGTAGAAACGCCGACCAGGATGACCCGGAACGGCGCGGGGAGGCACGTCAGCGTGCGGGCGAAGAGGGCCTGCTGTTCGACGGGCAGCCGGTGAAACTGCCCGCCGACATCGGATACCGCGGTCCCACCGCCTGTGCCGCGGCCGACATCACCTATCGGCAGCTGGACTACTGGGCGCGCACCGGTCTGGTCGAGCCCACGGTCAGGGCCGCCCACGGTTCGGGTTCCCAGCGCCTGTACGGCTTCCGCGACATCCTGGTGCTCAAGGTCGTCAAACGGCTGCTCGACACGGGCGTGTCCCTCCAGCAGATCCGCATCGCCGTCCAGCACCTGCGGGACCGCGGCGTCAACGACCTGGCCCAGATCACCCTCATGAGTGACGGGGTGAGCGTGTACGAGTGCACCTCACCCGACGAGGTCATCGACCTGCTCCAGGGAGGGCAGGGCGTCTTCGGCATAGCCCTCGGCCGCGTCTGGCAGGAGGTGGAGGGCTCCCTGGCCGACCTGCCAGGAGAGCGCGCGGAGTCCGGCCAGAGCCCTTTAGGCGATCACCACGCGGATGAACTGGCCCGTCGTCGCCGGGCTCGCCGCACCGGGTAAGGTTGTCTCGCTGCTGACTCTGCGCGGGAGAGACCCCGGCATGATCGGGGCGCCGAAGGAGCAACCTCCCCGGAATCTCTCAGGCACCCGGTACCGCGCGGGCGAGGCGACTCTGGAAAGCAGGCACGCCCGCCAGGCGCGTCTCACCGACGGGGAAAGCCTTCCACGCACCGGAAGGTGAAGCTCTCAGGTCGCGATGACAGAGGGGGAGATCCGGCATACGCCCGCGCCCAGCGCCGGTCTCCAACGTCTCGGGAGGCTTCCCATGACCGACCTGTCACCGCTCAGCGAGCTGACCCCCCCGCCGTTCGCCACCCGTCACATCGGGCCCGCGGACGCCGACCAGACCCGCATGCTCGAGGCGGTCGGATTCGCCTCGACCGCCGACCTGGTCGCGGTGGCCGTCCCCGAGGCCATCAGGGCGAAGGACAGGCTCAACCTCCCGCCCGCCGCGAGCGAGACGGAGGCCATCGCCGAACTGCGCGCCCTCGCCGGGCGCAACACCGTGCTCACCTCGATGATCGGCCTGGGCTACCACGACACGATCACCCCGGCGGTCATCCGCCGCAACCTCCTGGAGAACCCCGGCTGGTACACCGCCTACACGCCCTACCAGCCCGAGATCTCCCAGGGGCGCCTTGAGGCCCTGCTCAACTTCCAGACGGTCGTCTCCGACATGACCGGTCTCGACGTGGCGGGCGCCTCCCTGCTGGACGAGGCCACCGCCGCCGCCGAGGCGATGACGCTGGCCCGCAGGGCGGTGCGCGGCTCCTCGAACGTGTTCGTCGTCGACGCCGGCTCGCTGCCGCAGACCAAGGCCGTGCTGCGCACCAGGGCCGAGCCGCTCGGCATCGAGCTGGTCGAGAGCGACTTCACCGAGGCCCTTCCCGACTGTTTCGGTGTGCTCGTGCAGTACCCCGGGGCCGACGGCGAGATCAGGGACTTCCGCGCCGTCGCCGAGGCCGCCCACGCGCGCGGCGCCCAGGTGGTGGCCGCCGCCGACCTGCTGGCCCTGACCCTGCTGGCCGCCCCCGGAGAGCTCGGCGCCGACATCGCGATCGGCTCCTCGCAGCGCTTCGGCGTCCCGCTGGGCTTCGGCGGCCCGCACGCCGCCTACATGGCCGTCCGCGACGGCCTGCAGCGGCAGATGCCCGGCCGCCTGGTCGGCGTCTCCCAGGACGCCGACGGCCGGCCCGCCTACCGCCTGGCGCTGCAGACCCGTGAGCAGCACATCCGCAGGGAGAAGGCGACCAGCAACATCTGCACCGCGCAGGTGCTGCTCGCGGTCATCGCGGGCATGTACGCCGTCTACCACGGCCCCGAGGGCCTTCGCAGGATCGCCAGGCGCGTCCACCGGCACGCCGTCGTGCTGGCCGCGGGCCTGCGCCACGGAGGCGTCGAGGTCGTCCACGACGCCTTCTTCGACACCGTGCTCGCCCGGGTGCCCGGCCGTGCCGCCCGGATCGTGGCCGCGGCCCGCGACAACGGCGTCAACCTGCGCCTGGTCGACGCCGACCATGTCGGCGTCACCTGCGACGAGCGGACCGAGCAGCTCCACCTGGAGCAGGTCCTGGCCGCCTTCGAGGTCAGCGGCGCCGTACTGACCGACCTGGACGCCGCGGCGCACGACGCGCTGCCCGAGGGGCTGGCGCGCACCGGCGACTACCTGACCCACCCGGTCTTCCACAGCCACAGGTCGGAGACGGCCATGCTGCGCTACCTGCGCAGGCTCCAGGACAAGGACGTCGCGCTCGACCGGTCGATGATCCCGCTCGGCTCGTGCACCATGAAGCTCAACGCGACCACCGAGATGGAGCCGATCACCTGGCCCGAGTTCGCCGGGCTGCACCCCTACGCCCCCGCGGAACAGGCCGAGGGCTACACGGAGCTGGTGCGGGAGCTTGAGAGCTGGCTGGCCGAGGTCACCGGCTACGACGCGGTCTCCATCCAGCCGAACGCGGGCTCCCAGGGTGAGTTCGCCGGGCTGCTGGCGATCCGCGCCTACCACCACGCCCGCGGCGAGGCCCATCGCGACGTCTGCCTGATCCCCTCCTCCGCGCACGGCACCAACGCCGCCAGCGCGGTCATGGCCGGCATGCGGGTCGTCGTGGTCGCCTGCGACGACAACGGCAACGTGGACCTCGCCGACCTTGACGCCAAGCTCGGCAAGCACCGCGACCGGCTCGCCGCGATCATGGTGACCTACCCCTCGACGCACGGCGTCTACGAGGAGACCATCACCCAGATCTGCGAGCGGGTGCACGAGGCGGGCGGCCAGGTCTACGTCGACGGCGCCAACCTCAACGCCCTGGTCGGCCTGGCCAAGCCGGGCGAGTTCGGGGCGGACGTCTCCCACCTGAACCTGCACAAGACCTTCTGCATCCCGCACGGCGGCGGCGGCCCCGGCGTCGGCCCCGTCGCGGTCCGCGCCCACCTCGCCGGCTACCTGCCCGGTCACCCGCTGCACGACGACTCGCCGGTCGGTCCGGTCTCCGCCGCGCCGTACGGCTCGGCGGGCATCCTGCCCATCTCGTGGGCCTACGTCAGGATGATGGGCGCCGAGGGGCTCAAGGCGGCCACCGAGCAGGCCATCCTGTCGGCCAACTACCTGGCCCGCAGGCTCGCCCCGCACTACCCCGTCCTCTACACCGGCCGGGGCGGCCTGGTCGCCCACGAGTGCATCGTGGACCTGCGCCAGATCACCAAGGAGACCGGCGTGACCGTGGACGACGTGGCCAAGCGCCTGGTCGACTACGGCTTCCACGCTCCCACCATGTCCTTCCCGGTGGCCGGCACGCTGATGATCGAGCCGACCGAGAGCGAGGACCTGGCCGAGCTCGACCGGTTCTGCGAGGCGATGATCGCGATCAGGGGGGAGATCGAGAAGGTCGCCTCCGGCGCCTACGACAGGACCGACAACCCGCTGCGCAACGCCCCGCACACGGCCGCCTGCCTGCTGGCCGACGACTGGGAGCACGCCTACTCGCGGGCCGAGGCGGCCTACCCGCTGCCCTCGGTGCGCGAGGCCAAGTACTGGTCGCCGGTCCGCCGGATCGACCAGGCGTACGGCGACCGCAATCTGGTGTGCGCCTGCCCTCCGCTTGAGGCCTACGAGGACTGATTCGCACCGTTAAGATCCACCTCGTGGACAGGGCTCCGGGCCACCGGGCCCGGGGCGATTCCTTACCCGGAGGGACCCTGCATGCCAGAGGTGGACACCCGACCGCTGGAGACCGCACGGCGGCTGGCCGAGGACGGTGATCTGGACGGCGCCGCGGTGATTCTCGCGGAGCTGGCCGCGGACCCCGAGGGGCCCGACCGCGCGCAGGCGGCGGTCGGGCTGGCGGTGGTGCTCGAGGAACGAGGGGACGCGGCTGACGCCAGGGCGGCGGCCCGCGCCGCGCTGGCCACCGGCCATCCCGAGTTCGCCGGGCAGGCCGCCTGCCTGCTCGCCAGGAGTTTCGAGCGCGACGACCTGCCCGACCAGGCGCGGGCGGCCTGGCAGGCCGCGCTGGGCACCGGGAACGCCGCCTGCGTCCCGCTGGCGCACATGGGCCTCGCCAGGCTCGCCGTGGGCCCCGTGGAGGCGGAGGAGGCACTGAGGGCCGCGCTGGCGACCGGAGAGCCGGAGATCTCCTCCCTCGCCGCCCAGCGGCTGGCCGAGATCCTCCTTGAGGAGGGGGAGGCGGCCGAGGCGGCGGGAGTGCTCGTCGAGGCGCTGTCCGTGCCGGACGTCGCGGAGGCGGCGAGGCTGCGGGTGCTACTCGGCATCGCCCATCTCGAACTGGCCTGCGCCGAGCTCACCGGGGCGGTCGAGGAGGGCGGCGACGCCGAGACCGGGGCGCTGGCCATCGAGCTCCTGGCCCGCACGCTGCCGCTCAGAGGGCGTGACGAGGACGCCGAGAGGGTGTGGCGCTACGGTCTGGACAGCGAGGACGAGGAACTGGCCGAGGAGGTCAGGCTGCGGCGCAACCGGGGCGCCTGAGCCTCCGGTCCGAGTCTCCGGTCTGGGCCCTTCAGTCGCGGTGGCGCAGCCCGCCGAGGGCGTGGGCGATGTTGATCACCACGATGCCGCCCCAGGCGACCAGGATCCCCACGGTCCCGCCCTCGGCGGCGACGGCGGTCAGCGGGATGGCCAGTCCCAGCGAGCCGAGCGCGATCGGGACGGTGCTGTTCCCCTTGCGCCGCGGTACGGGGTGAGGGCCCTGGGGGTGTGGATAGTGCTGGGGGTGATGGCCCGTGGCCTGCAGCTCCGCCCGCACCCTGGCGGCGATCGTCGAGTCGAGGCGTTCGACGAAGGACTCGACGAGCGCGGCCTCGTACTCGGGGCCGAGGTCACGGCGGGCCTCGATGGTCGCCCGTACGTCCTGTCGGATATCGTGATGATCCTGCACCCTGAGATTGTCCGCCCCGCAGCGGGCCCGGACATCAGCCGTTAGGACTAGATCGGTGTCCATCCGGAGTACTGCCTCGTCCGTGGAGATCGGCACCGTTCACGGCCCGGCCGTGGCCGAGATCGACGAGGCGGCCGATCCGCGTTTCCTGCTGGTGCTCACCCACGGCTCGGCCGGGGGAGTGGACGCGCCCGACCTGCTGGCCGTACGGGACGCGGTGACGCCGATCGGCGGGGTGGTCGCCCGGGTGCTCCAGCCGTTCAGGATGCGAGGGGCCAGGGCTCCCGGATCGGCGGTCAGGCAGGACGAGGCCTGGCTGGAACTGGTCGCCGGGCTTCGCGGGCTCCGGCCCGGCCTGCCGCTGGTGCAGGGCGGAAGGAGCAACGGGGCCAGGGTGGCCTGCCGTACGGCCTCGCAGGCGGGGGCGACGGCGGTGGTCGCGCTGGCCTTCCCCCTGCATCCCCCCGGTAAGCCGGAGAGGTCGCGCGCGCAGGAACTGCGCGCGGCGGGGGTCGACGTGCTGGCGGTCAGCGGTGACCGTGACCCGTTTGGAGTCCCCGAGGCGGCGGACACCTCGCGCCTGGTGGTGCTGCCCGGTGAGGGGCACGATCTCAAGAGGCATCCCGACAGGGTGGGCGAGGTGGTCGCGCACTGGCTCGGCGCGAGGATGCGCGCCGCCGCGGAGTGATCGGTCAGGCGATCAGGCGACGCCGGCCAGGGGCCGGTGCGGCTCGATGACCCCGCCGTCGGGCAGGATCTCACCGGTGTCGTCGAACAGCACCACACCGTTGCAGAGCAGACTCCAGCCCTGCTCGGGGTGGGCGACCATCGTACGGGCGGCTTCGCGGTCCAGCGCCTCGGCGGGCGGACAGGACGGCTGGTGCGGGCACATCGGCGTGCCTCCGGATCTCTATCGTCGGCTCGCTGGATCCACATCGGACAGCGGGTGGACACCGTGTCCCCGATGGGAATCCGTTCCCATCGCGTGACGGGTGACGAGCATCTGGTGTGGACATGTGGGTCGTGCGTGCCTCGAACGGGGTGAGGTCCGCACGTTGGTCAAACTCAAGTGTGCGATCTGGATCTCACCCCGGGACATAGCCCGTTAGGACTGTTTGCGAACTCTGGAGAGTGGTCCTTCAGGGCTCTTCCGGAGGTGTGACCTATAGCACAGGATGCCTCATAGCGGACATCTGGCCAAGCGAAACGCGCCATCTGGCAGGTAAAAAAGGATCGGCCTCGCGTTTCTTTACCGTTCAGTCTCCGTTCGCTTTCCGTTGAGCCCCGCCAGCAGGGCGTTCAGCCCGTGCTCGAAGTCGGTGTCGGCCGCCGCGGAGCCTCCGCCGGCCGACGGGGGACGCCACGGTTCGGCGCCGTCCGCCGGGGAGTCGGCCCATCCGGAGCGCTGCACCTCGACCGCGACCGCGCCGAAGACGTAGGCCCGCAGCGTCCGTACCGCCTGCGCCGCGTCGGGCAGTCCGGCGTCGGCGAGCTGCTCGGTCTGCTCCATGAGGGCGATCGCCGCGCGGCCCTTCGGGGGCTTGGTCAGCGCCAGCGCCAGCACCCCGGGATGCTCCCTGAGCGCGTCCCTGCTCGCCCTGCACCACGCCCTTGCGCTGTCCTGCCAGGTGCCCGCGGGCTCGGCGTGGACGGCCGTGACGTGCTCGGCCAGGGCGTCCATGAGGGCGTCCTTGCCGCGCGGCAGATGGTGGTAGATGGCCATGGCCTCGACCTGGAGCGCGTCGCCCAGGCGCCGCATCGTCAGTCGCCGAAGCCCCTGGCTGTCGGCGATGTGCAGGGCGGCCTCGATGATGCGTTCCCTGGAGAGCGGGACGGGTGGTCGCTTGGCGGGCATGGGCCGCATCCTGCCATCGGTGACCTTACTGTGTAAAGGGCGCCGCGCCGTACCATCCGGGGCGGGCCGGTCCCTGAGTGGGTGGTCCGGGGGCCGACGGCGTAGGCTACAGCCGTGATCCGCCGGGAGGTTCCCGGCAACGGGTGAGAGAGGGCAGACGATGGCGTTTTTCCGACCGGGCGTGAGCCGGGAGGCGGAGGTCCGTCACCACGCCGACCAGGAGGTCGGGAAGAGCTTCCCCGAGTTCCTTGAGAAGGCGCGCACGGCCGAGGCCGAACTGCGCCGGGTGCAGGCGGCCGGGGCGTCCCCGGAGGAGCTCAGGGCCGCCGGGCTGGTCTTCGACGCGGCGCTGACCGAGGCGCTGCGCGCGGCCGAGGCGGGCCAGCGGGCGACCTTCGGGCCCAAGGCCTACGACGACAGGATCCGCCGCCGCAAGGGCAGGGCGACCCCCAAGGGGGCGGAGTGGACCGCCGAGGTCAACCGGCTGCGCACCCTGCGCGAGGAGAACCGGCTGACCGGCATCGCCCGCGTCCCGCGGCCGGTGACCACCGTCGTCCGCTGACTCCTCGTGTGAACGGCCTGCCGGGTCGTTCACACACCGGGCGGCTCCGGGACACCGGGGCCGCCTTTCTCATGCCCGGACGCCTCGGCGTGCGGCTTATCAGGGCTCCGGGCGCTTCTCGTCGCGCTGCCGTGTGCGGTGGCGGGCGCCGCCCTCCGTCCGGCCGGGCTCCGGTCAAATGGACATCGTGTCCGCTTATCGCTATGGTGATTAAGCGGACATGACGTCCGCTTTGGGCATTGAGATCGGAGAGCCGTGAGCCGCCTGCTGCACCTGGACGCCAGCGCCCGCCGTGCGTCCTTCTCCCGCACCCTGTCGGGGATCTACGCCGCCGCGTGGCGCGCGGCCAACCCCGAGGGCGGATACACCTACCGTGACCTGGCCGCCGACCCCGTCCCGCACATCGGGCAGGCCTGGACGGAGCTGTGCGACCGTGTCCTGGCCGGTCAGATCACCGACATCGGCCGCTACCACGAGGTGGTGAGCACCCCGGAACAGGCCGAGGCCTGGGCGGTGGTCGAACCGCTGCTCGACGAGCTGGTGGCCGCGGACGTCGTGCTGATCGGCACGCCGATGTACAACTTCTCCATCCCCTCGGCGCTGAAGGCCTGGATCGACCAGGTGACCTTCCCCAAGATGAAGCTCACCGGCCGGACGTTCGTCGTCGCGGGCGCGCGGGGCGGCGCCTACGGTCCCGGCACCCCCAGGGAGCCCTTCGACCACGAGGAACGCTATCTGCGTGACTTCTTCCTCGGGCACTTCGCCGTCGAGGACGTCACGTTCGTCCACGCCGAACTGGTCAACTCCCTGGTGGACCCGGCCCTCGCCGACCGGCGGGCCGTGCACGAGCGGTCCTACGCCGCCGCGCGGGAGCTGGCCGGGAAGCTGGCCGTCCGATGAGCTGGCTGCTGCTCATGGCGGCCGGGCTGGTGGAGATCGCCTGGTCGCAGAGCATCAAGCCGACCGAGGGGTTCACCCGGCCGCTGCCCACGCTGGTCTGTTTCGCGCTGGGGGCGCTGGCGGTGTGGCTGCTGTCGAAGGCCATGCAGCAGGGGCTCCCCGTCGGCACCGCCTACGCCGTCTTCACGGGCATCGGCGCCGTCGGCGCCATCACCCTGGGAATCGTGCTGCACGGCGATCCCGTCGGAGCGGGGCGCGTCGCGGCCCTGGCGTTGATCGTCGGCGGGGTCGTGCTGGCCAGGGCGCTCGCCTGACCCCCGGGCATGCGTGAGGGGCGCCGCGGACCGGTGGTCCACGACGCCCCTCACGGGCGGGTCTAACTGGCCCAGTCGAGCAGCGGGCGGGTGTTGCTCGGGTGGCGCAGCTTCGACAGCGACTCCTTCTCCAGCTGGCGGATGCGCTCGCGCGTCAGGCCCAGGTGCTTGCCGATCTCGTCGAGGGTGTGGGGCTTGCCGTCGACGAGGCCGAAGCGCAGGGCCATGATCTTGGCCTCCCTGGGGGAGAGGTTGCCCAGCACGCCGCGCAGCTGCTCACCCAGCAGCTGACGGTCGACCACCTCGGACGCCTCGGGCGAGTCGACGTCCTCGATGAGGTCGCCGATGGTGGTCTCGCCGTCGTCGCCGATGGTCGCGTTGAGACTGATCGGCTGGCGGCTGGTGCGCAGCAGCTCCTCGATCTGGTCGGGGGTCCTGTCCAGCTCGACCGCCAGCTCCTCCGGGGTGGGCTCACGGCCGAGACGCTGGTGCATGTCGCGCTCGACGCGCGACAGCTTGGAGAGCATCTCCAGCACGTGCACGGGAAGGCGGATGGTGCGCGCGGAGTCGGCGAACCCACGCTGGATGGCCTGGCGGATCCACCACATGGCGTAGGTGGAGAACTTGTAGCCCTTGGTGTAGTCGAACTTCTCGACCGCGCGGATCAGGCCCAGGTTGCCCTCCTGAACCACGTCGAGCAGCGCCATGCCACGGTCGGTGTACTTCTTGGCGACCGAGACGACCAGGCGGAGGTTGGCCTCAAGCATGTGGTCCTTGGCGCGGCGGCCGTCCTCGGCGATCCATTCGAGGTCGTCGCGCATGGCGGCGGGCAGGCCGGGCTCGGCCTCAAGCTTGGACTCGGCGTACAGCCCCGCCTCGATCCGCTTGGCCAGCTCGACCTCCTGGGCGGCGGTGAGCAGGGTGCGCCTGCCGATCGACTTGAGGTAGGTGTGCACCGAGTCGCCCATGACCGAGGACTGGTCGTCCAGGTCCATGGTCTGCTCGGCCTCGAGTTCGGCCTCCTCGGGGGTCCACTCCTCCTCGCCGATCTCCGGCTCGGCCTCGGCGGGGGCCCCGGCGCTCTCGGCCTTCTTGGTGGTGGTCCTGGCGGCCCTGGTGGTGGCCTTGGCGGGCGCGGCCTTCGTCTTGCGGGTGGTCCGGCGCCCGGCGGTCTTCTTGGACGCGCCGGTGAGCGCGGGCTCGTCCTCGGCGGCCAGGACGACGCCGGCCTCGGTGAGCTCCCGCAGGATCGAGCGGCCCTCCGTGGGACTGGTCCCGGTCTCCGCGAAGGCGTGACGCAGCTCCGCGAGCGAAAGGTGACCCTGGACTCGCCCTCGGTCAAGGAGCTTCTCAAGGGGCGTCGGGGCCTCCGATGAGGTCGCCACGGCGGTTTGGGGCATGAGGACACCTCCTCCATCACGGAGTCGTCTGCTTACAGATTGTCGGGTGGGGCGGCCTGCGGGCCGCTCAGCGCACCAGTACCAATAACCCCAGTCAAGAACTTTATGTTCCCGACTTGACGGGGAAAATAAGATGGGCGGATCGTCCCGAGGCGGTCCTTCCCGTCATCAGCCGTGGTCAGAGGCTATTCGGTCCCCTCCACCCGGCTCCCGGAGGGTCCTGCCGGGTCGTCGGCCTCGGGCATGGGGAAGGGGCTCGCCTCCTGCAGGCGCTGCTCGGTCCAGTAGGTCGTGACCGACCCAGGGTCGGGATTGACGTCCCTGGAGACCACGGACCCGTCGTCGGGCACCGATGTAGGCGCCGAGGAGGGCGCGGACGTCGGCTCGGAGCGCGGTGTGTCGTCGTCGGCCCGCGGCTGCGCCGTCTGCTGCGTCGCCGGTGACACGGCGGACCCGGAGCCGGACTCCACGACCCTCCAGATCTTCTCCACCCGGCCGGCGGAGGCGGCGGCCGTCACGGAGACGCCGCCCACGAGGATCACGCCGACGACTCCAGCGGAGACCAACGCCTTGCGGGTGATATGCATGGGGTCGTCCCTTCTGTCGCGGCTGTCTGTTTGACGTGCCGGGTCTCCTCACGGTTCCCGATCACGACCATAACGGAGGGCGGCGAGATTCGGCTTGCCATTGGGCAGAAGTGGTATTTCGGACATCACGACCAGCTCGGCGGGGGCGGCGCAGGCGGGGAGCCGTTCCTTGACGAAGGCCCGCAGATCGGCCAGGGGCGGCGGGTCGGGGGAGACGACGACGGCCACGACACGCTCGCCCCACTCCGGATCGGGGCGGCCGACCACGACGGCGTCGGTGATCGCGGGGTGCTCCGCAACGGCGGCGGCGGCCACGGCGGCGACGACCTTCTCGCCGCCGGTGTTGATGACGTCGTCGCAGCGGCCGAGCACGTGCAGGCCCCCGTCGTCCAGGACGCCGAGGTCGGAGGTGACGAACCAGTCGCCGTCGAGGGCCGAGGCGGTCAGCTCGGGCCGTAGCCGGTAGCCGGAGAACAGCACCGGGCCCGCCACGCGAATCCGCCCGTCGTCGCCAATCTTGAGATCTACATTGTAAAGGGGGGCGCCGTCGTAAACGCACCCGCCGCAGGTCTCGCTCATTCCGTAACTGATCACCACCCGCGCACCCGCGGACCTGGCCTCCTCGACCAGCCCCGGCGGCGGCGCCGCGCCCCCCAGCAGGATCGTGTCGAACACCGACAGGTCGGCGTGCAGCAGCCGCCGCAGCTGCGTCGGAACCAGCGAGACGTGCCGGGCGCCGCTGGAGAGCACCGCCTCGGGGGAGAAGCCCCCGTGCACGATCGGCTCCGTCCCGCCGACCAGCGATCTGACCAGGACCTGAAGCCCCGAGACATGGGAGGGGGGCAGGCAGCAGAGCCAGCGCTCACCGGGCCGGGCGCCGAGACGGCGCAGCGAGGCCGAGGCGGAGGCGCGCAGGGCCGCGGCGGACAGCTGGACTCCCTTCGGCGCCCCGGTCGTGCCGCTGGTGGCGATGACGACGGCCACCTCATCGGGCACCCCCACACCGTGCTCGCGCCGTTCACCGTTGACGTGGGTGGGGCGCAGCGCGTCGAGCGCGGCCCGCAGCGCGGCGGCGGGCAGGGCGGGCGACAGGGGCAGCACCGCGGGGCCGCCGTCGAGCGCGGCGTCGACCGCACTGAACAGCTCCGGTCCCGGCGGCAGCACGAGCGCGTGCAGCTCCCGCCGCCCGCAGGACGACTCCGCGTGCACAGGACCGTTCATCACAGTCGTAAGGTTAGTGCCGGGAAAGCGGACGGCAGCCGGGCGGGTCTCGGCGAGGCGGAAGGGGCGCAGTCATCGTGAGCACGGAGCAGGCGGTGCCGGGCACGGACGAGCGGGCGACGGGCGAGGCCAGGCCCATGCCGGAGAGCGTCCAGGTGCGCGCCGCCGACTGGAGGCGCTCCGGGGACTACGAGGACATCGTCTACGAGACCGCCGAGGGCATCGCGAAGATCACGATCAACCGGCCGGAGCGGCACAACGCCTTCCGTCCGACGACGCTCTTCGAGCTCAGGGACGCCTTCAACGTCGCCCAGGAGGACTCGGAGATCGGTGTGATCATTCTCACCGGCGCGGGCGACCGGGCCTTCTGCTCGGGCGGCGACCAGAAGATCCGCGGTGACGACGGCTACGTCGACAAGTCGACCCCGCACGTGGGCAGGCTGAACGTGCTGGACCTGCAGGTGCAGATCCGCCGCTGCCCCAAGCCGGTCATCGCGATGATCGCCGGCTACGCGATCGGCGGCGGCCACGTGCTGCACGTCTGCTGCGACCTGTCCATCGCCGCGGACAACGCGGTCTTCGGCCAGACCGGGCCCAAGGTCGGCTCCTTCGACGGCGGCTACGGGTCCTGGCTGCTCGCCGAGACCGTCGGCCTGAAGCGGGCCCGTGAGATCTGGTACCTGTGCCGTCAGTACGACGCGGAGACCGCCCTCGGCTGGGGCCTGGTCAACACGGTCGTCCCGCTGGAGCGCCTGGAGGAGGAGACGGTCACCTGGGCCAGGGAGATGCTGGAGAAGTCCCCGCTGGCCCTGCGCATGCTCAAGGGCGCGCTGAACGCGGTCACCGACGGCGCGGCGGGCATGCAGCAGTTCGCCGGCGACGCCACCCTGCTCTTCTACATGAGCGAGGAGGCGCAGGAGGGCCGCGACGCCTTCAAGGAGAAGCGCACCCCCGACTTCGGCAAGTTCCCGCGCAGGCCGTGAGCCGCAGGCGATTCCAGCGATGAGGCGAAACCGGCCCGTCCCCGCAGCGCGCCGCCCCGGCGCGGTGAGGACGGCGCCGGTCCGCCGCCGGCCGTCGTGTCCGTCTTTTCGGGCACGACTTTTCTCAGTACGACGACGACCAGAGGAGGCAGTGCGGTGAATCCCGCCACCGCGCTCGCGACCGTGCTGGTCGACGAACTCGTACGCTGCGGTCTCACCGAGGTGGTGCTCGCACCGGGCTCACGCTCGGCCCCGCTCGCGCTCGCCGCGCACGCCGACAGCCGCGTACGGCTGCACGTGCGCATCGACGAGCGCTCGGCGGCCTTCCTCGCCCTCGGACTGGCCAAGCGCGGCGGCAGGCCGGTCGCGCTGATGTGCACCTCGGGCACCGCCGCGGCGAACTTCCACCCCGCGGTCGTCGAGGCGCACGAGTCCGGGGTGCCGCTGCTGCTGCTCACCGCCGACCGGCCGCCCGAGCTGCGCGACACCGGCGCCAGCCAGACCATCGACCAGATCAAGCTGTACGGCACCGCGGTCCGCTGGTTCAGCGAGGTCGGCGTCCCCGAGGACCGGCCTGGACAGGTCGCCTACTGGCGCTCCCTGGCCTGCCGCGCCTACCAGCGTTCACTCGGCCCGGCCGACCCCGGCCCGGTCCACCTCAACCTCGCCTTCCGCGAGCCGCTCGTCCCGGACGGCGACGTCTCCTGGAGCGAGTCCCTCGAGGGCGACGCCAACGGGCCGTGGGTCCGCGCCAGGGTCGCGCCTCCGGCGGCCGCGCTGCACCTGCCGCCGACCCGCAGGGGCGTGCTCGTCGTCGGGGACGGCGCCGCCAACATGCGCAGATACGTGGCGGCGGCCGGCATGGCCGGATGGCCGGTCCTGTCTGAGCCGAACGGCGGCGCCCGCTACGGCGACCACGCGGTCTCGACCTACCACTTCCTGCTCAGCACCCCCGAGTTCGCCGACCGGCACCGTCCGGACGTGGTGGTCACCCTGGGCCGTCCCGGCCTGTCCAGGCCGCTGCTGAACTGGCTCAGGCACGCCGAGGAGCACATCGTCGTCGCCCCCGACCTGTCCCGCTGGCCCGACCCGACCCGTTCCGCGACCCAGGTGGCGCAGGCGGTCGAGATCCCGGTCGCGGCCGGGGACGACGACTGGCTGCGCTCGTGGCGGCGCGCGGACACGGCGGCCAGGACGGCGATCGACGAGGTGCTCGACGCGGGCGGGCTCAGTGAGCCGCGCCTGGCCAGGGACCTGGCCGAGCAGCTGCCCAACGGGGCGCTGCTGTTCTCCGGCTCGTCCATGCCGATCCGTGACCTCGACCAGGCGATGCGCCCGAGGAGAGGGCTGCGGATCCTGTCCAACCGGGGCGCGGCGGGGATCGACGGCGTGGTGTCCTCCGCGATGGGCGCGGCGCTGGCGCACAACGGCCCCTCCTACGCGCTGATGGGCGACCTGACGTTCCTGCACGACCAGAACGGGCTGATCCTCGGCCCCCGCGAGCCCCGCCCCGACCTGTGCCTGGTCGTGGTGAACAACGACGGGGGCGGGATCTTCTCGCTGCTGCCCCAGGCCGCGCTGCGCGACCCCTTCGAACGGGTCTTCGGCACCTCGCACGGAGTGGACCTGTCCCACGTCGCGGCGGCGACCGGCACGCCGTACACCTTCGTCGGGGAGGCGGAGCAGCTGCCCAAGGCGTTGCGCGGGGAGGGGGTGCGCATCGTCGAGGTCCACACGGACCGGGAGCCGAACGCGGTGCTGCACGCCGTGCTGCGCGACGCGGCCCACACCGCGATCCGCGGCGTCCTGTGAGGGCCCGGCCGCGGCCTCTGTGAGACACCGGGTGAGACCGGGCGGGACCGCGAAGACGACGCAATAGGGTGACGGGCATGCATGTCGACGAGTTGCTCCAGGCGATTCCCGCGGTGTGGATCTACGTCCTGGTCGGTCTGGTGATCGGGATCGAGAGCCTGGGCATTCCGCTGCCCGGCGAGATCGTCCTGGTCAGCTCCGCGCTGCTGGCGGCCAAGGGCGTGGTCGACCCGCTGTGGGTCGGCGTCTGCGCCAGCGTCGGCGCGATCGTCGGCGACTCGATCGGCTACGCCGTCGGGCGCAGGGGCGGAAAGCCGATGTTCGACCGGCTCGGGCGCAGGTTCCCCAAGCACTTCGGGCCGGAGCACATCGGCAGAGCCGAACGATACTTCCACCGCTACGGCATGTGGACGGTCTTCCTCGGCAGGTTCGTCGCGCTGCTGCGCATCCTGGCGGGACCGCTGGCCGGGGCGCTGCGCATGCCGTACTGGAGGTTCCTGGTCGCCAACGTGCTCGGCGGGATCGTCTGGGCGGGCGGGACCACCGCGGTGATCTACTACCTGGGCATGGCCGCCGAGCGGTGGCTGCGGGGCTTCTCCTGGGTCGCGCTGGTCGTCGCGCTGCTGTTCGGCGTCGCGACCACGCTGTTCGTCAAGCGCAGGGCCGCACGGGCGGTGGCCGAGACGGCCGGGGAGCCCGGGGTGGCCGAGGGGGATCCGGAGGCCGGGCAGGCGGGCAGCCCGGTCGGCGCGGGCTGATCTGCTACCAGACCTGGGGATGTGCGCCGGGCCGCGGGCCGGTCACGCTGAGTCGGTACGGACTCACCGTGGAGGGGAGGCGGCATGCTATCCGACCAGACCTTGACCGGCTATGAACCGGTAGCCACCTACGGCCGTTACGAGGAGGCCCAGCGGGCCGTCGACTACCTGTCGGACCAGCGTTTTCCCGTCCAGCACGCGATGATCGTCGGGATGGACCTGCGGATGGTCGAGAAGGTGCTCGGGCGGCTGACCTACCTGCGCGCCGCGGGGATGGGGGCGGCGACCGGTGCCTGGATCGGACTGCTGATCGGCCTGTTCTTCGCGATCTTCACCCCCGGCAGGTTCCCCTGGATCCTGGTCCTGTGGAGCGTGATCTGGGGTGTGGTCGCCGGAGCCATCTTCGGGCTCATCGCCCACGCCTTCACCGGCGGCAGGAGGGACTTCCTCTCGTCGAGCGCCATCGTCGCCAACCGCTACGAGCTGCGGGTGACGACGCCCCAGGCCGCCGAGGCCCGCAGGCTGCTAGAGACCGGCATACCCCAGCACACCTAGGGCGGCGACCGCCCGCGGGGTTCACGCCGGGTCGCGCCTCAGGGGCCCGCCCGTCAGGCCTGAGGACGCGGCCCCGCGCGCCGTACGGCCGTCGCGGGAGGCCCAGAAGGAGATCAGCATGGCTAAGGCAGTCGGGATCGACCTGGGGACGACCAACTCGGTGATCGCCACGATGGAGGGCGACAAGCCCACGGTGATCGCCAACGCCGAGGGGTCACGGACGACCCCGTCGGTCGTCGCCTTCACCGAGGACGGCGAACGCCTGGTCGGGCAGCTGGCCCGCCGCCAGGCGATCCTCAACCCGAAGGGGACGATCTACTCGGCCAAGCGTTTCATCGGACGCCGCTACGACGAGGTCACCACCGAGATGCACGCCGTGTCGTTCGACGTGGTGTCGGGGCCGGACGACGCGGTCCGTTTCGACGTGCGCGGCAAGATGTACGCCCCGGAGGAGATCTCCGCCCTGATCCTGCGCAAGCTCGTCGACGACGCCTCCAAGTTCCTCGGGGAGAAGGTCACCGAGGCGGTCATCACGGTGCCCGCCTACTTCAACGACTCCCAGCGCCAGGCCACCAAGGACGCGGGGAAGATCGCCGGTCTCGAGGTGCTGAGGATCGTCAACGAGCCGACCGCCGCGGCCCTGGCCTACGGGCTTGACCGCAAGGAGAACGAGACGGTGCTCGTCTTCGACCTGGGCGGCGGAACGTTCGACGTCAGCATTCTGACCATCGGGGACGGCGTCGTCGAGGTGCGTTCGACCGCGGGCGACACCCACCTCGGCGGTGACGACTTCGACCGGCGCATCGTCGACTACCTCGCCGACGAGTTCCAGCGGGACACCGGCGTCGACCTGCGCGCCGACCCCCAGGCGCTGCAGCGGCTCTTCGAGGCGGCGGAGAAGGCCAAGGTCGAGCTGTCCTCGGTCTCCCAGACGCAGATCAACCTGCCCTTCATCACGGCCGACGCCTCGGGCCCCAAGCACCTGAACACCACGTTGCGCCGGGCGACGTTCGAGGACATCACCTCCGACCTGCTGGAACGCTGCAAGGGGCCGGTCGAGCAGGCCATGGCCGACGCGCGGCTGAGCACCGGGGACATCGACGAGGTGATCCTGGTCGGCGGATCGACCAGGATGCCCGCCGTACAGGCCCTGGTGCGCAGGATGACCGGGGGCAAGGAACCGAACATGACGGTCAACCCCGACGAGGTCGTCGCGCTCGGCGCGGCGGTGCAGGCGGCCGTCATCAAGGGCGAGCTGAAGGACGTCGTCCTGCTGGACGTGACGCCCCTTTCGCTCGGCATCGAGACCCTCGGCGGCATCATGACGAAGGTCATCGACCGCAACACGACGATCCCGGCCCGCCGTTCCGAGGTGTTCAGCACCGCGGAGGACAACCAGAACGCGGTGGACGTCGTGGTGCTGCAGGGTGAGCGCGAACGCGCCGGGGACAACCGGGTGCTCGGCCGCTTCAGGCTGGAGAACATCAGGCCCGCGCCGCGCGGCGTGCCCCAGGTCGAGGTCACCTTCGACGTCGACGCCAACGGGATCCTGAACGTCTCGGCCAAGGACAAGGACACCGGCGCCGAGCAGCGCATCACCATCAGCGAGAGCTCGACCCTCGACACGGGCGAGGTCGAGCGGATGGTCGCCGACGCCGAACGGCACCGGGAGGAGGACCTGCGGCTGCGGCAGGTCGTGGACGCGCGCAACGAGCTTGACAGCGTCGCCTACCAGGTGGAGCGGCGGCTTTCCGAGCTGGGGGAGGCCGTGCCGGTCCACGAGAAGGCGCGGGCCGAGATGCTCGTCTCCGACGCCAGGGAGACGGTCAGGCAGCAGGAGACACCGATCGACCGGCTGCGCTCGCTGACCGGTGAGCTGCAACAGGTCTACCAGGGCCTGGGCACGGTCTCGGCCTCCGCAGGCCAGAGCGCTCAGGGGGCTCAGGGCGGCGGCCGGGACGACGACGTCATCGACGCGGAGTTCACGACCGATGAGTGAGGCACCCCGCGACGACGAGACCGTGAGGCAGGAGCCCGACGGCCTCCAGGAGCGCGTCACCGAGCTTCAGGACGAGGTGACCGAACTCCAGGACCGGTGGCGGCGCGCCCTGGCCGACCTCGACAACCTGCGCAAACGGGTCAGCCGTGACGCGGCCCGGGTGCGGGAGGAGGAACGGGCCAGGGCGGCGGCCGAATGGCTTCCGGTACTGGACAACCTGGAACGTGCCCTCGAACACGCCGGAAACGACCCCTCCTCCATCGCCGAGGGGCTGCGGGCCATCCACGAGCAGGCGCTCGACGTGCTGGCCCGCCTGGGCTTCCCACGCCGCGACGACACCGGCGCGAGGTTCGACCCCACCAGGCACGAGGCGGTCGGCGTGCTCAGCCAGGAGGGCACACCGGACGGGACCGTCCTGCACGTGGTGCAGCCCGCCTACGGGGACGGTGAACGGCAACTGCGGCCCGCGACGGTCGTCGTCTCCAAGGCGGAATGATGCCGGCAGCCCGGGACTTCTACGAGATCCTCGGCCTGCAGCGCAACGCGAGCCAGGAGGACATCCAGCGCGCCTACCGCAAACTCGCGCGGGCCAACCACCCCGACGTCAACAAGGACCCGGAGGCCGAGGACCGCTTCAAGGACATCTCCGAGGCCTACAGCGTCCTGTCCGACCCCAAGACCCGCCGCCGCTACGACGCGTTCGGCCCCGACTTCCGCCAGGTCCCCGAGGACGTGGACCCCGAGACCTGGGCCCGTGCCGGGGCGGGACGCGCGGGGGCCGGGCGGGGCGGCCGGGGGAGCGGCTGGCCCGGTCAGGGCCCCTCCGGTTTCGGGGAGGGCGTCGACATCGACGACCTGCTGGAGGGACTTTTCTCCGGCAGGGCGGGCGGCGCGGGCAGGGCGGGCCCCGGATGGGGGCCCATCCCCGGCGCCGACCAGGAGGCCGAGCTGGAACTGAGCGTCGAGGACGCCTACCGGGGCGGCCGTAAGTCCCTCACCGTCGGAGGCCGCAGGATCGAGGTCCGCATCCCCGCCGGGGTGACCGACGGCCGGCGGATCCGCCTGGCGGGCCAGGGCGGCAGGGGCGGTGACGGGGCACCCCCCGGAGACCTCTACCTGATCGTCAGGATCGCGCCGCATCCCCGTTACCGGGTCGAGGGACGCGACATCCACGTCCGGCTCCCGATCACGCCCTGGGAGGGGGCGCTCGGCGCGGCCGTCGCCGTCGAGACACCCGGCGGCGAGACCAAGGTCAAGGTGCCGCCGGGCACGTCGAGCGGGCGGCGGCTGCGGCTGCGCGGCCGGGGCATGCCCAGCCCGAGGGAAGGCCCCGGCGACCTGTTCGCCGAGATACAGATCATGGTGCCGCCCCGGCCGACCGACGAGGAGAGGAAGCTGTTCGAGCAACTCGCGGCGGCGTCGGAGTTCGACCCGAGGAGGCGGTGATGCCCTACGCCCTGACCAGGCCACGGCGCCTGGACATCGAGTCGTTCGCCCGCCTGACCGGCACGCATCCCGACCTGGTGCGCCGCCTGGTCGTCCTCGGCGTGCTCGACGCGCAGCGGGACGCGGCGGGGGAGCTGTGGTTCCCGCTCTCCCAGCTGCCGGCCATGGCCAGGGTCCAGCGGCTGCGCGCCGGGTTCGCCCTCAACTACGCGGCCCTCGGCCTGGTGGTCGACCTTCTGGACCGCATCGCCGAGCTGGAGAGCGCCGCGCGTGGGCGCTCCCGCACCCCGGGAGGACCGAAGTGGACGTCAACCAGCTGACGCAGAAGTCGCAGGAGGCGCTGCACGACGCGCAGACCAAGGCCCTGCGCCACGGGCACGCCGACGTCGACGGCGAGCACCTGCTGCAGGCGCTGCTCGACCAGCCGGACGGGCTGATCCCACGGCTGCTCCTGAACGCCTCCGTCGACACCGACCGGCTCGGCGCCGACCTGGAGGCGGCGCTGAACCGGATGCCGAGGGTCAGCGGGCCGGGCGTCGAACCCGGCCAGGTCCGGGTGACCCAGCGCCTGTCCCGGCTGCTGGAGACGGCCAAGAGGGAGGCCGACCGGCTCAAGGACGAGTACGTCTCCGTCGAGCACCTGCTCGTCTCCCTGATCGAGGAGGGCGAGACGACGCCCGCCGGGCGGCTGCTGCGCCAGCAGGGACTGACCAGGGACTCCTTCCTGCAGGCGCTCACCGCCATCCGCGGAAACCAGCGCGTCACCTCGGCGATGCCCGAGGTCGCCTACGAGGCGCTGACCAAGTACGGGCGGGACCTGGTGGCCGACGCCGCCGCGGGCAGGCTCGACCCGGTCATCGGGCGCGACGCCGAGATCCGCCGCGTCATCCAGATCCTGTCCCGCAAGAGCAAGAACAACCCGGTGCTGGTCGGCGACCCCGGAGTCGGCAAGACCGCCATCGTCGAGGGACTCGCCCAGCGGATCAGCAACGGTGACGTGCCCGAGGGACTGCGGGACAAGGTGGTCTTCAGCCTCGACATGGGCTCCCTGGTCGCCGGGGCGAAGTACCGGGGGGAGTTCGAGGAACGGCTCAAGGCCGTGCTCACCGAGGTGGTGGCAGCAGAGGGCCGCATCCTGCTGTTCGTCGACGAACTGCACACGGTCGTCGGGGCGGGCGCGGCAGAGGGCGCCATGGACGCGGGCAACATGCTCAAGCCCATGCTGGCCCGCGGCGAGCTGCACATGATCGGCGCGACGACGCTGGAGGAGTACCGCAAGCACATCGAGAAGGACGCCGCCCTGGAACGCCGCTTCCAGCCCGTCACGGTCGACGAGCCCTCCGTCGAGGACGCCGTCTCGATCCTGCGTGGCCTGCGCGAACGGCTGGAGGTCTTCCACGGGGTGACGATCCAGGACGCCGCCCTGGTGGCCGCCGTGGTGCTGAGCCACCGCTACATCTCCGACCGTTTCCTGCCGGACAAGGCCATCGACCTGGTCGACGAGGCCTGCGCGATGCTCAGAACCGAGATCGACTCGATGCCCGCCGAGCTCGACGAGCTCACCCGCAGGGTGATGCGCCTGGAGATCGAGGAGGCCGCGCTGGGCAAGGAGGAGGACCAGCAGAGCCTGGCCCGCCTCGACGAGCTGCGCAGGGAGTTGTCCGACCTGCGCGCGGAGGCCGACGCCATGCGCGCCCAGTGGGAGGCCGAACGGCACGCGCTGCGCGGCGTCCAGGGATTGCGTGAGGAACTGGAGAACGTGCGCGCCGAGGCGGAGCGGGCCGAGCGTGACTACGACCTCAACCGTGCCGCCGAGCTGCGGCACGGCAGACTGCCCGAGCTGGAACGGCGGCTGAAGGCCGAGGAGGAACGCCTGCGCAGCAAGCAGGGGGTCTCCAGGCTGCTGCGCGAGGTGGTCACCGAGGAGGAGATCGCACTGATCGTCTCCAGGTGGACGGGAATCCCGGTGAGCCGCCTGCAGGAGGGCGAGCGCGAGAAGCTCCTGCACCTGGACGACGTCCTGCACGAGCGGGTGATCGGCCAGGACGAGGCCGTGCAGACGGTCTCCGACGCCATCATCAGGGCCCGCGCGGGGATCAAGGACCCGCGCCGCCCGATCGGGTCGTTCATCTTCCTCGGACCGACCGGGGTGGGCAAGACCGAGCTGGCCAAGGCGCTGGCCGCGGCGCTGTTCGACACCGAGGACAACATGATCCGCATCGACATGAGCGAGTACCAGGAGCGGCACACGGTCAGCCGCCTCGTCGGAGCCCCGCCCGGTTACGTGGGCTACGAGGAGGGCGGCCAGCTCACCGAGGCCGTGCGGCGCAAGCCGTACTCGGTGGTGCTCTTCGACGAGATCGAGAAGGCGCACCCCGACGTGTTCAACACGCTGCTGCAGGTCCTCGACGACGGGCGGCTCACCGACGCGCAGGGCAGGACCGTCGACTTCCGCAACACCGTGCTGATCATGACCTCCAACATCGGCTCGGTCTACCTGCTTGAGGGCGTCACCTCGAGCGGGGAGATCAAGCAGGACGCCCAGGAACTGGTCATGGCGGACCTGCGTTCGCACTTCCGTCCCGAGTTCCTCAACCGCGTCGACGACATCGTGATCTTCAAGCCGCTCACCGAGGAGGAGATCGAGCGCATCGTGGGCCTGATGTTCGGCGACCTGCGCGCGCGGCTCGGCGAACGGGGCATCCTGCTGGAGGTGTCCGAGGACGCCACCGGATACATCGCCGAACGAGGCTACGACCCCGTGTACGGCGCCCGCCCGCTGAGGCGCTTCATCGCCAAGGAGGTCGAGACCCGCATCGGGCGCGCCCTGCTGCTCGGCGACGCGCACGAGGGAGCGGTGATCCGGGTCGGCATGGCCGAGGGGGAGCTCGTGGTCACCGTCGCCCAGGAGACCGAGACGGCCAAGGTGGCCTGAAGCTCACCGGCCAACCATCGGTGGCGAAGGCTTGAGGAGCACCGGCTAGGGGCCGCCCCTGCCGAGGGTGAGCCTGGTCAGCTCGACACGCGAGTGGATGTCCAGCTTGCGGAAGATCTGACGCAGGTGGAAGGCGACGGTGTGCTCGCTGATGAACATCTGCTCGGCGGCCTGGCGGTTGGTCAGCCCCTCGGAGACGAGGCCGCAGACGGCCAGCTCGGTGCCGGTCAGGCTGTCCCAGCCGGAGACGGGGTGGTCGGTGGTGACCCAGTGGCGGCGGCGTTCTCCGAGGGCGCGCAGCCTGCCGCGCACCCGGGCCGCGTCGCGCAGCGCCCCCACCTCGTCGTAGCGGGACAGCGCGTCGTCGAGGGCCCGCACCGCCAGGTCGCGGCAGCCGCCGTCGGAGCCGAGCAGCACCCCGAGGTCCTCGGCGGCCGAGGCGCGGGCCCACGGGTCGGTGTGCTCGTCCACGGCGCGGCCGAGCGCCTGCCGGTCGCGTTCACGCAGGCCTCGGGCGTGGACCGCGGAGATCGCGGGGTTGGGCAGGCCGGGGTTGCGGCGGGCGACGTTCTCGGCGGCGCCGACCACGGCGTCGGCCCTGCGTGTGTCGTCGACGGCCATGGCCACCCGCACCAGCCAGGCGGCGGCGGCCGGTTCGCTGGTCAGTGCCCCGGTGTGCCGGGGCAGCGCGTCGTAGACCCGGCCGAGGGAGCTCATCCCGCCCGCGGCCCCGTCCAGGGCCTCGCTGATGCGGCCCGCCGCCAGTTCCGAGCGCAGCCGCGTGTACGGCGGCGCGTCCCGCGCTCCTCGCGCCAGCTCGCTCTCCAGGCATCTGATCGCCCTGGGCAGGTCTCCCGCCCGCAGTGACGCGGTGCCGAGCACGGACAGGGCGGAGGAGGTCAGGGACGGCACGCGCAGGGCCTCGGCGGCGGTCAGGCCGGTCTCCGCCCGTGCGATCGCGCTGCCGAACCGCCCGGCGGCCAGGTCGAGGCGGGCGCGCAGCAGCGGGATCTCCACGGCCCACTCGGGGTGGCGGGCCGCCTGCGCCTCCGCGTCGGCCGTGACGGCCTCGGCCTCATCGAGCAGACACAGGTCGATGAGCATCGTGGCCAGTACGGCCCTGGGCCCGGGGTGGTGGCCGGTGCCCGGCCGCTCCACGGCCTCGCGGGCCAGGTCCAGGCCGTGGGAGAGCCTGCCCTCGTCCCAGGCCAGCAGGGCGGGCAGCATCAGCGTCTCGGCGTTCGCGCCGCCGTTCACCCGGTGCCGCCCGGCGACCGGTACGGCCCGTTCGATCTGGCCGTGCAGCGCCCGCCGTATGGGGGCGGGGACCGTCTCGACGACCGAGCGCCACAGCAGTTCGTGCCGGAAGGTCAGTTCCTCCGGGGTGGCGACGAGCACGCCCGCGGCCAGGGCCTCCTCAAGGGCGGGCAACAGGGCGGCGGGAGTCTCGCCGAGCATCTCGGCGGCGTAGGCGGGGGAGAAGGACCGGCCGAGTACGGCCGCCGCCTCCAGCAGGTGCCTGGTCCTGGTGCTGACCTCCTCAAGGCGCCGCCGTACCGCGGTGTGCACGCGGCGGGGCAGCGTGGGGCCGGTCAGCCTGGCGAGACCGCCCTCGACCTTGACCGCGTCCTCCTCGCGCAGCCCGGTGAGCAGTTCGACGAGCAGGAACGGGTTTCCCCCCGCCTGCGCCGCCAGGGCCGTCAGCTCCTCGTCCGGCGGCGCCCCGAGCGTGTCGGCGATCACCTGGGCCACCGCCCGCCCGCGCAGGGGGCGCAGCGTGACCGTCGCGGCCCCCTCGCGCCGCAGCAGGCCGAACAGGCGGGCGTCGTCGGTGCCCTCCACGGGACGGCGGGCCAGCAGCCAGGTCAGGGGGCGGCCGGTCAGCTGGGCGGGCAGCGCGCGCAGCGCCATGAGTGTGGCGGGGTCGGCCCAGTGCAGGTCGTCGAGGGTCACCAGCAGCGGCCCCCGCTCCGCGCGCCGTTCGAGCGCGCCCCGCACCTGACCGGCCAGCCACATCAGCAGGCTCGGCCCGTCGGGCATGGCGTTCCTGGTGACGGCGGCGGAGGAGGGGGACTCGTCGAGGGCGGACAGCAGCGGCCCCAGCGGGGTCAGCCTGCCCAGCATGTCGGCCCTTCCTGAGGCGACGGCCGTCCCCAGGCCGGAGGCGGCGGCGCCCGCCTCGGCGAGCAGGAGGCTCTTGCCCGTTCCCGGCTCGCCTTCGACGAGGATCACGTTGCCCGGGGCTCCCGCGGTCTCCAGCAGCCGCAGGACCGTCGCCCACTCAGGGGCCCGGCCGCGCATCGTCCTGTCCGAGATCCGAGATCATATAGGCGATTTTCTACCCAATGTCCACTTCCATCATGCCCCTGGGTGGCGAAACGGCTCGTCAAGAGAGGTTCAGGGTTGGGAGTGGACGGGTGTGATCGCCCGGTTACCGCATATCGCCTCCGGTGCGTGAACGCGCGTAGTAGCCTGCCTTCGAGACCCGGGTAAACGTCATCCACCTCGCATGTTCCGGTATTACCTATTGATCCTGTAGGAAAAGGGGGTAAACTGGTGGTCCCCCGCACGAAGGAGCCGCCATGAGCCCGGAACCTGGGACGGAGAGCCCCCTGCGCGCGGCGACCGAGGCCGCGAGATGGATCCGCTCCGCGGCGGTCGACGACGAGCGGGGACGGCACTGGAAGGCGAACCCCGACCCACGGGGCAAGGCCGCCCTGACCGGCCATCCGCTCTCGCTCTACTCGGGTGCGGCGGGTATCGTCCTGTTCTTCCTCGAACTGGCCGCGGCGACCGGCGACGAGGGCTACCTCGACGACGCCAGGGCGGGCGCCCGCTACCTCGCGGCCACCTGGCGCGAGCAGGCAGACCTGTCCCTGCACCACGGCCTGGCGGGGGTGATGTTCACCCTGGCGGAGGCGGGATGGGCCGTCGGGGAGGAGGCCTTCGAGGCCGAGGCGGTCGCGGTCGCCGACCACGTCGTGCGCAGCGCCCGTTCGATCGACGGGGGCCTCGGCTGGACGGGCGACCCGGCCCAGCGCGGCGACGGCGGCGTCATCCTGGCCCTGCTGCACGCCTCCGGCATCCTGGGCGTCCCCGCCTACCAGGAGGTCGCCGTCGAGGCGGGCAGCCGCATCGCCGAGCTCGCCGTACCCGGCCATCGCTTCGGTCACGGCGCGTGCGGCGACCTGCCGCTGGACGCCGTCACGCCCGGCTTCCTGTCCGGCACCGCGGGCACCGCCTTCCTGCTGGCCCGTCTCTACGGCCTGACCGGGCAGACCCGCTTCCTCAGCGCGGCGCGCAGGGGGGCCGACTTCGTCCGCGCGGTGAGTGCCGTGAGCGAGCGGTGCGCTCTGGTCCCGCACCACATCCCGCAGGGCCGCGACCTGCACTACCTCGGCTTCTGCTCGGGTTCGGCGGGCGTGGCGCGGATGTTCTACGAGCTGTACCGGGTCGCGGGCGACGCCGGGGACCTCGACTGGGTCGAGCGGCTGGCCAGGGGCATCGTCCGCAGCGGCGTCCCCGGCCGCCAGACCGAGGGCTACTGGAACGTGGCCTGCCAGTGCTGCGGCACCGCGGGCCTGGTCGAGCTGTTCGTCGGCCTCTGGGCGGCGACAGGCCGCCCCGCCCACCTGGAGTTCGCCTGCGAGCTCGGTGACAACCTCATCGGCAGGGCCGCCGGGCACGACGAGCGCGGATCGCGCTGGTACCAGGCCTACCGCAGGTTACGCCCCTGGGAGGTCACCGCGGACACCGGTTACATGATCGGGGCGGCGGGCATCGGGGCGGCGCTGCTCCACCTGGACGCGACCGCGCGCCCCGAGGAGGTGCGCAGGCTCCTGCTGCCGCCGGACAACCCCTTCCCCGCCATCCCGTTCCCGGCGGCGACGCTCCGCAGACCCTGACCGTCTCACCGACCTGTGCCTCGTGACCGTCAAGGGACGGCCAAAACTCGTGACCATGATTGGTGATTCCCCGTGAGCGCTGCCGAAGCCCTGCCTAGCGTCGATGACGTGCTGACATTCGACGACCTCCTTCCCGACCTCGCCCGCTCGACCGTGGCCGTCGAACCGCCCCGGGCGGCACCGGGCCACTGGGCGGGCGCCCCCAGCGCGGTCGCCGCCGACGGGCTGATCTACCTGGCCTACCGGCTGCGCAGACCGGTCGGCGAGGGACGCGGCTACGCGGTCGTCGTCGCCAGGTCCCACGACGGAGAACGTTTCGAGACCCTGGTCACGATCACCCAGCAGGAGATGGACACCGAGTCGCTGGAACGTCCCACACTGGTGCGCACCCCGCAGGGCCGCTGGCGGCTCTACCTCAGCTGCGCCACCCACGGCACCAAGCACTGGCGGGTCGAGGTGCTCGAAGCGGACGACCCCGCCGGGTTCGACCCCGCGGTACGCCAGGTCGTGCTGCCCGGCGACCCCAAGACCGGCGTCAAGGATCCCGTCATCGTACGGCGCGGCGGCCTGTGGCACCTGTGGGCCTCCTGCCACCCGCTGACCGACCCCGACGAGGCCGACCGCATGGTGAGCGACTACGCGACCAGCGTGGACGGGATCGAGTGGACCTGGCAGGGCACGGCGCTCAGCGGAAGGCCGGGGATGTGGGACGCCCGCGGCGCCCGGATCTCGGCCGTCCGTTTCGTGGGCGAACGGGTCGTGGCCCTGTACGACGGCCGGGCCTCGGCGCTGGAGAACTACGAGGAGCGCACGGGGGTGGCGACCGGCACCGACCCGGCGGAGCTGACCCCCCAGGGCACCGGCCCGGCCGCGTTCTCCCCGCACGCCGGCGGTGGCCTGCGCTATGTGAACGTCGTGGACCTGCCGGACGGCGGGCGGCGGCTCTACTACGAGTACACCCGTGCGGACGGTGCCCACGAACTGCGCACCGAACTACGCTGAGCGGCGGGTTCCCGGGGCTCTCCCGGGAACCCGGCACTCACACCTGCGGGCGCCCGTTCCTGGCCTGGCGCTGGCCGTCGGGACGGGTGCCGACCAGGCCGCCGGAGCGCTCACGGGGCAGCAGCCAGTCGCTGAAGTCCTCCCCGGTCACCCGTTGCAGCAGCGCCACATCCTCGGCGAAGTGGCCGATCAGCCGCTCGCGCTGCTCCCAGGTCAGCGGACGCCGGGCGCGGGCGCGCTGCTGCAGGCGCCGTTCGAGGGGGTCGGTGAGGGCGCCGCTGATCCGGGGCGGCAGGAACCGGCCGACCGCGGTCCCGGTGCGGAGCACCCTCGACAGAGCCCGGTGGGTGCGGGTCGGCTCGGGGTGCGCGGTCACGTTCTCCCTGGGCACCTCGGTGATGAGCCCGGGTTCGACCCCCAGGAAACGGCAGATCCGGTCGAGGGTGGCGACGGGCCTGTCGACCAGGTCCCGGTACCGGAAGATCAGTACCTGCTCGCGGGGGAACAGCGTGAACAGGTGCTCGAGCTGCTCGCCGTACCGGCCGAGCGCGAGGTAGTGCCAGAACGGCGCCCAGCCCGCCGCGATCCTGCGCTCCTCCTCGGCGCAGGCCTCGACCACGTCGCCGACCGGCTCAAGCCCGGCCGACCACAGGTGCGTCCAGTTGGAGTGCGCCCGCTCGACCGGGTCGCGCAGCGCCGCGATCAGCCGGACGCCGGGGATGGTCTTCCTGATGCGCCGCTGGGCGGCCCGGTCGTAGAGGTAGAACGGGGTCGACTCCCCTCTGGGCACCCCGGTCGGCGCCTGTGCGAACAGCGCCTCGTAGTCCTCACGCCGCCAGAGGTGCTCACGGTAGGTCTGGGCGTCGCCCGGCCCGCCCCTGGTGGGCGGCGGGCCGTCGCTGAGGAAGAACTTCGGTTCCTTCACGGAGGAGAGGAAGAGCCCGGGATGACGGGACAGCGCGGCGTGCAGGGCCGTCGTCCCGGACTTGGGGGCGCCGATCGTGAGGAAGTCTGGCAGCGGCATCATATTACCCCTAATTCCTACTTATTTTATGGTAAATATAGTCCTTCCTGGGGCGAAGACAAGCGCCCGGGTGGTCCGGGGGAGGCCTGGTTGGCTAGCCTGACCGCCATGACGACCCCCTCGCAGCCCTGGACGGTCGGCGTGCTCATCGCCGACGACGACCCGCTGGTGCGCGCGGGCCTGTCGATGATGCTGCGCGGAGCCTCCGACATCCGGGTGGTCGCCGAGGCCGGTGACGGCACCGAGGTGCTGCCCCTGGTCGCCCGGCACGCTCCCGACGTCGTCCTGATGGACATCAGGATGCCCGTCATGGACGGTCTGAGCGCGACCGAGGCACTGCGGGCCAGGGCGGGGGCGCCCGAGGTCGTCGTCCTGACCACCTTCGACGCCGACGAGCACGTGCTGCGCGCGCTGCGTGCCGGAGCCGCGGGCTTCCTGCTGAAGGACACCCCGCCGGAGGAGATCGTGGCCGCGGTGCGCCAGGTGGCCAGAGGCCTGCCCGTGCTGTCCCCGGCGGTGACCAGGCGTCTCATCGCCCGGGTCGCCGACACCGGCCGCGACCGGCACCGTGCCCGGGCCCTGGAACGCCTCACGACGCTGAACGACCGCGAGCGCGAGGTCGCCCTCGCTCTCGCCGGAGGCAGGTCGAACGCCGAGATCGGGGCGCTGCTGCACCTCAGCGTCCCCACGGTCAAGACCCACGTCTCCGGCGTCCTGGCCAAGCTCGGCCTCAACAACCGGGTCCAGATCGCGTTGCTCGTGCACGACGCGGGACTGCTCGACGACCGGGAGTGAGAGGCGGCCGCCGTACGCCCGGCCGTCATGACGGTGAAACGGCCGGGCGGCTAGCATGACCGCATGGAACCCCGGCACATGCGGCTCGTGCTCGGCGGGGGCTCCCTGGTCAGCCAGGTCGGCCGTGATCTGCGCGCGGCGACCGAGGCCCAGCTGACGCCCTTCGACGTCACCACCCAGCAGGCCGCTGTCCTGCTGCACGCCGCGCGGCACGAGAGCAGCCCGAACCAGCTCGCCGCGCAGCTCGGCACCGACACCGCGGGCATGACCAGGCTGCTCGACCGCCTGGAGGCCAAGGGCCTCATCCTGCGGAGCCCCCGTCTGGGTGATCGCAGGTCCGTCGTCATCGAGCTCACCGGGGAGGGACGGGAGCTGGTTCCCCGCCTGATGCCGGTCTTCCGGCACATCGCCCACAGGCTCCTGGAGGGCTTCTCCGACGATGAGGTCGAGCAGCTGCTGGCGCTGCTGCAGCGGATGCTCGGCAACCTCGGCGGCCCGGCCACGGCCAATCAGTGAATCTACTTTGTAAAGGGCACAGGCCCGTACAGGGAAGGAAGGGAAGCAGTGGCACACGAGGCCGTCTGGGCGGTCATCACCGCGATGTACGAGGCCTACCTGCGCGGTGACCGGCCGGGGATCGACCGGCTCCTGCATCCCGAGGCGACCATCTGGGACTCGGCGGAGCAGGTGCTGATCACCAGCAGGGAGCAACTGGACAAGGTCCGTGACGCCCGCCCGCAGGACGGTCCCGCCGAGACGGGGCTACACGTCCACGACGAGGTCGTCGACGTGTGGGGCGACACGGCGCTGGCCAGATACCTGCTGCGCGTGGACTTCGCGCGGGGCGCCCCGGAGGTCGTGCGGACCACCGCCGTGCTGCGGCGCTCCGGTGACGAGTGGCGCATCGTGCACCTGCACGAGAACGCGCTCTGACCTCGCCCGGGTCATCTGGGCCTGAGCCGGCGCAGCGTGTAGCCCTCACCCGAGGGATCGAGTGACCGGGTCGCCCGCTTGAAGAGATACTCGGCCCGTTCGTAGGACAGCCGCCCGCGTCCCGTCTCCGGGCACAGGTCCGCCGGAGCGGGCCGCCTGGACGGCCCGGGTCTGCGGTCGGCGAGGAACAGCGGGCCGTGGGCCCTGCCGGCCACCAGGCGGGGCAGCAGCCGCGCCGTCCCCGAGCGCCAGCCGATCCAGACGCCGCCCGAGAGCGCCCGGCGATCCTCCAGGTCCAGGTCCTCGACGTTCAGCGCCAGTACGGCCCGCACTCCGGCGGCCGACTCGTGCAGCAGCCGCCACAGGGTCAGCTCCCGCACGGGCAGGTCGTCGCGCCCCCAGAGCGCCGCCAGCCGCGCCGGGTCGATCATCTCGGCGGGCGGCCCGGTCTCGGCGCGCCGGTCGAGGAGGGCGGACAGGTCTCCCAGCGAGGCCCAGGCGCAGAAGGAGCGGACGGCGGAGCGGTGCCGGTTCCACGTCCTGGCGGCGGAGCCGCCCCAGGCCGTCTCGAACACCCGCGCCACGTGTTCCGGGGTCATCGAGGTGAGCGGGACGCGCTCGCCCAGGGCCAGGCACAGCCGCCGCAGCGTCTGCCCGTAGGAGCGCGAGGTTCCCGAGTCCAGGTCCTCACGCGCCAGGAAGCCCCGTACGGCCTGGCCGAGCGTGGGACCGTCCGTGCCGGGGAGCGCGAACCCCTCCGCCCGGCGGAGCAGGAAGTCCCGTTCGGCGGCGTTGCCGGTGAGACGGGCGGCCCGTTCGAACTCCAGCCGCGCCTCCTCGTACCGTCCCAGCCTGGCCAGCAGATCGCCCCTCACCCCGGGCAGGAGGTGGTAGTCGCGCAGCGCGGGATCCCCGGTGAGTGACTCGACCAGGTCGAGCCCGGCCTGCGGGCCGTGGGCCATCCCCACCGCCACGGCCTGGTTGAGCCGCACGACCGGGGTGGGCAGCAGCAGGGCCAGCGCCTCGTACAGACCCGCGATCCGCGCCCAGTCGGTCTCCTCGGCGCTCGCCGCCTGCGCGTGGCACACGGCGACCGCGGCCTGCAGCACGTACGGCCCCGGCGTGCCGCCCGCCTGCCTGGCCCGTAGCATCGCGGCGAAGCCACGGTGGATGAGCAACCGGTCCCAGCGCCCCCGGTTCTGCTCGTGCAGCTGGACGGGCTCACCGGAGGGGCCGGTACGCGCGGCCTCGCGGGAGGCCTGGATCTCCATCAGGGCGACCAGCCCGTGCACCTCCGCCTCGTACGGCGCCAGCTCGGCCAGCAGCCTGCCCAGGCGCAGCGCCTCAAGGCAGAGCGCGGGACGCGTCAGGTCGTCCCCCGAGGTCGCCGAGTATCCCTCGTTGAAGATCAGGTAGACGACCTCCAGCACCGAGGCCAGCCGCCCGGCCAGCTCGGGGCCCCGCGGCAGCTCGAACGGCACCCGCGCCTCGGCGAGGACGCGTTTGGCCTCGGCGACACGGCGGGCGATCGACCGCTCGTCGGTCAGGAAGGCCCGTGCGATCTCGGCGGTCGTCAGGCCGCCGATGAGCCGGAGGGTCAGCGCCACCCGCGCCTCGGTCGCCAGGATCGGATGGCAGGAGACGAACATCAGCCGCAGCACGTCGTCTCGCTCGGGGTCCGGCGGCTGGTTCGCCTCCCGGGTGAGGCGTTCGTCGCCGAGTTCGAGGCGCCGCGCGCGCCGGATGTGGTCGACGGCGCGGCGTTTGGCGACGGCCGTCAGCCAGGCGCCCGGGTTGTCGGGAACACCGGAGTCCGGCCATTGTTCGAGCGCGGAGACGAGCGCGTCCTGGGCCAGCTCCTCGGCGAGGCCGACGTCGTGCACCAGCCTGGTGAGACCGGCGACGATCTTCGCCGATTCGAGTTTCCAGACCGCGTCGACCGTGCGATGGACGTCCGTCACGGCATCGATGACAGCATCCGTCACCCCGGCTCGCAAACCGGCGAGCGCTGGAGGGCTACCGCAGGGCGTTCAGGAAGCGGGCCGCGACCGGGGCGGCCGTCGCTCCGCCGCCGCCGCCGTTCTGGACGAAGGCCGCGAAGGCCAGGGAGCCGCGGTAGCCGATGAACCAGGCGTGGGAGCGGCCTCCGGCGACCTCGGCGGTGCCGGTCTTGCCCGCGGTGCCGGGGGGCAGGCCCGCCGCCGCGGCGGTGCCCTGGGTGACGACGGCGCCCATCATGTCCCGCAGTTGCGCGGCCACCTCGTCTCCGATCGGCACCTCGGGCGGTGAGTCGGCAGGGGGCCGTTCGGTCATGACCGCCGGTTTCCACACGCCGGTCGCGGCGGCCGCGGCGACCTCGGCCATGCACAGCGGACTGGCCTGCACCGAGTTCTGCCCGATGGCGTCGGAGCCGAGCTCGTTCATGTCGGTGTGCGGCCTGATCCGGCAGGAGCTGAGGCCGGGCTTCTCCCTGAAGCCGAACCGGTCGGCGGCCTCGGCCCGCAGGCCGCCGTCCCGCAGCCGTTCGTAGGACTGCTGGACGAAGGTGGTGTTGCAGGACAGGGCGAAGGCCGTGGTGAGAGGGAGGACTCCGCGGTCGGCCGGTTCGGCGTTCGTGAAGCGCCTGGCGTTGGGGATGGTGTAGGCGGCGGGGCAGGGGACCGGGGACTGGGAGGTCAGCCCGGTGCGCAGCAGCGCGGCGGCGGTCACCACCTTGAACGTCGAACCGGGCGGGTAGAGGCCGTTGAAGGCGCCCTTGCCGCCCAGGGTGTCGGCCACCGCCCGCACCTGGCGGGTGCGCAGGTCGATCGCCACGAGGGCGGCGGGCGCCTGCAGGCCGTCCAGGGAGCGGGCCGCGGCGCTCTGCACATCGCGGGAGATCGTGGTGCGGGTGGCCTCATCCCGTTTGGAGGGGGAGGCCAGCAGTACCCGTCCCGAGGGGAGTTCCCGCAGCTTCAGCTCGGTCGTGGCGCCGTCCAGCCCGGTGAAGTAGTCACCCGCCCTGCTGCCCGCGGGGAACGGCAGGCCCTCGCGGGTGAGCGTGGCCGGTCGTCTGACCTTGGTCTCGGTGAGCCGCAGGCTCTTTCCCTCGCCGAGTGAGGGGTGCATCGTCTGCGGGGTCCAGCGGACGCGCCAGAGGCCCGCGTGCCGTACCAGGTGCAGCGCGGAGGAGAACGGCCACGGTCCGAGGCCGGTGATCTGCCGTACCCCCCGGAAGGGCACCTCGGCTTCGAGCGCGCTGCGCCGCCGCGGCGTCTCCGGGGTCAGGGACGGCGGCGCGGCGATCCGCAGCTCGGCGTCGAAGCGTCGGTGTCGCTCGGCGAAGTCGGCGGGGGGAGCCGAGACGAGGCCGGCCATCGCGGCCAGGTCCCCGGCCTGCCAGGCGGCGAGGTACCTCACCGCGACCTCCTGCGGGTCCCCGGCCTGAGCAGTGGCCTGAGCAGTGGCCGGGGTGGTGGCCGGGGTGGCGGCCTGAACGGCGGCCGGGGGCGCGACGGGCGGGGACGACGACGGCGCGGGGGTCTCGGCCGGCTCGAAGACGAAGGTCCCGTTGGCCCTCGGAGTCGGCGTGGGCGACGGGGAGCCGCCGCCCGTGACGATCAGCGCCCCGTACACGCCGAACCCGGCGATCGCGAGCGCCAGGGCGATCAGGGCGAGGACCAACCGGCCGCGCATGTCCTCCTCCGGAGGTCTCGACGGGGGCACGCGAACGTCCGGAAATGGCCTCGTCCACCGTCCGTACGGCTGCGCGCCCCTGATTGTGCACCATATAGTGTGAAATTCATAATCCTGGAACGTGCTGAATATCGCCGTGGACGAAACAGCTGGGATACGCGGCCAAATTCCCTTACATCAAGCTTTCTCCGGGAAATTCAGACATCTGCTAGTAAGAGATGGCGTTTCCCCAGTTCATGGAAAGGCGCGCGGGAAATCGGGAACCTGACAAGCGGAGTTCCCGCGCCTAGCCCCGATGGTGTGACCGTCCGTGACAGGGCCGGAACGCCCTCGGGCTTCGAGCCGGCCAGTCGGGGCGTGGGTCGGGGGCGCCACGAATCTACTTTGTAAAGGGGAGTAGCCTGAGGGAATGGCCCAGCCGTACCTGACCCCGGAGGGCGTCACCGAGCACGAGATCGAGATCAAGCGGTCACGGTTCATCTGCGCCCTCGCCCCCGTCCGCTCCGAGGAGGAGGCGCGCGCCTTCGTCGCGGCCCGTAAGGGGCTCTACGCCGACGCGACCCACAACTGCTCGGCCTACGCGGTCGGGGGAGAGCTGGGCGCCCGCAGGGCCGACGACGACGGCGAGCCCGGCGGCACCGCGGGCACCCCGATGCTGGAGACCCTGCTGCGCCGGGGGATGGGCGACGTGGTCGCGGTGGTCACCCGTTACTTCGGCGGGGTGAAACTGGGGGCGGGCGGCCTGGTCAGGGCGTACGGCTCCGCGGTCGGCAAGACCCTGGACCTGGCGCCGCTGGCCGAGATGGTCCCGGCGAGGGTGATGACGGTGACCGTCGACCACGTCCGCGCCGGGCGCCTGGAGAACGACCTGCGCGCCTCGCCGTACGAGGTCAGGCAGGTCGGTTACGGCGCGGAGGTCTCCTTCCAGGTCGCGGTGCGTGAGCGTGACCTGGCGGCCTTCCCCGACTGGGTCGCCACCCTGACCTCGGGCGGCGCCGAGGTCGAGCGGGGTGAGGCGATCCACCTGCGGGCCTGACTCCGGCCCGGGTGGTCAGCCCTCCAGGGCGTACTGCATCACCCGGAACTTGGCCTGGGCCTCGGCCAGTTCGGCGGCGGGGACGGAGTCGCCCATGATGCCGCAGCCGGCGAACAGGCGGGCGCGGGAGCCGTCGACGCGCGCGCACCGCAGCGCGATGCCCCACTCTCCGTCGCCCTGGGCGTCGATCCAGCCGACCGGGCCCGCGTAGCCGCCCCGGTCCATGCCCTCAAGCTCGCGGATGACCTCCAGGGCCGTGCGTGTCGGCGTGCCGCCGACGGCGGCCGTCGGGTGCATGGCGGCGACCACGTCCAGCACCGAGGCGCCCGCCGACAGGCGGCCGGTCACCGGGCTCGCCAGATGCTGGACGTTCGGCAGCACCAGCAGCTCGGGTTCGGCGGGCACGTTCAGCTCCGAGCACAGCGGGGCCAGGGCGGCCCGGACGGAGTCGACGGCACAGGTGTGTTCGTGACGGTCCTTACCCGAGGCGCGCAGCGCGGCGCCGCGCCGTCTGTCGTCGGCCTCGTCGGCACCCCGCGGGGTCGTGCCCGCGAGCACCAGTGACTCGACGGTCTCGCCGGTGCGCCTGACCAGGAGTTCGGGGGTCGCGCCGACCAGGCCGTCGCAGGAGAAGGCGTAGCAGTCCGGGTAGCGGCCGGTCAGGCGGGCCAGCAGCACGCGCACGTCGATCGCCCGTTCCGCGACGGCGGTCAGGTCGCGGGCGAGCACGGCTTTCTCCAGACGGCCGGACCTGATCCGCGCCACGGCCCTGGCCACGGCGTGCTCCCACTCGGGGGCGGTCAGGCTGCCGTCGCCGTACCGGATCCTGCCGGGGTCGCGCGGTGTCGTGACCAGGTCGAGCGGCTCCCCGCCGACGGTGGTCAGCCAGGCGCGGCCCGCGCGGCGGGCCAGGACGATCCTGGGAACGACGAGGACGGAGCCGGGGGAGTCCTCGTCGAAGGTGAAGGAGCCGAAGGCGACCGGTCCCGAGCCGGGGGCGCCGACGCCGTCGTCCACATGGGCCTCGCCGAGGGTCGCCGCCAGCCAGTCGCGGGCCCAGCCGAACCGTCCGGGACCGGGAGGGATCTCGGCCCGCGCGGCCTCTCCCCAGGCGACCAGGCCTTCGCCGCGCCTGATCCAGGCGTACGGCGCGGCCTCGGGGAGCCGGGAGAGCAGATCGACGGGATCGTCGACGGGGGTGGTTCTCACCACGAGGGGGCGGGTCAGTCCGAGCGCGACACTCACCCGGAACACTCTATTCCGCGCTCCGGCCGCGCCCGGAGCCCGGTCCCTCGCCCGGCCGGGGCGCCACGCTCCGTCAAGAAATCCGAAAGCGGCCGGTCGGCGGCGGGCGGCCCGGTGTCCTGCGGTGATACATCCGAAGCACTGGTGATCTCTCAGGCGGAGGTGTCATGCCCGGCAGGACTGTGATCGTGCTCACGGCGGCGGTGGCGTTCACGGCCCCGTGGGCCGCCTGCCCGGCTGAGGCCTCGGCCTCCGAGTCTTCGGCCTCGGACGCGCGGAGGCCGTGGCATCCCACGGTGATGGCGGCGCTCGGCGACTCGATCAGTGCTGGCTTCAACGCCTGCGGCTGGTACGTCTCCTGCCCTTCCCGGTCCTGGTCGACCGGCGACGACGTGGGTGTCCAGAGCCACTACATGCGTCTGCTCGACCTGAACGCGGGGCCCGCGCCCGGGAGTGAGGTGAACCTCGCGGTGCCGGGGACGACCAGCGCGGGCCTGGCCGCCCAGGTCGACCGGGCGGTCGCGCGGCGGGCCGACTATGTGACGGTGCTGGTCGGCGCGCAGGACGCCTGTACCGCGCAGGAACGGCTGATGACCCCGGTCTCCGTCTACGAGCGGCGGGTGGCCGGGGCGCTGGCCGCCTTCAAGCGGTCCAGGCCCGGCGGCAGGGTGTTCCTGGCGAGTGTGCCCGATCTGAAGCGGTTGTGGCGGGTCGGCAGGGACAACCTGGTGGCGCGTGGTTTCTGGGCGATCGGCAGGATCTGCCCCACGATGCTGGCCAAGGCGTCCTCCGACGCCCCGGCCGACCGGGCTCGCCGAGACCGGGTGCGTGCCCGGGTGGCCGCCTACAACGCCGCCCTGGCCAGGGTCTGCGCGGCGTACGGCCCGGCCTGCAGGTTCGACGGCAACGCCCTGTTCGACTGCCCGTTCACCCTGGACCAGGTCAGCAAGTGGGACTTCTTCCACCCGAACGCGGTGGGGCAGCGGCTGATCGCGCAGCGGACCTACCCGGTGGTCCGTGACTGGTTCGAGCAGCCGGAGCTTCAGCCCTGACCGGCCGAAGGGAAAAATCTACATTGTAAAGGAGCCTGGTCGAGAAGGTTTAACATGAAGACAATGTCAACCCCTCCGCCGAGGACGTGGAGGCCTGGCCGGGGATTCACCTGCGAGGCAGCAGTACGGCGGCCGCGCACATCACGCCGGCGGCGGCGAAAAGTGACGTGCGGGTGCTGGTCCAGGTCGCCGTGAGGCCGCCGAGGAGGATGAACAGGGGCTGGGTGACCGTCGTGGCGAACGACCACAGGGTGGCCACGCGGGCCATCAGGTGGTCGGGGGTCTGCGACTGCCGGTATCCGGCCATGGTGCTGTTCGCCGTACCGGCGAACAGCAGGACCATGCCGAACCCGAAGCCGCACATCAGCAGTCCGGGTGTGCCGGGGAGCGCCGCCGGGATGAGGAGGTACCAGGGGCCGCGCAGCATGCCGGCCCACCACAGGGCGCGTACGGCTCCCAGCCGGGTCACGAGTTTCGGTGCGAGTCTGGCGCCGAGGAACCCGCCCAGTGACGGCACTCCCATCAGCAGTCCGTACTGCCAGGCGTCGAAGCGCAGGTCGCGAAGGTAGAACACGGCGCTCACCGAGGCCGCCATCGAGCTGGCGCCCGCGAAGGTCACCCAGCTGATCAGGATCGGCCGGAGTGTCGGGTGTCCCCAGGCGAAGCGCCATCCGGCGAACAGGTCCGCACGTCGTGACGAGCGTTCGTCGCGCGTGGGCGGGGCCGGTTCCGGGGCGCGCAGGGTCTTGACCGCTGCCGCGCTGACCAGGAAGGACAGGGCGTCGACGGCCAGGGAGCCGGCCGCGGTGAGGAGGCCGATGAGGGCGCCGCCCAGTGAGGGGCCCGCTGAGACGCCGAGCCAGCGCGTCGACTCCAGGCGGCTGTTGGCCTCGATCAGCTGTCGTGCCGAGACCAGTGCTTTGAGGTGGGCCTGGGCGGCGGCGGTGAACGCGATCTGGCACGCGGCGTTGATCACGGCGATCACGCCCAGTTGCGCGAAGGTGAGAAGGCCCGTGACCGCCGTGATCGGGACGCTCGCCAGGCAGGCGAATCTGATGACGTCGGCTGTGATCATTATTGGGCGTTTGTGTCTGAACTCGATGTGGTCGCCGAGGGGGAACGCCAGCAGTGCGGTGGTGATCGCGGTCAGTGCCGACAGCAGCGCGACCTGGAAGGTGGAGGCTCCGACGACGGTTACGGCGACGACGGGCAGTGCCACCATGCCGACGGCCGATCCGAGCTGGCTGACGGCCAGGCCTGTCCAGAGCCACTGGAAGTCGGCGTGGCCTCGGAGGCTTGTCTGGGGGGAAGTCACTCTGCCGCATTATGTCGTGGCGATCCGCTTCAGGTGGCCGGCCGGCCGCCGGTGGTTTCGGGGACGCCGGGCCGGTGGCCGGCGGGGCGGCGTCGTCGCGTCAGGACGCAGGAGAGGGCGCCGAGTGCGATCACGGCGATGGGCAGTGCCAGGGTCGGCCGCATCGCGTGGACGAATCCGTGCTCGAACACCGACTCCGCCGTCCGGTGAATGTGTTCTGCGAGGTCCGCCGGTGTTCCCGGGGGCGGCCTCAGTGCCGCGCCGGTCTGTCCGGCGCCGACTTCCAGGCCGTTTTCTGCGGCGTTGTCGAAGCCGGCCAGGAACCGGTCGCGGACGTCGGCGGGAAGGTCGGCCGCCCGTTTGGCGGCCTCGGTGTGGAGTGAGGCGGCGAGGCGGTTCTGCAGTACGGCGCCGACCGCGGCGCTGCCGCAGATCGTGCCGATCTGCCGGATCGTGTTCAGCACCCCGGAGGCGGCTCCGGCCAGTCCGGGTTCCACGTTGCGCAGCGCGATCGTGACCATCGGGCCGAACACGCAGCCGATGCCGGCCCCGGCCACGATCAGGGCCGGTTGGAACTCCCACCCTGTACGGCCGACGTCGATGATCCAGGCGAGCCAGGTCATGCCGGCCGCGAACAGGGTCAGGCCGCCCGTCAGGATGTACGCGCCGCCGATCCGGTCCGACATCCGGCCCGCGACCGGTGACAGGATCGCCGATACCACCATCGCCGGTGCCATCACCAGGCCGGCCGTGAAGGCGCTGAGGTTCAGCACCGACTGCAGGTAGATCATCACCGGCAGGAACAGGCCGATCATGCCGACCTGGACGGTCGCGGACACGAAGCTCATGACGGCGTAGCCGCGGTCGCGGAAGAGCGCGAAGGGCAGCAGTGGTTCGTCGCCCTGTCGGCTGCGCTGGTGGATCAGGAACGCCGTCAGTGACAGCGCGGCGCCGCCCAGCAACGCCTGGATTCCGGTGCCCCAGTCGTATCGTTCACCTTCGGTGAGGGCGAAGGTCAGGCAGAGCAGTGTCGCCGTGGCGAGTATGACGCCTGGCATGTCCAGTCTGCGGTGGGCGCCGTGCCGGACGTCGGGTACGAGGGTGAGGGCCATCGCGAGGACGACGGCGCCGATCGGGACGTTCACGAAGAAGATCCAGCGCCAGTCGGTCGTGCTGACGAGGAATCCGCCGAGTGTGGGGCCTGCGATGGTGGCCACGCCGGCGACCGCGCCCCAGACGCCGAGCGCCGCGCCGCGGCGCTCGGCGGGGAACGTGCCGATGATGATGGTCATCGTCTGCGGCACCAGCGCCGCGGCGCCCAGCCCTTGTACGGCGCGGGCGGTGATGAGCTGGGCCGGGTCCTGGGCGAGTCCGCAGAGTACGGACGCCACGGTGAACAGGGCGACGCCTCCGACGAACATGGCGCGTGGCCCGCGTACGTCGCCCAGGCGCCCGGAGGTGATCAGTAGCGCGGCGAGGACGAGGACGTAGACGTTGATCACCCACAGCATCTCGTCGAGTGACGCGTGCAGTTTGCCGATCATGCTGGGGATGGCGACGTTGACGACGGTGATGTCCAGCAGCGTCATGAAGAATCCGAGGCTGAGGGTCAGCAGTACCGCCCATGGGTTGCCGCGCCATCTGCTCATCCGTGTCTCCCGGGCTGTCAGCTCTTGGCGGGGGCCTGCAGGCTCCACAGCCGCCCGTCGGGGTCGCGGACGGTCATCTCCCGGGTCCCGTAGTGGGTGTCCTCGAACGGGGTGACCACCTCGACGGCCGGGTCGGTGTGGAGGAGGTTCTCGTCGGTCACCTTCAGGGCGAGCTGTACTCCGGGTTCGCGGTTCTCGGGGATTTCGACGGCGACGAGATAGGGGCCTTCGCCGTTGCGGAAAACGCCGGAGCCGTCGCCGGTGGAGATCTCCAGTTCGAAACCCAGTGTCTGGAGGAACCTCGCGGTCCTTCCCCAGTTGTGGGTCTCCAGGAACACCGCCTCAAGTCCTTGGGTCGTCATGTGTCATGACTCCTTCTGTGGTGATTGCCGTTGTTGCCCGTGGGTGTCGTCGAGGTAGGCGCGCAAGGCGTCGGCGACCAGTGCGGACAGGGACATGCCCTGCTCGATCGCGTGGTGCTTGACCTGTCTGATCAGCCCTGTCGGGAGGTACACGTTGAACTGCTTGACTTCCGTGTCACCCATGACGCCGATGCTAGCATCCTAGCAAGCTAGTCCGCACGCCCGATTGTGCCGACCGCGACCGTCGAGGCGGTCGCGAGGACCTGTTCACAGAACGGGGGCGTCATACGTCCATGGGGTCACCGGGCTTGGCCCGGCGGTTCCCCGGGGCTCGCGGAAAGCGCTCGCCGGGCCATGGAAAGGACCGCCGCGGGGATGGTGTTCGCCCACGTCGCGGGCCGCGGGGAACACAGGTGGCGGGGGTGGAAAGAAGCGGTAAATCGCCGCCATGTAAATGGATAACGATCTTCATGATTGGGCAGGAAACCGGCACACGCCTTGCGTCCCGGGGAGGTACGGCATGGCCTGGTCGCAAGACGAGGAGCGAATGCTGCTGCAGATCGAGCGTCACCTCACCGACGAGGACCCACGCTTGGCAGCTCGGTTGGAGTCGTTCAACGAGCGTGTCCAGCGTAAGGAGGGCCGCCGCAGGCGCCGTGTGCGCGGGGAGGGCGGCCCGGCCAGGGGTCCGCGCGGGACGACGGTCGTCATCGTGGTCAGCTGGATGCTGATCGCGATCCTGATCGCCATGCTGCTCGTCCTGGTGTTGCGTCACGAGGCCGCGGCGGCGCTCCCCCTCTGAGGACCCGGCGGGCTCGGACGGGGACCGGGGCCCCTCAGCCCAGCGCGCGCAGGAAGGTCGCCGCCACCGGGGCCGCGACCGCTCCGCCCCCGGTGCCCTCCTCGACGATCACCGCGAAGGCCAGGTCGCCGCGGAAGCCCATGAACCAGGCGTGGGTCTTGAGGTCGTCCTGCGGGCCGTACTCGGCGGTTCCGGTCTTGCCGCGGGTGCCCGCGGGCAGGCCGGCGTCCTTGGCCGTTCCCTTGGTGACGACCGCGGACATCATCTTGTGCATGTCCTGCAGGACTCCGGAGGGCAGTTCCTGGGGTTCGGCCTTCTGCTCGAGCGCGGGGACCAGGGTGGGCGGCCGCCAGGTGCCGTCGGCCAGGGCCGCGGCGGCGGAGGCCATCACCAGGGGGCTGGCGGTGATGCGGCCCTGGCCGAAGGACTCGGCGGCGAGTTCTGCGTCGCTCTGCGCCCTGGGGAAGCTTCCCTTGGTCGCGGGGACGCCGATGGTGAGCGGTTTGTTGAAGCCGAACAGCTCCGCGGCCCGCAGCAGTTTGTCGGCGCCGAGCCGCTCCTTGGCCAGGGGGGCGAAGGTGGTGTTGCAGGAGTAGGCGAAGGCGTCGGAGAGGGTGACCGCCCCGTAGCCCGCGTGGTGGGAGTTGCGGATGGGCAGGCCGCCGACGTTGACGTCCTTGGGGCAGGTGACGTCCTCGCCGGGGGTCATCCCCGAGGCGAGCAGGCCGACGGCGGTGACGGCCTTGAAGGTGGAGCCGGGCGGGTAGTTGCCGTCGAGGGCGCGGTTGAAGCCGCCCTGGTTGTTGACCACGGCGAGGATCTCGCCGGAGGAGGGTTTGATCGCCACCAGTGACGCGGTCTGCTTGAGGTCGCGTACGGAGTCGGCCGCGGCGCGCTGGACCCGCAGGTCGAGGCTGGTCTTCACTTCCTTGCCGTCGTGTCCCTCGATCGTGTCGAGGGTCTTGACGGTCTTGCCGGGCCCGACGATCTGAATCTCGGTGGCGGGGGTGCCCGCCAGGCTCCGCTGGAAGGTCTGCTGCAGCCCGCCCCTGCCGATCGGGTCACCCGCCTGGTATGGCGCGCCGAGGGTTTTGACGTCCTTGGCGGTCGCCTTGTCGAGGTAGCCGACGAGTTGCTGGACCGAGCCGCCGGCGTCGCCGGTGTCGATGCGTTCGCCGCCCGCGGCGGTGATCCGGGCGCGCTGCGGCCATTTCGTCTTCAGGGCGAAGGCGGAGCCGTCGGCCAGGCGGGGGTGGAAGGCGGCGGGGGACCACTTGACCCGCCAGTTGCGGTCGACGACCGCCAGGGGGAGGGTGCCGGTGTAGTCCCACTGGCCGATGTCGCGCAGGCGCAGGGTGGCGGTGTAGGCGGCCTCCCCGGTGCCGTCGCCGGTCTCGCGGACGGAGTCGAGGCGGATGGAGACCGACTCGGCCGCGAGGTTCCTGCGCATGTCCTCGTAGGTCTTGGCGAGCGAGGGGGCGGGGGTGCCCGTCTCGGCGCGCATGGCGGCGAGGTCGCCCGTCTGCCAGGCCGTCACGAAGCGCTGCGCGGTTTCCTGGGGGGTGCCTCTGGTGTGCAGGAACCACCAGGCCCCGGCCCCCGCCGCCCCCGCGGTGAGCACGACGGCTGCCGACGTGATCGCGATCGTCCTGCCTTTCGGCACTTGACTACCCCCCAGTTTTCCGTGCCTGAAGGTCGCAGCCTAGCGCGAACGCCCCGAATTGTGACGACAAATAGTCAATTGTCCTTACTGCGGCTGGGGGCGTATCCCGATGCGCGTTCCTGGCCGGACAGGACGTGGATCGCGTCCATGATCTCATCGGTCACCCGGCGGCGGTCACGGGCGTCGGTGTGCGAACCGGTGAAGGTCAGGGGCGCCCCGATCCGGATGCCGACCCTGCCGAACCGGGGCACGCCGGTGCCGATCGGCAGGACCTTGTCCGTGCCCTTCATCGCCACCGGGATGACCGGGGCGCCGGTGGCCAGGGCGAGCCAGGCGACTCCGATCTTGCCGCGGTAGAGGCGGCCGTCGGGGGAGCGGGTGCCCTCGGGGTAGATGCCGAAGAGCTCCCCGTCCTTGAGCACCTTGGCGGCGGCGTCCAGCATGTCCTGCGCGGCGGTCGGGCTCTGCCGGTCGATGGGGAGCTGCCCGGTGGCCCGCATCCAGGCGGCGGTGACGGGGTTGCCGGTGAAGTACTCGGCCTTGGCGACGAAACGCACCTGGCGGGGCAGTACCAGCGGCAGGAAGGTGGAGTCCACCACGGACAGGTGGTTGGAGGCCAGAATCGCCGGGCCCGTGTCCGGTACGTGTTCGGCCCCGGTGACCGTGGTCGGCCACATCAGGTGCAGGAAAGGAGCGCTGACGATCTTGGTCAGGCGATAGAGCACGGGCTCTCCTCATCAGATGGGATCACCACACTAGGCGGTGTCCCGGTGGCCCGCCGGTGTGTGTACCCGAACAGGCGACGTCTTCATGTTTGTAGTCTCCCTCCAAAGCCGGGGGCCCCGTACGAGAGGAAACCGCAAAACGAACGCCCCGTGGGAGCGGACTCCCACGGGGCGGAACGTTGAGCCGATGTGGCGGTCGCCTCCTCGGCGAGAGGCACAACACGGCTCCAGCCGAACGGTATTCCGTGAAGGCGGTAATTTGCGGCCCGGGGGACACAAACCACATCGGCACGATCACTCTAACGGACGCCGGACGGTGGTTATTCCGTAACGGGCCCGGCGTGTCAGGTCGGCCTCGGTGCGGGCCCGTGTGCGGGCCGTGCGCGGAGCGCGGGTGTGAGGCCGGGTTGACAGCGGACGACCGGCTCCAACACCCTTTCACTAATCGAATAGTGAAAGGGTGTTTTCGTTGATCGAGTTCGTCCTGGACCGGGGTTCGGGCGTGGCGACGTACCTGCAGCTCGTTCACCAGGTGAAGCAGGCGCTCCGGCTCGGCGTGCTCCGCCCCGGAGACCAGTTGCCGACCGCCCGCGAGGTGGTCGAGAGCCTGGCCATCAATCCCAACACCGTGCTCAAGGCCTACCGGGAGCTGGAGCGCGACGGCCTGGTCGAGGGACGGCCGGGGATGGGGACGTTCGTCCGGCAGGGCGTCGCGGGTGCGACGCTCGCCGAGCACACCCGGCTGCGGCGCGCCCTGGAGGCGTGGGTGGCCGAGGCCCGCGCGGCGGGACTCGACCAGGAGGATCTCCGGGCGTTGTTCGCCGTGGTCCTGACCGACGCCGCGAAGGAGGGCGTGGCATGAGTCCCGTTCTGGAGGCGACCGGGCTGGGCGTCCGCTATCGCCGTACGTGGGCGTTGCGCGACTGCTCGCTGTCGTTGCCCGCGGGGCGGGTGGCGGCTCTCGTCGGACCCAACGGGGCGGGCAAGACCACGCTCATGCACGCGGCCGTCGGGTTGCTGCGGCCCAGGCTGGGAGGCGTCCGCGTGGCCGGCACGGCGGCGTTCGTGGCGCAGGACAAACCGCTGTACGACGGCTTCACCGTCGCCGACATGCTCACCTTCGGCCGCCGGACGAACGCCCACTGGGACCAGGCCGCCGCCACCGCCCGGCTCGCCGGGCTGGGCATACCGCTGGAACGGAAGGTGAGCGGGCTGTCAGGCGGGCAGCGGGCGCAGGTGGCGGTCACGATGGCCCTGGCCGGCCGGCCGGACCTGCTCATCCTGGACGAACCCCTGGCCAACCTCGACCCGCTGGCCCGCCACGACGTGATGCGCTCGATCATGGCGGAAGTGGCCGACCGGGAGCTGACCGTGCTGCTGTCCTCGCACGTCGTCTCCGACCTGGAGGAGACGTGCGACTGGCTGATCGTGCTGAACGGGGGACGGCTGCAGGTCAGCGGTGACATCGAGGAACTGCTCCAGGAACACCTCGTGCTCACCGGGCCGCGGGAGGCCACGACGGCGGGGGTAAGGGTGGTGAGCGAGAGCCGTACCGGCAGGCAGGCCGGCATGCTGGTCAGGGGGCCGCTCCCGCCCGACCCGCGCTGGCGGGCACGCCACCCCGGGCTGGAGGAGCTCGTCATGGGCTACCTGCGCAGCCCCGAGTCGGCGGCCCTGCCGCGGCCGGCGGGGGTGGGCGCGTGATCTGGGTGACCTGGCGCCAGCACCGGGCGCAGATCCTCGTGACGGCGGGCTTCCTGGCGCTGCTGGGACTCCTGCTGCTGGGCTCGGCCGTCGAGGCGGGCCGGTACGCGGCCGAGCACGCCCCGGTGGGCTGCCCGGGGTCCGAGGTGGCGTGCGGAGAGCTGACGGTGGCGCTCGGACGGCGCTACGACGCGGTCTACACGATCTTCGGGTGGATGCCGCTGGTGGCCCCCGCGCTGATCGGGGCGTTCTGGGGTGCGCCGCTGCTCGGCCGCGAGTACGAGCGCGGCACCCACCGGCTGGCCTGGACCCAGTCGGTGCCGGTACGGCGGTGGCTGCTGGTCAAACTGTCGGTCCTGGGCGCGACGGTCACGGCCGGGGGGCTGCTGCTGTCGCTCATGGTGAGCCTGTGGCGGCCGGTGTTCAGGAAGGGGGTCGACTCCACCTTCGGCAACATCGGCGTGTTCAACATGGTCGGGGTACAGCCCGGGGTGTGGTGGCTGTACGCGTTCATGCTCGGCGTCGCGGCCGGCGCCCTGTTCCGGCGGACGCTGCCCGCGATGGCGCTGGTCGTGGCGGGGGTGACGGTGACGATGTTCACGCTGTTCCAGCTGAGCGACCACTACGCGGAACCCGCGCGCGCCGAGCTGTCCGGCGACGTGCTGCTCGCCGACCCTGACGCCCGGCTGGTGGACGCCGCCTGGGTGGAGCCGTCGGGCAGGGAGGTCACCGAGCCGTCGGTCGGCGGCTGCCCGCACCGGGCGGACATAGGACGGAGCGGCAGGAACGCCAGAACGTGGGAGGCGTGCCTGTTCGGCAAGGGGTACCGGTACGCGGTGTACTACCACCCGCCGTCCAGGTTCTGGCGCTTCCAGTGGACCGAGGCGGGCATCCTGACGCTCGCGTCGGTGGCTCTCGGCGGGCTGGCCGTACGCCGCACTCTGCGCAAGCCCGGCTGACGGACCGGCCGCCCGCGGGTCACAGCGGTTTGGCGGGGGGAAGGGTGATCCTGTCGACCGCCTCACGGCGGCGCCGTTCGGGGCGCCGGTCGTAACGGGCCGTGGTGGCGGGGGAGGAGTGGCCCACGAGGGCCTGGGCGGTGGCCAGGTCGACGCCCGCGTCGAGCAGCTCCCCGATGAAGGTGCGCCGGAAGTCGTGCGGGGTGCGGGCGGAGGCCCCGGCCTGGGCCAGCCGTCTGGCCAGGATGTCGGCGATGGCCTGCCCCGTCATGGGGGCGGGCCCGGTCCCGGTGGTCCTGAGCGAGCCGTACCGGCCGATGGGGCAGAACAGCGCCCCGGCGGGACGCCCCCGTACGGCCAGCCACCGCTCCAGCCTGCCGACGGCCTCGGACGTCAGGTAGACCAGCCGTTCCTTGTCGCGCTTGCCGCGCACCCGCAGGGAACGGGCCCCGGGGTCGTAGTCGTCCAGGGCCATCGCGGCGATCTCGGCGCGCCTGCAGCCGGTGGAGTACAGCACGGCGAGCAGGGCGGCATCGCGCGTCCCGGCGGGGGAGGGGTCGTCGTCGCAGGCGGCCAGGGCTGCGCCGACGACCTCGGGGGGAACGTGCCTGCCCGCGGGAAGACGGGTGTGCTCGACGGTGGGCAGGTCGGCGGCACGCTGGTACTCCTCGGCGGTCATCTGGCCCAGACGCCAGGCCTCGCGCAGCACCCTGCGCAGCGCGACGAGGTGTTTGTTGACGTAGGCGGCCGACCAGCCGCGTTCGGTCATCAGGGTGCGCAGCCGCACGGTGTGCTCGTAACGCAGCAGGTGCCAGGGCTGGCCCTCGCCGCTGACGGCCTGCCCGCCGGAGACGAGACCGGCCAGGCGGTCCAGGCAGCCGCGCATGGCGCGGCGGGACTCGGAGCTGGTCAGGGAGTCGAGGTAGGCCCGGTAGGGATCGCGGGCGGGTTCGACGACGGGCCCGGAGGGCTCGGGCAGCACGGGCACGCTCACCCGGAGACCCTATCGAACTCCGAAAATCTACATTGTAAAGCCGCTGGATCGGATGCCTCACCCCACCCCCACGAAAAATCATCACCGAGGAAGGAGGCCGCCGCCTTCCGGAGGGGAGAAAACCCGGTGCGCTAGGCGGTTCCGGCAGGCAGAGTGAATGGAGTGATGTCCAGTTTTGTCCCTGGTCTGCAGTTTTCACGTGACTTCTACACGCAGGAGGTACGGCCCGTCATCGCCGACGTCGCGCACAGCGCGGCGTTGATCGGACCGGGCTCGGAGGTGCTGGCGTTCGACACCGAGCGTTCGGCCGCCCGTGGCTGGGGGCCGCGGGTGGTGGTGTTCGTTTCTGAGGGGTCGGTGGGTGGGGTCACCGCGTCGCTGGCCGAGGCGTTGCCCCGGGCGTTCGGTGGTTATCCGGTCGTGGTGGGGGGTGAGGGCGGGGTCCGGGTGGTGGAGCCCTCGGTGTGGTTGTCGGGCAGGTTGGGGTTCGATCCGCTGGCCGGGGTCGGGGTGCTGGATTGGTTGTCGGTTCCCTGGCAGCGGCTGGCGGAGGTCACCCGGGGTGAGGTTTTCCACGATGGCCTGGGGGTTCTGGAGCGGGTTCGTTCGGTGTTGCGCTGGTATCCGGCTGATCTGGAGCGTTATGTGCTGGCGTGTCAGTGGCGGCGGGTGGCGCGGCTGGAGTCTTTTCCCCGGAGGTGCGGGGAGACGGGCGACGATCTGGGGTCGGCGGTGTTCACGGCGTCACTGGTGGGTGAGCTGATGCGGTTGGTGTTGCTGATGCGGCGCCGGTATCCGCCGTATGCGAAGTGGGTGGGGGGTGCGTTCGCGCGGCTTTCCGGTACGGCGGAGCTGGGTGAGGTGTTGTCGGCGGCGGTGGGGGCGGGGGATTGGCGGGTTCGGGAGCGGTGTTTGGGGGAGGCGGTCGAGCGGGTGTCGGTGTTGCACGGGCGGCTGGGGTTGGGGTCTGCGGTGCGGGGTGGTGGTGCGTTGGGGTTCGCTGAGGCGTTGGCCGGTGGGGTGGTCGATCCGGTGGTGAGGGGGTTTCCGTTGACGGGGTCGGTGGATCAGCTGGGTGGTTGCGCGGAGTTGCTTGAGGATCCGGGGTGGTGCCGGGTGGCGGTGGGGGCCGTATTGGGGTTGTGAGGGTGTGGGGGGTGGCGGTTATGGTGGGGGGATGTTCGCCCGGATTTCTTAGCTGAGGACTCGCTTCCACGTCAGGAGTGTGTCCTTTTCGCTATCCGGAGCGTTTTTTCATGATTACTGTCTGTGGTGTCGGTGTGCGGGCCGGTGCGCGGCTGCTGCTGTCCGATGTCTCCTTCTCGGTGTCTCCTGGTGACCGGATCGGCTTGGTGGGCCGTAACGGTGCGGGCAAGACGACGTTGTTGTCGGTTCTGGCGGGGCTGTCGGAGCCGGCCGAGGGGGCGGTCACCCGTACGGGGCCGGTGGGGTTCCTCTCGCAGGACTCGCGGGCCGCTGATCAGTCGGTCTCGGTCACCGATCGGATTCTGTCGGCTCGTGGCCTGGATGTGGTTTCGCGTCGTCTCGGGGAGGCTGAGCGGGCGATGGCCGGGGCGCAGGGGCCGGCGTTGGAGCGGGCGATGGCTCGTTACGCGCGGGCGGAGGCGGAGTTCCAGGCGGGCGGCGGGTACGCGGCGGAGGCGGAGGCGGCTCGGGTGGCGGCCGGTCTGGGGTTGCCTGAGCGGGTGCTGTCGGAGTCGTTGGGGGCGTTGTCGGGTGGGCAGCGGCGCCGGGTCGAGCTGGCGCGGATCCTGTTCGGGGGGTATGGCGGGGGCACGTTGCTGCTGGATGAGCCGACGAATCATCTGGACGTCGACGCGCTGGCGTGGCTGCGGGCCTTCCTGGTGGGGTATCGGGGTGGGCTGTTGGTGATCAGTCATGACACGGCGTTGCTGGCCGGGGTGGTCAACCGGGTCTTCCATGTGGATGCCGGGCGGGGGGCGGTCGAGGTGCACAACACGGGGTGGGCGGCGTATCTGGCGCAGCGTGAGGCGGATGAGCGGCGGCGTGTGCGGGAGAGGGTGAACGCTGAGCGTAAGGCGGCGTCGTTGCACGCGCAGGCGGATCGGATGAAGGCGCGGTCGGCGACCTCGGTGGTGGCCAGGAGTATGGCGCGGCGGGCGGATCGGATGCTGGCCGGTCTTGAGCCGGTGCGGCGTGCGGAGAGGGTGGCGAGGATTCGGCTGCCGGAGCCTGAGCCGTGTGGGCGGGTGCCGTTGGGTGCGGTGGGCCTGTCGAAGTCCTATGGCGGTCGCCGGGTGCTGGACGGGGTTGATCTGGCGGTGGATCGGGGTGCCCGGCTGGTGGTGCTGGGTCTCAACGGTGCGGGCAAGACGACGTTGTTGCGTGTGCTGGCGGGCCGGGAGGAGCCGGATGGTGGCCGGGTGGTGCGTGGCCAGGGGTTGCGGCTGGGGTATTTCGCGCAGGAGCACGACACCGTCCGTGGGGATCGTACGGTGCGGCAGAACCTGGTGGAGGTGGCGCCGCATCTGACGGACGGTGAGGTGCGGGGGGTGTTGGGGGCGTTTCTGTTCCGGGGGGACGACGTCGACAAGCCGGCCGGGGTGTTGTCGGGTGGGGAGCGGACGCGTCTGGTGTTGGCGGGGTTGGTGCATTCGGGGGCGAATGTGTTGCTGCTGGATGAGCCGACGAACAATCTTGATCCGGCGTCGCGGGGTGAGGTGCTGGCGGCGGTGGGTTCCTATCCGGGGGCGATCGTGATGGTCACCCATGATGAGGGGGCCGTCGAGGCGTTGCGGCCGGATCGTGTCCTGTTGTTGCCGGAGGCGGATGAGGATCTGTGGGGTGAGGAGTATCGAGGGCTGGTCGCTCTGTCGTGAGGGGGTTACACGGTGGCGGTGTGGCGGGTGAGCATGCGTCGTTCGAACCACAGGGAGGTGAAGGGTGGGATGGCGCAGGCCAGGCCGAGGGCCGTGGTGGGGATGCTCCAGCGGGCGGTGCGGGCCGCGGCGATGACTCCGGCGACGTAGAGGACGAACAGTGCGCCGTGGATGGGGCCGAACACTCTGACGCCGAGGTCGCCGGTGGCGGCGATGTATTTGAAGTACATCCCGATGAGGAGTCCGGCCCATGAGCACGCTTCGGCGATGGCGACGTATCGGAACAGGCGGAGCGGGGTGGGCACGGTGGGGGACCTCTCCCTCGGGGACCGGGAACGGGGGGTGGGGTTGGTCCTCACCTTAGGGGTGGTGGGTGGTGGTCCTGTTTCCGGGCTGTCCGCGGTGTCTTTCGGCTGGTGGGGCGTTTGTGGGTGGTGGGGGCGGCATGCTGGAGGGGTGGATGTGGATGAGGGGCTGCTGCCGATCGGGCAGTTCGCGAGGTTGTGCCGGTTGAGTGTCAAGCAGTTGCGGCATTACGCGGATCTGGGGTTGCTGGTTCCGGCGTGGATCGATCCTGACAGTGGTTACCGGTATTACCGGGCGGCGCAGGCCAGGCAGGCGTTGTCGATCGGGTTGTTGCGGTCGTTGGATGTGCCGTTGAGCGCTGTCGGTGAGGTGTTGTCGGGGGTGTCGGTGGCTGAGGTGCTGGGGCGGGTGCGTGATGAGTTGGAGGCGGAGCTGGCGCGGCGGAGCCGTACGTTGGCGACGTTGGAGCGGTTGTTGGTGTCGGGGGTGCCGCCGGTTGAGGTGACGGTGGAGCGGCGGGGGCCCAGTCAGGTGGTGTTGGTGCGTGATGAGGCGGTTTCGCCGCAGGACATCGCTCGGGCGACGGGGGCGTGTGTGGCGTTGTTGGTGCGTGCTGTTCGGGAGGGTGGGTTGGAGGATGGGCTGCGGTTGACGGGTTTGTTTCCGGTGGAGATGGGGGAGCCGATTCCGGTGGTGGTTGCGGCGGAGTTCGGGGGGCCTGCTCCGCGGGGGACGCGGCCGTACATTCTGCCGGGTGGGGTGTTCGCGGGGGCGGTGCATGTGGGGCCGTATGACCAGATTGATTTGACCGCGCATGCTGTGCTGGCGTGGTGTGCTGAGCGGGGTCATACGCCGGATGGGCCGATTCGGGAGGTTTATCTGTCGGATCCGGCGCGGACTTCGCCGGATCGGTTGCGTACCCGGGTGATGGTCAGGTTGGGGGAGCGGGGTCTTCCGGAGGATCTCATGGCAGGGTGAGGATGCGGGGGCCGTCGTCGGTGATGGCGACGGTGTGTTCGACGTGGACGGCTTGGCTGCCGTCCACGCTGGTCAGGGCCCAGCCGTCGGGGGCGGTGAGGTAGGTGTCGTGGCCTCCGGCCATGAACATGGGTTCGATGGCGAGGACGAGGCCGGGGCGGAGGGTCATTCCGCGGCCTGGGCGGCCGTGGTTGGCGACGTGTGGGTCTTCGTGCATGGCGCGGCCGACGCCGTGGCCTCCGAAGTCGGTGGGGATGCCGTATCCGGCTTGGCGGCCGACGGTGGCGACGGCGTGGCCGATGTCGCCCATTCGGCCGCCGGGTGTGCAGGCGGTGATGGCGTCGGCGAGGGCGGTTTCGGCGTCGTTGATGAGTTTCAGGTCTTGGGGGTCGGCCGGGCCGACGGTGAGGCTGATCGCGGCGTCGGCGGCCCAGCCGTCGAGGTAGGCGCCGCAGTCGATGCTGAGCAGGTCGCCGGGGCGTAGCCGGTAGTGGTCGGGGATGCCGTGTACGAGGACGTCGTTGACGGAGGTGCAGATGACGGCGGGGAAGGGGGTGGGGGCGAAGTGCGGTTTGTAGTGGAGGAAGGCGGGTTTGGCGCCGGCTGCCGAGATGACGGTGGCGGCGGTCTCGTTGAGTTCGAGGAGGGTGGTTCCGGGGGTTGCCTGGTCGCGTGCCGCTTGTAGTGCGTTGGCGACGACGCGTCCGGCTTCGCGCATCGCTTCCAGTTCTGCCGTTGTTTTGATCTCGACCACGTGTCACCTTCCGGTCCAATACTTATACCGGTATTGTTATCACGTTTGCTAAGCTTCCGCACATGGTGCGACCCCCACTGACCGAACTCGACCACGAACGCGGCCACCGCCTGGGCGCCCTGCTGCGCCAGGCCCGCGGCACCCGCAGCATGACGGAGGTGGCCGCCGCCGCCGGACTGTCCGCGGAAACCCTCCGCAAGATCGAAACCGGCAGGGTCCCCACCCCCGCCTTCTTCACCATCGCCGCCCTCGCCCAGACCCTGAACATCTCCATGGACGTCCTCGCCGAGGTCTGCACCGCCGAACGCGCCGCCTAAACCCCGCCCGCCCCCGAAACCCCCCGCTCCCGCAACAACGGATGAGCCCGCATCGCCACCTCCAGCTCACCCGGCAACTCATCCCGGTAACGCCCCAGCGTCGCCAGATCACCGTGCCCCAGCACCCGCCGCACCGCGTCCATGTCCACCGCGTCGGCCAGCAGATGCGTCGCCGTCGTATGCCGCAACCCATGCGGCGTCACCGAACGCCGCCGATCCGGATCGACCCGCCGCTGCACCCGGTCGATCACCGCCTGGACATCCCCCCGCGCCAGCCGCCTGCCCCGCCACGACAACAGCAACGCCTTGTCCTGAACCCCCCGCAGAACCTCACCCCGCCACGACAGATACGCCTCAAGCACCCGCGCCACATCACCCGGCAACGGCACATCACGCGTCTTACCGCCCTTACCGAAGATCCGCCAGTAACGCACCCCGTCGTTGGTGTAGAAATCCTCCACATCCGCCCGCACCAACTCCGAAACCCGCGGCCCCATCGTCGACAGCAACAACACGATCAACGCATCCCGCAACTCCGTCCGCTGATCACGCCGCCGCGCCCGCCCCGCCTCCTCAACCGGCCCGTCACCCAACTCCCGCGCCGCCCCGACCAACCCCTGAGCCTGCTCCCGCGTCAACGCCCGCCGCTGCGGCCGCAACCCGCCACGCTCCTTGGCCGAAACCGTCACCAACGTCATCGGATTGACCTGCACCCACCCCGCCAGCGACGCGTGCTTGAACAACGCGGAAACCGACCGCCGAAACCTCGCCTGCGACGAAGCCGACTGCACCCCGCCCCCCTGACCGGGATCGGCCCGCCGCCCATCGGGCTTACGCGCGAACGCCAGCAGAACCGCATCGACGTCCTCACCGGTCAGATCATCGAGAACCGTCTCCTCACCCGCCAACCCCACGAACGTCGCCACATCACGCGCGTAAACCTCCGCCGTCGCCGGAGACAACGCCCCCGTCAACGTCTTGGCCCGCACCAACTCCACATACCGATCGGCCGACTCCCGCACCGTGAGGCGATTCAGACCCGCTGGCCGCATGACTCCCCGGACACCCTTCCTCGACGATCAGCCCGGCCGCACCCGCCCCAGACCACCCCGCCTGGCACACAGACCGCCACCGGACACCACCGCGGGCACCCCACACCCACACGGGGGAGAGGGGGGAAACCAGCCGACGACGCGCAGCGAACCGCCGACCACGCCCACCCGCCCAACGTAGACGATCACACCCGCCCACGGGCGGACAAGTCACATGTAAGGGCGAGCGGCCGCGACCAACCCGGGAACCGCACCGGCCGTACTGACCGCGACCGCCGACGGGGGAGTGCGCTCCCGCACATCCTCAGCCCGGATCGCCATCACCGCCGGAGGACTCCCCAGATCACCGTAACGAGCCGCGACCGCCACCGTCACCGCCCTGCCCACGTCGGCCACCACATCCTTGACCCGCCCGCACCCGCCGCTCACCGACAGATGACCCAGCAACGCCGCGAACCGCAACTCCTCGACCACCGGCCCAACCCCGGCCTCACGCTCCGCCGACACCCTCGGCGGATCAAGCCAGAACACCGCGCCGTGCAGAAAACCCGCATACGACACCGCACCCCGGCCCGGCTCCCGCACCGCGTCGGCGAGCAGCCGCCCGAACTCCGCCAGATCGGCGTCCGGCGGCAAATCCGTGGTCACCAGCAACGGCACAATCAGCGAATCAAGCATCGGCGAACACCCCTCCTGAGAGTCGGCTCATCGTAGAACCCGGCACCGACAATTCCAGGAGCCCACCGCGGCCAAGAGGTAAAACCCAACCGCCGGACGACGTTTCAGGAAAAACCCCCGGGGCGGAAACCGCGGGCCGGCCACGAGCCCCTGAGGAGGGCGCCCCGCCGGGCGACGACCCCCGGCATGCCGGAGACCCCACCCCACAAAATCGGCGCGGACCGGCAAAAAACCCGGCAGCCGACAAACTCCTCAAGCCTTTCCCCGGCAAGGGCGAAAACACCACCCGCCCTCCACACACAAAACCACAAAAACGACTCCAAGGCCTTCGACCAACGCATCACCAACGAATTCCGCACTAACGGCGGACGCGTCGGCGGGCCTTTCGAGGGAGCGCACCCCCCTGTCGCCCACCGCGGCCCCGGAAATCCCGAACTCACCCGCCCCGGCCGCCTGCCCGGCACAGGGCGGAAACCGCTCGCCGTCACCTCGACCGGGAGGCGTCCCCTCGCCGACCCAGCGCCACCGCGCCGTCACACCGGGTGGGGGCCGGGGAAGGGCAGGCGGACCGGTCGCGTTCCGGCGGATCCGCCAGGCCGGGCCCTTGCAGGGGAGCGCCGGGCCCTCGTCGTCCCGTGTTCTCCGCGGGTGGGGAGTCGTGAGGACGGTGCTCCCGTCCTGGGCCGGTATTTCCTATACCAAACAGAATTGGGTTTCTGTTTGGTATCACGATTTTTCCGGACAAAGTGGGTGAGGTGGTGGGGCCAGGGGACGCCGGGGCGGTACGCCGGGTTCGGCGGTCCGCCGCCGTCCGGGACCGTCCGGGGCCGGACGGATGTCCTCGGCGTCCGCATCCGGCCGCTCGCCGGAAGCTCGCCGCGTCTGGAGGCCGCGGACGTGCCGGGCGCTCCGGCTCCCCGTTTTTCATGATCGATTTTCCGGCGGCGGTGTTCTCGTGCGCGGCCGGTGTGCGCTGCCCGGCGCTCGGCCGTTCCGGTGTGGGGGTGTTCGCCGTGCGGGACTCCTGGGCCGGTGTTCGTCTCGTGGGTGTCTCCGCGGGTTTTCCGGGGCTCTCCGATGGTTTTGATGCATAATTTTACTTATGCATCACTTGTGACCGCCCTCCTCCACCGCCGCCTGCCCCTGTTCTGCGGGGGTCGCGGGCCGCGGGAACAGGCGGTCGAGCCCGCCGTGCAGGATCGCGGTGGCCTCCTGCGGGGTGTGTTGCCCGGCGAGGACGGCGATGCCCAGTCCGGCGGCGGTCGCCAGCAGGGTGACGGCCTCGGTGCGCGGGTCGAGGCCGGGTGCGAGGTCTCCGTCGTCGCGGGCCTGGGTCAGCCGGCGGGTGACGAAGGTCTCCATGGCGTCGGGCGCGTTCAGGAAGGGGTGGGCGGCGAGTGTCTCGTCGGTGACGGCCAGGACGGCGTAGGAGGTGTAGGCCAGGTGGAAGGCGCGGCTGCGTTCGTCGGTGGGGACGGCTTCGGCGAGGACGGCCTCCACGACGTCGCGTGGCCGGTGGGCGTCGGTGAGTCTGGTGCGCAGGCGTTGGGCCATCTCTTCGGCGAGCCGGTTCAGGGTGGTGTGCATGAGGTGTTGTTTGGTCTCGAAGTAGTGCTGGACCAGGCGGAGGGAGACGCCGGCCTCCGCGGCGACGGCGCGCATGGTGACGGCGTGCAGTCCTGATCGGGTCATGACGCGCAGGACGGCTTCGGTGATGTCGTGGCGGCGGGTTTCGCGGTTGTCGGTCCGGTTCACGGGTGCTTCCTGGTGGACGTGGCCTCGCGGTGTTGATACAACCGTACCGTATACGTGTGTATCAATTTTCTGGGAGGGCGTGTGGACGGCGGTACCCGTGCCGGGATCGGGCGGTTTCGCGACGAGCGGGCCGAGCGGAGGTTCCGGGCCGCGTACGAGGTGGCGATGGGGTTGTGGCCGCCGCACGAGGTGTTCGACGTGGAGACCTCCTTCGGGACGACGCGGGTCTACCGGTGCGGGCCGCGGGGCGGGGAGCCGGTGGTGCTGCTGCACGGGCACGGCGCGAACGCCTCCATGTGGTATCGGCAGGCCGCCGGGGTGGGGTGTCGTCGTCCGGTGTACGCGGTGGAGACGATCGACGATCCGGGGGGTGGGGTGCAGCGGCGGGCGGTGACGGGGTCCGGGGACTCGGCGGCCTGGCTTGAGGAGGTTCTGGCCGGGCTGGGGCTGGAGCGGGTGCATCTGGCGGGGTTGTCCTACGGTGGCTGGCTGGCGCTCAACCAGGCCGTGTACGGGGATCGGCGGCTGGCGTCGGTGACGTTGCTCGATCCGGGTGGGCTGGAGCGGGTGCCGCTTCGGTTCATGGTGACGTTGCTGGTGGCGTTGTTCGCGATGGCCGCTCCCCCGTCGTGGCGGCGGGCGCTGTACCGGGTGGTGGCGGAGTGGGCGCTGGTGGGGCGGCCGGAGATCATGGCGCCGGTCGTGGCCGGGGCGCGGGGGTTTCGGCCGGATCGCAGTCCGGCGCGGCGGTTCGGTGACGAGGAGCTGGCGCGGCGGTTGCTTCCCGTGGTGCACGCGGAGGTGGTGCCGGGTGTGGGGCACGCGGTCGCGCTCGAGGCGCCGGAGCTGGTCAACGATCGTCTTGTGGCGTTCGCGGATCGGTGTCGCGGCGGGTGGGGGCCGCTCCCCCGGGCCGATGCATAATCGCCTGTGTGATGGACGGTTGTGGTCTGCGGGAGGTCGCCGGGGAGTTCCTGCTGTCGTTGCGGGCCAAGAAGCTCTCCCCCAGTACGGTCGCCGGTTACGACAGTGATCTGCGGATCGTGGCGGAGCTGGCCGCGCGGCGTGCGGGGGTTCCGGTTGAGGATCTGCGGGTGGAGGCGTTGACGGCGCGGCTGGTCAGGGGGGCGTTCGCTGATTTCGCCGGGTCGCGTTCCGCGGCCAGTGTGAACCGGGCGTGGAGTGCGTGGAATCGGTTTCTGACGTTCTGTGTGGCGGAGGGGGTGCTGGAGGGTAATCCGATGGCGGCGGTGCCGCGGCCGAAGCAGCCGGCGAAGGCGCCCAAGCCGTTGCTGGGTGATGGGTCGGCGTCGGTGACGTTGCTTGAGCGGGTGGCGGCGGGGGCGCGTAAGGCGCGTGATCCGTGGGTGGAGCGTGATCTGGTGGTGCTGGCGCTGGCGTTGGTCACGGGGATGCGTTCGGCTGAGTTGCTGGGGCTGACGATGGGGTCGTTCGGCGGTCCCGCGGGTGAGCGGCGGGTTCAGGTGGTGGGTAAGGGCGGCAGGACGCGGTCGTTGCCGATCGAGGAGCCGGTCGAGGTGCTGGCCGACCGGTATGTGCGCAGCCGGTTGGAGCGGTTCGGGCTTGGGGGGTTGCCGCCTTCGGCGGTGTTTCTGGTCGACACGCGTAATGAGCCGTTGCGGCGGGGTGGTCTGCAGTATTTGGTGCGGCAGTGTTATCGGTACGCGGGGGTGCACGATCGGGTGCAGCGGGGGACGTTGGTGCACGCGTTGCGGCATGAGTTCGCGACGCGGCTGGCGGAGCGGGGGGCCTCGGCGCATGAGTTGATGGAGTTGCTGGGGCATTCGTCGATCGTGACGGGTCAGGCGTATGTGGCTTCGACGGCCCGTGAGGTGCGCCGGGCGGCGGGGGTGAATCCGGCTTATGGGGTGATCGGCCGGTTGGCGGGGTCGTCAGGGGGTGTGGATCTTCCTGACGAGGCGTGAGGCGGCGCGATGGCTGAGGCCGGTTTCTCCTCGGACGAGGATGACGGCCTGGTCGAACTGGCCGGTGGCTTTGAGGTGCAGGACCTGTTCGATGAGGGCGGGGCCGAGTCCGCCGCCGATGAGGTGGTTGCGGGGGCGCTGGGTGAGTCGTACGGCGAGCACGATGAGGCCGATGATCACCAGGGCGGCGAGGGCCGCGAGGAGGATGACGGCGGCCGTGTTGACCATGGGGTGATCCTTGCGGGTGTGGGGGCCGGGTGGTGAACGCCGTACCCGGTGTGTCGTCTCGTATGCCGTCCGGGACGGGTGTTCTGTGTTCGTGCCCGTCCCGGTGGGGGCGGTGGTCGGCGGGTGGGCGGGGCCGGTCCGCGGGGTGGGTCTCCCCCGGTGTCGTGTGCCGTGGTGCCGGCGGGCGGGGGTGTCCGGCGGGCGGAAAGTGTCGCCGGTCTCTGTTACGTTCCGGGCGTGTCTGGAGAGCCTCTGATCCGCGCGCGCGGGCTTGTCAAACGGTTCGGTGACTTCGTCGCGGTCGACGGGATCGATCTGGAGGTGGAGCGGGGTGAGGCGTTCGGGTTCCTGGGCCCGAACGGGGCGGGTAAGTCTTCGACGATGCGGATGATCGGCTGTGTGTCGATGCCGTCCTCGGGTGAGTTGCGGATTCTGGGGATGGATCCGGTGCGGGACGGGGCGCGGATCAGGGGGCGGCTGGGGGTGTGTCCGCAGCTGGACAATCTTGATCCGGATCTGAGTGTGCGGGAGAACCTGACGACGTACGCGCGGTATTTCGGGATGTCGCGGGCGAGGGCGCGGGAGCGGGCGGAGGAGTTGCTGGATTTCGTGCGGTTGCGGGATCGGGCCTCCAGCAGGGTCGAGCCGTTGTCGGGGGGGATGAAGCGGCGGCTGACGATCGCGCGGGCGATGGTGAACGATCCTGATCTGGTGTTGCTGGACGAGCCGACGACGGGGCTTGATCCGCAGGCGCGGCATCTGTTGTGGGAGCGGTTGTTCCGGTTGCGGCAGCGGGGTACGACGCTGGTGCTGACGACGCATTACATGGATGAGGCCGAGCAGTTGTGTGATCGGCTGGTGGTGATGGACGGGGGGCGGATCGTCGCGGAGGGGTCGCCGCGTTCGCTGATCGGGACGTACTGCGCGCCGGAGGTGGTGGAGTTGCGTTTTCCCGAGGGGGTGGAGGTGGCGGGTGGGCTCGCGGGGATCGGGCGGGTCGATCCGTTGCCGGATCGGGTGCTGTTGTACACGGGTGATGGGGACGCGGCGGTGGCGGAGGTGCGGCGGCGGGGGTTGGTGCCGTCGAGTGTGCTGGTGCGGCGTTCCTCGCTTGAGGATGTGTTTCTGCAGTTGACGGGCCGGACGTTGGTGGATTGAGGTGGTTCGTCCGGCGGTGGCGGTGCTTGAGCGGCATCTGTGTCTGTATCGGAGGGTGTGGCGGGCGTCGGTGTTCTCGTCGTTCGTGGTGCCGGTGCTGTTCCTGGTGAGTTTCGGGGTGGGGGTCGGCCGGTATGTGGGCGAGGTCGGCGGGGTGGGGTATCTGGCGTGGATCGTGCCGGGGGTGATGGCTTCGACGGCGTTCCAGATGGCGGTGGGTGATTCGACGTATCCGGTGCTGGGTGACTTCAAGTGGGTGCGGGGGTTTCACGCGATGCGGGCCACCCCGGTCGGGGTGCGGGACATGGTGGCGGGTGGCCTGCTGTATGTGTTGCTGCGGGTGGAGAGCGCGGTCGTGGTGTTCCTGGCGGTGGCGGGGATGTTCGGGGCGTTGCGTTCGCCGTGGGCGGTGGTGACGCCGGTGGTGGCGGCGTTGCTGGCGGTGGCGGTCGCGGCGCCGGTGACGGGGTTCTCGGCGAGCATCGATCACGACAGTTATTTCGCGTTGTTGTTCAGGTTCGTGATGATTCCTTCGGCGTTGTTCGGCGGGGTGTTCTTCCCGGTGGAGCAGCTGCCGCCGGTGGTGCGTCCGCTGGCGTACGCGTCGCCGTTGTGGCATGGGGTGGAGTTGTGCAGGGCGGCGACGCTGGGGGTGGCTCCGCCGTGGCCGGTGGGGTGGCATGTGGGGGTTCTGCTGGTCTTCGCGGGGGCCGGTGTGGTGTGGGCGGTTTCGGCGTTCGGCAGACGGTTGAGGGACTGAGGCGGTCATGGTTTCTGCGGTGCTGGCCGTCCGGGTCTCTCCGGCCCGGGTGGGGGCGGTGGCCGGGCGCAACGTGGGGGCGTTGCGGTCGGGTCCGGCGTATTGGCTGGTGCTGGCGTCGGGGTTCTTCGAGCCGGTGCTGTATCTGCTGTCGATCGGTGTGGGGGTCGGGGCGCTGGTCGGTGAGCTGCGGCTGGGCGACGGGCGGACGGTGGGTTACGCGGTGTTCGTGGCGCCGGCGATGCTGGCGGTCTCGGCGATGTCGGGGGCGTTGTCGGAGACGACGTTCAACTTCTTCTTCAAGATGAGGTACGCCAAGACGTTCGAGGCGATTCTGGCGACGCCGGTGCGGCCGTTGGAGGTGGCGCTGGGTGAGCTGGCGTGGGCGCTGGCGCGCAGCGCGCTCTACACGGGGGCGTTCCTGGTGGTGATGACGGCGATGGGGCTGACGCGGGCCGGGTGGGCGCTGGCGGCTTTTCCCGCGGCGTTGCTGGTGGGGCTGGCGTTCGGTGCGGTGGGGATGGCCGTCAGCACGGTGATGCGGGGCTGGCAGGACTTCGATCTGGTGAGTACGGGCCAGTTCGCGTTGTTCCTGTTCTCCGGGACGTTCTCGCCGGTCGGGGACTATCCCCCGGTGTTGCGGGCGGTGGTCGAGGCGGCGCCGTTGTTCCACGCGGTGGAGTTGGTGCGGGGGCTGGCGTCGGGGTCGCCCGGCTGGGGGCTGGCGGGGCACGCGGCGTATCTGCTGGTGATGACGGCGGCGGGGTTGTGGGTGGCGGCGCGGCGGCTGGAGCGGGTGCTGTGCCGGTGACCGCAGGCCGGTGGCCGGGTGGCGGTCAGGCGGGGGTGTAGGGGGTGGCGGAGACGACGGCGGTGAGGGGCAGCGGGCCGTAGATGTGGGGGAAGGTCTCGGCCGAGTCGGCGGGGGTCTCCAGGCGGACGTCGAGGCCGGTCGGGTCGATGGTCAGGACGAGCAGGGGCTGGGTGACGTCGCGGTAGAAGCGGCCGGCGACGCCGTCGAGCTGGGTGTGGTCGGCGCAGGCGTGGATGAAGCCTTCCTGTTCGAGGGTGCGGCCCAGGGTGGAGACGCGGTACTCCCCCTGGGGCTGGGCGGCGTCCCAGTCGGCGGCCAGGGCCAGGTGCAGGATGGTCATCGGGCGGGCCTTTCCTGTGAGGGGGGCGGGGTCAGTGGGCGCTGCCGGCGAGGTTGATCAGGACCACTCCCCCGATGATGAGGGCGATGCCGCCGGCTTTGACGGGGGTGAGGCTCTCGCCGAGGAAGAGCGTGCCGATGACGGCGATGGCGGCGGTGCCCGCGCCGGACCAGACGGCGTAGGCGGTGCCGATCTCCAGCTGGCGTTTGAGGGCCTGGCCGAGCAGGACGAACGCGGTGGCGTATCCGGTGACGACGAGCAGTGCCCATCCTTTGTGGGTGAAGCCGTCGCTGAACTTCAGGGCGGTGGTCGCCGTGATCTCGGCGATGATGGCTCCCGCCAGGAGCAGCCACGCCATGGGTCACTCTCCCGAATTCTGCTTACATCCCCTCCGAAACCGGCATGACCGTACCATTTCTGGCGGGGTTGGGGGCCGGAATCCCGGTGCGGCGGTTTCACTTGCGAGGGGTGTCGAATGCGTGTTCCACTGAGCGGCATGCGTTGGGAGGCTCCCGCCCTGTTGCCCGAGCCCGCCGGGGGTGGGCCGCGGATCGCGCGTTCGGCGGTGACCCGGGTGCACGGCGCGGTGACCTGTTACGAGGTGCAGGCCCGTACGGCGCTCGAGAGGAGCGGGCAGGGGTGGACGGTGAGTCCCTACCAGGGGTGTGCCGGGGGGTGTCGTTACTGTTCGGCGCGGCACGGTCATCGCCGGCTCGGGCTGGACGGCGGTGCCGGGTTCGACTCGCGGATCGTGGTGCGCACCAACATCGTGCGGCGGTTGCGGGCGGAGCTGGTCTCCCGGTGGGACGGTGAGCATGTCGCCGTCGGGATGGCGGGTGACTGTTATCAGGAGGTCGAGGAGGTCTACCGGCTGATGCCGGGGGTGGTGGCGGCGTTGCGTGAGGCGGGGGCGCCGTTCACGGTGCACACCAAGGGGACGTTGATCCTGCGGGACGCCGATCTGCTGGCGGGGGCGCCGGGGGCGGGGGTGGTGGTCTCGATCGCGTTCGTCGACGACCGGGTGCGGCGTGGGGTGGAGCCGGGGGTGCCGGACGCGCAGCGGCGGCTGGAGCTGGTGGAGGAGCTGAACGGGCGGGGGGTGCCCAGCGGGGTGGAGATGGCGCCGATCCTGCCGTTGCTGACCGACTCCCCCGACCAGATCTCCGCGACGGTGCGGCGGGTGGCGGCGGCGGGGGCGGTCAGCCTGACGCCGCGGGTGCTGCGGCTGCCGCCGGGGGCGCGGGAGTGGTACATGGCGTGGGTGGGTGAGCACCATCCGGGGCTGGTGGCCCGGTACGGGGAGTTGTACGCCGCGGGGGCGGAGGCCGATCCGGTGTACGTGCGGGCGGTGGTGGGGCAGGTGCTGCAGGTGGCCGCCCGTTACGGTCTGAGCCCGACGAGGCCGGAGCAGCCGTTGCCGCTGGCGCTTCCCGCGCCGACGCAGATCAGCCTGTTGTGAGGGGGCCGCGCCGTGGCGGCGCGGCCTCATCGTGCGGGCGGGTGGTCAGGCCTTGAGGGCGCTGCCCTTGCGCCACTCCTTGAACGGCATCTGCCAAAAGCCCCAGCCGTTGTTCCACTCCAGTTGCCGGGTGGTGCCGGTGATGGTGATCACGTCGCCGCGCTGGACCTGGTCGTAGAACCATTTGGCCTGGTCGGGGCGGGCGTTGACGCAGCCGTGGCTGACGTTCTGGCGGCCCTGGGCCCAGACGTTGTTGAGGGCGTGGACGTATTCGCCGCTGTTGGAGAAGCGCACCGCGTGGTTGATCATCAGGTCGTAGTAGCCGGGGTCGCCCTTCTTGCGGCCGGGGGAGATCATCCGTTCGGGGTTGGCCTTGCCCATGGTCAGGTGGACGCCGCTGGTGGTGGTGTACTCGCGGGTGTCGCCCTTGCCGGCGCTGATCAGCATGGTCTGCACGACCTTGCCGTCGCGTCTGACGATCATCTTGTGCTTGCGGGTGTCGACGACGGCGATCTGGGCGGCGCCGATGCGGATGACCTTGGTGAGGTCCTTGACGCCGTACATGTCCTTGCCGCCGCGGACGCCCTTGATGCGGGCGGTGAAGGTGATCTTCTGGTGGGCGGGCCAGTACTTGGCGGTGCGGTAGATCACGGTGGTGTCGTTGATCCACCGCCAGGCGCCGGGGACGGGTTTCTCCGCCTTGACCTCCAGGGCCTTCTCCACGGCGGCCTTGTTGGCGACCTGCTGGTTGAAGGTGACGATGATCGGCGCCCCCACGCCGACCTTCTCGCCCTTGATGGCCGGGGTGACGTCGGAGACGGCCAGTTCGACCTTCGGTTTGAGTGTGGTGAAGGTGCTGGTGGCGGTGGTGCCGTCCACGGTGCGGACGGAGACGTCGTAGGTGCTGGAGGGTTCCATGGGCACGGTGGAGGTCCACTTGGTGCGCTGGGCGTCGAAGTCGCCTTCGAGTTTGTGGCTGCCGCTTCGCACGGTGACCTCCTCCAGGGCGCCGCCGGCGGCGGTGACGACGACCTTGCGGTCGGGCCGTACGGCGGCGCCGCCCTGGGCGGGGCTGATCCTGATGGTGGGGGCGGCGGGTGTGGGGGCGGCCGTTTCGCCGCCGGGGGTGCCGGCGGCGCCGGGTGTCGCCGCGGGGGTGCCGCCGGAGCAGGAGGTGGCCAGCATGGCGGCGGCCAGGCCCAGTGCGGCCAGCGGTTTCCTCAGGTCACGGCGTTCCATGTTCAGCACAGCTCTCTCCCCCAACCGCAAAGTGCGTCTAAAAACTCTAATAGGTGACGCTGGAGCACTATGCACGGTTCGTGAGAGTTGAATCACATTTAGGTTACTTTCGGTGACGGGTGGGCGGCCGTTCCGGCCGATCCGTGCCTCACCCGGGCGGGTGAGGCACGATGTTCACCGAATGTTCGTGAGAAGGTTCACAGAACCGTTCAGGCGTCCGCCCTCGGGGCGGCGGGGGTCCCGGCCGGGTGGAAGGCGCGGCGCAGGGCGTACATCAGGTCGTCCTGCATCCGGCGGGAGACCTGGGCGTCGGGGACCCAGGAGCAGCCGTGGAAGGTTCCCGGGTACATGTGCAGGCCGACCGGGACCCCGGCCTGCACGAGCTTGGCGGCGTAGGCCAGGCCCTCGTCGCGCAGCGGGTCGAACTCGCACACCACCACGTACGCCGGAGGCAGGCCCGACAGGTCCTCGGCCCGGGCCGGGGCGGCGTAGATCGGGACGTCGTCGCCGCCGGGCCGGTGGGCCCGGCCGAGGTAGTAGTCCCAGCTGATCTCGGCCTTGTCGCGGCTCCAGCCGGGGGTGTCGACGAAGGCGCGCATGGAGGGGGTGTCCAGGCGGTCGTCGAGTTCGGGGATGCCGAGGTACTGCAGGCACAGCGCGGGGCCGCCGCGGTCCCTGGCCAGCAGCGCGACCGCGGCCGACAGGCCGCCGCCCGCGCTCTCTCCGCCCACGGCGATCCGCGCCGGGTCGACGCCGAGCTCCGCGGCGTTCTCGGCGGTCCACACCAGTGCGGCGTAGCAGTCCTCGACGCCGGCGGGGTAGGGGTCCTGCGGGGCGAGCCGGTAGTCGACGGAGACCGACACGACGCCCATGGTCTCGGCCAGGGAGGCCAGCAGCGCGTCGCCCATCTCGATCTGGCCCACGATGAAGCCGCCGCCGTGGATGAAGACCATCGCCGGGGCGGGTTCGGCCGAGCGCTCGCGCGGGGCGTACAGGCGTACCCGTACCGGCCCGCCGGGGCCGGGGATGTGCCGGTCCTCGACCGTCACGGTGTCGGGGAAGCCGCCGGGCATCGAGCTGAAGAACTCCTTGAGGACCCGCCGGGAGGTCACCGTGTCACGAAGGTCGTGCTCGGGCAGCAGGTCGGCGGTGAACGGAGCGAGCTCGGGGTCGAATCCGTAGGGCATCAGGGGGCTCTCCTCAGATCGGGTCGGCCCCATGATGCCCGGCGCCGGCGCGGCCGGGCCGCGCGCGGGCGGTGATCGGACACGCACGCGCATGAACGGATGCGTGACGTCCAAGTCACCGTCCGCCGGAGCGGGCCGGCCGGCCGCGCCGGCGCCGGGTCAGGGTGAGCGCAGGCGGTGGGTGAGGCTGGTGTGGCGGCGTCCGGCGCCGCGGGTGCGCACCGCCTGGGCCAGGGCGCGGCGGGAGCCGACGATGACGACGAGTCTCTTGGCGCGGGTGATCGCGGTGTAGAGCAGGTTGCGCTGCAGCATCATCCAGGCGCTGGTGGCCAGCGGGATGACCACCGCGGGGTATTCGCTGCCCTGGGAGCGGTGGATGGAGACCGCGTAGGCGTGGGCGAGTTCGTCGAGTTCGTCGAAGGCGTACTCGACGTTCTCGTCCTCGTCGGTGAGCACGGTCAGCCTGTGGTCGTCGGGCCTGATGTCGACCACGGTGCCGACGGTGCCGTTGAACACCCCGGCGGCGCCCTTGTCGTAGTTGTTGCGCAGCTGGGTGACCTTGTCGCCGACCCGGAAGACGCGCCCGCCGTAGCGGCGTTCCGGCATTCCCTCCCTGGAGGGGGTCAGGGCCTCCTGCAGCACGGTGTTGAGGTTGCCCGCCCCGGCGGCGCCCCGGTGCATCGGCGCCAGGACCTGCACGTCGCGGCGCGGGTTGAGGCCGAACTTGCGGGGGATGCGGCTGGCCACCACGTCGACCGTCAGCGCCGCGATCTCCTCGGGTTCGTCGCAGGGGAACAGGAAGAAGTCCTTCATGCCCTCCAGGGCCGGGGGCAGGCCGGTGTTGACGCGGTGGGCGTTGGTGACCACGCCCGACTCCTGGGCCTGGCGGAAGATGTGCGTCAGCCGTACGCGGGGGATCCGCTCCTCGGCGGCCAGCAGGTCGCGCAGCACCTCGCCGGCGCCGACGGAGGGCAGCTGGTCGACGTCGCCGACGAACAGCAGGTGGGTGCCGGGGGCGACGGCCTTGACCAGTTTGTTGGCCAGCAGCAGGTCCAGCATGGAGGACTCGTCGACCACGACGAGGTCGGCGTCCAGGGGGTTGTCGCGGTCGAAGGTGGCCTCGCCGCCGGGGCGCAGCTGCAGCAGCCGGTGCACGGTGGTCGCCTCGTGGCCGGTCAGCTCCGACAGGCGTTTGGCGGCCCTGCCGGTGGGGGCGGCCAGGATGACCCTGGCCTTCTTGGCGCGGGCCAGGGTGACGATGGAGCGGACGGTGAAGCTCTTGCCGCAGCCGGGGCCGCCGGTCAGCACCGCGACCTTCTCGCTCAGCGCCAGCCGTACGGCCTGGGCCTGCTCTTCGGCCAGGTCGGCGCCGGTCTGTTTGCGCAGCCAGGTCAGGGCGGTGTCCCACTCGACGGTCTTGAAGGCCTCCAGCCGGTCGTGGCCGGAGTTCAGCAGGGCGCGCAGCGCGCCGGCCAGGGACAGTTCGGCGCGGTGGAAGGGGACGAGGTAGACGGCGGGGACGGTGGTGTCGCCGGCCGGGATCTCCTCGCGGACCACGCCCTCCTCGGCGACGAGTTCCTCCAGGCACTGGACGGTCAGCTCCGCGGGGACCTGGAGGATCTTGACGGCGTCGGCGACGAGGTTGGGGGCGGGCAGGTAGCAGTGGCCGTCGTCGGCGGCCTGGGACAGGGTGTAGCGCAGCCCGGCCTTGACGCGTTCGGGGCTGTCGTGCGGGATGCCGACGGCCTGGGCGATGGTGTCGGCGGTCTTGAAGCCGATCCCCCACACGTCGTCGGCCAGCCGGTACGGCTGGCTCCTGACGACGGTGATGGAGGCCTCGCCGTACTGCTTGAAGATCCGCACGGCGATGGAGGTGGTCACCCCGACGCCCTGCAGGAAGATCATCACCTCTTTGATGATCTTCTGTTCCTCCCAGGCGGCGGCGATCATCTTGGTTCGTTTGGGGCCGAGGCCGGGGACCTCGACCAGTCGTTCGGGGACGGTCTCGATGATGTCGAGGGTGTCGGTCCCGAAGTGGGCGACGATCCGCTCGGCCATCTTCGGCCCGATGCCCTTGATCAGGCCGGAGCCCAGGTAGCGCTGGATGCCCTGCACGGTGGCGGGCAGCACGGTGGCGTAGGACCACACCTCGAACTGCCTGCCGTAGCGGGGGTGGGTGCTCCAGCGGCCGGTCAGGCGCAGCGACTCCCCCGGCTGGGCGCCCAGCAGCGGCCCGACGACGGTCAGCAGGTCGTCTCCCGACCGTTCGGTGGCGACCCTGGCGATGGTGTAGCCGGTCTCCTCGTTGGCGTAGGTGATCCGTTCGAGGACTCCGGAGATGCTGGTGCCGGGGGGTGCGGAACCGTCCTCGCGTGCCACCGGTGACCTCCCTGCCGAATGTCGCCCCCAGCGTAGGAGTGACGCGGTCGATCGGCAATCTCGGTTCCGGGTGGCGTCTCACCGGGGGGTGAGGGTCCTGCCGATCCGGTCGAACAGGGGTTGCAGGCCGTCCTTGTCGGTGCTGAGGGTCAGGATGCAGGTCCTGCCCGAGGAGGAGGAGCGGGTGTAGTACTGGGTGCCTTTGATGTCGATGCCGCGGGAGGGCAGCCGGTAGACCACCCGTACGGCGGTGCCGTCCTCGATCGGGACCTCGCCCGCCTGGGAGATCGTGGCGCCGAGCTGTCCCAGCTGTCGTCTGACGTCGGCGACGATCTGGTCGGCGGGCACGTCCGGGCTCTCCTGGCAGAAGGCGTTGAGGTTGGTGGCGAACCGGTTGGGGGAGGTCGCGGCGGAGGCGCGGTCGGAGGCCCAGACCGCCTTGTTGGCCACCAGCGGGCGCAGGCTTCGTCTGGCCTGTTCCAGGGCCTCGCCGGACAGGCCGAGGGCGGTGAGGCTCTTGTCGAGGTCGTCCCTGGACAGGTCGAGGGCGGCCCAGTCCTGCGGGAGGGCGAGGGTGAGCCCGTTGGCGGGGCCGCCGACGCGTTTGAAGCCCTGCGGCACGGTGCCGGGCGGTACGGCGGGCCGCGCCGTCGTGGGCGCCGTCGTGGGTGTCGCCGTGGGTGTCGCCGTGGCCGGAGCGGTGGGGGGCGCCGGGGTCGCGGCGAGCGCCCCGCAGGCCGCGACCCAGACGGCCACCCAGGCGGACGGCCGCGTCACGGCTCCTCCTCCAGGAGGGTGTCGGTGACGCCGGGCGGGCTGATGAGCAGCGCCCCGTTCCAGTCCGCGCGGCGGGCGCCCGCCTGGTAGGCGCTGTCGAGGAAGTCGAGCACGGTGGCCACCGGGTCGTCGTGGGCGCGCGCGTCGTCGTAGCGCAGGACCGCCAGGTGGCTGCCCCGCTGCGGCAGCCAGGCCGCCTGCTCGGGCCGCAGCGGTTCCCCGGCCAGGCCCTCGGGTTCGGGGGCGGTGTAGGAGTAGAAGGCGGGCCAGGGCATCGCCTCGTCGCCGAACCAGAAGCCGCTGCTGATCACCTCGCGGGAGTAGGCCTCCCTGGTGACGGGGTCGGCCTGGGGCTGGGGGCCGGCCGGGCGGCCGGAGAAGCGGGTCACGGCGATGTCGAAGGTGTGCCAGAAGTGGTGGACCGGGCTGACCTTGCCGCAGAAGCCCGCCGCGAAGCGGTCCAGCACCAGGCCGACCTGGGTCAGGACGCGCCAGTAGCGGTTGACCAGCGCCGGGTCGTAGTCGGCGTGCTTGGCGTCCCGGGCGAAGGGGGTGGCGTCGGTGAGGCCGAACGGTTCGGCCTCGATGCGGGTGCCGACGCCCAGGTCCTCCAGCACCTCGAACAGGGTCCGGTAGAAGGAGGCGACCGAGTGGCCGACGAGACTGAACGTCACGCCGCGTCCGTCCAGGCGGTTGACGGCCAGGGTGTGGGCGACGAAGTCGAAGTCGATCGTGAAGACCGGAGCGCCGCCGAACCCTCCGGAGGGGCGGGTGGTGATGCCCCGCCCGGTCAGGTGGAAGGGCACGTTCCACCAGTGGTTGTGGCGGGTGCTCTCGGCGAGCCGTACCTTGCCGACGATCTGGGTGAACCGGTGCAGGGTCTCCTTGGTGCTCTCCCACTCCTGCAGTGGCATGGCGGGAAACCACTCCGTCGTGTCCATCGCTGCCCCCTCGGCGCGGGACCGGCCGGTCCCGCATCCCTCTCAGCCATCACACTAAAAGTAGTCATATCATGACTTATAGTGATCATAGGATGGGGAGGGGTCCCCGGCCGCCCCGCGGACGGCCTGGAGGCGGCCCGGGGACGGTCACCGCGGGCCCGTTCTCGCGGGTGCCGCCGCGGCGCCCGGGCACTAGCCTGAGCACACACGTCGTGTCGGGGAGGTATCAGTCTGATGTCGCCGCTTCTGGAGAGTACGGCTCGGGCGCTGCTGCGCAGGGTCGCGGTCGAGCAGGCCGAGTCGCGGCTGCCGTCCCTGGCGGCGGCCGTGGTGCGCGACGGGAGCCCGGCCTGGTTCGGCTCGCGCGGCCTGGTGGGCGAGCGGGCCCCCTCCCGCGACACCCAGTACCGGATCGGCTCGATCACCAAGAGCATGGTGGCCGTCGTGGTCATGCGGCTGCGCGACGAGGGCCGCGTCGACCTGCTCGACCCGATCGGCAAGCACGTGCCGGGCACGCCCGTCGGGGAGGTGACCGTCGCGCAGCTGCTCTCGCACACCGGCGGGCTGACCGCCGAGCCTCCGGGACAGTGGTGGGAGCGCACCCCGGGTGTGCCGGTCGAGGAGCTCGTCGCCCGTCTCGGCCCGGAGACCTCCCGTCACCGGCCCGGCCGCCGTTTCCACTACTCCAACCTCGGTTTCGCCCTGCTGGGCGAGCTCGTCGCCAGGCAGCGGGGGACGGACTGGGCGCGGGCCGTGCGCGCGGAGGTGCTGGAGCCGCTGGGGATGAACCGGACCACCACCCGGCCGAGCGCCCCGCACGCCCACGGCTACGCCGTCCACCCGTGGGCCGACGTCCTGCTGCCCGAGCCCGAGCACGACGCGCTCGCCATGGCCCCGGCGGGGCAGTTCTGGTCCACCGCCGCCGACCTGGCCCGGTGGGCGGCGTTCGTCGCCGGGGACACCGGCGGTGTGCTGGACCCGGCGACGGTCGCCGAGATGCGCGAGCCCGCGATCGTCGACGACGGCGACGCCTGGACCGGCGGGTTCGGGCTGGGCCTGCAGCTGGCCCGCGCGGGCGGGCGCCGCCTGGCCGGGCACACCGGCTCCATGCCGGGCTTCCTGGCCACCGTGTGGGCCGACCCGGGCGACCGCACCGGGGTGCTGTTCCTGACCAACTCCACCTCGGGGATGAGCCGTACGTTCCTGGGCGAGATGCTGGCCATCCTGGACGAGCACGAGCCGCGCATGCCCGCCGAGTGGCGGCCTTCGGCGGCCGAGGCGGGCCTGCTGGAGCTGACGGGGCCGTGGTACTGGGGGCCGAGCGCCTACGCGCTGCGGCTGCTGCCCGACCGGGGCCTGTCGCTGGCCCCGATCGGCGCCGCGGGGCGGGCCTCGCGCTTCGTCGCCCAGGACGACGGGACCTGGCTCGGCCTGGACGGCTACTACGCCGGGGAGCGGCTCAGCGTGGTGCGCGGCGCCGACGGGTCGGTCAGCCACCTCGACCTCAACACCTTCGTGTTCACCCGCACCCCCTACGACCCGGCGGCCGAGGTGCCCGGCGGGGTCGACGAGGGAGGCTGGCGGGGCTGACGGGCCCCGCCGTACGGCCGCCGGCGCTTTGACGGCAAATATTGTCGGTGAGAGGGTTGGGGCATGCTGGAAGTGGCGGTGATCGAGGACCCGGCGGCGGCCGAGGCGTCCCTTGACCCGGTGCGGGGGCGTCTGCTGGCGGAGCTGTCGCAGCCGGCGTCGGCCACGATGCTGGCCGCCCGGCTGGGCCTGCCCCGGCAGAAGGTCAACTACCATCTGCGGGCCCTGGAGCGGCACGGGCTGATCGAGCTGGTCGAGGAGCGCCGCAAGGGCAACATGACCGAGCGGGTGATGCGGGCGACGGCGGCCTCCTACGTCATCTCCCCGCTGGCGCTGGCAGCGGTGCAGCCCGACCCGGACCGCTCCCCCGACGCGTTGTCGGCCCGCTGGCTGCTGGCGGTCGCCGCCCGGCTGGTCCGTGAGGTCGGCGAGCTCATCGGCGGCGCGGCCCAGGCCCGTAAACGGCTGGCGACCCTGACCATCGACGGCCACGTCCGTTTCGCCTCGGCGGCCCAGCGCGCCGCCTTCGCCGAGGAGCTCGCCGCCGCCGTCGGCGCCCTCGTCGGCAAGTACCACGACGAGGACGCCCCCGGCGGGCGTGAGCACCGGCTCATCGTCGCCGTCCACCCCAGTCCCGACTCCCGGGCCCCGGGGGCGCCGGGCCGTAAGGAGCCGTGATGGGCCACGAGTTCGAGGTGCGCAGGCAGGTCGAGCTGGCGGCCGACCCCGAGGAGGTCTGGCAGGCCATCGCCACCGGGCCCGGGGTCGACTCCTGGTTCATGGGGCGCAGCCGGATCGAACCCCGGCAGGGCGGTTCGACGCGGCTGACCGTCGGCGGCGCCGTCGAGGAGGCGACCATCACCTCCTGGGAGCCGCCCGGCCGGTTCGCCTACCGCACCGGCCGGGGCGAGGACGGGACGTTCATGGCGTTCGAGTGGCTCGTCGAGGGCCGCGACAGGGGCTCCACCGTGCTCAGGCTGGTGCACGAGGGCTTCCTGGAGGGCGACTGGGAGAGCGAGTACGAGGCCATGCAGTCCGGCTGGGACATGTACCTGCACACCCTGGCCGCCTACCTGAGGCACTTCCCCGGCCTCAGGGGCACGCCGGTCTCGGCGCTCAAGGTGGGGGCCGCAGGCCCCGAGCGGGCGTGGGCCGCCCTGACCGGCGCGCTCGGGCTGCCCGCCACGGCTGCCGTGGGTGAGCCGGTGAGCGTCGCCCCCGAGGGGCTCGCGCCGATCGAGGGCGTGCTCGACTACGCCGACCCGTTCTCCTGCCTGGGGGTGCGCACCGGCGACGCGCTGTACCGGTTCCTCCACTCGGGGGAACGCAGGGGCGACGCGGTGTTCCTGGCCCACCACGTCTACTCCGGCGACGCGGGCGCCGAGGAGCTGGAGCGGGCCTGGCAGGCCTGGCTGGAACGGCTGTTCCCGCCCCGGCCCTGAGGCGCGGGAGGGCCGGAGGGGGTCAGACGGGGGTGGGGGTGACCCGCCTGAGGAAGACGACGCCGTCGATCGTGCCGAGGCGGGCCGGGTCCAGCGGGAAGTAGGCGAAGTCGCGGGAACGGCGCGGGAGGGAGCCGGTGACGGTTTCGGCCAGGCGGCGGGCGTCCAGGAGGCAGCGTTCCCACGGGAGCGCGGACAGGGCGCCCTCGACGGTGTCCGGCGGCGGGGCGTCGTCGCCGACCGTGCCGAAGGCCGAGGCCAGGAAGGCGTACCGGTCGCCCAGGCGCGCCGCGGTGATCGCCCCCGCGCCCCACCACCGCAGCGTCTGCCCGCCGAACGGCATCAGGCTTTCGCCGCGCTGCAGGTGGAGGTTGCTGGCGTAGACCAGGGCCGGGCCGTGCTCGGCGACGGCGCTCAGGTTGGCGGCCATCATCGCGTCCCGCAGCGCCGACAGGCGGCCCCAGCGGTGCGGGGAGTCGTCGGCCATTGCGTGGTGGTAGCGCAGCAGGCCGACGGCGGTGCGCCCGTACAGCTCCGCACGCCACCTGTCGCGGGGGTTCAGCCGCGGGGCCTGCGTCTCCAGCAGCGCCACCAGGTCGTCGGCGATCACGCGCAGCCGCAGGGCCTCGGCGGAGCGGCCGATCGACAGGGAGGGGTCCATGGCCGTGGCCTCGTCGGACCACCGCTCGTCCGGGCCCAGCAGTTCCTCAAGGGTCTCGCGGGTCACGACCGTACGGGCAGGCGGGCCCTCCAGCAGGTCGTACAGGGCGGTGAGGGCCTGGCGCGGGCTCGCCGCCCAGTACTCCAGGGGGCCGTCGAACCCGAAGAAGCGAAGCTTGTCGTCGTGTTCCTCGTTGTGGGAGCGCATCCAGCGCACGAGTTCGCGGTTGGCCTCCAGGGCGCCGAAGCCGTGGCTGAAGCCGCGCCGCATGACGTCGTCGAGGGTGCCCTCGCCCGTCGTGACGTGGTCGTCGACCAGCAGGCCCATGAGGCAGTCGCTCTCGACGGCGAAGGCGCGGTAGCCCTCGTGCTCGGCCAGGTGCCGGAAGATCTCGTTGCGGGCGCGGCCCAGTTCCTCCACCAGGTGCCTGGCCTCGCCCAGGCCGAGCAGCAGGGGGCGGGCGGGAAGCGAGCGAAGCAGGGCCGAGACACCCGCGCCGTCGAGCGGCCAGGCGGTTTCCTTGATGTCCATTCCCTCAACGGTATCGTTGAACATCCGGTGTAGACTTTCCGCGAAGAATCCGGTGTTCGTCTTGGCGAACCTTCAAACGGTGGTGTGTTCATGAGGCCGGTCGACCTGGCGCGTGAGCACGGCCTGTCCGCTCAGGCGGTCAGGAACTACGAGCAGGACGGCGTGCTGCCCGCCGCCGGGCGCACCGTTCACGGCTACCGCGTCTACACGCCGCTGCACGCGCGGGCGTTGCGCGCCTTCCTCGCCCTTGTGCCCGGGCACGGCCACCGGACGGCGACGTCGGTGATGCGGGCGGTCAACCGGGGCGCGCTCGAGGAGGCGCTGCGGCTGCTCGACGACAGTCACGCCCAGTCGCTTGAGGACCGCCGCACCCTCCAGGCGGTCGAGGTCGCGCTCGGTGACCTGGTGCCCGTGCCGCAGGAGCGCGGCGACACCTTCATCGGCCCTCTGGCCGGCAGGCTCGGCGTGCGCCCGGCCACGCTGCGCAAGTGGGAGAAGGCCGGGCTGGTACGGCCGCGCCGCGACCCGAAGACGGGTTACCGGGTGTACGGCGCGGCCGAGGTGCGCGATGTGCGGCTGGCCCACCAGCTCAGGAGGGGCGGCTACCCGCTGGAGCGGATCGCCCCGCTGATCGCCCAGGTCCGTGCCGCGGGGGGTGTCGTCCCGCTGGAGTCGGCCCTGGGTGAGTGGCGGGCGCGGTTGGCGGCCCGGGGCCGCGCCATGCTCGCGGGCGCCGCGGCCCTGGACGCCTACCTCCGCGACCTCGAACCCTGACGCGCCCGCGGAGGCCGCGTCCTCGGCGGGCTGTTCAGCTCCGCGTGGCGGCGCCCGGGTCGTCCTGGGTGAGGCGCACCGTGTCGAGGTAGTCGGCGATGGCGTCCCGGTTACGGGTCAGGGACTGGATGCGCTCGGTCATCCGGTCGCGCTCGTGCTCCAGTGTGGCGATCATCTCCGGGGTCGCGTCGGTGAAGTGGATGATCCTGGGCCTGTCCAGGCAGGGCAGGATCTGCTTGATGATCCGGGTCGGCAGCCCCGCGTCCAGCAGGCCCCTGATCTGCATGACCCGGTCCACCAGGCGCTCGTCGTAGGCGCGGTAGCCGTTGGCGCAGCGGTCGGGCAGGATCAGCCCCTGCTCCTCGTAGTAACGCAGCAGCCTGCGGGGCGTGCCGGTGCGCTCCGCCAGCTCTCCGATCCGCATGTGCCCTACCTCACACCCTGTCACGTTGACCTTCACATCAATGTGATGGTTTGAACATACGCAACGTGCGAAACCACACCACACGATCAGCCGAGCCCGTCGCGGGAACCGGCGATCAGAGACTACCCCTGCCCGCTCTGGCCGCGTTGGCCACGGCCGCCTTCGTCACCGTCCTGACCGAGGCCCTGCCCGCGGGTGTGCTGCCCGCGATGGGCGCCGACCTCGGGGTCGGCGAGTCCGCGATGGGACAGGCGGTGACGATCTACGCGATCGGTACGGCGGTCGCGGCGATCCCCCTCATCGCGGCCACGGCCGGATGGCGGCGCAAACGCCTGTTGCTGACCGGGGTCGCGGGCTTCGCCGTCGCCAACACGGTCACCGCCGCCTCGCCGTACTTCGCGCTGAGCCTGGCGGGCCGGTTCGTCGCCGGGGTGGCCGCGGGCCTGGTGTGGGCGCTGCTGGCGGGCTACGCCGGCCACCTCGCGCCCGCCCACCTGCGGGGCAAGGCCATCGCGGTCGTCATGACCGGCATCCCGCTCGCCCTGTCCCTGGGCGTGCCCGCGGGAACCTTCCTGGGCGGCTCCCTCGGCTGGCGGGCCACCTTCTCCGCGATCACCGTGATCGCCGCCGTCCTGCTGGCGTGGATCGCCGTCGCGGTCCCCGACCGGCCGGGACGGCGGCACCGGGACCGGCACCCGATCCTGGCGACCCTCAGGATCGCCGGCGTGGCGCCGATCCTGTTCGTGACGCTGGTCATGGTGCTGGCCCACACCGTCCTCTACACCTACATCGCCACCTTCCTGCGGCGGTCCGGCATGGGCGGCTCGGTCGATCTCGTGCTGCTGGTCTTCGGCGCCGCCTCCATGGTGAGCATCTGGATCGTCGGCGCCCACATCGACCGCAGGCCCCGGCTCCTCATCGTCGCGGCGAGCGTCCTGTTCTCCGTGGCGGCGGCCGTCCTGGCCGTGCGGGGCGCCGATCCCGCGCTGGTCTACCCGGCGGTGACGCTGTGGGGGCTCGGCTTCGGCGGCGCCCCGACCCTGCTGCAGACCGCCGTGGCCGTGGCGGCGGGCCAGGCGGCCGACACCGCGCAGGCCCTGCTCGTCACCCTGTGGAACGCGGCCATGGCGGCGGGCGGGGTCGCCGGGGCGGTCCTGCTCGGACTGCTCGGCCCCGGCTCCTTCCCGTGGAGCGTCCTGGCCCTGCTGGTTCCGGTGCTGGCCGTCGTGATCGGCGCCCGCACCGGCGGCTTCCCCGCCGCGCGGCAGGGCGCGCCCCGCTGAGGGCGCCCGGCTCACCTGCCCGCGAGATGACGCAGGTAGGCCTCCCGGTCGAGCGGGTCGCCGCCGGAGCGCTCACGCGCGGGCGGGCGCCCGCTCACCGGCCGGTCCCCGCCGGGGGCCGACCACCACACCCCCTCACCGTGCGAGAGCCCGGGCAGCTCACGCTGGAACACGTGGACGGACCCGGCCGGGATCTCCCCCTTCACCGACCAGGCCGCGTCCCGGGCCGCCGACCCGTGCAGCCGTGCCCCGAGCGCGGCCAGCCGGGCGGTGACCGGGCCGAGCGCCTCGGCGGGGATCTCCAGCTCGAAGGAGTGACACGGCTCGTAGACCCGGGTCCCGGCCAGGCGCAGCGCGCCCATGAGGACCAGCGGGGTCAGGCCGCGGAAGTCCGCCGCCGTGCTGACCGGCCCGCCGAAGCCGCTGTGGGTCAGGGTGACGGCGCAGTCGGTGACCGGCCAGCCGTACAGGCCCTGCCCCAGGGTCTCGTGCACGCTCTCCTCGATCGCCCGGTCGAAGGCGGCGGGAAGCGCGCCCAGCTCGACCTCGCGCCGAAACGTCACCCCGGAACCCGGCGCGCCCGGCTCGACCCGCAGCCCGACCGTCGCCCAGAAGTCGGGCACCCCGCGCCGGTGGTTCATCTCCTCGAAGAGCGCCCCGGTCCCCGCGGGCCGCTCGGTGTACACCGGCGTCGAGGGCTCGAAGACGGCCCCCACCCCGAACTCCCGCTCCAGCCTCGCCGCGATGACCTCCTTCTGCACCTCCCCGTACAGCAGTAGCGAGGTCGCCCCGTCCGGGGTGACGCGCGCCTGGATCAGCGGGTCCTCATCCGCCAGGCGCACCAGCGCGGCGCGCAGCCGGGCCGCCTGGTGCCGTTGCGGCGGCCGCACGAGCGTCTCCAGGCTCGGCGGCGGGAAGCAGGCGCCGTCGGAGCCGGGCGGCGGCGGGCCGATCCGGTCGCCGACACGGACACCCGACAGTCCGCGCACCCTGGCGATGTCGCCCGCCCTGACCGGCCCGCCGCCGGGGGAGGCCGCGCCGGGCGCGACGACCCGCAGGGCGGTGATCTGCTCGGTGCGCTCGGCCGTACCGCCGCCCGGCTCGCGGCGCCGGTAGGTGACGCGCTCGCGGGCGCGCAGCTCACCCGAGCGCAGCCGCAGGTAGGCGACCCGCTCCCCCGAGGGCCCCGGCTCGATCGCGAAGACCGTCCCCTGCGCCCGGCCGCCCGCCGCGGGCGGCACCGGCAGGTAGCGGCGGATCCCCTCGACGAGGTCGCCGACGCCCTGGCCGCCCAGCGCCGACCCGAAGAACACCGGGTACAGCACCGCCGCCGCGCTCTGCCCGGCCACCGCCGCCTCAAGCCGCGCCGCCCCGGGGGTGCGGCCCGCGACGAGGTCGCCGAGCAGCCTCTCGTCGTGCTCGGCGAGGATCTCCGCCGCCCGCGCGTCGTGCGGCGGCAGAGGCCTCACCCGCACGCCCGCCGTACCGGCGCCCTCGACCGACGCCATGGGCAGCAGGTACGGCCACAGCGTGCGGCGCATCCGCTCGAGCAGCTCCTCCGGGCGGGCGCCGGGGCGGTCGACCTTGTTGACGAAGATCAGGGTGGGCAGCCGCAGCCCGCGCAGGACGCGCATCAGGACCCGGGTGTGCGCCTGCACCCCCTCGACGGCCGACAGCAGCAGCACCGCGCCGTCGAGCACGCCGAGCGCACGCTCGACCTCGGCGACGAAGTCCGCGTGCCCCGGCGTGTCGATCAGGTTGACCTGCAGGTCACCGACCCGGAAGGGGGCGACCGCGGAACGGATGGTGATGCCGCGGCTGCGCTCGATGTCGCCGCTGTCGGTCTGGGTGCTTCCCTCGTCGACGCTGCCCAGGCGCCCGATGGCCCCGGTGTCGAAGAGGAGACGTTCGGTCAGGCTGGTCTTACCGGCGTCCACATGGGCGAGAAGACCGATGTTCACGGTGGGCATGCTTGGAGAAGTCCTCGAAAACTCTCGTCCGGAAAAGGGGCTGAGATGTTCCGAAGACTCGCCGCATTGCTTTCTCCCCGATCGGTGTGCCGGACCGCCTCATGATGCCACCCGGGCGTCCGGGACGCGCAACCGGATTTCCGGCCTCCGGAGGGCGGGGGTGCGGGCGTCGGGACCTGCGCGCCTGCGGCCTCACCTCGGCGATCTCACCACGGCGGGCAAGGGTCCCGGCGCACGTCACGGCACATATGAATTGAGGCGAGGTGATTCGTCTTGTTATGGTGAAGGCATGGCTTTCCTCTTCTTCGTCTGAGTCCGGGCACGGCCGACGCCGCCGTCTTCGCCGCCCGTGGACCCTTCGCATACTCAGGGAAAGTCATATGCGCGACCGCGCCCATACCGTCACGCCTGCCGCCGTGGCACAGCTGTCCGTCAAGAACGTCACCAAGTCCTATGGCACCCGGACCGTCCTCGACCAGGTCTCCTTCACCGTCCGGCCGGGCGAGAAGGCCGCCGTCGTCGGTGAGAACGGCTCCGGCAAGTCCACCCTGCTGCGGTTGCTCGCCGCAGCGGAGACGCCGGACACCGGGGAGGTCACCGTCGCCTTCCCGGGCGGCGTCGGTCACCTCGCCCAGACCCTCGGCCTCGACACGGCCCGCACCGTGCAGGACGCCGTCGACCTCGCCCTGACCGAACTGCGCGACATGGAACGAGGGCTCCGCGCCGCGGAGGAGTCCCTCGCCGACGCGTCGCACGAGCAGCTCGCCGCGTACGGCGAACTGCTCGTCGCATACGAGCGACGCGGCGGATACGCGGCGGACGCCCGGGTGGACGCCGCGATGCACGGGCTCGGCCTCGCCCGGATCGCCCGGCGGCGCCCGCTCGGCTCGCTGTCCGGTGGCGAGCGGTCCCGGCTCGCGCTCGCCTGCGTCCTGGCCGCCGCCCCCGAACTGCTGCTCCTGGACGAACCGACGAACCACCTCGACGCGGCTGCCGTGCACTGGCTGGAGGAGCACCTGCGCGCGCACCGCGGCACCGTCGTCGCGGTCACCCACGACCGGGGCTTCCTGGAGCGCATCGCCACCACGATCCTTGAGGTCGACCGGGACGAGCACGCCGTGCACCGGTACGGCGACGGCTGGGCCGGCTACCGCGCCGCGAAGGCCGCCGCCCGGCGTGGCGCGCAGCAGCGGTACACGGACTGGGCGCAGGAGGTGGCCCGCGCGGAGGAACTGCTCAAGGCCGCGGGCAGAAGGCTGGCCACCACCGGCCGCGACCCGAGGCAGGGCTTCGGCAAGTACCGCCGCTCCAGCGAGGCGAAGCTCGGCGGGCAGGTGCGTTCGGTGCGGGAGCGCCTGGACTGGCTGCGGCGCAACCCGGTGGCGGAGCCGCCGGTACCGCTCCGGTTCACCACGGCGCCGCCGCCGGCAGCCGGCGGCCCGGCTCAGGGCCCCCTCGCCGAGCTCGACGACGTGCGGGTCGGGGAACGGCTGTGTCTGGACGGGCTCCTGGCGATCGAACCCGGAGGGCGCCTCCTCGTCACGGGTGCGAATGGCGCGGGCAAGTCGACGCTGCTTCGCGTCCTGGCGGGTGACCTGCAGCCGGACGCGGGCACGGCGCGCCGCCCTGCCCGGATCGGCTACCTCGCCCAGGAACCGCCCGAGCCCGCCACGCGGCTGCCGCTGCTCGCCGCGTTCGCCGCGGCACGGCCCGGGCCGCCGGACGAGCACGCCGAACGGCTCCTGTCCCTGGGCCTGTTCCGGGAGGAGGACCTGCACGTCCCGGTCACCGCCCTGTCCGCGGGGCAGCGGCGACGGTTGCAGATCGCGACCCTGGTGACCCGGCCCGCGGACCTCCTCGTCCTCGACGAGCCGACCAACCACATCGCACTCGACCTGGTCGAGGACCTTCAGGCCGCGCTCGCGACGTACCCGGGGGCGGTGGTCGCGGTCTCGCACGACCGCGGCTTCCAGGCGCGCTTCGAAGCCGAGCGGCTGGAACTGCACGCCGGCCGCAGACGCTGACCCGGTCCCGGCCTGCCTCGCCCCGAATCACCTGACACCCATCGACGCGCCGAAACAAGGGACTCCTCATGACCACCTTCCTGACGCCGCAGCAGCGCGCCGACCGCACCGCCGCCGCCGTCGAGGCGGCCGTCACGGCCGGGCGCGGGCTCGGCCTGACCGTCACCGGCCCCACGGTGCTCCACGACGTCTTCTCGGTCGTCGTCCACCTGGCGCCCTCCCCGGTCGTGGCCCGGGTTCCCACCGTCCTGCCCCGCCCCGACGACCTGGCCGCCCTCGCGCGCCGCCAGCGGGACGAACTGGATGTCACACGGTGGCTGGCCGACCAGGCGATCCCCGTGATCGCGCCCAGCCCGCTCGTGCCGCGCGAACCCGTGCGACGCGGCGGGTTCTCGATGACGTTCTGGACGTTCGTCGAGAAAGCCCGGGACAAGGAACCCGACTACGCGGCGAACGCCGAGAGCGTCGCCGACCTGCACGCGGCACTGCGCGCCTACCCGGGCCGCCGCCTGGAGTTCCTGTCCGCCGCCGACCCCCGGTTCATCACCGACGGCCTCGCCCTGCTCGACCGGCATCCCGGCCTGATCGGAGCGGCCGAACTCGGCCGGGCCCGCCGCGAATGGCGGCTCCTCGAACCCCTCGTACGCTCACGCCGCGCCTTCGAGGCCCGGTTCCCCGGCGTCGACCTCCAGCCCATCCACGGCGACTCCCCGCCCGCGAACATCTTCAACGCGGTGGACGGCGACCTCTACGCCGACTTCGAGCTGGTCACGCTGGGGCCCGTCGAGTGGGACCTGGCCGTTCTGGGACCCGAGTACGAGGCCGCCTACAACCGGGGCGCCCGGCGTAACGGCATGAGACCGCTCAACGAGGAGGTCCTCGCCTTCGTCAACGCCCTGGGCATGCTGCGGGTCATCGCCACCCTCACGCTGGTCCCGCAACTGCCCGAGCTGATGGGCTACCTCGAACCCGCCGTCGACCATTGGCGCACGACACCCTTCGCCGGCGGCGTGAACGGCTGACACCGGGCCGGTCGCCGTTCAGCGCCAGGGTCGCCCTCTCGATCGCCCGGTGGACGGTGTGTGTTCCTCCGTCACCCTGCTTTCCCAAGGCCGGGACGGGGCCCGCCGTCCTCGGACATGAGACGCAGGAACGATCTCGCGCGGGCGGTCGCGGGGGCGCCGAAGAAGACGTTCGGACACTGCTCCTCAAGGATGCGGCCGGCGTCCATGAACACCACCCGGTCGGCGACCTCCCTGGCGAAGGGGATCTCGTGGGTGATGACGACCGTGGTCATGCCGCAGGCCGCCAGGCTCCGGATGGTCTGCAGCACCTCCGCGCCCAGCTCCGGGTCCAGGGCGGAGGTCGGCTCGTCGAGGAGGACGACCTCCGGCTCCATGGCCAGCGCCCTGGCGATGGCGACCCGCTGCCGCTGCCCCCCGGACAGCCGCGCAGGGTACTCGTCACGCTTGTCGTCCAGGCCGACGTGGGCCAGCAGACGCTCGCCCATCTCGACGGCGTAGGAGCGGGGCAGACGCCGTACCGAGATCGGGCCCTCGACGACGTTCTGCAGGACGGTCATGTGCGGGAAGAGGTTGAGGTGCTGGAACACCATGGCCGTCCGGGCGCGGATGTCACGGACCAGGCGCCTCCTCGAACGGCTCTGCCCCCGCGCCGGATAGCTCAGCGTCGTGCCGTGCACGGTGACGCTGCCCGCGTCGGGCTCGTCGAGCAGGTTCAGGCAGCGGATGAGGGCCGTCTTGCCCGACCCGGACGGCCCCATGATCACCACGACCTCACCGCTGTACACGGTCAGGTCCACGCCCCTGAGCACCTCCAGACCACCGAAGCGCTTGTGCAGCCCCCGCACGTCGATGGCGACGCTCCCGCTCATGCGTAGGCCCTCCCCAGCCGTCGTTCCAGCGCTTCCTGCCCTGCGGAGAGAACGGTGTTGATCAGCCAGTAGACGGCGCCCGCGAGCGTGAACGCCTCGACGTAGCGGAAGGAGGAGCTGCCCGCGGTCTCCGCGACGCGCGTCAGCTCGACCACCGTGATCACCGAGGCGAGGGAGGTGTCCTTCATCAGCGAGATGAACCGGCCGCCGATCGCGGGGGTGGCCACCCGCAGCGCCTGCGGCAGGACGACCCGGCGCAGGGCCAGGCCGTGGGACATCCCCATCGAACCCGCCGCGTCCCACTGGCCGTCGTCGACGGCCAGGACGCCGCCGCGCAGGTTCTCGCTCAGGTAGGCGCCCGCGTAGAGGCTGAAGGTCAGGATCGCCGACGGGACGGGCGGCAGCCTCACGCCGAGCTGGGGAAGCCCGAAGTACACGAGCATGAGCTGGACGAGCGGCGGCGTGCCGCGGAACACCGAGACGTAGACGATCGCGGCCACCCTGAGCGGCCGGCGCCGGGAGAGCCTGGCCAGTGTGACGAGGCCGCCCAGCACGAGGCCGAACACGAACGACACCACACCGAGTAACAGCGTGACGGCCACACCGGTGAGCAGGCCGGGCATCGGCAGGGAGAGCAGGTCCATCGAGCGCGTTCCCTTCTGGGTGTTCAGCCGGTCCGGCCGGCCGGTGTCCCGCGGAGTTCGGCCGCCATGTCGAGGCCGCCGAGCCGGCGGCGGGAGATGGTCGTGAGCGTGCCGTCGCCGATCATGTCGCCGACCGCCCCGTCGACGGCCCGCAGGAGGGCCGGGGAGTGCCTGTCGAAGGACATGGACAGGGCGCAGACGCGCAGCGGCGGGCCGGCGGCGGTCACCGCAAGCCCGTTTCTCGTGGCCAGGTAGACGCCCTGGAACCAGGAGACCAGCGCGGCGTCGGCCCGCCCGTACGCCAGGTCCGTCAGGCCGAGGATCGCGTTGCGGTAGGTCCTGACCTCGGCGCCGGGGACACGGGTTCGGGCGAAGTCGGCCTGTATGGTGCCCTCGGAGACGGCGATCCTCCTGCCGGCCAGGTCGCCGGGCCCGGTGATGGAGGTATCGCCCTTCCGGACGAAGACCGCGATGCGGTTGACGGCGTAGGGGCGGGAGAAGGCGACCTGCCTGCCGCGTTCGGCGGTGGCCGTCTGCCCGGCGACGACGATGTCAAAGCGGTCCGCGACCACTCCTCCGACGAGGTTGGCGAAGTCGGTCCCGACGAACTCCACTCTGCTGACGCCGAGCCGCCTGGCCACCTCCCGCGCCACGTCCACGTCGTAGCCCGCCGGACGGCCGCCCTCGTCGAGGAAGTTCCACGGCGGATTGGTCTCGGTGAGGGCGACCCGCAGCACACCCGCCGCGCGCACCCGCTCCAGCGTGTCCCCGCCCCCGGCTTCCGAGCACGCCGCCGCCGGCAGGCACGCCAGGGCCGTCAGGAGGGCGGTGAGGCCTCTCATCGGCGCGGCGACAGGGCGTGCGGATCGGCGCAGTGGTCGTCGTGGCGCGAGGTCATGAGGCCTGCTCCGGAGGCCGGTGTCCGCGGGCCGTGTCCAGGGCGTGGCCGACGTGGGACAAGCCGAGGTCCAGCAGCATCCGGACGTGGGAGTCGTCGAGGCGGTGGTAGGCCATGCGCCCGGACCGGCGCACCCGCACGACGTGACAGGCGCGCAGCAGGCGCAGCGTGTGGGAGACCGCCGACTCGCTGTGGCCGCACGCCGCGGCGATGTCGCACACGCACATCTCCCCGCCCTCGAGCAGCGCGATGATCACCCGCAACCGCCCCGGGTCGGACAGCAGCGCGAAGACCCCGGCGAGTTCCTCGATCGACTCCGCCCCCGGCATCGCCTCGGCGACCGTGCCGACCCGATCCGGATCGACCATGCGCACCGCGCAGCCCTCGTCCGCGGAGACATATGAAGCTCTGCTCATATGAAAAAGCGTAGATATCGCTTTCATCCAACGCCATATTTCGTTCCGGATGAATTTCCTGGCGATATGGCCAGGTGGGCGAACAATAGATTTTGTCGGCAATTATCCCTGTTTTGACATAGTGTTTCGACTGCGATTTTGCGGATGTTATATGGCGAAAAAGGCCGGCAATGTCGTGTTTCGTGGCCAACCTTCGATTGACCGCCTCCGTCGCGTCAGGGTCTCACATGAAAAAGGCTGCTATGCCCCCTTAAAAGACCGGGTGGTGGCCGCCTTCCCGGCCGAAGCCGGCGCTCCGGGTACGGCGCTTCCGCCGCGCCGTACCCGGAAAATCTCCACGTGGGGGGAGACGTGATGTCAGTGATCGCCCCTAACAGACCGCGCGAATAAGGCTTGGGTCGGAGGGCGCAAGTGGCTACGTGCCTCGGCTGCCGATCATCATCGTGACCGGGCTTGACCTACGCTGAGCCGATGACCGACAACGGCGCACCCACGAGAAGCTCGGGCGCTGACGCGAGACTGCCCGCGACCGTGCGCATCGCCGGGGTCGTGTTGAGAAGGATGGAGAGCCCTCCATCGCCGGCCTGCTGGACCGGTTACTTCCCGGAGCCGACAGGCGCGGTCGAGACCGGGATGAGTCTGGTGATCGAGCCGGCCGCCCCGCCGGAAGAGGCCACCCTCCATGTGGCCCACGACGTCGTGAGCCACTTCGATGTCTTCGTCGACCAGGCTTTGGAGTACTGCCGCACCCGACTCCGGGAATCGCACTTCGGACTCACAACCGAGGAACTGAGCTGGCTCGACCTTCCGGAGCTGCCGCTGGCGGTTCCCGAAGCAACCGTGTGGGCCGACCAAACCTGGGCGATCCGTTTCACGGAGAGCAGGCTCCGGCTGGCGGACCCCTACGGAATCCTCGTGACGTTCAACGGAAGGCGGCCTGTCGACGTTGAGGGCCTCGACGACGAGCGATGAACCGCCCGACGCGCCATCGGGCGTGTGTTCGCGGTGAACTCCCACCTGCGCCGCCTGCGGGCACCGCGCGAAGGAGCACCGCCTCACCCGGGCCGGGTTCGCCTGTATGGTGTGTGGCCACACCGCGCACGCCGACGTGAACGCGGCGGTCAACATCTTGAGGGCAGGGCTTGTCCTTCGCCGGTCCGCGCAAGCGGTGTAGCGAGAAGCCGCTCCCTCCAGGGAACGGAGGAGCCACGTCGAGCAGCTACCTGTCCTGGGCCGCCGCGGTCGAGTTGTTCGAGCGGCGCGGCCTTGCCCGGGAGACCTACCGTGACCTCTACGAGGAGGAGTACATCCTGCATCCCGGCGCCGCCCTGGTCACCGGGGAGCTCTCCCTCGACGACCACGACGGCTCCCCGTGGTGCGCCGACACCCCCGACCAGGCGACGGGCTACGTGATCGACGGCGACCTGACCGTCGAGGGCAACATCGTCAACGTCGACGACGGGGCCGCCGCGCTGGTCGTCCTGGGAAACCTGCGCGCCGCCAACGTCCTGCTGGAGGGGGACGTCAAGCTCGTCGTGCTGGGCGACGTCGAGGTCGAGACCTTCGTGGGCAACTGGACCGACAAGCTCGTGAAGGTCCACGGCGACCTGCGCACGGCGGTGACGATCCTCTGGAACGAGTTCTGTCCCGACCTGGTCGCCGGCACCCTGCGGGGCAGGGTGCTCGCCCCCCGTTACCTGGATCTCACGGACCTGGGAGCAGGCGGCCTCGAAGACCCCGGCCCCGACGTCCCGCTCTCGGCTCTCATGGTCCCTGAGGTCCTGGTGGACGGTGAGCCGGGGCCGGACGACTTCGCCGAGATCGGCGTGCGCTCCGAGGCGCTGCGTGAGCGCCTGGGCGCGGGCCTTCCCCTGATCCGGGGAGGGCGCGCCGTACCGGCCGCGTCCTCCTGAGCGGGGTCAGCCCGCCTGGTCGGTGACCGTCTGGGACATGACGGCGCTGGAGCTCATGAGGGTTCCCGCCCTGCCCCGGTCGGTGTCGCCGAGCGCGGTCAGCGCCGCGCGGGCGGCGACGATCCGCTCGGCCTCCTCGGCGTTGTCGACGACCTCCTCTGCGAGGTCGGGGACCGTGTCGCGGACCGGTATCCGGGACATCGCGGCGCGGTGCCTGCGGGCGGCGCGGGCGGTGTTGCGCATGACGTTGGTGGCGATGCCGAACAGCCACGGCCCGACGCCGTCGCCGTCGGGCCTCAGCCGCCCGCGGAGCCGCCAGGCCTCCAGGAAGGTCAGCGACACCACATCCTCCGCCGCCGTCCGGTCCCCCGTGGTCCGGGCGGCGTAGCGGTAGATCGTCTGCGCGTGTTCGCCGAACAGCTCGCTGAAAGCCGCCGGGTCACCGGCTCTGAGCCGGCTACGCATTGTTCGTTCCACACCCGTACCTGTCCGCCGCCCCCGCCGGGTTCCTGTGATCCGCGTCACCTCTTGCGAGACCGTCCCGGTGGGAGACGCTCTCCCGGGGGCCGAAGGGTTCAAGATTGTTCCCTTACCGTCACGTCACCGGCCGTCCGCCACGGCCAACCTGCGGTGAGACGTACAGCGGTCGCTTTCCGGGGATTCGTCCCGCGGCACATCGGATCACAGAACGTCTTGAGGCGTGAGTAAGATTGGCTCTCAGGTCGAGAGGCGCTGCAACGGGCTCACGCCCGCCACGCTCGGCCCGCACCATTCGAACAAGGGCGCCTCCCAGCTGAAGGGAGGCCTCGAAGTGGAGAAGACAGCGCCGGTCGAGACGCGTGCGGAGCGTACGCAGCGGCTGAGGGACATCCTCGACCAGCGGATCGCGGTGCTCGACGGCGCGTGGGGCACGATGCTCCAGGGCGCGAAGCTCACCCCGCAGGATTACCGGGGTGACCGGTTCAACGACCACGAGATGGACGTCACCGGCGATCCCGACCTGCTGAACATCACCCGGCCCGACCTCATTCTCGACGTGCACCGGCAGTACCTCTCGGCCGGGGCCGACATCACCACGACCAACACCTTCACCGCCACGAGCATCGCCCAGGCCGACTACGGCCTGCAGGAGCACGTGCGGGAGATGAACCTGCAGGGCGCGCGGCTGGCGCGTCAGGCCGCCGACGAGGCGGGCGGGAAGTTCGTCGCCGGATCGGTCGGGCCGCTGAACGTCACGCTGTCGCTGTCGCCCCGGGTGGACGACCCCTCCTACAGGGCCGTCACGTTCGACCAGGTCAAGGCTTCCTACGCCGAGCAGATCGCGGCGCTGGCCGACGGCGGCGTCGACCTGCTCCTCGTTGAGACGATCTTCGACACGCTCAACGCCAAGGCGGCGATCACCGCCGCCCAGGAGGTCGCGCCCGACCTGCCGCTGTGGATCTCGGTGACGATCGTCGACCTGTCGGGGCGCACCCTGTCCGGCCAGACGGTCGAGGCGTTCTGGAACTCGGTCAAGCACGCCAAGCCGCTGGTCGTCGGGGTGAACTGCTCGCTGGGCGCCGTGGAGATGCGCCCGCACGTGGAGGAACTGGCCAAGCTCTCCGGCACCTACACCGCCTCGCACCCCAACGCCGGCCTGCCCAACGCGTTCGGCGGCTACGACCAGACGCCGGAGGAGACCGCGCATCTGCTCGGCGAGTTCGCGTCCGAGGGACTGGTCAACCTGGTGGGCGGCTGCTGCGGCACCTCCCCCGCGCACATCAAGCAGATCGCGGGCATCGTCGCCGGGCGGGCGCCGCGCCAGGTCGCCACTCCGCCCAGGCGCAGCCGCTTCTCCGGCCTGGAGACCTTCGAGATCGGCCCGGACACCGGTTTCGTCATGATCGGTGAGCGCACCAACGTCACCGGCTCCGCGCGGTTCCGCCGTCTCATCGAGGCCGGGAACTTCCACGCCGCCGCCGACGTGGCGCTGGAGCAGGTCCGGGGCGGGGCCAACCTGCTGGACGTCAACATGGACGCCGACCTGCTCGAAAGCGAGCAGGTCATGACCTCCTTCCTCAACCTCATCGCGACCGAGCCGGAGATCGCCAAGATCCCCGTGATGATCGACAGTTCGCGGTGGAGCGTGCTGGAGGCCGGGCTCAAGTGCGTCCAGGGCAACGGGGTGGTCAACTCCATCAGCCTCAAGGAGGGCGAGGAGCCCTTCCTCGAACAGGCTCGCAAGGTCAAGAGCTTCGGCGCGGGCGTCGTCGTCATGGCCTTCGACGAGCAGGGGCAGGCCGAGACGGCCGACCGCAAGGTCGAGATCTGCGGGCGAGCCTACGACCTGCTGACGCAGCAGGTCGGTTTCGCCCCCGAGGACATCATCTTCGACCCGAACGTGCTGGCCGTCGCCACCGGCATGAGCGAGCACAACGGCTACGCCAAGGAGTTCATCGAGGCGCTGCCGCGCATCAAGGAGCGCTGCCCCGGCGCGCTCACCTCCGGCGGCATCTCCAACCTGTCGTTCTCCTTCCGCGGCAACGACGTGGTGCGTGAGGCGATGCACTCGGCGTTCCTGCTGCACGCCGTGCGGGCCGGGCTGGACATGGGCATCGTCAACGCCGGGCAGCTCGCCGTCTACGCCGACATCCCCGCCGACCTGCTCGAACACGTCGAGGACGTCCTGTTCGACCGCCGGGAGGACGCCACCGACCGGCTCATCGAGTTCGCGCGGACGGTCTCCGGCAGCGGCACCGAGCGCAAGGTCGACCTGTCGTGGCGGGAGCAGCCCGTCGCCGAGCGCCTCGCGCACGCGCTGGTGCACGGCATCACCGACTTCGTCGAGGAGGACACCGAGGAGGCCCGTAAGATCGCCGCGAGCCCCCTTGAGGTCATCGAGGGCCCGCTCATGGACGGCATGAAGATCGTCGGTGACCTGTTCGGCTCGGGCAAGATGTTCCTGCCGCAGGTCGTCAAGAGCGCCCGGGTGATGAAGCGCTCGGTGGCCTACCTCGAACCGTTCATGGAGGCCGAGAAGGAGCGCGCCCGGCTGGCCGGGAAGGTGGAGACCCGCAAGGGTCAGGGCAAGGTCGTGCTGGCCACGGTCAAGGGCGACGTCCACGACATCGGCAAGAACATCGTCGGGGTGGTCCTGGGCTGCAACAACTACGAGGTCGTGGACCTGGGCGTCATGGTGCCCGCCGCGAAGATCCTCGACACGGCCGTCGCGGAGGGCGCCGACGCCGTGGGCCTGTCCGGGCTGATCACCCCCTCGCTGGACGAGATGGTCTCGGTCGCCGCCGAGATGGAGCGGCGTGGCCTGAAGCTGCCGCTGCTCATCGGGGGCGCGACCACCTCGAGGCAGCACACGGCCGTACGGATCGCCCCCGCCTACACCAACACGGTCGTGCACGTCCTGGACGCCTCCCGGGTCGTCGGGGTGGTCTCCGACCTGCTGGACGCCGAGCGGGCGGAGGCGCTCGACGCCGCCAACCGTGAGGAGCAGCAGGCGCTGCGGGAGGCGCACGAGAACCGCAGGCGCCAGCCGATGCTGACCCTGGAGGAGGCCCGCGCGAACGCCGAACGCCCGGTGTTCGACGGGCTGCCCGTCCCCGAGTTCACCGGGCTGAAGGTCGTCAGGCCGAGCCTGACCGAGCTGCGCGAGATGATCGACTGGCGCTTCTTCTTCCTGGCGTGGGAGCTCAAGGGCACCTTCCCGGCGATCCTTGAGCAGCCCGCCGCCCGTGACCTGTACGACGACGGGCAGCGGCTGCTCGACCAGATCATCGCCGACGGCTCGCTGCGGCCGGAGGGCGTCTACGGCTTCTGGCCGGCGCACTCCGAGGGCGACGACCTGGTGCTGGAGAGCGGCGTCAGGATTCCGATGCTGCGTCAGCAGACGCTCAAGCCCGAGGGGCGGCCCAACCGCAGCCTCGCCGACTACGTGGCGCCCTCCGGGGACCACATCGGCGGGTTCGCGGTGGCCGTGCACGGCGCGGAGGAGCTGGCGGCCCGTTACGAGGAGAACCACGACGACTACCAGGCGATCATGGTCAAGGCGCTCGCCGACCGTCTGGCCGAGGCGTTCGCCGAGCAGATCCACCTGCAGGCGCGTCGTTCCTGGTTCGAGCCGGACTCCCAGCCCGTCCTCGAGGACCTGCACGCCGAACGGTACCGGGGCATCCGGCCCGCGCTGGGATACCCGGCCTGCCCCGACCACACCCGTAAGCGGACGCTGTTCGACCTGCTCGGCGCGGAGTCGCACGGCATGGTCCTGACCGAGTCGTACGCCACGACTCCGGCGGCGAGCGTCAGCGGTCTGCTCTTCGCACACCCCGACGCCCGCTACTTCACCGTCGGACGGCTCGGCCGCGACCAGGTCGAGGACTACGCGCGCCGTACGGGGATGAGCCAGGAGGAGACCGAGCGCTGGCTGCGCCCGAACCTCGCCTACGAGCCCGAGTCCTGATCCATCCGCTTCACGGTCCGTGCCCCGATCCCTCGGGGCACGGATCAGCGGACGCGCCTGGCCGCTCTGCCGCCCAGGTGCAGGAAGGCGATCCCACCCGCGTCGTCCCGCAGGAAACGGCCGATGACCTGCTTGGGGTCGGCGGCGATCGTCAGGTCGTCGGAGCCCTCGACCAGCGCGAGCGGCATGTCGGGTATGCCCTCGACCCCCGCGGCCACCAGCTCGGGCCGCAGCACGAACCGCACCGTCAGTTTCTCGTCCACCTCGAGGGCCCACTGCCCGGCGTCGTAGCTGCCCGCGTACTCCGGCCCGGGCTCACCCAGCGGCAGCCGTACGGCCTGCGACGGCACGCCGAGCAGGTGCTCCAGGCACCAGTCGGTCACCAGCGAGCCCAGAGCCTTGCCCGGCGCCGAGTTGGTGAGCGTGGTGACGGCGAAGCCGTGCTCGGGGGCCAGCACGAACGACGACAGCTGCAGGTTGCCGATGTTGCCGCCGTGGGTGACCAGCCGCAGGCCCGCCCGCTCCTCGAGCAGCCACGGCAGGCCGATGCCGCTCCACGGCGCGCCGAGGTGGACGTGTTCCCGCTGCATCAGCTCCCTGGTCGTGGCTCCGACCGGCCCCTGGCCGTCCACGGTGCCCGTGCCCAGGTGGAAGGCGGCGTAGCGGAGCTGGTCGCGCACCGAGGAGACCAGTCCCCCCTCGGGCATGCCCTCGCGGAACAGCCCCCAGGTGTGCGCGACGTGCAGGCCGTCCGGCCGGACGACGTGGCCGACGGCGTGCGGCCGGGTCGCGACCTCCCAGGGGAAGAAGGAACTGGAGTCCATTCCCAGGGGCGTGAGCACGATCTCGCCGATCGCCGTCTCGTACGGCTTGCCGCACACGACCTCGATGATCCTGCCGAGCAGCCTGAACCCGGCGTTGCTGTAGGAGGCGAGCCGCCCCGGTGAGAAGAGCTGGGGCAGCCGGTCGTAGGTGGTGATCGAGGCCGCCAGGGCGTCGGCGCCCCAGCTGTCGCCGTCGTCGATGTCGCCGAGGAAACCGCCGGTGTGGGTGAGCAGGTGCCTGACGGTCAGCTCCTCGGCGGCCTGTTCGTCGGCGAGCCGCAGGTCGGGCAGGTAACGCCGTACCCGTCCGTCCAGGTCGAGCAGGCCGCGCTCGACGAGGTGCATGATCGCCGTCGCGGTGACCGTCTTGGTGGTCGAGCCGATCTGGAACAGCGTGTCGCCCGTCACGGGGGCCGGGGCGTCGACGCTGGCGACGCCGGTGGTGAGGACGTGCTCGGTGCCGTCGACGATCACGCCGACGGCTGCGCCGGGGACCTGGAGGGCTTTCGCCTGACTGTCGAGCAGGTTCCGCAGGTGGGTGAGGTCAGCCATTCACCCATCCTGCTGACGACGGGAGCAAGGAGGCTTCGTCGGCCTCCACCATTTCCGGCGCCTGGTTCGTCCGGCAGCCAGAGCGAGAGGCATGATCTTCCAGGGCCGCACGCCGGAGGCGCTCGGCCGGTTCCCCGAGCCTTGGGAGGCGAGGAGACAGGTGAATCGATCGAAGGCCAGAGCCATAGCCGTGGAAAAGCTCGAACACTGGGCCGGTGAACCCGCACCCGACGTCAGGGAGAGGCTTCTCGGCAGGAGCGTCCGCGAAAGGTATGTGGACGAACAGGGGAAGACCTGGATGGTCGTCGCAAGGGCCTTCTGGCAGGACGAGGCGGAAGGGGAGATGCGTGTCGTCGTCCACGTGGACGACGGCGGTCTCCTCTCGTCACTGTTCCCGGAGTCTCGGGGTGACGTCATCAGGGTTTGAGGCCGTGTGCCGGGGTCCGCCGGTGACGCCCGCATGGAGGGGCACCCGCGGACCGCGCGGACGACGGAGACTAGTGCCAGACCTGGGCGTGGCGGATCTTCACCGGAAGGACGGGCTTACCGTCGACCGGCGGGGTGGGGCCGTCCGGCGTCGGCTGGATGCCGCCCGCGGCGACGCGGTCGAGGGCGGCCAGGCCCGCCGCGTCGACCGTGCCGAAGACCGTGTAGTTGGGCGGCAGGCCGGAGTCGCCGTAGACCAGGAAGAACTGGCTGCCGTTGGTGTCCGGCCCGGCGTTGGCCATGGCCAGCACTCCGCGGGCGTAGGTCTTGCGCGTGCCGGTGGTGTCACCGGGCCACGGCGGCAGGTCGGTGGGCAGCTCGTCCTTGTACTTGTAGCCGGGGCCGCCCTCACCGGTGAAGCCGGGGTCGCCGCACTGCAGCACCTTGAGGCGGTCGTAGGCGGTCAGCCGGTGGCAGCCGGTGAAGTCGTAGAAGCCGTGCCTGGCCAGGTGCACGAAGCTCTGCACCGTGCAGGGCGCCTTGGCGGCGTTGAGGGTCAGGCCGATCCGGCCGTGGTTGGTGCTGAGGGTCGTGGTGACCGTCCTGGTGGGGGTGCGGCGCGGGTCCGGCGGCAGCGGCACACGCCGTACGGCGGGGTCGTCCGGCGTCGGGGTGTAGTGGCACGGCCCGTTCGTCGGCCTCGGCGGCCTGCCCCCGGCCTGGTTCGCGGCCGAGTCGGTGGCCGAGGGCGCGGCCGGGTCGGTGGCCGCGGAGGCGGGCAGGGAGCTGAGCGCGACCAGGGAGCCGGCCGTCGCGGCGGCCAGTGCGGCGCGGGCCGCGAATCGTAACAACGCGCTGTCGGACATGGTGCCCTCCTGGGGGGTGATCAACAGAACCCCTGAGGTCTAATCGATCTGACCGGCGCCGTCAAGGGTGCCGCCTCTTGTCGGCCGGGTGGTCACCAGGTCTCGTCCTCACGCAGGAACCGCCACAGCCGGTCGGTCGAGTTCTGGTCGCGGGCGAGGTGGAGGGTGTCCCAGCTGCCGGGCCCCTGGTAGGAGTCCAGGGTCAGCGCGAGTGTGGTGTTGAGTCGGGGGCGGTAGGCGGCCCAGCCGGTGCGCTGGTCGGAGTCACCTTGCTCGGGGCGGCGTGACCAGTCCTGCAGGGGCGAGCCGTTGCACGTTCGGACGACCACCTTGTCGGCCTCCTTCGGAAGGCCCGTCACCGGTTGCAGGCACTTGTTGGCGGCCTCGTTCTTTAACACGTAGTAGCCGTCGTCCTTGACGGTGTAGGTCCATTTGACCGTCCGGTATCTCCACCGGGGGTGGCGCAGGGCGATCGCCTCGGCGCCGTCGGCGAGGCTGTCGCCGAGGACGGCGAGACGGCCGCCGTCCATCCGGTTGATGAGCTCCCGGTTGGTCTGCGGGGGGTCGGCGTGTGCGGCGGGCGCGCAGATCAGCACGGCCGCGATGAGCATGGCCGCCACGCACACGATCTGGCTGGTGCTGGGCATGGGAATCACCTCCGTGGTGTCACATAAAGTAGCCACTCGGATACTTTTCGTGCGCTCTCCTGGGAGGGGCTTCTTCGTCCCGCCGGGTCACACAGTCCTCACGGGTGACACCGTTTGACCTGTCATGGTCCAGCCGCCCTCTGGGGTGCGGGATGTCGGTGTCCCGAGCAGGCATAACGCGCTCGTTTGGGGCTGGTGACGCGTTTCTTGCCGGCACCCCTCAATGCTGCGTCTTCTTGCGATGGAGACGAATGCTGGCGGGGGTGCCGAGGTAGCCGCAGCTCGCTTCGGGGCAGGCCTCCCAGTAGCCGCTCTCCACAGCCGCCTCGCGGACACCGTTCTCGGGGCCGAAGCCGTGGTGGGCGATGAGTCGGGCGACGGAGTTGTCGTACCGGGCCGCCAAGAGGGCGGCTTCTGCGACCTTGTCGTGCCCCTGGGAGAAGAAGGAGCCGAGGCCGACCTCGGTTCCGCATCCACACCAGCACGTACCTGTCGGGATCAGGCGAGGTTCACTCTTAGGCATGCCTTCAAGGTAGTTCTTTTAGAAGGACAATCAAGAAGCGGCTTCTAGAAAGGTTTCCAAGAAATTCGCGATCATGAGACCATGGGTTGCGATAACATGCCTTATCGCAACCCAAAAATCATGATCGATCCGACCCCGCGGAGAACCCGGTGCCCGACCCCTCCGACCCCTCCGACCCCCTCCCCGCCCTCGAACCGGACCACGGTCCCGATGTCGGTCCGGAACCCCTTGCCGGAACCGTGCTGCCCGCCCGGCACCGGGAGACGTCCTTCGCGGCCGCCGTCCCGGCGGGCCCTTCCGAGACCGACGTCGAGCGGGCGCTGTCCCCGGCGGCGCGGGCCCGGGTCGCCGACGGGTTCGCGGCCACCACCGGCCGCGCCTACGCCCGCGACTGGAGCGCGTTCACCACCTGGTGCGCGACGCACGGGCGCACCCCGCTGCCGGCCACCGCCGAGACGCTGGCGGAGTACGTCACCCACCTGGCCGCCACCCCCACCCGTAAAGGGACGCTGCCCGCGCCGTCGACCGTGGAACGGGCCCTGGCGTGCGTCCAGTCCCGGCACAAGCTCGCCGGACTGGCCGCCGACGCCCGCCCGGCCCGGCTGGCCCTGCGCGCCTACCGCCGTCAGCGCGCCGACGCCGGGCAGCGCACCCGCAAGGCGCCCCCGGCCGAACTCGACATCCTGCGCCGGATGCTGGACGCCACCGCATCCGACACCCTGGCCGGGCTGCGCGACCGCGCCGCCCTGGTGCTCGGGTTCGCGCTGATGGGCCGCCGCTCGGAGCTGACCGCGCTGAACATCGCCGACATCACCCTCACCGGCGACGGGCTGGAGGTGTTCATCGGCCGGTCCAAGACCGACCAGGACGCCATCGGCGAGACCGTGCCGCTGCCCTACGGCTCCCACACCGAGACCTGCCCGGTCCGGGTGGTGCAGGCCTGGATCACCGCCCTGGCCGAGCGCGGCGTGCTCGCCGGGCCGCTGCTGCGCGGCGTCGACCGGCACGGCCACCTCACCGGCACCGTCGGCGCGGCGGGCAAGGCCGTGAAACGAATGAGCGGGCACGGCCTGAACCTGCTGGTGCGCCGCGCCGCCGTCCGGGCCGGGCTGCCCAACGCCGAGACGTTCAGCGCGCACTCCCTGCGCGCCGGCGGCGCCACCGCCGCGGCCAAGGCCGGGGCGCCGGTCTCGGCGATCGCCCGGCACGGCCGCTGGTCGGAGAAATCCCCGGTGGTGCACGGCTACATCCGCACCGCCGACAAATGGCGCGACAACCCCATGCGCGGTGTCGGCCTGTGACTCCGGAACCGGCGCGGTGGCCTCGGCGCACCAGCCGGATCTCATTCGCTGAGACCCGGTGCCAGCCGCCGCCGTGGTGCCGGCAACAGGTGCGTGCCCGGCGCTCGGGTTGGTGTCACCAGACGCAAAGTAGAGTGTCCGAGCTGGTCAGAGGGCGTCGCGCTCAGCGTGTGGCAGCGGGCTCCGGGAGCCGTCGCGACATGTTCATCTCCTCGACGGTGGCGACCAGCGGGGCCAGCTCGGGGTTCTTGGCGGCCTCGTCCAGCGCTTCCCGGAGGGCGGCCTCGTTGGTCGGCCTGGCCGCTTCCAGGAGCTCCAGGCCGGGCCCGGTCACATCGGTGTAGATGCCGCGGCGGTCGGTCGCGCAGAGGTAGCGCGAGAGCAGGCCGCGGTCCTCCAGCCGGGTGACGAGGCGGGTGGTGGCGCTCTGGCTAAGCACGACCGCGTCGGCGACCTGCTTCATCTGCAGGTGCCCGCCCTCGCCGTCGTGCTGGCGGCTGAGCACGTCGAGCAGCGAGTACTCGCGCACGCTCAGGTCGTGCTTGGCCTGAAGGGCACGCTCGATGTGCGCCTCGATCCGGCCGGCCAGGAGGTAGAGGGCGGCCCAGCCGTTGGCGAGGGCGGTCAGCGCGGGGTCCGTGGCGGTCATGGGTGCGGCTCTCCTTCCATGGTGCATGCTCTCCAAGATAAACCCTTGCACGCAATATCAGCTAACGCGTGTATCCCGCTCATGCAAATATTACCCTACATCACGCCCAGGCGCGCGTTCCGTCGCCCACCGTCGTTGACGAGCGAATGCCCGCATTTGCACTTAGCCCGCGTATGCAATTATTGTCGAAGCGTGTAAGGCGCAACAGCAATCGTATGGAGGACGGCACACCATGCCTCTCGCGCTCCTAGCCCTGGCCATCGGGGCCTTCGGGATCGGTACAACCGAGTTCGTGGTCATGGGCCTGCTGCCCGAGATCGCCGACGACTACGGGGTGTCCATCCCCTCCGCCGGACTCCTGGTCACCGGTTACGCGATCGGCGTCGTCATCGGCGCCCCGCTGATGACGGCGCTCGGCACCCGGATCAGCCGCAAGACGATGCTCATGATCCTCATGGGCCTGTTCGTGGCGGGGAACCTGCTCTCCGCCGTGGCACCGACCATGGGCGTGATGCTCGCCGGCCGCATCGTGGCCTCCCTCGCCCACGGCGCGTTCTTCGGCATCGGCTCGGTGGTCGCCGCCGACCTCGTGGCCCCGGGTAAGAAGGCCGGCGCCATCGCCACGATGTTCACCGGCCTCACCATCGCCAATATCGCCGGCGTTCCGCTGGGCACCTTCATCGGCCAGGCCGTCGGCTGGCGCGTTACCTTCGCCGTCGTCGCCGCGCTCGGCGTGGTCGGACTGCTCGGCATCGCCAAGCTCGTCCCCGCTCTGCCCCGCCCCGAGGGCGCCCACCTGCGCCGCGAGCTCACGGCGTTCCGCAACCCCCAGGTCCTGCTCGCCATGGCGATGACCGTCCTCGGCTTCGGCGGTGTCTTCGCGGCGATCACCTACATCGCCCCGATGATGACCCACGTCGCCGGGTACTCCGACGGCGCGGTGACCTGGCTGCTGGTCCTGTTCGGCGTCGGGATGTTCCTCGGCAACCTGCTCGGCGGCAGATTCGCCGACCGCAAGCTGATGCCGATGCTCTACGCCTCCCTCGGCGGGCTCGCCGTCGTCCTGGCCCTGTTCACCCTCACCGCACACAACAAGATCCTCGCCGCGGTCTCCATCCTGCTCGTCGGGGGGCTCGGCTTCGCCACCGTCCCACCGCTGCAGAAGCGCGTGCTCGACCAGGCGCACGGCGCGCCCACCCTGGCCTCCGCCGTCAACATCGGCGCCTTCAACCTCGGCAACGCCCTCGCCGCGTGGCTCGGCGGCCAGGTCATCGCCGCCGGCCTCGGCTACACCGCCCCAAACTGGGTCGGCGCGCTGCTCGCCGGGTCCGCCCTCCTGCTGGCCGTATGGTCCGCCGTCCTGGAGCACCGCGCCCCCGTACGGGAGGACGCCGTCACCGCCGCTCCCGTTCCCGCCCACCACTGACCGTCCTCCTCTCCGTTCCTTCCTGCCCAGGACTCCCGAAGCTGCGACGAGCCGCAAAGTAGGCGGATCAGTCCAGAGTCCTGGGCCGACATGAGGTCAGGCTGCCCAGCCGCGCAGCACGGCGGGGATCGCCGAGCGGAAGGTGGCCTCGGTCGCGCCGGTGTCGAGGGCACCGGCCAGTTCGAGCGTCACCAGCCCGTGCAGGGTCACCCACAGGGAGAGCGCGATCGCGGTCGCGTCACCCGAGAGTGCGCAGGCCGATCGAGCGCGGTCTATCGCCTCGATGAGCGGCCTGACGGGATCCGCGGCTCCCACTTCGCCGGACGGGTCGAAGCTCTGCACGCCGCCGAACAGCACGGTGTAGAGGTGGCGGTGCTCGCGCCCCCATCGCCGGTACGCAACCGCCAGCGCATAGAGGTCGGCGAGGGGGTCATCGGAGGCCGGCACCGCCGACAGTTCCCGGGACAGCCCGGCGACCGCCCTGTTGCGCACTTCGGCGATCAGCCCGTCCTTGCCGTCGAACAGCGAGTAGACCGCGGCGGTCGCGGTTCCGGCGGCGGCGGCCAGGGCTCGGATGGTGATCGACTCCCGTGGGCGGGTGGCGAACATCTCGGTCGCGGACTCGATGAGGCGGTCCTTCACGGTGTCGTCGTTGATTCTCGGCCTTCCCACGACGACCAGCCTAGCCGAGCTGGTAGCGTTTCCAAACGCCGTTTTGAAACAGCGTTTGGAAACTCATATGTCTCTCCCCGTCGCCGTCCGCCTCCTCGGGCGTCTGCTTCTGGCCCTGCTCGCCGTAGTGGGGCTGGCCGGGCTGTTCCTCGCCCTCGTCGTCGTGACGGACGGCGCGCGTTCCGGGCTTGCCGCCTGGCTGACCGTCCTTGGAGCCGGCATCATCGCCGCGTTATGGCGCGGCCGGGGCCGTACCTGGCAGGGCCGATTGTGGGCCTTCGTACCGGTGTTCGCCGCCGCGGCGCTCACGGCGTCGGTCTGTGTCCCCACCGTCCCCACGACCCGTCAGTACCCGCCTGACCTGCCCTTTGTCGCGACGAAACGCTGGAGCCTGAGCACGGGAAGCCGGGTCGCGGTCTACCACTATCCCCCTGTCGCCGGGGCGCCCCGCCGTTCCACGCCGCTCGTCTACCTCCACGGCGGGCCCGTCCGCTCCATCTCCGTGCTCGACCACCGCTTCCTGCGACTCCTGGCCAGGCAGGGCTACGACGTGTACGCCTACGAGCATCCCGGTGGCGGGCGGAGCGACCTGCTGCCCATGGAGCAGTACACGATCTCCAGGTCCGTACGCGACCTCGCCGCCTTCATCGACCGTCTGGACAAGGGCCCGGCCGACGTCCTCGGATTCTCCGCGGGCGCGATCGTGCTCACCCGGGCCCTGGCCACCCCGGACACCGCCGCCCGCGTGCACCGGGCGATCATCGCCGAGCCCGGCCCCATGGACGGCCCCACCGCGCTGATCAGCGGGCAGCAAGGGCGACCGTCCGCGCGCGGCCTCGCCCCGGCCCCGGCCGGAGCGCGGGCGACGCGCGTCCCCCGGTACGCCGTCGCACTCGGCCTCATCCAACTCGGGCTCCTGCCGCCCGACACCGGCCTGATCACGCAGGCCGAAGGCGTCAACGCCTTCAAGGCCGCCGATCTCGGCAGCGACACCGCCTCCGCCTACTGCGCGCGCGACGCCGGCCGCATCCCCACCGAGGACACCGCGGAGAACTTCTCCTTCAACGCCGCCGCCAGCCTGCAGATCCAGCAGACGATCAAAGACTCACCCTCCATCGCCCCCGGGCTGAGCCGCTCCCGGACCCCCGCGATGCTGATGATCGCCGAGTGCTCCTCACAGACACGCCAATGGCAGACGGCCATCCTTGCCGCCGGCCCCGCCATCGAGCGAACCCAGTACATGCCCGGCGTCGGACACCGCATGTGGAACGGCCTCGACGACAACGACGAGCGCGCCGCCGCCGTCATCACAGCGTTCCTCCAGGGCGAGCCCTCGCCCCTGCCCGATTACCCGACCCGCACCGGTATCTCCGCCTTCCTCCACCACCACAGGTGAGGCCCGCAGCGGGCCGATGCCATCCCACCGGAGGTCCGCTCACGCCGCAGTGGGGGTGCCACCGGAATACGGCGGAAACGGGCCACTCCGGGACGCTGACCGGGCGGAACCTATGTTCTGTCCGGTGCCTGAAACGGCGTCTGACCAGCTCAGCAGGGTGAGGTCGCAGCGGGAACCCATCCGGTCCCACACCGGGCACCGCCAACCAGTCGCCGGGCGGCGCTTGTTCGCCAGGGCGTCCCGGGCCCTGCGGTCCAGGCGGAAGAACTGCTCCAGTTCCGCCGGCGAGGGTTCGTCGGGGAAGCGTCCACAGCGGGCGACCTGCTCATCGGAAGCGCGCGCACGTGGTTTTCCTGTCGAGCTGCGCTATCTGGCCACACCGGTCGATGAACTGCGCCGCCGTCTGGAGGTCCGCAACGGAGAGAGGGCGCCAGGGGTGGCCCCGGTCAGCCGTGAGCTGCTTGAGGAGTATCTGAGCCTCTTCCAGGCTCCCGGCGATGACGAGCTCGCCCTTTTCGACGAACCTCAGTCGTGGCCGGGGTCGGGGGCCCACAGCCGGTCGGCGTCTCCCGCGGCGAGCCGCCCCCGGTAGACGTCGATCTTGTGGCTGATGAGGTCGAGGCTTTCCCGCACCTCGGCGAGCCTGGCGGTCACCTCGCCTCGGTGCGCCTCCAGGAGGGCGAGCCGTTCCCGTTCGTTGCCCGGTCCGGCAGCCACGAGCTCGGCGTATCGCCGGATGGTCCTGATGGGCATGCCGGTGGCCCGTAGCTTGGCGCAGACGACGATCCAGTCGAGGTCGATCTTCCGGTATCTCCGCCACCCGCCCACGGTGCGGTCGACGGTGGTGACGACCAGCCCGGCACGCTCGTAGTAGCGCAGCGTGTGCACACTGACCCCGGTACGGTGGGCGGCCTCGGCGATGCTCAGTCCCTCCTGGGCGTCGGGGAGGGCCGTCTGCGGATTGACTTCGAGCACGCTCTAAATTTTAGCCTCGCGGTCGTGATTCACACGACACGATTCCGGACCCCTGCCGGCGAGTCCGGCGGACGGCGGCGCCACCGGCTCCTGGTGCTCGCGATCTGCTGCGTCAGCGCGGCCGTCGTGGTCATGGACATCTCCATCGTCAACGTCGCGCTTCCCTCGATCCGCCGTGACCTGCACGCCTCGGTCTCGGGCCTGCAGTGGACGGTCGACGCCTACACCCTGGTGCTCGCCGGTTTCCTGGTGCTGGCGGGCTCGACCGCCGACCGGGTGGGCCGCAGACGCGTCTTCCAGATCGGCCTGGCCGCCTTCGGGATCGGCTCCCTGCTGTGCGGGCTGGCGCCGACCGTCGGCTGGCTGGTCGCGGCACGGGTCGTCCAGGCCGTCGGCGGCACGATGCTCAACCCGGTGGCCATGGCGATCGTCGCCACCGTCTTCCCCGAGCCCGCGGAACGGGCCAGGGCCATCGGCGTGTTCGGCGCGACGACCGGCCTGGCGCTGGCGCTCGGCCCGGTCCTCGGCGGCCTCCTGGTCGACGGCTTCGGCTGGCACGCCGTCTTCTGGGTCAACGTGCCGGTCGTGGCCGCCACGATCGTGTGCGCCGCGCTGTTCGTCCCCGAGTCCCGTGCCCCCCGCCCGCGCCGTTTCGACCCGGCCGGTCAGGCCCTGGTGGTCGTGGTGCTGGGCTGCGTCGTCTACGCGGTGATCGAGTCCCGGCGGCTCGGCTGGACCTCGCCGGTGATCCTGGGGCTGCTGGTGGTCGCCGCGCTCGGCGTGCTGGGTGTTCTGCGCTACGAGCCACGCCGTACCGATCCGCTGCTCGAACTGCGGCTCTTCCGGAGTGTGCCGTTCGGGTCGGCGATCCTGATGGCCTTCTTCGCGCTGTGCGGGTTCGGCGCCTTCCTGTTCGTGACCACCCTGTACCTGCAGGAGGTGCGCGGCATGTCCGCGCTGACGGCCGGGCTGTGCCTGCTGCCGGTCGGGGCGCTGACCGTGGTGCTCTCCCCCCTCACCGGAAGGCTGGTCGGCGCGCGCGGCCCCCGGCTGCCGCTGGTGGTCGCCGGGAGCGCACTGGCCCTGGGCGGGCTCGCCTCGCTCCGGCTCGGCCCCGCGACCCCGTTGCCTGCCGTACTCGTGACGTTCCTGCTGTTCGGCGTCTTCATGGGGGCCGTCAACCCGCCGATCACCAACACGGCGGTCTCCGGAATGCCCCGTTCGATGGCCGGGGTGGCCGCCTCACTGGCCTCGGCGGGACGGCAGAGCGGCACCACGCTGGGCGTCGCGATCGCCGGAATGATCATGGGGCCGGCCCTCGCCCGTGGCGGTACGGCGTTCACCACGGCCGAGCGGGGGGTGTGGTGGCTGGTGGCCGGGCTCGGTGTCTGCGTCGTGGTCCTGGGGCTGCTCGCCACCGGGCGCCGGGCCCTGGAGACCGCGGACCGGACGGCCGCGCTGTTCGAGAACCTGGACGCGAGGCCGTGACGGCACGCCGTCACGGCCTCCCGGCGAACCTGTCGACCAGGAGGTCGAGCCGCTGTGCCGACCCCTCCTCGGGCAGGCGGCCCGAGCGGGTGAGCGCGACCAGGCCGTGCATGGCCGCCCAGAAGACCTCGACGAACAGACCGGGGTCGGCGTCCCCCGCCACGTCGCGAAGCGTGTCGAGCAGCGCCCCGAACCCCTCGCGCAGTGGTGCGGGGGTCGCCGCGTCGGCGAAGAGCAGGCCGGTGTCGAGAAGGAACATCGCGTCGTACAGCGCGGGGTTGCCTTCGGCGAAACCGACATACGTCTCCGCGAGCGCGGACACCGCGGCCCGTCCCCCGGAGGAGTCCGCGACCGCGCGCCGCATCGCCGCCGTCAGTTCGGCGAACCCCTGCAGGGCGACGGCCCCGACGATCTCACGCTTGCCGCGGAAGTGGCTGTAGAGCACGGGCTGGCTGTACTCGATGCGTTCGGCCAGGCGGCGCGTGGTCACCGCCTCCCACCCCTGCTCCTCGGCGAGCTCCCGAGCCGTCGCGACGATCAGCTGGTGGCGGTGCGCCCGCTCGCGCTCCTTGCGTTCCCGTACCGACATCCCTCGATTCTAGCATCGCTAGCCATTCGAGCGTCGATCGAAACGATCTGTTCAGCGGATCGGAAGCGGGACGCCGCGCTGGTCGGCCGGACGGGGGCCGTGGATGCGCCGGTCGTCCTCGGAGATCGGCGTGTCGTTGATGCTGGCCTCCCTCCGGCTCATGAGCCCCTCCGGGGAGAACTCCCACAGCTCGTTTCCGTAGCTGCGCCACCACTGACCGGAGGAGTCCCGGCACTCGTATTGGAAGCGCACCGCGATCCGGTCACCGTGGAAACCCCACAGCTCCTTGCGGAGCACGTAGTCAAGCTCCCGTTCCCACTTCTCCCTCAGGAACGCCACGATCTCCGCGCGGCCCGTGACGAAACGGTCGCGGTTACGCCACACGGAGTCCTCGGTGTAGGCCAGGGCGACCCGCTCCGGGTCACGGGTGTTCCAGGCGTCCTCGGCGGCCTGGACCTTCTCCAGCGCGGTTTCCAGGGTGAAGGGCGGCAGGGGCGGTCGTGTCGTCACGACGGTCTCCTCGATGTCGTCCGGCGGTCCCTCCATTAGAGCCGTACGGCGGGCGGGAAGGCGTCAACGGCCCCTGGACCAGGACGGCGCCGGGGCCTTCCGCAGGAGACCGGCCCGGGCCCGGATCGCGGCGGCGGCCTCCGGCTCCTGCTCGCCGGTGAAGGTGACGTTGTCCTCGTAGAGGACCCCCGGCGGCGGGGCGTCGGCGCCGACCGGGTCGGCGTCCCAGAGGTTGCCCCGGTAGACGACGTTGTCCAGCGGCGGCGACACGTGCAGGACGGCCGTGCTGTCGGCCCTGACGACCAGGTTCTCCTCGACCGTCACCCACGCCGCGCCGTAGTCGGTGTAGAGGCCGAAGTTGTACGGCGTGCGCGTGTCCTCGATGACGTTGCCCCGGATGACCGCCCCCGAGTCGTGGGAGTCGCCCTGCGGACCGGCGAGGTAGACGCCTCCCCCGTCGGCCAGCACCTGCATCGTGCCGCTCGTGAGGTTGTTCAGGACGCGGGTGCCCGTGCCGGGCCCGGCGACGATGCCGCAGTGGGGCACGTCGGAGATGTGGTTGTGCGCGACCGTGCATCCGGTCGTGCCGTTCAGCGCGACGCCGGGCGAGCCGGAGAACTCCAGGCCGACGCGGTGGACCCGGTTGTCCTCGACGAGGACCGAACGGCTCCCGCCGACCACGATCCCCCCGGCGGAGAGCGTGTCGAAGTCGCACCCGCGCACCGTGACGTCCTCCGACGCGGAGACGCCGAGCCCGGTGGCGCCGAGCCGGGTGAAACGGCACCCTTCGAACCGCACGCCGGAGGCGTTCTCGACCACCACGCAGGCCGGGATCGTGGCGGGCTCCCGGGGCACCGTGACCGAGGATCCGGCGGCGTCGAACGGGACCGTGTCGATCGGGCCGCCGACATGGAAGCCGCCGCCGTGGTAGTGCAGGAAGCCCTCAGGTCCGCTCGGCCGCAACCAGGTGGCCTCGGCGAACGTCACCCCGAGGAACGTCACACCGCGCCCGCCGGTGACGCGCAGCAGCGTCTCCAGGACCGGCGCGACCACCCTGGTGCGTTCCGGGTGCTCGCCGGGCAGGGGCAGGTAGCGCAGGACGTGCCGCCCGGGGCGTGAGCGGTCCAGGACGAACGTGCCGGGCTCGGTGAGGAAGGAGGCGTCGTTCTCCACCCGGGTCGGCAGGCCGGGTCCCCGTGAGGTCTGGCCCTGCCAGGTGGAGTTGTACAGCTCCAGGGCGCGTCCGAACGCGGGCTGCGCCATGGTGATCACCGTGCCGTCGCCGCCGGTCGTGACCGAGGCGACACCGATGCGGGCCTCGGTCCACGGGTAGACGCCCCGGTGGACGAACTCCACGTCGCCCGGATTGCGCCAGGCCGACGGCGCCGTGCTGTCGGTGGTGTAGCCGGTCTCGGTCAGGGTGATCTCGCCGGGCAGGGCCTCGACGCCCGCCCGTTCGGCCCGCCGGCCGTCCACGTAGAGCTGACGGGTCTCCAGGTCGCCGACGTCGGCCAGCCACACGCCGTCCAGTTCCCGCCAGCCGGTGACGGTACGGCCGCCGCTGAGGACGACCTCCTCCTGTCCGGCGGTGCCGTACCCGTGGGCCTGGTAGGTGACATGGCAGTCACGGCCGTCATGGCCGGGGGCGGCGGTGAGTTCGAGCGGCTCGGTCAGCGCGTACGCGCCCGCCCTGAGCCGCACGACGACCTCGCCGGTCAGGGCGCGGGCCGCCAGTCCGGCACGGCCGACGGTGGCGAACGGGCGTTCCCGCGTCCCCGGGGCGGAGTCGTCCCCGCCGGGGGCGACGAACAGTTCGATCACGGATGTGTCCCCTCAAGGCATGTTTATGGTGTGCACATGGTGTATACCATAAACATGAGGGATGACAAGGCGAACGACCCTGAGCGCACGGTCGAACTGCTGTGGCGGCGGGACGACGCGGAGGCGAGACAGGGGCTGAGCCTGGGCCGGATCGTGCGCGCGGGCATCGAGCTGGCCGACGCCGAGGGGCTGGCCGGGCTGTCCATGCGCAAGGTCGCCGAGCGGCTCGGCTTCACCACCATGTCGCTCTACCGGCACGTGTCCGGCCGTGAGCAGCTCATCGACCTCATGCGCGACGCGGTGATGGGCGAGGACCCGGGCGCCGCGGACGTGGACGAGGACGCGGCGGGGAGGGACGGCTGGCGGGCGAGGCTTGAGGCGTGCGCCAGGCAGGGGTGGGAGCTGCGTCGTCGTCACCCCTGGCTGGCGGAGGTGCGGGGCGGGCGCCACGTGCCCGGCCCCAACGTCATCGCGCACTACGAGCGGATGCTCGGCGTGGTCGCCGAGACCGGCCTGCCCCCCTCCGAGGTGATCGCGGTGGCCGGTCTCGTCGGCAGGTTCGTCGACTCGGAGGCGCTGCTGCTGGTCGAGGCGGCCGAGGCCGAACGGCACAGCGGTCTCAGCGAGGAGGAGTGGTGGGGAGGCCGCGACACGCTGTTCGAGCGGCTGAACGGCTATCCCACGATCGCTCGCCTGTGGGAGGAGGGAGGCTTCGACCGGCCGGAGGACCCCTTCGAGTTCGGCCTCGCCCGGCTGCTGGACGGCATCGAGCTGCTGGTCAAAAATCGTTACGAAACTAGTGACGAAACAGGGGTGTGTGTCGTGTGCGGCACGCCGGTCGAACAACCCGCCTCGGGTCGCCCCAGGGCGTACTGCTCCCCCTCCTGCCGCCAGCGGGCCTACCGCAGACGCAAGACCGACGCCACGTGACGGTGAACCGCGCTCACGTCGCCTCCCTCCTGGGCAACAGGGCCGTCAGCGCCACCAGGACGACCGCGGCCGGGGCACCCCAGAACAGGACGTCCGGGATGGCCGCAGCGGTCGCGGCCAGGCCCGGCGGGGCGCCCTGGACCCGGCGGGCGAGAAGGATCCCGAAGACCGCCGAACCGGCGAGCAGGTAGGGCTTGAACCGGCCGCTCGCGCCGGCGCGCGCGCCGGACAGGAAGGAGACCGCCATGAACGTCAGCACGTAGGGGTTGAGCGCCAGCCCCGCCCGGGTCGCCCCATGCCGTACACGACCTGCAGATACGTGGGCAGGTAGACGACGGATCCACCGAGTAGCGCGCCGAGCAGCGCGGTCGCCGGGAGCACGACGCGCAGGGTGGGGTCGGTGAACAACCGTGGCGGCAGCATCGGGTTGGCCGCGCGGCGTTCCCACCACACGAACAGGGCGGTCAGGACCACCGACGCTCCGCCCGTCCCCAGGATCACCCCCGACGTCCACGGGTAGGAGCGGCCGCCCCACTCGGCCACCAGCAGCAGGCTCACCGTCGCGCCCGCGATCAGCGCGGCGCCGGTCAGATCGACCCTGCCGTCCCCGCCGCTTCTCGGCAGCCGCGGGGCGAAGGCGGTGAGCGCCATGGCGAGCAGGCCGAGCGGCAGGTTGGCGTAGAAGATCCAGCGCCAGCCCCAGGTGTCGGTGATCGCGCCCCCGGCGAGCGGGCCGCCCACACTGGCCAGCGCGAACACGCCGCCGGTGAGGCCCTGGACCCTGCCGCGCAGACGCTTCGGATACAGCTCCGACAACACGATCGCGGGCAGGACGAACAACGCCCCCGCCCCGACGCCCTGGAGGGCCCTGGCGGCGATCAGCTGGGCCATCGTCTGCGCCAGAGCGCACAGCGCGGAACCCACGACGAAGACGGCGACCGCCGTGACGAACACCGGTCGCGGTCGAGGCCCGCACGTAGCCGGGCCGGTACCGATGGAAGCCCTGCCGGGGAACGGGGCCGATCCCGTTTCCCGGCAGGGCGTCGTGTCGCGGCTACGCCGCTACTTCAACTTGATGGTGGCGAAATGGCCGGTGCCGTCGTCGAGCTTCAGCTGGAGCTGACGGCAGGTGTTGGACCAGCTCTTGTCGGTCTTCCAGACGTAGTTGTACTGGCCGCCTCCGTAGCTGATCTTCGAGTTGCCCGGGTTACGGGTCGGTTCGGCCGAGCCGATCGGCTTCCCGGTGTCACAGGCCACCTGCTGAGAAGCCGGATAGCCGGGGGCGAAGACGCCGGTGCCGCGGTCACCGCCGAGGCTGAACTTGATCGGTACGGCGCTGCCCGCCTTGCCCGACATCGTCTCCGGGAAGTAGGCCTGCCAGGGGTAGACGACCTGGTAGGTCACCTTCCGGCTCGCGGTGTTGCCCGCGTTGTCGACGGCCTTGACGGTGAAGTCGTGGAAGCCGACGGAGGAGGTGTCGAGCGGGCCGCCGTCGGGCACCGTGCCGGTGCAACCGGCGATCCCGGACAGGTTGTCCTCGCACCGGTACGACGCGGTCGTGGCCGTCCCGAGCGTGTAGACCGCGCCGTCGGCGGGCCTGGTGAGGGAGATCGTCGGCTTGGTGAGGTCGACGGTCACCTTCACCGCGCGGTCACCGGAGATCGCCACTCCGCGCTCGGTCGCCGTCGCGCCCTCGGCGGTCACGGAGACGTCGCATGTGATGTGCGGGAAGACCGCCTTGAGCTTGCCGCTCGCCCCGGTGACGCCCAGGTCGCGCGGGCCGTTGCCGCAGTCGGCGCGCACCTGCGCTCCGACCAGCGGCTGACCGGCGTCAGAGAGCGCGGACACCGTCACCGCGTTCAGCGCGTTGTGCGCCACCGCGCCGCCCACGACGTCCAGGGTGGTCTGCAGCCGTTCGGGGCTGATGTTGTCCATCGTGTCCGTCGGCTTGTGGTACTGCGGCTCGGTGACGTACGTCCCGCCCGTGGGGCCACAGACGGCCGGCGGGGTCGGCGGCCGGTAGTCGAGCCAGATGAACAGCGAGGACGGGATGCCCACGTCGTAGAACGCCTGGTGGTCGCTCTGCCCGAGCCTGCAGTTGCGCAGGCCGTCGAACCCGACGCGGGCGGCCGACTCGTACGCCTCCTGGACCACGTAGTTCGACTGACCGTTCGGGGTCAGCGCCCACAGCCGGGCGGGCTCGTACGGCGTGCCGACCATGTCCATCTGCCACTCGCCGACGAACCGTGCCTTCTCCGCCGCGGTCAGCGTGTTCACGTACGCCCTGGCGCCGAGGAGACCGCCCTCCTCACCGCCGAAGCCACCGATCCGCAGTTCCTTGTCCAGCGGGTACTGGCTGAGGACCCGGGCGACCTCCAGGGAGACACCGTTGCCCGAGGCGTCGTCGTGGGCGCCGGGCGCGCCCAGCACCGAGTCGATGTGCGCGCCGACCATGACGATGGGCGCGGTGGTGCCGTCCGGGTCGCCGACCGCGGGCCGGATGCCGATGACGTTGGTGCCCATCGGGTTCGCGTACTCGTTCGTCGCGATCGTCAGCGTCAGCGCCCCCTTGGCCAGGAGTTCCCTGAGCCAGGTGCTGTGCGCGCTGCCGCCGCCGACCACCGGAATCCCCGGCTGGGGCGTGGTGAGGGTGAACGACGGCGGTGCGGAGTTGCCGGTCGGGTAGGCCAGGATGACCGCGAGCGCGCCGCGGCTCACCGCGTTGGCCACGGCGGTGTTGCGGATCGTGGCGTTGGTGCTGTAGTCCATCAGCACGATCTTGCCCTCGGTGTCCGCCGGGAACTCGGTGGCGGACTGGCCCGTCCTGGCGTCGACCACCTGGCCCTTCACGCCGGTGTCACCGGTGAACTTCCCGCTGGTCGAGGCGGCCATCTGCCAGTTCGGCCCGCCGGGCAGGTCGGCGTCGGAGGACGTGACCTTCGCGACGCGTTTGGTGGAGACCGGGCCCCATTGCTGGAGGGTCACCTTGAAGCCGTATGACTTCAGGATCCCGCCGATGTACTCCGCGCCCTCCCGCTCCTGCGGGGTGCCGTTCAGACGTGGGCCGATGTCCACGGCGAGGTGCCGGATGTGGTTGACGGAGTTGGCCGAGTCGAACCGGTCGACGATCTCTTTGTCGTAGTCCGGTAGCGGCGCGTCCGCCGTCGCGGGTGCCGCAGCCGTCAGGTTCGAACCCGGCAGTGCCTGAAGCTGTACGCCACCGGCGGACGCCGGAACGGTCCCGAGGGACAACGCGGCCGCCAGGCCACCGATGACGGTCAGTCGCTCAAGTCGCCGAGGTCGTCTGAGTGAACTCCTCACGGAGAACCTCCTGGTCATGGCGGACGTGAAAGTCCGCATGGCGTCCCCACCCTCTGGGCCCTCCGGGGTGCGGAGGGTGAGGACAAGGTTGGCGATTAGTACCAGGCGGGCAAACTAAGGGTCAAGGGTCGCCTCGCTCGCGCCCCGGAGGAGCCGCGTCCCGCGGACGGGACCGTTCCACGCGGCTGAGAAGAAGGCGACGTCCGGAGAATCGGCCGTCCTCGCGGAAACGGCGGAGAGGTCCTCCTTCGGCGGAGCCGGTTTCGTGAGATAAGGGCGGCCGTCGCATACCGGCACCTGTCAAGCCCGGCGGGCATGACCGGTGCGCACCGGGCCCGGGGCGATTCGACATGCCCCGACTGTTGAATAATTGCGTTTCTTGTCTCGTTTGCCGGAATTCTTGTCCGTGGTTTCGCGGGGCAGTGGCCAGGACCGGCCCGCTCGGGAACCATCCGGGCTCGAGGGCTCGAGAGGTTCGGGAACGCGCCTCGGCGCGGCGAGCCGGTTCGCGGGCGTTCTCGATGACCGGGCGGTGTCCACTCCGATCATTCGGCCGCCCGTCCGGTGTCAACCTCCCCGGACAGCGCGGGTAAGGGACCGTGCGCCTTTCCTGGACGGCGGTTTCCAGCCGTGGCCGCCCCGGCGGCGGCACTCCCCTTCTCCCTCGAGAGCCCGGATCCGCCGGAGACGCCCCCGCCGCCCACCGAGAATCCCACCGAGAATCCCACGGTGCTCACGACCGACCGGGGTGACCGGGTGGGTGATGGGGGTATAAGCGCGATTGGCCCCCCGGCTTCGATCTCATCTCGACCGTGGGGGACCTGTGGCAGACGACGGCAACCGGAAACAGCAGCAGCTCGACCAGTATCGGGTGGACTCGGCGGACACCCGGTACACCACCGACCAGGGCGTCCGTGTCGACGACACCGACAACTCACTGTCGATCGGCGAGCGTGGCCCGACCATCCTGGAGGACTTCCACTTCCGGGAGAAGGTGATGCGCTTCGACCACGAGCGCATCCCGGAGCGGGTGGTGCACGCCCGCGGTTCCGGCGCGCACGGCGTCTTCCAGGTGTACGAGTCCCTGGCCGAGTACACCTGCGCCGACTTCCTGTGTGACCCTTCGCTGGTCACCCCGGTCTTCGTGCGCTTCTCCACCGTCGCCGGCTCGCGCGGTTCGGCCGACACGGTGCGCGACGTGCGCGGGTTCGCCACCAAGTTCTTCACCCGGCAGGGCAACTACGACCTGGTCGGCAACAACTTCCCGGTGTTCTTCATCCAGGACGCGATCAAGTTCTCCGACTTCGTGCACTCGGTCAAGCCCGAACCGCACAACGAGATCCCGCAGGCCCAGTCGGCGCACGACACCCTGTGGGACTTCGTGCAGCTGCAGCCGGAGACCATGCACATGATCATGTGGCTGATGTCGGACCGGGCGATCCCGCGCAGCTACCGGATGATGCAGGGCTTCGGTGTGCACACCTTCCGGCTGGTCAACGCCGAGGGGCGGGGCACCTTCTGCAAGTTCCACTGGCGGCCCAAGCTCGGCACCCACTCGCTGGTGTGGGACGAGGTGCTGCGCATCCAGGGCAACGACCCCGACTTCAACCGCCGTGACCTGTGGGACGCCATCGAGAACGGCGACCACCCCGAGTGGGAGCTGGGCCTTCAGCTCGTGCCGGAAGAGGACGAGCACAAGTTCGACTTCGACCTCCTCGACGCCACGAAGATCATCCCGGAGGAGGAGGTGCCGTTGCGGGCGGTCGGCAAGCTGACCCTCAACCGCAACCCGGAGAACTTCTTCGCCGAGACCGAGCAGGTCGCCTTCTGCACCGCCAACGTGGTGCCGGGCATCGACTTCACCAACGACCCGCTGCTGCAGGGCCGCAACTTCTCCTACCTCGACACCCAGCTGCTCCGTCTCGGCGGTCCGAACTTCCAGCAGATCCCGATCAACAGGGCGGTCGCGCCGGTGCACAACGACAACCGCGACGGCTTCCACCAGCACATGATCCACACCAGCCGGACGAGCTACTCCAAGAACTCCATCAGCGGGGGCTGCCCGGCGACCGGGGTGCTCAGCGGTGACATGACCGGGGTCTTCCGGCACTACACCGAACGGGTCGAGGGCGAGAAGATCCGCAAGCGCAGCCCCAGCTTCGGCGACCACTACAGCCAGGCCACGCTGTTCTGGAACAGCATGGCCCCCTGGGAGAAGGACCACATCGTCAAGGCGTTCCTGTTCGAACTCGGGCACGTCGAGCGCCGCTACATCAAGGAGCAGGTGGTCGAGCGGCTGACCAACGTCGACACCGGACTGGCCGCGCACGTGGCCGCGGGGCTCGGCCTGCCCGCGCCGGCGGCCAAGGGCGCCAACCACGGCAGGTCCTCCCCCGCGCTCAGCCAGGCCGACCAGCCCTCGTCCCTGGCCACCCGTAAGATCGCGGTCCTGGTGAGCGACCACACCGACGCCGAGGCGCTCTACCCCGTGATCCAGGAACTGGAGAACGGGAAGGCGGTCTGCGACGTGGTCGCCCCGCACGAGGGCATGGCCGGGCCGTTGTCGGTCGACAAGCAGGTCAGCGCGGCCTCGTCGGTGCTGTACGACGCGGTGCTGTGCACCGGCGGTGAGGGGCAGGCGGACGACGGCCACGCCGTACAGTTCGTCCGCGAGGCCTTCAAGCACGGCAAGGCCATCGGTGTGCTGCCGGACGGCGAGGCCCTGTTGCGAGCCGCCGCGCTGCCCGGCCGTCAGGGAGTCGTCGAGGCCTCAACGGGAGACGACTTCGTCCGGCGGTTCGTCGACGCCGTCGTCCGGCACCGGCACTACGACCGCGACGTGGAGTCCTTCCCCGCCTGAGCGGGAGAGGTGACACTCCGGCCTTCGTGCCGGATTCCGAGCCGTCCGCCTGCGCGGGAACACGGCGAATCTCTCGGCGTCGGTGACGACGCCGAGAGATTCGGCGGGCTTCGTCATGATCCGTGCCGTACGGAGCTTCTGTCGGTCCGGCATGCCAAAGTGGCCCATGACGACTTTCGCCCAGCTTCGCAAGACCGCGCTTTCCCTCCCCGGGACCGCCGAGCAGGGTGACCGCCCCGGCGTGATCGCGTTCACCGTGCACGGCAGACCGTTCGCCTCGACGGGAGAGAACGACCACGTGCACCTTCACCTCTCCGCCACGGAGGCGGAGGAGGTCCTCGCGGCGTACCCGACCGCGGGTCCGCTGTCCCACGACGGGACGCCGGCCGGTGTACGTGTCCCGCTCGCGGACATCAACGGTCAGCAGCTCAACCACTGGGTGCGCCGCGCCTGGTTCTCCCACGCGCCGCGACAGCTCGCGCGGCAGGCCGCCGCCGGAGAGACGGCGGTCGCCGGTGAGACCGGAGACCTGCCCAAGGCCATCGGAGGGCCCGCCACCCGAGCGCTCGCCGGCGTCGGCATCACCACTCTCGCCCAGGTCGCCGAACTGACCGAGGCCGAACTGACGGCGATGCACGGAGTCGGGCCGAAGGCGGTCCGCGTTCTCGGCGAGGCGCTCAGGGCGGCCGGGCACGAACGCGGGAACTGACCTCACCGGAACACACCGAAAGTCCCCGGCCGGAATCCGTCCGTCCCGGACCGGCGGACCGACTCCGGTCGATGGGCAAAAAACCGCAGACCTCGCTTTGGCCTTACCTCTGCGCCCTCGGCGGTATCGCCTCCGTGACGACACTGGAGCCACCGGCCATCCATGGCCAGGCCGCGTCCCAGGAGACCTTCGGAGGGTACGGCATGCCTTACGTGACCACGCGCGACGGCACAGAGATCTTCTTCTACGACTGGGGCAGCGGGCCGCCGGTCATCTTCATCCACGGCTGGCCGCTGAACGCGGACGCCTGGCAGGACCAGCTGAAACTGGTCAAGGACCACGGCTTCCGGGCCATCGCGCACGACCGCCGGGGACACGGCCGCTCAAGCCACCCCCACGACGGCTACGACTTCGACACCTTCGCCGACGATCTCAACGACCTCATCAACAAGCTCGACCTGCGCGACGTCACGCTGGTCGCGCACTCCATGGGAGGCGGGGAGCTGGCCCGCTACATCGGTCGGCACGGCACCGACCGCATCAGTAAGGCCGTGCTGCTGTCCGCGGTCCCGCCGCTGATGCTCAAGACGGACGACAACCCCGAGGGCACCCCCCAGGAGGTGTTCGACAAGATCAAGGCCGGTATCCTCGCCGAACGCTCGCAGTTCTGGAAGGACTCCGCGGAGGGCTTCTTCGGCGCCAACCGGCCCGGCAACAAGGTGACGCAGGGAAACAAGGACGCCTTCTGGCTGATGGCCATGGCCGAGAACATCGAGGCCGGGGTGGTCTGCGTGGACGCCTTCTCCGCCACCGACTTCACCCAGGACCTGAAGAGGTTCGACATTCCCACCCTGATCATCCACGGTGACGACGACCAGATCGTGCCGATCGCGGCCTCGGCGGACAAGTCCTCGAAGCTCATCCCGAACTCGACCTACAAGGTGTACAAGGGCGGCTCACACGGCATCGCGCTGGTGCCGGGTTCCAAGGAGAAGTTCAACGCCGACCTGCTCGAATTCCTGAACTCCTGACCCGCGGGTGGTGCCCGTCCGCACGACGGGCACCACCCTCACGGCGGGCCGGCTCAGCGGTCGGTCCACAGGTGCCAGAACACGTCGCCCTCGGAGCAGGTGTAGTGCCCCCAGTGCCCCCGGTCGATCCCGCCCTGGCCCGCGGTCACGCACCTGGCGTGGCTCGTGAACCAGTCACGGTAGACGTCGTCCCCGAGCGCCTGCACGGCGGTGCTCTCGGTCGCGGTGGTGGCCTGTGCCGGGCCCGCGGTCAGCAGGCAGGCGGAGCCCAGCACGGCGGCGGCCAGCGCCACCGGACGGAACCTGGTCGTCATGTCGTCTCCTTCGCTTGTCTTCGCACGCCGTACGGCGGTGCCCGTCGCGGCGGACCGGGCGACGTGACCCGGGATCCCGCGCCCAGGGCCGTGAGGTCGCGCGCTCCGGTCACTCATAGCGTGGTGGAGGCCGCCGACACGCCGGTCACCCGCCGGTCACGCGCACCGCTCCTTCGCGGGCCCGCACGCGACACCTTGCGAGCGGAGGGTAATGATGTGATTACAATTCGCTGTGAAAGGGTTGGGTTTCGAGTTCAGGATTCTGGGGCCGGTCGAGGTCCTGCACCACGGCAACCGCCTGACCATCCGAGCGGCCAAGCTGCGCACCCTGCTCGCGGCGCTGCTCCTGGACGCCAATCGCGTGGTCACCGTCGAGACGCTGATCGAACGCGTATGGGGGGACGACGCCCCGGACGGCGCCCGCAACACGCTGCAGAACTACGTGCTGCGGCTGCGTCGTCTGCTGAACGGGGCGGGGTGGGAGTGCCCGCTGACGACGCATCCGAGGGGATACGCGATCGAGCTGCCCGCCGAAACGCTGGACCTGCACCGTTTCGACGCCCTGGTGCGCCGCGCGCGGGCGGCCGCCGCCCTCGAGGAGACGGAGCAGGCCGCCACGCTGCTTCGGGAGGCGTTGCGCCTGTGGCGCGGAGAGGCCCTCGCGGACATCGGATCAGAGGTCATACGCCGTGACGTCGTCCCCGTGCTCGACGAACGCAGGCTCGACGCCCTTGAGCTTCGCATCGAGGCGGACCTGGCGCTGGGACGGCACGAGGACGTGCTGGCCGAACTGCACGGGCTGACCACCGCGCACCCGCTCAGGGAGCGACTGTGGAGGCAGCGGATGCTCGCGCTGTACCGGTCGGGACGCCGGGGCGAGAGCCTGCGCTGCTATCACAACGCCAGGGACGCGCTGGTCGAGCAGCTCGGCGTCGATCCAGGCGATGAGCTGCGTGAACTGCACCGGCGGTTGCTCACCGCCAGCCCCGCGCTGGCCTACGTCAGCCCACCGCGGGTGCGCGGCAACCTGCCCGCCGAGGTGACGACGTTCGTCGGCCGGGCACGTCAGCTCGCCGACATCGGGCGCCTGGTGAGAGGAAACCGGTTGGTCACCCTGACCGGGGCGGGCGGGGTGGGCAAGACCCGGCTGGCCCTGCGGGCGGCGGCCGAGCTGTCCGGGGACTTCCCCGACGGGGTGTGGCTGGCCGACCTGACCGCGTTGCCGGAAGGGCGGTCACCGGAGCACCTCGTGGTCCAGGCGCTGAGAATCCGCGACCAGTCCGCGCGCCTCCCCGACGACGTCCTGGCCGACTTCCTGCGTGACAGGCGGCTGCTGCTGGTGCTGGACAACTGTGAGCACGTGGTCGCCGCGGTCGGCGCTCTGGCCGACACCCTGCTCAGGGCCGCCCCCGGCCTGCGGATGCTGACGACCAGCAGGCACCGGCTCGGCCTGCGCCACGAGCACGTGCTGGTCGTGCCCCCGCTCACCCTGCCGCCCGTGGCCGCCGCCGCGTCCCGGGGGCGTCCGCTGACCGGCTACGACGCGGTGGCGTTGCTGGTGGCGCGGGCCGCGGCGGCGGCGCCGGACTTCCGTGTCACCCACGACAACCACGACCTCGTCGTCCAGCTGTGCAGGCGCCTGGACGGCATCCCGCTGGCCATCGAACTGGCCGCCGTACGGCTGGGCACGCTGTCCATCGCGGAGATTCTGGAGCGCCTCGATGACTGCTTCCGTCCGCTGGGCGGCGACACCCGGGCCATGCCCCGCTACCACCGGACGTTGTGGGACGTCATCGACTGGAGCCACGAGCTGTGCACCGAGCCGGAACGCCTGCTCTGGGCGCGCCTTTCGGTCTTCTCCAGCGGGTTCGACCTGGAGGCGGCCGAAGCCGTGTGCTCCGGCTCGGGCATCGCCCGCCGGGACGTCGTGGATCTGCTGGCGAGCCTGTGCCACAAGTCGGTCCTGCTGGCGCGGACCCAGGGTCTCCGTACGCGCTACCGCCTGCTGGAGACCATCCGTCAGTACGGCGGGCGAAGACTGGCCGACATGGGCGCCGAAGCCCGGCTGCGGCGGCTCCACCGCGACCACTACCAGAGACTGGTCGCCACCGCCGCCACCGACTGGTGCGGCGCCCGCGAGGTCGAGTGGCTGTCCCGGCTGCGGAGGGAGCTGCCCAACCTGCGGACGGCGCTGGACTTCTGCGTCACCGAGCCGGGGCAGGCGGACAACGGCCTGGAGATCGCCGTCAACCTCACCCGCGTCCGGTCCTGGTTCTTCACCAGCACCATCGGTGAGGGCCGCCACTGGCTGGAGCGCACCTGCGCGCTGTCCGCGCCCGGCCCCCGGCGCACCGACGCGCTGGCGATGCTGAGCTGGGTGGCCCTCCTGCAGGGCGACCACCGGCTCGCCGAGAAGCATCTCGCCGAACACCACACCCCGGCCTCGCCCGTCGCCACCTACCTGGAGGGCGCCCACGCGATGCTCACCCATTCCGACGCCGGGGCGATCCCCGTGCTGGCGCGGGCCAGGGACATGTTCCGGCGGGCGGGTGCCCAGGGAGACGCCCACATGGCCACCATGCTCTGGGCGATGGCCTGCGCCTTCCTCGGCGCCCCGGACATCGCGCGCGCCGCGGGAGACGCCTACCTTGAGGAGGCCGAGGCGAACGGCGCGGCCTGGGCCCAGTCATGGGCACTGTGGACGCTCGGGCTGAGCAGACTGCGGCTCGGCGACACCGTCGCGGCCATCGAGCTGCTGCGCGACTCCCTGATCCGCCAGCGCGACATCGACGACCGCTGGGGTCCCGTCTGGGGAGCGGAGGCGCTGGCCTGGGCCGTCGCCGCCGCCGGGCAGTACCACCGGGCCGCCGAACTCCTCGGCGCCGCCCGTCATCTGCGCCAGGCCGTGGGCGTCGGCCTCATCACCCTGCGACCCTTCCATGAAATGCACATCGAGGCCGTACGGCTGGTGCGTGGCAACCTCGACGCCCGTTCCTACGCCGCGGCCCTCGAACGGGGGGCCAGGACCGAGGACGCCTCCCCGTGGCCGTCCTGCCTGGTCGAGGCCCTGGAAAGGCACGGGGTGGTTCACACCTCCTCGGAGAGCGAGGCGGCCCGGTGACGGTCGCCCCGCCTCGGCCCCGGAGGTCTCGCGGGGTCTTGAGACAGCGGCCGTCGAGACCTCCGGCATCCCCGGCCTCCTGCTTCCCGGAGTGGTGACCGACCTGATTGACTCCCTAATATTCCCTATCATTCCCTATAAAAGGGATGTTAAGGTGATTTCAGGGAATCGTGATTCCCCTCCTCGTCCGGTGTGAGAGCGCCCGGCGGGGTGGGGACGGCACATGACGAAGGAGAGGTCACATGAAGGTCATCGTCGCGGGCGGTCCGGGTGACGGCGGGCGGGCGCCGAGGCGCACCGGAGCGGCGGTCGGGCCATGACCGCCATCTACCGGACCGAGGACGGCGGGCGGCGCATCCGCGAGCGGTACGTCCAGGCCCTGCGCACCTGGCCCGTTCCTTACGAACACCGGAGGGTCCCGACCCGCGAGGGAGAGACCTTCGTCGTGGTCTCCGGCCCCGAGGACGCGCCGCCGCTGGTGCTGTTGCACGGCTCGGGCACCAACGCGGCCATGTGGGTCGTGGAGGTCGCCTCCTGGGCCGAGCACTTCCGCGTCCACGCCGTCGACATGATCGGTGAGCCCGGCCTGAGCGCCCCCTCCCGTCCTCCGCTGGACTCCGAGGCGTACGCCCTCTGGCTGGACGACGTCCTGCGGGAACTCGGAGTGTCGAGGACGTCCGTGGTCGGCGCCTCGCTCGGCGGCTGGCTGGCGCTGGACTACGCCACCCGCCGCCCGGACCGGGTGGAGTGCCTGGCGCTGCTGTGCCCCGCCGGAATCGGCAGGCAGAAGTGGGGCTGGGTGCCGAAGGCCGTACTGCTGAACCAGTTCGGTCTCCGGGGGCGGCGCAAGACGCTGGAGCTGGTCGCGGGGCTCGACATGACGGGTTCCGAGGAGTTCCTTGAGGGGATGGCCCTCACCTTCCGGCAGTTCCTCCCCCGTAAGCGGTTGCCGGTCTTCTCCGACGACACGCTGCGGAACCTGACCATGCCCGTGCTGGCCGTCGTCGGTGACCGTGACGTCATGCTCGACTCGCAGGGCACCGTCCGGCGCCTGAACGAGACCGTCCCGCACGCGACGGTTCGCCTGCTGCCGGGAGTCGGGCACTCCGTCGTCGGCCAGCGCGAGGTCGTCCTCGCCCATCTGCGGCGGACGTCCACCTCACGGTGAGCTCCTCACGGTGAGATCGAGGTGACGGGCGTGTCGGTCCTTCTGTACGGCCGTGCCGCTCGGGAGCGTTTACGGCACCCGAGGACCACGACCACGACGGAGCGCACCGATGTCCCTGCCCGCGCACATGTACGCCGCACACGTCACGGGCCCCGGCCCCGCTGAGGCCATCCGCTACGACCGGATACCGGTGCCGGGCATCGGCCCCACCGACGTCCTGGTGCGCGTTCGGATGGTCGCCGCCGATCCGGTGGACGTCTTCGTGCGCTCGGGCGCCTACCCCACGCCCATGCCGTCGCCGTTCGTGATCGGCCGGGACCTGGTCGGCGAGGTGGCCGCCGTGGGACCCGGCGCGGCCGGCTTTTCCCCGGGGCGGCCGGTGTGGTGCAACAGCCTGGGGCACGCCGGCCGGCAGGGCTCCTTCGCCGAGTACGCCGTGGTCGCCGCCGACCGGCTGTACCCGGTTCCACCGGACGTCGACGAGGCCGACCTGGTCGCGGCCGCCCACCCGGCGGCGACCGCGTGGCTGGCCCTGTTCCGGCATGGGCGGCTGCGGGCCGGGGAGAACGTCCACGTCGGCGGTGGGGCGGGCAACGTCGGTTCCGCCGCGGTCGCCCTGGCCGTGGCGGCGGGGGCGCGTGTGGTCGCCACCGCGCGCCCGGAGGACTTCGCCTCCGTCCGCGCGCTGGGCGCCGCCGAGGTCCTCGACTACCGCGACCCGGACCTGGCCGACGGCCTGCGTACGGCCGCGCCCGGCGGCTACCGCGTGTGGGTGGACACCTCGGGGCGCGGGGACCTGGCCGCCGGGGTCGGTCTTCTCGCCCACGGCGGGCGGCTGGTGGTGATGGCCGGGCTGCACGCGACCCCGGCGCTGCCGCTCGGCTCGCTCTACACCCGGGACGCCGCCGTCGTAGGGTTCGCGATCAGCAACGCCTCCGTCGCCGATCTCGCCGACGCGGCCGGCGGCGTCGTCTTCCTGCTGCGCGAGACCCGGTGGCGTCCCCGCGTCGCCGAGCGGCTCCCGCTGTCACAGGCCGCCCAGGCACACCGCAGGCTGGAGACGGGAGACGTCGACGGCAGGCTCGTGCTGTACCCCTGAACTCCTCCCCGCCTGAAGCCGGAGCGCTACGGACAAACCCGGTAGAAGCGGCGGTCACCGCGCCACGGGCCCCGGCGAGGAGCCGTAGTGGGCGGCGATGGAGTGGAAGGCGGCCTTGGGTTCCCACGGCTTCTCCGGGTCCTCGTGGACCTTGACGACGCCGTAGCTGGCCAGGTCCAGATCGTCTCGGGGGTCGCCGCCGGGGCGGTGCGGATGGTCGTGGAGCGCGAAGGTGAACACGAAGGCGCTGTCCACGCCTCCGGCGTCGAAGACCTCAAGCAGTTCACGCACGTACGCGGCCTGTCCGGCCTCGTCGCGCTCGTACTCACCGTTCAGCCGGAGGGGCGCGCGGGTGGCGGGGTCGTACTCGACGACCTCCAGGCCGAGGGCTCCCCGGTCCCCCGCACCCCGGTAGCTCGCCGCGCCGAACTCGGTGATCGCGACCGGCTTGCCCTGCGCGACGAGCCCGTGGACACCGGCGGCGAACCGGTCGGCGATCTCAGCCGACCGGTAGAGGTCCACCGACATGACGTCGAAGAGCGCCCAGTCGACACGCTCGAGCGGAACGGAGGCGTAGGTCACCTTTCCGCCGAAGCGTTCGCGGACGAGCGCGACCGCTTCGGCGAGGAAGTCGTTGACCCGCGCGCCGACCGTGCCGAGCTGCTCGCGCACCTGGTCCGGCCTGCTCAGCAGCCCGACCCGCTCGTCGATGCTGTCACCGGGCAGGAATCCCTTGTTCATCAGGCAGAGCTCGGCGCCGGTGACGAACACGACCTCGGCTCCCCTCAGCCGGAGCCGCTCCGCGCGTTCGGCGCAGTCGGCGAACAGCGACAGCATCTCGTCGGCGGTCAGTTCGAGCGGGTACGGGGAGAACCAGACCTCGAGGCCGAGGTCGGCGGCGCATTCCGCGGCGAGTTCGATCCGTTCGGGGTCGCCGCCCATGACGCGGACCGCGGTGCAGTTCAGGTCGTCGCGGATGGCGCGCATGTCACGTCTGACGTTCTCCGCGGCGAACCACCGGTGACCGATCGTTCCGTTGACGACGAAGCCGGTGTCATAGCTGATGCCCTTGGCGCGCATGTGTCGGGCCTTCCTCTGGAGGGAGTTTTTAAGGTACTTCAAGTACCCTATTTGTGATGAGGGGGAGACGGCAACAAGGATGGGAGGGCACGACCGGTATCGACTGCGGGAAGGGCCATGACAGAGGACGCGGCAGGGAGGACCAGGAGGCGTGGGGCCGCCCTGGAGGAGGCGATCCTGAGCGCCGCGGCCGACGAACTGGCCGAGGCCGGATACTCCGGGCTGACCATGGACAGGGTCGCCGCGCGAGCCGGGACCAACAAGAACGCCATCTACCGCCGCTGGCCGAACCGCCTCGCGCTCGGCGTCGCCGCCTACCGGCGGCTGACCACGACGGTCTCCCCCGACGACACCGGTGACCTTCGGGGTGACGTTCTGGCACTGCTCCGCCAGGCCAACCGCTACTGGAGCTCCCCGCAGGGTGCGATCCTGCGGGAGCTGTTCGCCGCGGCCGGAGGCGCCTCGGAACTCCTGGAACAGTTGCAGGACCGGTCCGGTGACGCCGCCGCGGCCCCGTGGCTGACCGTCCTGGAACGCGCGCTCGCGCGCGGCGAGGTGGCCCCCGAGGCGCTCACTCCACGGGTCGCCACCGTGGCCATGGTCCTGCTGCGCAACGAGTTCGTCGTGCGCGGGGTCCCCACCGCTCCCGACGACGTCCTCGTCGAGATCGTCGACGAGGTCTACCTTCCCCTGGTACGGCGGCGCGCCCCGGCCCGGAACTGACCTCGCGCACGCCCGGGTGTCAGCCGGCCTTGGGCGGGTCCTGTGGCTGCGCGTGCTGCAGCTGGACACAGCATTCACCGGAGCGCGGGGCGAGAACCGCCTGAACGGCTCCGGCCTGCAGTCCTTGCAGGTATCCGGTGAGGAAGGCGTGGTTCATACCGCAGACGAGGTCGGGGGCCTGGGCGGCGAGAGGGTGGAAGGGGCAGTTGCGTAGCCGTAGCCGGTCGGGGGCCTCGCGGGCGGGCTCGAAGCCGTGCTGGTTGAGCATCTGCTCACACAGGGTCAGGCCGCGTTCGGCACCGATCCGGCCAGGCCGCAGGCGCGCGCGGTCCTGGCCGCCGAGTTCGTCGCCGTGCTGCCTGGCCGTGCGTATGGCGGCGGTCGCGGCGGTCTCGTTCTCGCCTTCGGCCAGGACGGCCCGGAGAAGGAGACCGGCCAGCAGCTCGTGGCGGCGGTCGGGGATGCTGACCTGGATGGGGCTGTCGGTCGGCTCGTAGAGCTTGGGCTGCCGGCCGACTTTGCGCAGGCCGGTCGGTGACGCATGCCGGGTGCGGAGCAGTCCGGCGTCGACCAGCTTGTCCAGGTGGAACGCGGCGAGTTTGCGGGAGATGCCGACGTCGGCGGCGGCCTCCTCGCGTGTGACGGGCCGGCGGGCACGGCGGATGAAGGCGAAGATCTGCCGCCGGGTGCCTTCGCCGAGCACGCTGATGGAGTCGAGCGCGGCGTCCGCCGGAGAGACCGGCCGGCTCATGTCAGAGGTCACACCTTCACGATAACGCCAGCGCGCGCTGTCGGACGATGGGCGGAGGCCTTTCTCGTCGGCATCGCTTGACCGCCACTCCTAATAAGACCAAAATCCATTGGTGAAAAGGAGGTGGTCATGACGACCCGGCCACACCAGGCCAAGCAACCGGTCAGCGCCACGCTCGCCGGTCCGTACGGACACCCGTTCCATCCCATGCTGGTCACGATCCCGATCGGCGCCTGGGCGGCCGGCCTGGCCTTCGACATCGCCTCACAGTTCGTGGCGGATCCGCGCTTCCTGTCCCAGGGAGCGATGTGGCTGATCGCGATCGGGGTGGTCGGCGCCCTGGGCGCGGCCATGGCCGGCTTCCTGGACCTGTTCGCCATCCCCACGGGCACCCGCGCGTTCCGGCTGGCGCTGATCCACATGACGCTGAACCTTCTGGTGACCGTCGCCTATCTCGGCAATTTCCTGTGGCGGTACTCCGAGGCCGTCACCGGCGGCGTCCCCGCCGGGCCGATGGCCCTCAACGCCGCCGCCTTCCTGACCTTGGCGGTGGCGGGATGGCTGGGCGGCAGGCTCTCCTACCGCTACGGAGTCCGGGTGGCCGACGAGGAGACACAGGCCGAAGGGTTCGCACCCGCGGGCCGTACCCACTGACAGCATCGGTCGCCGCACGGCCCCCGGGGCGGCCACCATGAGCAATCTGGAGTTTTCATGAACATCGCCGCACTGATCACCTGGGTGGTCACCGCACTCGGCGGCTTCCACATGCTCGGCACCTGGCTCTCGCGCGGCGGTGCCCGCGGCGGAAGCCACCTGCCGGTCCCGGTGATCTTCGGTCATTTCGCGCTGGCCGCCGTCGGCCTGGTCGTCTGGGTCGTCTACCTCATCGCCGACCTGAACGCGCTGGCCTGGATCGCCTTCGTCCTGCTGGTACCCGTCGCACTGCTCGGGTTCGTCATGCTGGCCCGGTGGATCCCGGTGTACCGGGCCCGTGCCACCACCGTCCCGTCGGCGGGTGAGCGCACCGCCCCCGCCGAGCGGCACTTCCCGGTCGCCGTGGTCGCCGCGCACGGGTTGTTCGCCGTCGTGACCGTGCTCCTGGTCCTGCTCTCCGCCCTGGGCGTCGGCGGCAGCTGACGAGGACTTCGCCTTCCTCGGCGCCCCGCGCGCCGAGGCCCGCTCGCGCGGCCGATTCCCTGCCCTGACCGCCCTGCCCGGATGACCGGCATGCCCGCAGCTGGAAGGATCACCCACGTGGAAATCTGGATCAACCCCGCGTGCAGCAAATGCGCCTCCGCTCTTTCACTGCTCGACGACGCGGGCGCCGCCTACACCGTGCGGCGCTACCTGGAGGAACCGCCCACCGCCCAGGAGATCGAAGACGTGCTGCGACGTCTCGGCATGCAGCCCTGGGAGATCGCCCGCCTCGCCGAACCCGCGGCGGCCGAACTGGGCCTCACCGCGTGGCCACGCGACGAGAGCCACCGCCCCCGGTGGATCGCGGCGCTGGCCGCTCACCCGATCCTGATCCAGCGGCCCATCATCACCGCGGACGACGGAACGGCGGTGATCGGCCGCTCGCCCGAATCCGTACGGTCCGCCCTGCCGTGACGACCGGCCCCGCGCCACAGCGTTCAAAGGTACGGCCTCCGCCGACGTCGGCGGAGGCCGTACCCCTGAAGCCCGCGCGTCATACCGGAGGCGTCCAGATGCGGCTGTGCAGATCCGCGCCGCGGATCACCTGGATGCGCCAGGGTTCGAGGCGAAGGACGTGCAGCCTGGGGTCGGCGGGCGACCTCCAGAAGGCCCCGAGGTCATATCCGGCCCCGCGCGGGCTGGTCGCCCGGTAGAGGTCCCAGACGTGACGCTTGGTCTCCAGGTCGTCGTCCCAGGTGGCCGTGGCCTCGATGGCGACCGAGCTGTTGCCGGGCTTCCAGTAGGAGAAGGAGGTGTGCGGGTTGCCCGCCAGGTGGGCCGCCTTGACCGGGGTCTTGTAGGTGGCCAGCCACCCGCGCGGCTTCCCTTCCACGTTCTCCCAGATGGGAATGAGGATGCGGGTACGGGGGCGGTTCCCGGAGTCGACGGTGACCATCGTGGCGTACCGGATGGCACCGATGTAGGCGTTGAACTCGCTCTCGATCTCGGCGAAGGACGTGGTCATCGGAGGGACTCCTTCCGCAGGCCGTACGCGCTGAAGGCGGCGGCGAGGACGGCGGCGACGATGGGGACGGACAGGGCGGCGCGGTAGGCGCCGAGCGGATCACCTTCGCCGGCGGCGACGATGACGGCGGTGCTGGCGGCGAGCCCGAGGGCCGCGCCGAACTGGAAGGACGTGTACAGCAGGCCACCGGCCAGCCCCTGCTCGCTCTCATCGACGCCCTCGGTGGCGACGATGGTCAGCGGCCCGTAGGCCAGGGCGAAGGACAGGCCGAGGATGAGCATGGTGGGGAACATCGCCAGGTAGACGGTGTCCGTCCCGATCGGCAGGAACAACACGTAGGACAGGACGGCCAGCAGCAGCCCGCCCAGGATGACCTTGGCGTTGCCGAACCGGGTGACCAGCCGGGGGGTGAGGGTCGGGGCGAGGATGGCGTCCGCGCCGATGGCGAGCATGGCCAGGCTGGTCTGCATCGAGCTCCAGCCGCGCAGTTCCTGCAGGTAGAGCACGGCGATGAACTGGAAGCCGAAGAAGGCGGCGGCGAACAGCAGGCCCGCCAGGTTGGCCCGGACCAGCGATCCGGAGCGCAGGATGCCGAGCCGCAGGAGCGGAGCCGGGGACTTCCGCTCGATCAGGACGAACAGCACCAGGAGGGCGAGTCCGGCCAGGAGGATGGCGGCGGTCAAACCGGCGCTCACGTGGGCGGCCCGCTCGATGCCCAGCACCAGCAGCATGATCGCGCCGGTGATGGTGACCGCGCCCGGCACGTCCACCCGCCGGTCCGTGGCCTGCTCCGCCGGGGTCGTGGGAATCAGCCGTACGGCCAGTACGAGGATGACCAGGGCGAGTACGGCGGGCACGAACAGCACCAGTCGCCAGTTCACCTCGGCCAGCAGGCCGCCGAGCACCAGTCCGAGCGAGAAGCCGCCCGCCGCCGTACCGGAGTAGACCAGCAGCGCCTGGTTGCGCTGGGGGCCCTCCTCGAAGCTGGTCGTGATGATCGACAGTCCGGCGGGGGTCATGACGGCGGCCGCGACGCCGGCCACGAACCGGGCCGCGATCAGCATCCCGCCGCTGTCGGCGACGCCTCCCAGGGCCGAGACGACCAGGAAGACCCCGAGCCAGACCAGGAACATCCGGCGGCGGCCGAACAGGTCGGCCGCTCGGCCGCCGACCAGCATGAATCCGCCGTAGCCCAGGACGTAGGCGCTGATCACCCACTGGAGTTCGCCGGTGGACAGGCCGAGTTCGGCCCGGATCGCCGGCAACGCCACGTTGAGCATGGCGACGTTGATGCCCTCCAGGAAGATCGCTCCGCAAAGAACGAACAACATCCCCCAGGTCCGGGGGGATCTCACGATGGTAGACACAGTGACTTCTCCCGTGGTTCTCTTTAGTAACGAAGGAATCTTGCGTCACCGTGGGGGAACTATGGAAGACGGCACTTCAAAGGCACTGAGTTACTGCACGGGAACCGATGCCGACCAGGCAAGACAGTGGGACGTCCGGGCGGACTGCGACGTACGGAACATTCTCGACCGCGTCGCCGACAAGTGGTCGCTGCTGGTGATCGCCCTTCTTGACCGTCAGACGATGCGCTTCTCCGAGTTGCGCCGCACCGTTGACGGCGTGAGCCAGCGCATGCTCACCGTCACGTTGCGGAACCTGGAGAGGGACGGGCTGGTCAAGCGGACCGTCTATCCCGTGGTGCCGCCTCGGGTCGAGTACGAGCTGACCCCGCTCGGCATCTCTCTCCACGAGGTGATCAAAACGCTGGTGATCTGGACGGAGGACCACCAGCAGGAGATCTCCGACGCCCGCTCCGAATTCGACCAGAGGGAGCTCGCGACCGCCGTCCCGTAACCGTGTTCCCGAGCACTCCGCGGCGGGGCGCCGTGAACGAACGCGGCCCCCGCCGACCGAGGTCGGAACGGGGGCCGTGCGGTCCGGCGGGGTCGTCCCGCGCGGGAGAGGGGGTGCGCCTGGCCACGCGGGACGAACGACGCCCGGAACGTCTTACGCGGCCGGTCGGCAGCCGGCCGCGACGACGCCGTCGGGCAGCTGCGCGCGGCCGCCGGCCCGGCACTGGAACCTCACCGGCGCCTGGCGGGCGACCACCAGCGACTCGCCCTGGAACTCACCCTCGGTGGCGGCTCCGTTGGAGGCGACGCAGTTGCCGTGCCCCAGCACGACGGCACCGGGCAGGACCTGGTCGCAGGTGTAGGTGGGGGTGGCGTCGGCCTGGGCGGGGGCCGCGACGGCAAGGGCGCCAACCGCCGAGACGGCGGCGAAGGTGATGGTGAGCAGGTGGCTGGAGAAACGCATGGGGGTGGTGTCCTTTCTGAGATAGGAGAGACAACCACCCGTTATGTTACCGAGGGTAGTCGAGTGACTATCTAGCGTTACAGCTGGGTTAGCGTAACCTTCGCCCCCCACCCTGGGTGTCCTTTTCGTAAGCCTCCGCAGTCCATGCCGGACCCGGGAAGGGGACCGGCCTCCTTCCCGGGCGGGAACTACCTGAAGGCCGTCACGTGATCGGCGGCCCACTCCTCGAAGGTCCGGGCCGGGCGGCCCGTGAGACGCGGGACGAGCGTCGCCCACTCCTCGTTGGGCGGGGCGGGATCGCGCGCCGACTCGGCCCATATCCCGAACAGCCAGTCCACCACGGCGGCCGGATAGCCGTGCCGAATCCACTGCTCCCGCGCCGTCACCGGGTCCTGCTCCTCGAAGCGCACCCGTTCGCCGAGGGCCCGCCCGATCGCCTCGGTCTGCTCGGCGACGGTGAGCGACCGCGGTCCGGTGAAGGTGTAGGTACGGCCCGCGTGGCCCTCCCCGAGGAGGACCGCCGTGGCGACGGCGGCCACGTCCGCCTCGTGGATCGGCTGGGTCACCGCCCCGCCGTACGGACGGCGCACGACTCGCTCGGCGCGGATCGACGGCGCCCAGTCCAGCCAGTTGCGCGCGAACTCCCCCGGCCGGATGTGGGTCCACTCCAGGCCGGACGCCTCGACGGCGCGCTCGACCACCTGGTAGCCGTCCGCGAACATCGGGTCGTCGGCCAGGGCGCCCGACAGGTTCACGATCCGCCGCACCCCGGACTCGGCCGCCAGCGCGAGGACCTCGGAGATCGCCTGCGGCACGGGGAACAGATAGAGCCGTTCCACGCCGGTCAGCGCCTCCCGCAGCGACTCAGGGCGCTCCAGGTCCCCCTCGAACACCTCGACCCCGCCGGGCAGGCCGGCGGTGGCGGAACTCCGGGTCAGGGCGCGTACGGCGTGGCCGGACCTCAGCAGTTCCGTGACGACGCACCGGCCCACCTCCCCGGTCGCCCCGGTCACCAGGATCGTCATGCCGCCTCCCCCGTGAAGTCCGCCGCGTGGTCCCGGGCCCACCTGGCGAAGGTGCGCGGTGGACGGCCGGTCATCTCCTCGTATGTGTTGGTCGGCGCCAGCGCGCCCGTGCCCTCGACGGCGGCGGCCAGCAGCTCGACCAGCCAGTCGGCCATCTTCGGCGGGCAGCCCTCCGCGAGCCACCGGACGCGGGCCTGCGACGGGGTCAGCTCCTCGAAGCGCACCCGCGCGCCGATGGCGGCGCCGATCGCCGACACCTGCTCGGCCTGGGTGACCTTGGCCGGGCCCGTGATGGTGTACGCCGCGCCGAGATGCTCGTCGGTCAGCAGCGCGGCCACCGCGACCTCGGCCACATCCGCCTCGTGGACCAGCGGATACCCCGAGGTGGGGTACGGCTCGCGCACCGTCCGCTCGGCACGGATCGGATCCGCCCAGCCGAGGGCGCGCGCGGCGAGCAGACCCGGGCGGACGTGGGTCCACTCCCTGCCGGTGGCCTCGACCGCCGTCTCAAGGTCGCGATGGGCCCGGCGTTCCTCCTCCAGGTGACGGCCCAGCGCACTCGGGTCGTCGGACGGGGCGAACCCGGCCGCGGCGGCCGAGTGCACCACGAACCTGCGCACACCCGCCGCCACGGCCTCCTCCGTGAATCCGGGCCCGGCGGCCCCCGGCCCCTGGTAGGCGTACGGGAACAGATAGACCCGTTCGACCGCCTTCAGCGCCTGCGGCCAGGTGTCCGGCCGGGTGAAGTCCCCGCGGACCAGTTCGACCCCCGCGGGAAGACGCACCCTGGCCGCCCGCGGATCGCGGACCATGGCGCGTACCCGCTGGCCCGCGCCCACCAGCCCCCGCACCACATGGCGGCCGATGTTGCCGGTCGCCCCCGTCACTAAAATCGTCACGTTGCTCCTCTGATCTCCGGATGGGCAATGGGGGCCGCCGCGTCCGTTGCCGTGGTTTCGCGGCGGCGCCCCGGCCCCGGGATGGTAGGCCGATTCCCGAGGAGCTCGCATATGGATCGTTCCAATGCCTCCCAGCGGGGCGCCGCCTGAAAACCGTGTGACCACCGGAAACGGTGCGCCCGCGGCCTCACCGGCACCGCGAGGGCTCCCCGCCCGCCGGGTCGTCCCGCGCGGGGTCGCAAGCTCAGGAACGGTTGTTCAGGCCGTGTTCGTACGCCCAGATGACGGCCTGGACCCGGTCGCGCAGCCCGAGCTTGCCCAGGATGCGGCCGACGTGGGTCTTGACGGTGCCCTCGGCCAGGAACAGCGATCCCGCTATCTCGGCGTTCGTCTCGCCCCAGGCGATGTGCCGCAACACCTCGCGCTCGCGCTCCGTCAGCGGGTCCGGCGTGACGTCCGGCAGGCGCCGCGCGACATGGTCGAGCAGACGCCGCGTCGTGGACGGCGCGATCACCGCGTCCCCACGGTGGACGGTCCGCACCGCGGACAGCAACTCGTCGGCGGGGGCGTCCTTGAGCAGGAAACCCGACGCCCCGGCCCGAAGCGCCGCGAAGGCGTATTCGTCCAGGTCGAAGGTGGTCAGGACGATCACCCTCGGTCCTTCGTCCGTCATCGGCAGCCGCCTGATCGCCTCGACCCCGTCCATGCGCGGCATCCGCACGTCCATGAGCACCACGTCCGCCGTCACCGCGCGCAGCCCGGCCAGGGCCTCCGCCCCGTCGCGTGCCTGCCCCACCACGCGCATGTCCTCCTGCGCGTCGATCACCATCGCCGTGCCGGTACGCACCAGGTCCTGGTCGTCGACGACATAGACCCGAATCGTCATGTCCGATACGGCAGGCGCGCATCGATGACGAACCCGCCCGCGTCCTCCGTCCGGATCTCCAGGGTGCCGCCCACGGCGCCCACCCGCTCCCGCATTCCCGCCAACCCGTTCCCCGTCCCTGTCGTCCCCGCCGGGGGCTCGCCGTCGTCGCTGACGGTGAGGCGCAGGTCGTCCTGTGCCCACTCCAGCGTGACCGTGCCGCGGACACCGGGGCCCGCGTGCTTGAGCGTGTTGGTCAGCGCCTCCTGAACCGTCCGGTAGACGGCGAGCTCCGTGCCCGGTCCGAGGGGGCGGGCCGCGCCCCGCACGATCTCGGTCACGGGAAGCCCCGCGCTCCTGGTGCGCTCCAGCAGTTCCGGCAGGTCGGCCAGGCCCGGTGACGGCCGCGCCCCGTCGGGTACGGCGCGCAGCACGCCGACGGCGGCCCGCATGTCCGTGAGCGCCGTGCGCCCGGTGTCCTCGATCGTGGCCAGGATCTCCGCCGCGCGCGCGGGCGCGAACCGGCCACCCCTGGCCTGGGCGACGATGACCGCCAGCGCGTGCGCGACCACGTCGTGCATCTCCCTGGCGATCCTGGCCCGTTCCGCCGCGGTCGCCCGCGCGGCGGCGTCACGGGCCCGCTCCCGCAGCAGGTCGACGTAGGCGAGCTGGGTCCGCCGGTACAGACCGAACCCCCACGCCGAGACCACCACCGCGGCCAGCAGCCCGAACAGCAGCCACGGGTTCGGTCCCAGGGCCGCGGCGGCCACACTGGAGTCGGTCGCGAACCTGGCCGCCGCCACCCCGGCCCCCACCAGGCCCACGGCCAGCGGAGGATGGCGCCGGTCGTACGCGGCGCAGGAGTAGACCATGAACGGGAAGATCAACGACGACGGCAGCACGAGGAACAGCCCGGTCACGGCGACCTGGACGGCGAAGGCGGCGGCGACCACGAGGAACGCCCAGCAGGCCCGGCGGTACGCGACGGCCACGTGCGCCACCAGGCATGCCCCCACGAGCAGGCCCGCGCGCGCTCCCGGCACCGAGAGCACCGCGACCACTACCGAAAGCGAGAACAACGGCACCCCGGCGACGAAGGCCGACACCATGTCCGCGCGCCGTGGCGTCATCACACCGTCGCCCGCTGGTAGGCCAGTGTGGCCCCGCCCACCGCCAGCCCGAACAGCAGCCAGCTCCCGTACACCAGCCCGACCGTCACCACGGCCGCGGGATCGGACAACGGCACGGGCCCCCGGGTGAGGCCGAGCAGCTGCGACAGCGTACCGAAAACGGACATGGTTCCCATGGTGGTCAACATAGCGGCGCCCGTCCAACCGCCCGTCAGCACCAGCCGCCGCGGCAGCCACCTCCCCCACCGCTGGACCAGCGCCAGGGAACCGGCCGCCCCGACGACCAGCATGATCAGCTCGCCGTACGGCAGGCCCTCGTCGTACCCCGTGGGACGCAGCAGCGTGCCGCCGAACGACCAGTACAGCTTGGCCGTCGGATAGACGAATCCGACCGCGAACGCGCTGTACCCGAGCCACGACCCGCCGGGCACCCGGATGTGACGCAGAATCAGCGCCCCCAGCAGCGCGCAGCCCGCCAGGCTGAGCCCGCGCAGCGCCATCCCGGGCCAGTCGACCCGCGAGAACTCCCCCGCCGGGATCCCCGTGACGGCGAAGAACGCGCGGAACGCGTCAAGCACGATGCCGCCCGCCGACCACAGCAGCAGTACGGCGGGCAGCAACCCCGCGGCGTGCGGCCGCACCACGAACACCGCGCCCAGTACGGCGGCCGCTACGGTCACCCAGTACGGCGCGAAGCCCGTGGTGTAGGGAAGCGCCGGCAGCGGCACGAGGGCGAGCGCGGCGGTCGGCGCGAGGACGATCAGCGCCGAGATCTGCATTCGTTGGAGTCGCATGACGCCAACGATTCCGGCCAAGGCCCGCAGGCCGCGTCTCCGCCGGGTCCAGACAAGATCTGACCTGGGAGGTATTGACACGGCCCGCACCCGGCGGGGTCGGGAAATCGCCGGCGGCGGTGACGCGGATCAGGATCTCGCCCTGGCCGGGACCCGGCCGATCTCTCATGTAGACCCCGGTCACCGCGAAAAGGAATCGGTCACGTCTGAAACATGCCGGTACCCGCTACTTCGCCGCTGCTTGGCTGAGTGCCCTTACGCCACACGCACCTGTCCGGACGGGAACCATGTCCACCATCACGCTCGCTCGGCCCCGCTCGCCTCTCATCGGCTGGCTCTCGGTCGTCTCACTCATGCTGGGCATCTTCGCCATCGTCACCAGCGAGATCCTGCCCATCGGTCTGCTGCCCGTCATCGGCGCGGACTTCGGCATCTCCGACGGCACCACAGGGCTGACCATGACGCTGCCCGGCGTCGTCGCCGCGGTCGCCGCGCCCACCGTCACACTGACCACCGCGCGCCTGGACCGCCGTGTGATGCTGTGCGTCCTCATGGCGGTGCTCGCCGTGGCCGACGTGCTGGCCGCGGTGGCGACCTCCTACTGGGTCATGCTGATCTCCAGGGCGCTCGTCGGTCTCACCATCGGCGGCTTCTGGTCGATCGGAGCGGGGCTGGCCGGCCGCCTGGTGCCCCCGCACGCCGTAGGCACCGCCACCGCTGTGATCTTCTCCTCCGTGCCGCTGGGCTCCGTGCTCGGCGTACCGGCCGGGACCTTCATCGGCGACCTCGCCGGTTGGCGGACCGCCTTCCTGGTCGTGGCCGTGCTGGCTGTCCTGGTTCTGGCCGCCCTGCTGACGCTGCTACCGCCGCTGCCCGCCCAGCGGGTCACCAGCCCTCGTGTCCTGCTCGACCTGCTGCGCGCCCGGGGCACCGCCGTCGCCCTGGCGGCGACCTTCCTCATCGTCCTGGCCCACTTCGGCACCTACACCTATGTCACGCCCTTCCTCCAGGACGTCACCGGCCTGCCTCCCGCGGCCGTCGGCGCCGTCCTGCTGGCGTACGGCGTCGCGGGAATCGCGGGTAACTTCCTGGCGGGCAAGGCCGTCGCCGCACACCCGCGAGCGACCTTCGCGGTCTGCGGCTGCCTGATCGCGGCCACCACCCTGCTGCTGCCCTCGGTCGGAGGAACAGCCGTCGGGGCCGTGGCGTCGCTCGTGCTCTGGGGCCTGGCGTACGGAGGTGTGCCCGTCTGCTCGCAGGCGTCGTTCATCGCCGCGGGCCCTCACACACCCGAGGCCGCCACGGTCGTCTTCACCTCCTCCTTCCAGGCGACCTTCGCCCTCGGCGCCTTCCTCGGCGGCCGTGTCGTCGACGCCTTCTCGGTCTCCACCGTGATGATCTGCGGCGGGCTGACGGCCCTGCTCATGGCGGTGTCCCTGTGGTCACTCGCCAAGCCCCGCTGAGGGCGCGCGCTCAGCTCGGCTGCGCGCGTTCCTCCAGGGTCGGGTAGAGGAGGGCGTTCACGACGACGGGAAGGGCACCGGGGCTCTCGTCGCTGTAGGCCTCCCGCTCGATCAGTTCGGTGATCGCGGTGCGCACCCGCACGTACCGCTCCGGCGTCATGTTCACCCGGACGCTGCTGATCTGGAGGCTGAGGTCGGGGCCGTAGGCGGGCGGGTCGAGCGGGACCCGGCCCGCCCGCAGGTCGGCGCGCAGCCGGTCACGGGCCGATTCGAGGAGTGCCAGCGTGGTGTCGCTGAAGTCCTCCGAGTCCTGGGCCAGGCTGAACACGTCGTTCTCGATGGTGAGCCTGCGATACGTCGGCCGGTAGCGCTTCTCGATGATCCCGGAGACCACCCTGGTCTGCGCCACGTAGATCAGGTTGGCCTCTTCGAGCTGTTTGACGTGCCGGTACAGCTTCGTCTGGTTCTCGCCGAGCCGTTCGGCCAGCTCCTTGACCGTGAGGGGGTCGGCCTGCTCTCCGCTGGGGAAGGCGGCCAGGATCGACAGGCGCAGGGGGTCCGCGACCATGCGGAGGGTCTCCAGGTCGGTGATCCTGCGGACGTCGACGACCGCGCTCTCGGACAGGCTGGCTTCCATCATCTCGGGCTCCATCGCCGGTCAGCTTCACTGGTTGCGTTACAGTAGCGCATCCGTCAACATTCACGTTAGCATGAATGAATGTGATGATGTGAATGATCACGGCGTCGAGAACGAAAGTGAAGACGATGACGGTGACAGAAACGCCCCAGGCGCAGACGGACTCCGCTGACCTGCCGTTACGCCGGAACCGGCGCTTCCAGGCCCTGTGGGTCGGCGGCGCCGGCGCGGCGATGTCGGTGAACATGGCCCTGGTCGCCATCCCCGTGCTGGTGCTCGCGGTGACCCGGTCGGCGATGGTCGCCGGACTGTACGGCCTGGTCACCGGGGTGGCCGCCTTCGCGGCGGGCGTCCCCGCGGGGGCGATGCTCGACCGCTACGACCGCAGGACCCTGCTCATCGTCTCCGAACTCGTGCGGGCGCTGGCGTTCGCCACGCTTCTGCTCTCCCTGACCTACGACACGTTCGGCGTCGTTCACCTCCTCGCCGTCGCGGCGGTCACCGGAGCCACGCAGCCGCTGTCCAGCGGGGCCCGCATGCTGGCCACCCGAAGCGTCGTCCCGCCCGCCCAGCTGACCAGCGCGCTGACGCAGGAGGAGGTCAGATCGCACAGCGCCTCGATCATCGGCCCCGCGCTCGGCGGCATGCTCTACGCCGCCTCCCGCACCCTGCCCGTCATCGGCATCGCGGCCGGTTACCTCCTGTCCGCGCTCTGCGCGCTGGCCGTGCCCCGGGACAGGGAGGCCAGCCGGGAGCGGCGCGCGCGGTCCGGCGGAGGCATGCTGGACGGGCTGGCGCTGCTGCTGCGCGTCCCGGTGCTGCGCGCCTCGATCATCGCGCTGAGCGTGCTCAACCTCGGCGGCTCCGCGCTCGACCTGCTGGTGGTCGTCCTGATCAAGACCAACGGCGGCTCGGAGGCCGAGGTCGGGTTCGCCTTCACGATCGTGTCGATCGGCGGGCTGGCCGGCGCCGGTCTGATCGGCCTGCTGCACAGCAGGCTGAGCCCCGGCGCGCTGCTGATCGGGCTCTACGCCTGGGGCGGCGCGCTCACCGCGGCGCTGGCCGTGCCGCTCGGCTTCTGGTGGTACGGCGTGGTGCTGGCGCTGGCGGTCCTGCCGCTGCCCGCGACCATGGTGCTGGTCGACATCCTGATCTTCCGCCAGGTCGAGGACGCCCTGCGCGGGCGGACCATCACCGCGACCATCACCATGCTCACGGTCGGCGCGGCCCTCGGCCCGTTCGTCGCCGGGCTCCTGCTGCAGTACGCCGGGCCCGTTCCCGCGGTGCTCACCGTCAGCGGCGTCTTCCTGGCCGCCGGGGTCTACGCCCTGAGCAAGCGGGTCATCCGCACCGCCCGGTGGCCGCAACCACAGGACTCGGGGGCCTAATGCTCGAGCCAGCCCTGGCGCACCGCCCGCACGCCGGCCTCGAACCGGCTGCGGGCTCCGAGCCTTTCGATGAGCGTGGCGGCCAATCGCCGGGAGGTCCTGGGCGAGACGCCCAGTCGTTTGGCGATGGCCTCGTCGGTGTGGCCCTCGGCCAGCAGGGCCAGCGCGCTCTGCTCCTGCGGCGACAGGCCGTGCGCGTTGATCGGGACGGCGCTGGACAGCGGCCTGGCGTTGGCCCAGACGCTCTCGAACAGCGCGCACAGGGCGGTCACGGTGCCCTCGCCGGTCAGGACGACCGCCCCGGCGGCGGTGTTGTCGCTGGAGACGGCGATGACGACGGTGTCACGGTCCAGGATGATCATCCGGTTGGGGAGCGTCGCCACGGTCCGCACCTCGGCGCCGCGCTGGACGATCCAGTTGGCGTAGTCGACGGTCGGCTGGTTGTTGCGCAGGCTGTCGAGGTAGACGACGCGCAGCCGTACTCCCCGCTCCAGCACCGCCGCGTCCTGCGGGCGGGCGCTCTCCAGGTTCTCCGGTGTCTGGGCGCCGTCCGGCGCGAAGGTCATGATCTCCCTGCTTACCGCACGGCAGAGCACCGCGATCCGGTCGCGGATGTTGTCGATGCCGACGACCTGCTCGACCCCGGTGCCCCCGGTCTCGGATCTGAGGCTGGCGTGGTCGGCGATGAGCCGGGCGGCGGCGGCGCGGGACTCCTCAAGACGCTGTTGCTGCGCGATCAGACCGGCCTGCTGCCTGCTGAGCAGAATCTGCATTCCGATGTCGGGCGAGACCGCGTGCAGATGTCCGTTCTGCTGCTGCGAGGGGCGGATCAGAGCGAGTTCACTCAGCTCATCCAGTGCGGCCCTTATGTCGCCCGCTTCGCAGGAGAGTCGTTCGGCGAGTTCGCCGACTCCCTCGTTCGGCCGGGCCAGCATCGCACGATAGACAGACTCAGCGACCTTAGTCAACCCCAGGGAAGTGAGCACCTGCATTTCCTTTTGGATCGAACATCGCCGTTGACCGGAATCGTCGCAGAGCCCCAACCGGGATAGCAAGGTTCATTTCGCCAAAAACTTTAATTTTTTATGACATACCTCCCCACTGCTGGTCAGTGGCAATCGCAATTCGCCACGAGAAAGCGAGCGCCGATGTACCTCGTGCACGTGCAGGTCAGGTCGTCGGCCGGAAGCGGCCTGCCGGCGGACGTGGCGGGCCGGGTCCTGGCCACGGCCGTCCCCGACGAGCGAATCGAGCACGTCGCCGTGCACCCGCACGCCAGGCCGTACCCCGTGCTCGGGGTCGTCCTCGGCGCCGACGGGCTTGAGCAGGCGGAGGAGCGGGCCGCCGCCGTGGTGCGCCGCGCCCTGGCCGCCCACGACGAACTGCGGGAGTGGGAGCAGGTCACGGCGCAGGTGCCCCTCATCGGGCCCTTCTACGAGCTGCTCGTCGAGCGGGAAACCCCCGGAGAGCTCTCCGGATGAACCGGTGAACGGTTCCGGCCACGGCATAGACAGGCCAGCTCGATCCCCTTCCGAGCAGGGGAAACGGTGATGAAGATAAGTTTCACACCCCGGGATGAGCAACCTGGAAGGCGACCTGACGAGGCGCCGACCGCCCAGCCGGAGCCTCACGGCTCTGATCCGATAAGGACTCTCGTCATGTTCGACAGCCTGCGCACCCTCCCCTCCCGCGTCGTCACCCTCCTGGCCGTCTCCGCTCTCGCCGTCCTGGCCGCTTTCGCCGCCGGCGCCGTGGACACCGCCGCGCCCGCCTCCTCCGCCCTCGTGGTCGTCCACAGCGGAACCGGCTGGCAGTAGCCCCAGCGGCGGCCCGCGTGGCCTGTTCGGGCCACGCACATGGAGCCCGGCCGTGAGACCCGGCCCTGGAACCCGGACCGCCATTTGTTTGACTTCCCCGCCTCGGCACGGACTTTATGACGGCGGATCACCGCCCCTTCTTACTCCGGCCGGCCGTTATTGCAGGTCATCGAAGTCGCCCATTGACAGCGGGCGCCGGTGAACCCCTTTCCTCAGACGAACATTCTGCTGCCGTGCGCGCGGAAAAACCCTCTCGCGGACGCCCGCCACGGGTTTCCCCGCCCCTCCAGAGAACCCTCATGAAAAGCCACCGTCCAGCGACGAAAGGACGCGACATGCCTCCGACGAACCCGGTCGCGACCTCGGAGCGTCAGTTCCACGCGATAAATCCGTGCCCCAGACCGAACCTCCGACTGGTCTGCTTCCCGCACTCCGGCGGCTCCGCCGGGTATTTCCGCACCTGGAAATCGGCGGTGCCGGAAGGCGTCGAGCTCCTCGCGGTCCGCTACCCCGGACGGGAGGAACGGCTCTGCGACCCGTTCGCCGAGGACATGCGTGAACTGGCCGACTCCATCGCCCACGCCTGCGCGCGGTTCGACGACGCGCCCCTGGCCTTCTTCGGCCACAGCCTGGGATCGCTGGTCGCCTACGAGGTGGCCGTACGACTGTCGGCGCGGTACGGCGTCACACTCAGGACGCTCTTCGCCTCCAGCTGCGCGGCACCCTGGCTGGCGCCCAGGCTCGGGCTCGGGGACGCCGCCGACGAGGCCCTGATCGAACGGGTCGGACAGCTCGGCGGGACCGACATGAGCGTCTTCGACAACCTGGAACTGCGTGAACTGATCATGCCGGCGATCCGGGCCGACTACCGCCTGCTGGACCGTTACACCGAACCGGCCACGACCGCGCTGGACTGTCCCGTCCACGTCTACCACGGCACGGACGACCCGGGCGTCGGGGCGGACGCGGTCGCCGCGTGGTCCAGGGCGACCGCCCGCGCCTTCTCCACACGGGCCTTCCCCGGCGGCCACTTCTACCTCGCAGAACACCTTCCCGAGCTGGCCCGCGACCTCTTCGCCCGCCTGGAGACCCCGCCGGCCGGACGCCCCTCCCGCTCCAACCTCCTGTTCGTCCTCGGGTGAAAGACCCAGAACCGCTGAGAAAGGAAACACCGTCATGGCCAACCCCTTCGAGGACCCGGACGCCCGTTACCTCGTGCTCGTCAACGACGAGGGCCAGCACTCGCTCTGGCCGACGTTCAGCCCCGTCCCGGCCGGATGGGAGGTGGTGTTCGGGGAGGCCGCCCGCCAGGAGTGCCTCGACCACATCGAACGGTCGTGGACCGACATGCGGCCGAAGAGCCTGATCGCCGCCATGGAAGACAACAGCTGACGACGACGCGTACGGGAAAGCCGAAGGAGGGAACCGCATGTCCGCGGTTGGTGGTGTGCCCCCGGTGACGCTGCCGGAACTGATCGGGGCGCAGGTGGCCAGGACACCGGACGCCGTCGCCCTGGTGGCCGGGAAGACCCGGCTCACCTACGCCGAGCTGGACCTTCGGGCCGGCCGGCTGGCCCGGCTGCTGGCCGGGCGGGGAGTCGGCACGGAGGACGTCGTCGCCCTGGCGCTGCCGAGGTCCGTCACGGCGATCACGGCCGTCTACGCGATCGCCAAGTCCGGGGCGGCCTGGTTGCCGGTCGACCCCTCCCTGCCGGCGGACCGGATCACGCGCATGGTCGCCGACTCCGGGGCGAAGCTGGTCCTCACCTCGGTGGAGACGGCTCCCGGCCTGCCCGACTGCGGCGTCCCCCTCCTGCAGGCCGACTCCTCCGTCGACACCGGCACCGGAGAGGTCCCGCTGCGGCCTCTCTCCCCGGCCAACACTGCCTACGTCATCTACACCTCCGGCTCGACCGGCACCCCCAAGGGCGTGGCCGTGACCCACGCGGGGCTCGCCGCCCTGGTCGCCACCCACGCGGGCCTGACCGGCATCGACGGCACCAGCCGCGTACTGCAGGGCGCCTCCCTCAGCTTCGACGTCTCCGTCTCGGACATCGTCAACACCCTCGCCAACGGCGCCACCCTCGTGCTGCCGCGCGAACAGAGCCAGATGGTCGGCGAGGAACTCGCCGGCCTGATCGACGAGTACGGGATCACCCACGCCGACCTGTCGCCGGCGATGCTGGCCACCCTGCCCGACGTGCCGCTGCCGACCCTGCGCGCCATCGTCGTCGGCGGGGAGGCGGTCCCCCGCGAACTGGTCTCCCGCTGGAGCGCCGGGCACGCCGTCTTCAACGGCTACGGCCCCACCGAGACCACGGTCACCGCCACCATGAGCGGCCCCCTGACCGGTGACGAGGAACCGCCGATCGGCCTGCCCTGCCGCGACACCCACGTCCACGTCCTGGACGACGCCCTGCGCCCGGCCGCCGAGGGCGAGCTGTACGTCGCGGGACCCGGACTGGCCCGGGGCTACGTGGGCAGGCCTGGCCTGACCGCGGAACGCTTCGTGGCCTGCCCCTTCGGCGAGCCGGGCGAGCGGATGTACCGCACCGGCGACAGGGTACGGCTGCGCCCCGACGGGCAGCTCGACTTCGTCGGCCGAGCCGACGACCAGGTGAAGATCCGCGGCTTCCGCATCGAACCGGGCGAGGTCGAGGCGGTCCTCGCCGGGCACCCCGCCGTACGGCAGGCCGTGGTGCTGGCCAGGCAGGTCGAGCCCGGCCGCAGGCTCCTCGTCGGCTACGTCACCGGCCAGGCCGACCCGGCCGAGCTGCGCGAGCACTGCGCGGGCAGGTTGCCGCACTACATGGTGCCCGCCGCCGTCGTCGTGCTTGAGACGTTCCCGCTCAACGCGGCGGGAAAGGTCGACAGGAAGGCCCTGCCCGCCCCGGTCTTCGGCCAGGCCGACGTGGGGACGCCCGCCCCGGCCGACGAGCTGGAGCGGACCCTCCACGAGCTCTACCGGAAGGTTCTCGGCCTGGCCGACGTGGGAGTCGAGGAGTCCTTCTTCGAACTCGGCGGTGACTCGATCACCGCGATCCAGCTGGTCTCCGAGGCGCGCAGGGCCGGGCTGCGGATCAGCCCGCGTGACGTCTTCACCGCGGGCAGCGTGACGGCCCTGGCCCGGATCGCGGGGACGGTCGAGGAACGGCCCGCCGTGACGGAGGAGGCGGGCGCCAACCTCGGCGAGGTCCCGCAGACCCCCGTCATCGCCTGGCTGGCCGCGCAGCGGGGCCCGCTGGACGGCTACCACCAGTCGATGAGCCTGTCGATCCCCGCGGAGACGACCGACGGACGGCTGACCGCCGCGCTGCAGGCCGTACTGGACCGGCACGACGTGCTGCGGATGCGGACCTCGGCGCCCGCCGTACGGCCGTGGCGGCTCTGGACCCGGCCCGAGGGCGCCGTACGCGCCGGGGACGTGGTGGAGTTCGTGACCGGCGAGGCGGACTTCGCGGCGGCGGCGCGCACGGCGCCGGCCCGGCTGCGGCCAGAGACCGGAGTGATGCTCCAGGCGGTCAGGTACGGCGCGCGCCTGCTGCTCGTCGTCCACCACGTGGTCGTCGACGGGGTGTCCTGGCGGACCCTCCAGGCGGACCTGCTGGCGGCGCTGCGCGAACCGGGAACACCGCTCGAACCGGTCCCGACCTCCTTCCGCCACTGGGCGCGGCGGCTCGGCGAGGCGGCCCTGTCCCCCGCCCGCGTGGCCGAACTGCCGTTCTGGGCCGAGACCCTGAGGACGCCGGAGACACCACTCGGCGGACGTGCCTTCGACCCGGCCCGCGACACCTACGCCACCGTCGGCTCACTCCGCCTCGCGCTGCCGCCCGAGATCACCGAACCACTGCTCACCCAGGCCCCCGCCGCCTTCCACGCGCAGGTCAACGACGTGCTGCTGACCGCCTTCTCCCTCGCTCTCGGGCACTGGCGCGCACGCCGCACCCCCGGCTCAGGGACGCCCGTGCTCGTGGCCGTCGAAGGGCACGGCCGGGAGGAGATCGTCGACGGAGTCGACCTGTCCAGGACGGTCGGCTGGTTCACCTCGGTCTTCCCGGTACGGCTCGACCCGGGCACGGTGCCCTGGACGGAGGTGACCGCGGGAGGCGCGGGAGTCGGCGCCGCGCTCAAACGGGTCAAGGAACAGCTGCGCGCCATCCCCGACCACGGCATCGGCTACGGCCTGCTCAGGTACCTCAATCCCGAGACCGGGGCCGTCCTGGGCGAACACCCCGAGCCGAGGATCGAGTTCAACTATCTGGGCCGCTTCCCGATGGACGACGTCACCGGCGAGGACTGGCTGGCCGGAGCCGACCTGGTGGGCGAGGGCGGCGAGCCGGACATGTCGCTGCCGCACGCCCTCGGCCTCGACGCCCTCACCCTCGACACCCCGAAGGGCCCGGCGCTGCTGGCCGAGTGGACCTGGGCGGGTGAACTGCTCACCGAACGGGAGACCGCCGAACTCGCCGAGGCCTGGTTCACCGCGCTGCGCGGTATCGCCGCCCACGTACGGCGAAGCACCGTGAACACGTACACGCCCTCCGACTTCCCCCTCGTCGAGATCGACCAGGCCGGACTGGACGCCCTGGTGGCCGCGCACCGGCCCGCCGGGATCGGCGACGTGTGGCCCGCGTCCGCGACGCAGAGCGGCATGGCCTTCCACTCCCAGTACGACCTGGGGGCCGCCGACGTCTACACCGCCGCGTGCAGCTTCGACCTGACCGGGGAACTTGAGGTGCCCAGGCTGCGCGCCGCCACCACGGCGCTGCTGGAACGCCACCCCAACCTGCGCGCCGCCTTCCACCGGGGCGAGGACGGCTCGACGTTCCAGGTCGTCGTGGACGGCGCGCGGGCGCCCTTCACGGAGATCGACCTGTCCGGCGTGGACGACTTCGAGGAACACGCCGCGAGGATCGTCGAGGAGGAACGCGCCCGCCGCTTCGACCTGTCCCGCCCGCCGCTGGTGCGCTGGCTGCTGCTGCGCGCCGCACCGGAACGCCACCGGCTCGTCGCCTCCGTCCACCACATCCTGCTCGACGGCTGGTCCATGCCGATCTTCGCCGAGGAGCTGTGGGCGCTGTACGCGAGTTCCGGCGACGACTCCGTACTGCCGCGCCGCGTGCCGTACCGGGACTATCTGGCCTGGGTCGACCGGCAGGACCGGGAGGCCGCCAGGCGGGCGTGGACCACGGCGCTGGCCGGATTCGAGGAGCCCACGCTGGTCGCGCCCGGCCAGAGGGCGCCGGAACCGCCCCGGCGGCTGCGGAGGGAACTGCCCGCAGAGACCACCGACCGGCTCGTACGGCTCGCCCGGCGGCACGGCGTGACCGTCAACACCGTGATCCAGGCGGTCTGGGGGGTGCTGCTGACCCGGCTGACCGGCCGGGGTGACGTCGCCTTCGGCATGACGGTCTCCGGTCGCCCGCACGAGATCCCCGGCGTGGAGCGGATGGTCGGCCTGCTGATCAACACCGTCCCCGTCCGGATCGGAGTCCGCCCCGCGGAGAGCTGGGCGGCGCTGCTCACCCGGGTACAGGCCGAACAGGCCGAGCTCCTGGACCACCAGCACCTGGGGCTGGCCGAGATCCAGCGGTGCGCCGGGCTCGGCGGCCTGTTCGACACCGTCGTCGTCTACGGCAACTACCCGGACAACGCGCCCCTCGGCGTCGAAGGCGTCCTGGACGTCGCACTCGTCGAGGACGCCGACGGCGCCCACTACCCGCTGCTGCTGGCGGTCACTCCCGGAGAACGGCTCGGCCTGCACCTCGACCACCAGCCCTCCGTCCTCACCGGCGAGGAGGCCACGGCCCTGCTCGGCCGGTTCGAACGGCTGCTCGGCCACCTGCTGGACGACCCCGGGGCACCGGTCGGCCACGCCGGAGTCCTGACGCCCGGGGAACGGGCCGAGATCCTCGGCGGATGGAACGACACCGCGGGGCCGGTCCCCGAGCGGAGCCTTCCTGAGCTGTTCGCCGAGCAGGTGGCGCGTGTCCCGGACGCGGTGGCTCTGCGCTGCGGCGAGGAGGAGCTGACCTACCGGGACCTCGACCTGCGGGCGGAACGGCTGGCCGACCGGCTGGCCGCGGCGGGCATGGGCCTGGAGACGCCGGTCGCGCTGCTGATGGACCGCTCCGCCGACCAGGTGGCCGCGCTGCTCGCGATCCTCAAGGGCGGCGGCCTGTACGTGCCGCTCGACGACCGCCACCCACTGGAACGGCTCAGCCGCGTACTGGCCGACAGCGGCGCCGGACTGCTGCTGGTGGACGAGGCGCACCAGGGACACCCGTTGACGGGCTCGGACCGGCTGCGGACCATCCGGGCGCACGAGACGGAGCAGGCCGGGGAACGGCCCGCCGTCCGCGTCCTGCCGGACAACCGGGCCTACCTGATGTTCACCTCGGGGTCCACGGGGGTGCCGAAGGGCGTGGCCGTCACCCACAGGAACGTGGTGGCGCTGGCCGCCGACGGCCGGTTCCGCAAGGAGGAGCACCGCCGGGTGCTGGTCCACTCTCCCCTGGCCTTCGACGCCTCGACCTACGAGTTGTGGGTGCCGTTGCTCTCGGGTGGTCAGGTGGTCGTGGCGCCGCCGGGGCAGCTCGGTACGGCGGATTTCGTCCGGTTGCTGGCCGGTGGTGGGGTGGACGCGCTGTGGTTGACGGCGGGATTGTTCCACCTGGTGGCGCAGGAGGCGCCGGAGTGTTTCGCGACGGTTCGGGAGGTCTGGACCGGGGGTGATGTGGTCTCCGCGGCCTCGGTGCGGCGGGTGCTGGAGAGTTGTCCCGGGTTGACGGTGGTCGACGGGTACGGCCCGACCGAGACCACGACCTTCGCCACCTGCCACCCGATGCGCTCGGCCGGTTCCGTCCCGGCCTCGGTGCCCGTCGGCGGGCCGATGGACAACATGCGGGCCTACATCCTGGACGAGGCGTTGCAACCGGTCCCGGCCGGAGTGGCCGGCGAGCTCTACCTCGCGGGCGAAGGCCTGGCCCGTGGATACGCGGGCAGGTCTGGTCTGACGGCTGAGCGGTTCGTGGCCTGTCCGTACGGCGGGCCGGGTGGGCGGATGTACCGCACCGGGGACCTGGTCCGGTGGAACACCTCCGGACAGATCGAGTTCGTCGGCCGTACCGACGACCAGGTGAAGATCCGTGGTTTCCGGATCGAGCCGGGTGAGGTCGAGGCGGTGATCGGGGGGTTCTCTCCGGTCGGTCAGGCCCTGGTGGTGGTCCGGGAGGATCGTCCCGGCGACAAGCGCCTGGTGGCCTACGTCACCGGGGACGCCACCCCCGAGGGAGTGCGCGAGTACGTGGGCGCCCGGTTGCCGGGCTACATGGTGCCGGTGGTCGTGACGCTTGAGGCCCTGCCGGTCACGGCCAACGGCAAGATCGACCGGCGCGCCCTGCCCGCCCCCGATCTCAGCACGTCCGAGGGACGCGAGCCGCGCACCCCCCGGGAGGAGATCCTCTGCGGCCTGTTCGCCGAGGTCCTCGGGGCCGAACGGGTCAGCCTGGATGACGGCTTCTTCGACCTGGGTGGACACTCACTCCTGGTGATGAAGCTGGTCAGCCGGATCCGTACGGTCCTGGGGGTCGAGTTGCCGATCAGGGCGCTCTTCCAGAACCCGGACGTGGCCCGCCTGGAACGGTACCTGACCACCGAGCAGGCCGGCGCCGTACGGCCCGCCCTGACCGCCATGACCCGGCCGGAACACATCCCGCTGTCCTTCGCCCAGCAACGCCTGTGGTTCATCGAACAGCTCGAGGGACCCAGTGCCCTCTACAACACCCCCCTGGCCGTACGGCTGCACGGCCCCGTGAACACCTCGGCACTCGACGCGGCGCTGACGGACGTGGTGGCCAGACACGAAGCGCTGCGGACGACCTTCCCCTCGGTCGGAGGGCTGCCCCGTCTGCGGCTCGCCGAGAACGCCCGCCCGGTGCTGGAGACGCGCGTGTGCGCGGACGACGCCGACGTCCGCGCGACGGTCGAACGCATCTCCGTCGAGCACGTCTTCGACATCGCCGTGGACATCCCGGTCCGGGCCTGGTTGCTTTCGCAGGGCGCGGACGAGCACGTGCTGGTCCTGCTGCTGCACCACATCGCCGGGGACGGCTGGTCGCTGCGGCCGCTGTTCGACGACCTGGCCGTCGCCTACCGGGCACGATCGGCTGGAAACGCCCCCGACTGGGCACCGTTGCCGGTGCAGTACGCCGACTACGCCCTCTGGCAGCGAGACCTCCTCGACACCCTCCTCGACGGGCAGCTCACCCACTGGCGGAACGCGCTGGACGGGACGCCCGAGGAGCTGGCGCTGCCGTACGACCGGCCCAGGCCGGACCGGGCGAGCCACCGGGGTGCGAACGCCCCGTTCCAGGTGGACGCCGAGTTGCACGCCAGGCTCGTCCGGCTGGCCGCAGGGCACCATGTCAGCCTGTTCATGCTGCTCCAGGCCGCCGTCGCCACCCTCTACAGCCGCCTCGGGGCCGGGACGGACATCCCGCTGGGGACGCCGACGGCCGGACGCACGGATGAGGCGCTCGACGACCTGGTCGGCTTCTTCGTCAACACCCTGGTGTTGCGCACCGACCTGTCGGGAAACCCGACCTTCACCGAACTGCTCGACCGGGTGCGCGCAGCCAACCTGGACGCCTACACCCACCAGGACGTGCCCTTCGAACGACTGGTCGAGCACCTCAACCCCGAGCGGGTCCCGGCCAGGCACCCGCTCTTCCAGACCCTCATCGCGATGAACAGCCAGACCCCGCTGCCGGAGGAGTTCGCCGGACTGGAGTGCGGGGAGTATCCCTTCGACCTGGACGTCGCCAAGTTCGACCTGGCCTTCAACTTCGCCGAGACCGGTGACGGGCTGACCGGCATGATCGAGTACTCCTGCGACCTGTTCGACCACGGGACCGTGACAACGCTGGCCGAACGGCTGCTCCGGGTGCTGTGGGCGGTGGCCGACGACCCCGGACAGCACGTCACCGCCCTGGAGATCCTGGCTCCGCAGGAGCGGGAGCTACTGGTGACCGGGTGGAACGACACCGCCGTCCCGCAGGTCGTCTCCACCCTGCACCGGCTGTTCGCCGAACAGGCCGCCAGAACCCCCGACGCCGTGGCCGTCGTCTCCGGCGACACCCACCTCACCTACACCGACCTCGACACCCACGCCAACCACCTCGCCCACACCCTGCTCGGCCGGAACCTGACACCGGACACCCCGGTCGCGCTGCTCCTGGACCGCTCCCCCACCCTCGTCGTCGCGATCCTGGGCATCCTCAAGGCCGGAGCCGCCTACCTTCCCCTCGATCCTCGGCAGCCCACCGAACGCCTCCAGCGGATCCTGACCGACGCGGGCGCCACCCTCCTGCTCACCGACACGACCCACGACCTTCACATCACCACCCTGACCATCACCCCACCCGCCGTCACCGGCCCCGTCGCGGCCCCGCCGGACATCGCCCGGCCAGAGCACACCGCCTACCTCATGTTCACCTCCGGATCGACCGGGACGCCCAAGGGCATCACGATCACCCACCAGAACGTGATCGACCTGGTGATGGACAGGTCCTGGCGGCAGCCGTACGGACAGCGGATCCTGTTCCACGCGCCGCACGCCTTCGACGCCTCCACCTACGAGCTGTGGGTGCCGCTGCTCTCCGGCGGTCAGGTGGTCGTCGCGCCGGCGGGCAACGTGGACGCGGCCGGGATCCGTGCCCTGGTCAGACGGCACGACCTCACTCACGTCCACGTCACGGCCGGTCTGTTCCGGGTGATCGCCGAGGAGGATCCGGACGCCTTCGCGGGGGTGCGGGAGGTGCTGACCGGAGGCGACGTGGTCTCGCCCGCCGCGGTGCGCCGGGTGCGCGAGGCGAACTCCGGCGTCACGATCCGGATCCTGTACGGTCCGACCGAGACGACGCTCTGCGTGACCCAGCTCGAGGCCGGGTCGGGGCGGTTGTCCATCGGCCGCCCGATGGACAACACCCGCGTCTACGTACTGGACGAGGGACTGCGGCCGGTCCCGGCCGGCGTCGCGGGCGAGCTGTACATCGCGGGCACCGGCCTGGCCCGCGGGTACGTGGGCAGACCCGCGCTGACCGCCGAGCGGTTCGTGGCCTGTCCGTACGGCGGGCGGATGTACCGCACCGGGGACGTCGTCCGGTGGAACACCTCCGGGGAGATCGAGTTCGTCGGCCGTACCGACGACCAGGTGAAGATCCGCGGCTTCCGGGTCGAGCTCGCCGAGATCGAGGCCGTGACCGGTGAGCATCCCTCGGTACGGCAGGCGGTCGTGGTCGCACGTGAGGACCGGCCGGGAGACAAGCGCCTGGTCGCCTACGTCACCGGGGAGGCCGTCCCCGAACAGGTGCGTGAGCACGTCGCCGCCCGGCTGCCCGCCTACATGGTGCCGACGGTGATGGTCCTGGACGCCCTGCCCGTCACGGCCAACGGCAAGATCGACCGGCACGCGCTGCCCGCTCCCGACTTCGGTACGGCCGGTGGCCGTGGTCCGCGCACCCCGAGGGAGGAGATCCTGTGCGGCCTGTTCGCCGAGGTCCTCGGTCTCGAACGGGTGGGCATCGACGACGGCTTCTTCGACCTGGGCGGACACTCGCTGCTCGCCACCAAGCTCGTCAGCCGCATCCGCACCGTCCTCGGCGCCGAGTTGCCGATCCGCTCCCTGTTCAACGCCCCCACCGTCGCCGGTGTCGTCGACGAACTCCCCAAGTCCGGCCCGGCCAGGCCCGCGTTGCGGCCCAGGCGCTGAGCAGCCCGTGATCCCTGTCGGAGGAAGACCATGATTCCGCTTTCCTACGCGCAGCAGCGCCTGTGGTTCATCGAACAGCTTGAGGGGCCGAGCGCCCTGTACAACACGCCGCTCGTGCTGCGGCTCGGCGGCCGGATCGACGCCGGAGCCCTGGAGGCCGCCCTCGGGGACCTGCTGACCAGGCACGAGGTGCTCCGCACGGTCTTCGTCTCCTCGGACGCCGGGCCGTACCAGGAGATCCGGGAGGCCGGGGTCCGGCCGGTGCTTGAGGTGCTGGCCTGCGCGGACGACGCCGAGGTACGGCGGGCGGTCGAGCGGGCGGCCGGGTACGTCTTCGACATCTCGGCCGAGTTGCCGGTGCGGGCCTGGTTGCTGTCGCAGGGTGCGGACGAGCACGTGCTGGTCCTGCTGCTGCACCACATCGTCAGCGACGGCTGGTCGGTGGGCCCGCTCTTCGTCGATCTGGAGACGGCCTACGAGGCGCGGCTGGCCGGGCGGCTTCCGATCCAGGAGCCGCTGCCGGTGCAGTACGCCGACTACGTGTTGTGGCAGCAGGACCTCCTCGACACCGTTCAGGACGAGCAGCTCGCCTACTGGCAGGGCGCGCTGGACGGGGTGCCGGAGGAGTTGGCGCTGCCGTATGACCGGGCCAGGCCCGCTACTGCGAGTCATCGGGGTGGGGTGGCCGGGTTCGGGCTGGACGCGGAGCTGCACGGGCGGTTGGTCCGGGTGGCGGCCGAGCGGCAGGTCAGCCTGTTCATGCTGCTCCAGGCCGCCGTCGCCACCCTCTACAGCCGTCTGGGAGCGGGGACCGACATCCCGCTCGGCACCCCCACGGCCGGACGCACCGACGAGGCGCTCAACGACCTGGTCGGCTTCTTCGTCAACACCCTGGTGTTGCGGACGGACCTGTCGGGGAATCCGACCTTCGCCGAGTTGCTGGGCCGGGTTCGTACGGCGAACCTGGACGCCTACACCCACCAGGACGTGCCGTTCGAGCGGCTGGTGGAGCATCTCAATCCGGAGCGGGTCCCGGCCAGGCACCCGTTGTTCCAGACCGCCGTCACCCTGGACAGCCAGACCCCCCTGCCCGAGGAGTTCGCCGGACTGGCCTGCCGGGAGTACCCCTTCGACCTGGACATCGCCAAGTTCGACCTGTCCTTCGCTTTCACCGAGACCGGCGACGGGCTGACCGGCCTGCTGGAGTACGCAACCGACCTGTTCGACCACCACACCGCCACCACCCTGGCCGAACGACTCCTGCGGGTGCTGCTGGCCGTCGCCCACGACCCGGACCTGCCGATCGCCGCCATCGACGTGCTCGCCCCCGAGGAGCGGGCCGAGATCCTGGACGAGTGGAACGAGACCGCCGGTCCGGTGGCCGGGGGAAGCCTTCCCGAACTGTTCGCCGAGCAGGTCGCGCGCACCCCGGACGCGGTCGCGCTCAACCAGGACGAGCGGACGCTGACCTACGCGGAGCTCGACGCCCGCGCCGAGCGGCTGGCGCGGCGTCTGACGACCGAGGGGGTGACCAGGGAGACCCCGGTGGTGCTCTTCCTGGAGCGTTCCTTCGAGGCGGTGATCGCCATCCTGGGGGTGCTCAAGGCGGGTGGCGTGTACGTGCCACTCGATCCTCGCTATCCGGCCTCACGCATCGAGGTGATCCTGCGGCAGAGCGGGGCTCACCTGGTCCTGGGTGACGAGACCGCCCGGCGGGCGACGTTCCCGGACGACATGACGGTGCTCGACGTCGCCACCCTGCTCAACGAACCGGACGTAGAACCCGCCGGGCAAAATATGCCCATTTATCAGGATCAGTTGGCGTACGTCATGTTCACCTCGGGGTCCACGGGGGTGCCGAAGGGCGTGGCCGTCACCCACAGGAACGTGGTGGCGCTGGCCGCCGACGGCCGGTTCCGCAAGGAGGAACACCGCCGGGTGCTGGTCCACTCTCCCCTGGCCTTCGACGCCTCGACCTACGAGCTGTGGGTGCCGCTGCTCTCCGGCGGCCAGGTGGTCGTGGCCCCACCGGGCGAGCTGGACCTGGACGCCATGTCCACACTGCTGATCGAACGGCGGCCGACGGCGGCGTTCTTCACCACGGCGTTGTTCAACCTGCTGGCCGAGCACGAGTCGCGTCCCCTGGCGGGGGTGCGGGAGGTGTGGAGCGGCGGCGAGGCCGGGTCGGTCACCGCGATGCGCCGGGCCGTCGAACGCTGCCCGGACCTGGCCTTCATCCACGTGTACGGCCCCACCGAGACCACGACCTTCGCCACCTGCCACCCGGTGCGGCGCCCGTTCGCCTACCAGGCGGTTCCGCCGATCGGCGGCCCCATGGACAACATGCGGGCCTACATCCTGGACGAGGCGTTGCAACCGGTCCCGGCCGGGATCGCGGGCGAACTCTACCTCGCGGGCGAAGGCCTGGCCCGAGGCTACGTCGGCAGGCCGGACCTGACCGCCGAACGCTTCGTCGCCTGTCCGTACGGCGGGCGGATGTACCGCACCGGGGACCTGGTCCGCTGGAACACCTCTGGACAGATCGAGTTCGTCGGCCGTACCGACGACCAGGTGAAGATCCGCGGCTTCCGCATCGAACCGGGCGAGATCGAGGTCGTCGTCGCGGAGCATCCCTCGGTACGGCAGGCCCTGGTGATCGTCCGGGAGGATCGTCCCGGCGACAAGCGCCTGGTGGCCTACGTCACCGGGGACGCCACCCCCGAGGGAGTGCGCGAGTACGTGGGCGCCCGGCTGCCGGCCTACATGGTGCCGTTCGTGGTGGTTCTCGACGCCCTGCCGGTCACGGCCAACGGCAAGATCGACCGGCGCGCCCTGCCCGTCCCCGATCTCAGCACGTCCGAGGGGCGCGAGCCGCGCACGCCCCGGGAGGAGGTTCTGTGCGGCCTGTTCGCCGAGGTCCTCGGGGTCGAACGGGTCGGGGTCGACGACGGCTTCTTCGACCTGGGCGGGCATTCGTTGCTCGCGACCAAGCTGGTCAGCCGTATCCGTACGGTCCTGGGGGTCGAGTTGCCGATCAGGGCGCTCTTCCAGAACCCGGACGTGGCCCGCCTGGAGCGGTACCTGGCCACCGAGCAGGCCGTAGCCGTACGGCCCGCCCTGACCGCCCTGACCCGGCCGGAACACATCCCGCTGTCCTTCGCCCAGCAACGCCTGTGGTTCATCGAACAGCTCGAAGGACCCAGTGCCCTCTACAACACCCCCCTGGCCGTACGGCTGCACGGCCCCGTGAACACCTCGGCACTCGACGCGGCGCTGACGGACGTGGTGGCCAGACACGAAGCGCTGCGGACGACCTTCCCCTCGGTGGACGGCGTGCCGTACCAGAGAGTGCTTGAGGACGCCCGGCTGACGCTGAACGTGCGGGAGTGCGCCGATGACGAGCAGGCGCGGGCGGTCGTGGAGGACCTGGCAGTCGGGGTCTTCGACATCTCGGCCGAGTCGCCGGTGCGGGCCTGGTTGCTGTCGCAGGGTGCGGACGAGCACGTGCTGGTCCTGCTGCTGCACCACATCGCCGGGGACGGCTGGTCGCTGCGGCCGCTGTTCGACGACCTGGCCGTCGCCTACCAGGCGCGATTAACCGGACAGACGCCTTCGTGGAGATCACTGCCGGTGCAGTACGCCGACTACGCCCTCTGGCAGCGTGACCTCCTCGACACCGTTCAGGACGAGCAACTCGCCTACTGGCAGGGCGCGCTGGACGGGGTGCCGGAGGAGCTGGCGTTGCCGTATGACCGGGCCAGGCCTGCTGTGTCGAGTCATCGGGGTGGGGTGGCCGGGTTCGGGCTGGACGCGGAGCTGCACGGGCGGCTGGTCCGGGTGGCGGCCGAGCGGCAGGTCAGCCTGTTCATGCTGTTGCAGGCCGCCGTCGCCACCCTCTACAGCCGCCTCGGGGCCGGGACGGACATTCCGCTGGGGACGCCGACGGCGGGCCGTACGGATGAGGCGCTCAACGACCTGGTCGGCTTCTTCGTCAACACGTTGGTGCTGCGGACGGACCTGTCGGGGAATCCGACCTTCGCCGAACTGCTGGGCCGGGTTCGTACGGCGAACCTGGACGCCTACACCCACCAGGACGTGCCGTTCGAGCGGCTGGTGGAGCATCTCAATCCGGAGCGGGTCCCGGCCAGGCACCCGTTGTTCCAGACCGCCGTCACCCTGGACAGCCAGACCCCCCTGCCCGAGGAGTTCGCCGGACTGGCCTGCCGGGAGTACCCCTTCGACCTGGACATCGCCAAGTTCGACCTGTCCTTCGCTTTCACCGAGACCGGCGACGGGCTGACCGGTCTGCTGGAGTACGCAACCGACCTGTTCGACCACCACACCGCCACCACCCTGACGGAGCGGCTGGTCCGGGTGTTGCGTGCGGTGACCGACGACCCCGAGCTGGAGATCGGCGCCATCGACGTGCTCTCCGACCAGGAGCGGGAACTGCTGCTGGTCACGCGGAACGACACCGCCGTCCCGCAGGTCGTCTCCACCCTGCACCGGCTGTTCGCCGAACAGGCCGCCAGAACCCCCGACGCCGTGGCCGTCGTCTCCGGCGACACCCACCTCACCTACGCCGACCTCGACGCGAACGCCAACCACCTGGCCCACCGGATCATCGAGGCAGGCGCCCGGCAGGACGCGCCGGTCGCGTTGCTCCTGGATCGCTCTCCCACCTTGGTCGTCGCGATCCTTGCCGTGCTTAAGGCCGGAGCCGCCTACCTTCCCCTCGATCCTCGGCAGCCCACCGAACGCCTCCAGCGGATCCTGACCGACGCGGGCGCCACCCTCCTGCTCACCGACACGACCCACGACCTTCACGTCACCACCCTGACCATCACCCCACCCGACGTCACCGGCCCCGTCGCGGCCCCGCCGGACATCGCCCGGCCAGAGCACACCGCCTACGTCATGTTCACCTCCGGATCGACCGGGACGCCCAAGGGCATCACGATCACCCACCAGAACGTGATCGACCTGGCCCACAGCCGCTGCTTCGACGGGATCACCTCCAGGAGTGTGCTGCTGCACTCACCGACCGCGTTCGACGCCTCGACCTACGAGCTGTGGGTGCCGCTGCTCTCCGGTGGTCAGGTGGTCGTGGCGCCGCCGGGGCAGCTCGGTACGGCGGATTTCGTCCGGTTGCTGGCCGATGGTGGGGTGGACGCGCTGTGGTTGACGGCGGGATTGTTCCACCTGGTGGCGCAGGAGGCGCCGGAGTGTTTCGCGACGGTTCGGGAGGTCTGGACCGGGGGTGATGTGGTCTCCGCGGCCTCGGTGCGGCGGGTGCTGGAGAGTTGTCCCGGGTTGACGGTGGTCGACGGGTACGGCCCGACCGAGACCACGACCTTCGCCACCTGCCATCGCATGGACGAGTCCTCGGCTCCCCGGGCTTCGGTGCCCATCGGCCGTCCGCTGGACAACATGCGCCTCTACGTGCTGGACGAGGCCCTGCGGCCGGTCCCGGACGGGGTCGCGGGCGAACTGTACATCGCCGGTTCGGGTCTGGCCCGTGGGTATGCCGGCAGGTCTGGTCTGACGGCTGAGCGGTTCGTGGCCTGTCCGTACGGCGGGCCGGGTGGGCGGATGTATCGCACCGGGGACCTGGTCCGGTGGAACAGTTCCGGACAGATCGAGTTCGTCGGCCGTACCGACGACCAGGTGAAGATCCGTGGTTTCCGGATCGAGCCGGGTGAGGTCGAGGCGGTGATCGGGGGGTTCTCCTCGGTCGGTCAGGTCGTGGTGGTGGTGCGGGAGGATCGTCCCGGTGACAAGCGGCTGGTGGCCTACGTCACCGGGGATGCCACTTCCGAGCAGGTGCGGGAGTATGTGGCCGCCCGGTTGCCGGCCTACATGGTGCCGGTGGTCGTGACGCTTGAGGCCCTGCCGGTCACGGCCAACGGCAAGATCGACCGGCGCGCCCTGCCCGCCCCCGATCTCAGCACGTCCGAGGGGCGCGAGCCGCGCACCCCCCGGGAGGAGATCCTCTGCGGCCTGTTCGCCGAGGTCCTCGGCGTTGACCGGGTCGGGGTCGACGACGGCTTCTTCGACCTGGGCGGGCATTCGTTGCTCGCGACCAAGCTGGTCAGCCGGATCCGTACGGTCCTGGGGGTCGAGTTGCCGATCAGGGCGCTCTTCCAGAACCCGGACGTGGCCCGCCTGGAACGCTACCTGGCCACCGAGCAGGCCGTAGCCGTACGGCCCGCCCTGACCGCCATGACCCGGCCGGAACACGTCCCGCTGTCCTTCGCCCAGCAACGCCTGTGGTTCATCGAACAACTCGAAGGACCCAGCGCCCTCTACAACACGCCTTTCGCCGTACGGCTGCACGGCCCCGTCGACACCCGGGCGTTGGAAGAGGCCCTCGGGGACCTGGTCGACCGGCACGAGGCGTTGCGGACGGTCTTCCCCTCGGTGGACAGCGTGCCGTACCAGAAGGTACTTGAGGACGTCCGGCCGGTGCTGCACCTGACGGGTGAGCTTTCCGAGGTCGTCGGCCGTGCCTTCGACCTGGCGGCTGAGCCGCCGCTGCGGGCCTGGTTGCTGTCGCAGGGCGCGGACGAGCACGTGCTGGTCCTGCTGCTGCACCACATCGCCGGGGACGGCTGGTCGCTGCGGCCGCTGTTCGACGACCTGGCCGTCGCCTACCGGGCACGACTGGCCGGAGACACCCCCGACTGGGCACCGTTGCCGGTGCAGTACGCCGACTACGCCCTCTGGCAGCGCGACCTCCTCGACACCCTCCTCGACGGGCAGCTCACCCACTGGCGGAACGCGCTGGACGGGACGCCCGAGGAACTGGCGCTGCCGTACGACCGGCCCAGGCCTGCCGTGCCCAGCCACCGGGGCGACCTCGCCGAGTTCAGGGTGGACGCGGAACTGCACGGGCGGTTGGTCCGGGTGGCGGCCGAGCGGCAGGTCAGCCTGTTCATGCTGCTCCAGGCCGCCGTCGCCACCCTCTACAGCCGCCTCGGAGCCGGAACCGACATCCCGCTCGGCACCCCCACGGCCGGACGCGCCGACGAGGCACTCGACGACCTCGTGGGCTTCTTCGTCAACACCCTGGTGTTGCGCACCGACCTGTCGGGAAACCCGACCTTCACCGAACTGCTCGACCGGGTGCGCGCAGCCAACCTGGACGCCTACACCCACCAGGACGTGCCCTTCGAACGACTGGTCGAGCACCTCAACCCGCCCCGCACGCCCGCCAGACACCCGCTCTTCCAGACCGTCGTCACCTTCGACAACCAGACCCGCGCCGAGCTGGACTTCGCCGGGCTGCGCGGGACCATGGAGCCGGTCGGTGAGGCGCACGCCCAGTTCGACCTCAACGTCACCTTCACCGAGACCCCCGTCGGCCTGACCGGCGCGATCGGGTACGCCTGCGACCTGTTCGACCACGGCACCGTGGCAACGCTGGCCGAGCGGCTGGTCCGGGTGCTGCGTGCGGTGGCCGACGACCCCGAACTGGCGATCGGCGCCATCGACGTGCTCTCCGACCAGGAGCGGGAACTGCTGCTGGTCACGCGGAACGACACCGCCGTGGAGACCGACTTCGGCCGTTGCGTCCACGAGCTGTTCGAGGCCGGGGCCGCCGCCCACCCCGGCACGATCGCCGTGGTCCTCGGCGAGACCGGTGTCACCTACGCCGAGCTCAACGCCCGCGCCAACCACATCGCGCGCACCCTGCTCGACCGGGGGATGGTTCCCGAGGAGCCGGTCGCGGTGCTGATGGAGCGGAGCGTCGAGCTGGTCGCGGCGATCCTGGCCGTGGCGAAGGCGGGCGGAACCTACGCGCCGCTCGACCCGCGTTACCCGCTGCCCCGGCTGAGGCACGTGCTGGACGCGACGGACGCCCGTTTCATCCTGGTGGACACCGAGCACACCGGACACCCGATCGCGCAGGACCCGCTCAGGAGTGTCCTGGAGATCACCGGCTCCGGGACCGTGGCGGAGAACCCCGGGCTGAGGATCCACCCCGACCGGCTGCTCTACGTGATGCACACCTCGGGTTCGACCGGCCTGCCCAAGGGGGTCGGGGTCACTCACCGCAACGTCGTCGACCTGCTGGCCAACCCGCAGTTCCTGACCGGCGCGCACGAGCGGACGCTGCTGCACTCGCCGACCGCGTTCGACGCCTCGACGACGGAGGTCTGGGTTCCGCTGGTGACCGGCGGCCGGATCGTGCTGGCCCCACCGGGCGCGCTGGACGCGCACACCCTGGCCAGGACCGTCGCCGAGCACCGGGTGACGCTGGTCCAGGCCCCCTCGGGGCTGCTCAGCGTGCTGGCCGCGGAGTCACCGGAGAGCTTCCGCGAGGTGCGGCAGGTGTGGACGGGCGGGGACGTGGTCTCACCCGCCGCCGTCCGCGACCTGATGGCGACATGTCCTGAAATAACGGTTGTCGCGGTCTATGCCCCGACGGAGACCACGGCCATCAAGACCTGCCACATCATGACCGCCGAGACCGGCGTTCCCGCGACGGTCCCCATCGGCCGCCCGATGCGCAACACCAGGGTCTACGTCCTGGACGCCGGGCTGCGACCGGTCCCCGCCGGGGTCGCGGGCGAGCTGTACATCGCGGGCACCGGCCTGGCCCGGGGCTACGTCGGCAAGCCCGGCCTCACCGCCGAGCGGTTCGTCGCCTGCCCGTACGGCCCGCCCGGCGAGAGGATGTACCGCACCGGGGACCTGGTCCGCTGGAACGCCTCCGGCGAGCTGGAGTTCGTCGGCCGTGTCGACGACCAGGTGAAGATCCGTGGTTTCCGGGTCGAGCTCGCCGAGGTCGAGGCGGTCCTGGCCGCCCACTCCTCGGTACGGCGCGCCCTGGTTGTGGCCAGGGACAACCGGCTGGTCGCCTACGTCACCGGGGAGGGCGATCCCGAGCAGGTGCGCGCCTACGCCGCCGGCAGGCTGCCGGACTACATGGTGCCCGCCGCGGTCATGGTGCTGGACGCGCTGCCGGTCACGGCCAACGGCAAGGTCGACCGGCGCGCGCTGCCGGAGCCGGACTTCGGCACGGCCGGAGAGGGACGCGGCCCGCGCACCCCACGGGAGGAGATCCTGTGCGGCCTGTTCGCCGAGGTCCTCGGGGTCGAACGGGTCGGGGTCGACGACGGCTTCTTCGACCTGGGCGGACACTCGCTGCTCGCCACCAAGCTCGTCAGCCGCATCCGCACGGCCCTGGGCGTCGAGGTGTCCGTCAGGGCGCTCTTCCAACACCCCGACGTCGCCGGGCTCAGCCGTCACCTGGAGCAGGCGGGACGGGACGACGTCCGTCCGCTGCTGCTGCCGGTCGTCCGTCCAGAACGGGTGCCTCTCTCCCCCGCTCAGTCGCGGCTGTGGTTCATCGAGCAGATGAAGGGCACCGGCGGCCTCTACAACTCGCCGCTGGCGTTGCGGCTGTCCGGTCCGCTCGACCTGGCCGCCCTGCGGGAGGCGCTCGGCGACGTGGTGGAACGGCACGAGGTGCTGCGCACGGTGTTCCCGGTCGAGGGCGGCCTGCCGTACCAGGAGGTGCTGACCGGGGTGCGTCCCGAGCTGCACGTGCGGGACGTCAGGGACGAACGGCATCTGCGTGAGTGTCTCGGCCTGGCCCAGGGTCATGTCTTCGACCTGGCGGTCGAGCCTCCGCTACGGGCCTCACTGTTCGTCCTGGGCCGTGGGGAGCACGTGCTCGCGCTGGTCATGCACCACATCGCCGGGGACGGCTGGTCCATCGGGGCGCTGCTGCGCGACCTGGGAGAGGCCTACGCGGCGCGGCTGGCCGGGGAGGCGCCCGGCTGGGCGCCGTTGCCGGTGCAGTACGCCGACTACGCCCTCTGGCAGCGCGACCTCCTCGAAACCGTCCAGGACGAGCAGCTCGCCCACTGGCGCCGGACGCTGGCGGGGGCGCCCGAGGAGCTGGCGCTGCCGTACGACCGGCCCCGGCCGGTGATCCCGACGAACCGGGGCGACTCGGTCGAGCTGCGGATCGGTCCCGAGACGCACGCCGCCCTCACCGCCCTGGCCAGGAAGGAGAACGCCAGCCTGTTCATGGTGGTCCAGGCGGCGCTGGCCGTACTGCTCGGCGGGCTCGGCGCGGGCACCGACCTGCCCGTCGGCACCGTGATCGCCGGGCGCACCGACGACGCGCTGGACGACCTGGTCGGCTTCTTCGTCAACACCCTGGTGCTGCGCGCCGACCTGTCGGGCGACCCCACCTTCACCGAGCTGCTCGGCCGGGTGCGGACGCTGGACCTGGACGCCTACGGTCACCAGGACGTGCCGTTCGAGCGGCTGGTCGAGGCGCTCAACCCGGCCCGTTCGATGGCCAGACACCCGCTCTTCCAGGTGATGCTGACGCTGCACGACACCACGGGAGAGGCCCCTGAGCTGCCCGGCCTGCGTGCGGAGGTCATGGAGCTCGAGACCGACGTCGCCAAGTTCGACCTGTCCTTCGGCCTGTGCGAGACGCGCACCGGAGACGGCCTGACCGGGGTGCTCGAATACGCGACCGACCTGTTCGACCGGATCACGGCCGAGGAGATCGCCGGGCGGTTCGTGCGGGTGCTCGAAGCGGTGGCCGCCGATCCCGGCCTGCGGGCCGGCCAGGTGGACGTGCTGACCCCCGCCGAGCGTGAGCGCCTGCTGCGCGGTACGGAGTTCACCCCGGCCGGGGGCACGCTGAAGGACCTCTTCGAGGCGCAGGCGGCCCGCACCCCGGAACGGGTCGCGCTGACCTTCGGCGAGGAGGAACTGACCTACGCGGAACTCGACGCCAGGGCCAACCGGCTGGCGAACCTGCTGGTCGAACGTGGAGTCGGCCCTGAGCGCCTGGTCGCCCTGTCGCTGCCGCGCTCCGCCGACCTGGTCGTGGCGATCGTCGCGGTCGTCAAGGCGGGCGGCGCCTACGTGCCGATCGACCCCGGCTACCCGGCCGACCGCATCGCCTACACCCTCGACGACGCGGCCCCGGTCCTGCTGGTCAGCACGGCCCCGACCGTGGCCGGGCTGCCCGCGACCGCGCTGCCGTACGTGCTGCTGGACGAGCTGGACCTCGACGGTCACGCGGTGCCCGGCCCGGGCGCCGGGCCCGCGCCGGAGAACCCCGCCTACGTCATCTACACCTCCGGCTCGACCGGCAGGCCCAAGGGTGTGGTCGTCCCGCACGGCAACGTGGTCCAGCTGATGGCCGCGACCGAACGTCACTTCTCCTTCGGTCCCGACGACGTGTGGACCCTGTTCCACTCCTGCGCCTTCGACTTCTCCGTCTGGGAGCTGTGGGGCCCCCTGCTGTACGGCGGGCGCCTGGTGGTCGTGCCCTTCGAGGTCGGCCGCTCTCCGAGGGAGTTCCTCGGCCTGCTGGCCAGGGAGCGGGTCACCGTGCTCAACCAGACCCCCTCGGCCTTCTACCAGCTCGTCCAGGCCGAGGCGGAGGACCGGGAGACCGGCTCGAAGCTGGCGCTGCGCAGCGTCGTCTTCGGCGGCGAGGCACTCGACCTGAGCAGGCTCGCCGACTGGTACGGCCGGCACCCCGACGACGCGCCGGTCCTGGTCAACATGTACGGCATCACCGAGACCACGGTGCACGTCTCCTACCGGGCCCTGGACGCCGCGACCGCGGAAGGGCAGAGCCGCTCGCTCATCGGGACCGCCATCCCCAGCCTGCGCGCCTACGTTCTGGACTCCGCGCTGCGGCCCGCCCCGGTGGGGGTCGCCGGGGAGCTGTTCGTCGCCGGGGAGGGCCTGGCCCGTGGCTACCACGACCGGCCCGCGCTGACCGCGGAACGGTTCGTGGCCGACCCCTACGGCCCGCCCGGCACCCGGATGTACCGCACCGGAGACCTGGCCCGCCGGACCCGCGACGGGGAACTGGAGTACCTCGGCAGGATCGACGACCAGGTCAAGATCCGGGGCTTCCGCATCGAGCTCGGCGAGGTCAACGCGGTCCTCGGCGCCCAGCCGGGTGTCGCGCACAGCGCGGTCGTCGTCCGGGACGACCGGCTCGTCGGCTACGTCGTCCCCAGGGGCAGTGCCGGGATCGGGGCCGGGATCGACGTGGCCGCGCTGCGGGCCGTACTGGCCGCGACGCTGCCCGAGCACATGGTGCCCGCCGCGCTGGTCGTCGTCGGCGCGCTGCCGCTGACCCCGAACGGCAAACTCGACCACCGGGCGCTGCCCGCCCCCGAGTACGCCGCCGCCCAGGACGGCAGAGGGCCCCGCGACGCGCGGGAGGAGGTGCTCTGCGAGCTGTTCGCCGACGTCCTCGGCCTGGACAGGGTGGGCATCGACGACAACTTCTTCGACCTGGGCGGGCACTCGCTGCTCGCGGCCAGGCTGGTGGCGGAGATCCGGCTCAGGGCCGGGCTCGACGTGGGCGTCCGTGATCTGTTCCAGGCGCCGACCGTCGCCGAACTGGCCGCTCTCGGTGGTTCACCGAACCGGGAGGCCTTCCCCGTGCTGCTGCCGATCAGGGCACGCGGGACGCGCAACCCGCTGTTCTGCGTGCACCCGGCGGCGGGCATCAGCTGGGTCTACACCGGCCTGCTGGGGCACGTCGACGCGGACCGCCCGATCTACGGGCTCCAGGCGCCCGGCCTGAGCGACCTGTCCCTGCACCCGGCCAGCGTGGATAAGCTGGCCCTGACCTACGTCGAGCAGATCAGGGAGGTCCAGCCGGAGGGCCCCTACGCCCTGCTCGGCTGGTCCTTCGGCGGGGTGGTCGCGCACGCGGTCGCCGCCGAACTCCAGGCCACGGGTGAGCGGGTCGAGCTGCTCGCGATCCTGGACGGCTATCCGGAGCTCGACGAACGTCCCGCCGACCGGGACCCCGCCCTGCTGGCCGCCATCCTCACCTCCCTCGGACAGCCCGTGGGAGAGATCCCCGCCTGGCCGGAAACCCCGCAGGAGCACGCCGCGCTCGTCGCGCACGGTCAGGGACCGCTGTCCGGGCTGAGCGGTGAGGCCGTCGCCCGCGTCATCGGGGTCTTCCTGGCCAACCTGGCGCTCGCCGCGGACAGGCCGAGACGGGCCTACGACGGCGACGTGCTCTTCTTCCTCGCCGCCGCGGACCGTCCCGGCGACGCCCCCGACCCGGCGGCCTGGCACCCGCACGTGACCGGCCGCCTCGACATCCACCCCGTCCCCGTCACGCACGGCGAGATGACCGGCGCGGACGCGCTGTCGGTCATCGGTCCCGTGCTCGACTCGCACCTCTGAACCCCTCCCTGAGATTGGACGAAAAATCATGAACAAGTACGACATCCCCGAGCAGTGGCACGGCCAGGCATCCACCCCGATCGCCCCTGCCGACGCCTACAACGGATACATCGCCGCGAACGTGGTCTTCGCCCTGGACCGCCTCGGCCTGATGGAGCGGATCGGCAGGGGCGACAGGCTCTACACCGAGGACTACGCGGACAACGGGCGGGCGGTGGCCCTCCTGCGCGCCGCGACCTGCTGCGGCTACCTCAAGGCCGACGACGACGTCTACATCCCCACCGAAGCCGGCCAGGAGATCGCCCGCTCGCGTGGCTACTTCACCTGGGCGGTCGGCGGCTACAACGAGGTGTTCGCCAACGCAGGGCAGCTCACCGGGGGCTTACGCCACTACGACCCCAGCGACATCCACCGCGAGGAGTCGATGGTCGCGCTCGGCTCCGCGCAGTGCGACCAGGCCATGTTCGCCGCGCTGCTGGACGAGGTGCTCGACGACGTCGAGTTCGGCACCATCGCCGACCTCGGCAGCGGCAACAGCGCCCGGGTCAGCCGGGTCGTGGCCCAGCGGCCCGGCACCCGCGGCATGGGCATCGACATCAGCGAGCCCGCGACCCTCATGGCCAGGCGCGACATCGCCGCCGCCGGCCTGCAGAACCGGGTCCAGGCCGTCCAGGCCGACGTGCTCGACGTCCTGGACAGGCAGCGGCAGCTGGAGATCACCGGCGAGGTGGACACGGTGATGAGCTTCTTCCTCCTGCACGACCTGCTCGCCGACCCGAAGACCCGCGCCGACATCATGCCGCGGATGCGGGAGGCCTTCCCCAACGCGCGCAGATTCGTCCTGGGCGACACCATGCTCCGCGACCGGATCGACCACGAGAGCATGCAGCCGATCTTCTCGGTCGGCTTCGAGCTGGCCCACGCCATGATGGGCATCCCCCTGCACACCAGGTCCACCTACGACCGGCTCTTCACCGACGCGGGCCTGCGCATCGCGCGGGTCGAGCCGTTCGCCACCCCGCACTCCTGGCTCTACGTCCTCGACGTGGTGTGATGATGAAGCACCTTCTGGCACAGAACGAGAACCCCTTCGGGCCGCTGCCCTCCGTCCGCGCCGCCCTGGTCCGGGCGATCGACGGCCTCAACCGCTATCCCGAGTTCCGGCCCGGCTCGCTGACCAGGACGATCGCCGCCTGGCAGGGCGTCCAGGACTCCGAGGTGATCGTGGGCACCGGCTCCGCGGGTGTCGCGCACGACCTGTTCCGCGGTCTGCTGCGCCCCGGTGACGCGGTCCTGCACAGCGACCCCTGCTTCGACGTCTACCCGATGCTCTGCGCGATGGCCCAGGCCGAGTCGGTCGCCGTGCCCCTCGGCGCCGACGCCCGGCACGACCTGGCCGCCATGGCCGGGCGGATCGACGAACGGACCCGGCTGATCGTCCTGTGCAACCCGCACAACCCCACCGGGACCGTCTACACCTGGGACGAGCTGACCGCCTTCTTCGCCCTGGTCCCGCCCTCTGCGGTGATCCTGCTGGACGAGGCGTACGTGGACTTCGCCCCCGACCTGGGGGCGCCCGAGGCGGCCGACCGCCTGGCCGACTGGCCCAACCTCGTGGTCCTGCGCACCTTCTCCAAGTCACACGGCCTGGCCGCGCTGCGGATCGGCTACGCGCTGGCCAACGCCGAGATCGTCGAGCGGGTCACCCCGCACCAGGTTCCCTACACCCCCGGACAGCTCCAACTCGCCGCCGTCCAGGCCGCGATCGCCGCCGACGACGAGGTACGGCAGCGCATCCGGCTGATCTCCTACCAGCGTGACCGGCTGCGCGGGAAGCTGGTCGAACTCGGCTGGTCGGTCACCCCGAGCCGGACGAACTTCCTGTGGATCACGGCGGGCGACCCCGCCCGGCTCGACCTCGCGCGAGCCGCCCTCGAACGGCACGGCGTGGCCGCCCGGATCTACCCGGGACGGGCCATCCGGCTGGCCGTCGGCGACCAGGTGGCGAACGACGCGGTGATCACCGCGCTGTCCACCCTCAAGAACGAGAGCACCATGCCTGTTGACGTCACCCTGGACCACATCGAACTCTACGTCGAGGACATCGCCTCGCAGATCGACCGGCTCACCACGGGCTACGGCTTCGACCTGCTGATCCCGCCGAGCCGCCGCGCCGGCTACGAGGAACAGCTGTCGGCGCTGCTCGGCCAGGGCGGCATCCGCCTCCTGCTCACCCAGCCGCTGTGCGCCGAGCACCCGGCCGCGGGCTACCTGAGACGGCATGGGGACGGCGTGGCCGACATCGTGCTGCGGGCCTCCGACGCGGGCGCCGTCTACACCGAGCTGATCGAACGCGGCGCGGACGGCCTGTCCCGGCCCGCCGGACGCGCCGGATGCGTCGTCGCCACGGTCTCCGCCTTCGGCGACGTCGCGCACACCCTGCTCGAACGCGCCCCCGGCACCCCCGCCGGCCGGATCCCCGGTCTGCCCGACCCGCTGTCACCGGGCGCGGGAGAGGTCGGGCTGCGGACCATCGACCACTTCGCGATCTGCCTGCCGCTGGGCGAACTCGACAAGACCGTCCGCCGCTACAACGAGGTCTTCGGCTTCTCCACCATCTTCTCCGAGCGGATCGAGATCGGTGCGCTGGGCATGGACTCGACGGTCGTGCAGAACGCCGACCGGACCGTCACCTTCACCCTGATCGAGCCGCTCTCGGTGAACTCCGGCGGCCAGATCGTCACCTTCCTCGCCGACCACGGCGGCGCCGGGGTGCAGCACGTCGCCTTCGACTCGCACGACATCGTCGAGACCGTCGGCACGATGGCCCGGCGGGGCGTGCCCTTCCTGCGCGCTCCCGAGGTCTACTTCGACCGGCTGCTCGACCGGCTCACCCCGATGCGCCACTCGGTACAGCAGCTCCAGGACCTGCACCTGCTGGCCGACCAGGACCACGACGGCCAGCTCTACCAGATCTTCACCCGCTCAGAGCACCCACGCGGCACCCTGTTCTTCGAGGTGATCGAACGGGCCCGCGCCAGGACCTTCGGCAGCAACAACGTGCGCGCCCTGTACGAGGCGGTCGAACTGCAGAACAGCGCCAGGGAGAGCACGGGGAGCGCGGAATGACCCGGCTCGCCGTGACGGACTTCGCGGCCGAGGCGAGAGCCGTACTGGACGCCTCGGTCTGGGACTGGCTCGACGGAGGCGCAGAACGCGAGTGGACGGTCGCGGGCAACAGGGCGGCACTCGACCGCGTCGCCCTGGTCCCCCGCGTCCTGGCCGACGTCTCCGGCTGCGACACCAAGACGACACTCGTCGACAGCGGGGCGAGCCTGCCGGTGGCGATCGCTCCGGTGGCCTACCACCGTCTCTTCCACCCCGAGGGGGAGCTGGCCACCGCGCGGGCCGCCGCCGCGGCGGGTGTGCCCTTCACCGTCGGCACGCTGAGCAGCGTCGGTCTTGAGGAACTCGCCGCGACCGGCGCGGTCCTGTGGTTCCAGCTGTACTGGTTACGCGACCGGGGCAGACTCCTCGACCTGGTACGGCGAGCCGAGGAGGCGGGCGTCGAGGCGCTGGTCGTCACGGTCGACGTGCCCTTCATGGGGCGGCGGCTGCGGGACGCGGCCAACGGCATGACCCTGCCGCCGACGGTCCGCGCCGCGCTGCTGGACGAGGGCTCCTCGGGCCGTGCCCACCGGTCGGCCCGGGACTCCTCCGCCATCGCCTCGCACACCGCCGAGATCTTCTCCCCCGCCGTCACCTGGCACGACATCGCCTGGCTACGCGGCCAGACCCGGCTTCCCCTGCTGCTCAAGGGGGTGCTCGACCCTGAGGACGCCGTACGCGCGGCGGCGGAGGGGGCACGCGGCGTGGTCGTCTCCAACCACGGCGGCCGCCAGCTCGACCAGGCCGTCCCCGCGGCCATGGCGCTGCCCGCCGTGGCCGAGGCGGTCGCGGGGCTGCCGGACTCGCGCTTCCAGGTGCTGGTCGACAGCGGTATCCGCAGCGGCCCCGACATCCTGTCGGCCCTCGCGCTCGGCGCCTCCGGCGTCCTGCTCGGCCGCCCGGTGATCTGGGGCCTGGCGGCCGGAGGCGAGAGCGGCTGCGCGCGGGTGCTCTCCCTCCTCGAAACCGAACTGCGCAACGCCCTGGGGCTCGCGGGCTGCCCGGACCTGCGGTCCGCGACGCGCCTGCGGGTCGCCCGCATGCCCTACTTCCCGGGAAAGACGCCATGACCGTACGGACGCCACTCCGAGACGACCTGAGCCTGGACGACCTGCACGGCTCGCTGACCGACCCGGCCATGAGCTCGATGAACCTGCTCAACGAGATCTCGATGCGTTACCCGGCGGCGATCTCCTTCGCCGCCGGGCGACCGGCCGAGGACTTCTTCGACGTCGCCGACGTCCACGAGTACCTGGAGGTCTTCCACGACCACCTGCGCACCGAGCGGGGCCTGACCGAGCGGGAGGCCCGGAGCCTGCTGCTCCAGTACGGCAGGACCAAGGGGATCATCCACGACCTGGTCCGTGAACACCTGCGGGTCGACGAGGGCGTCCACGTCCCCGCCGAGTCGATCGTGGTGACCGTCGGCTGCCAGGAGGCGATGTTCCTGGTGCTGCGGGCACTCGCCACGACGTCGCGGGACGTGCTGCTGGCCGTCTCCCCCACCTATGTCGGCCTGACCGGCGCAGCCCTGCTGACCGGGCTGCCGGTCTGGCCGGTGCGCGGAGGGGACGAGGGGCTGGACCTGGCCGACCTGCGCGCCCAGATCGACCGCGCCAGAGCCCAGGGGCTGCGGCCCCGCGCCCTCTACCTGGTGCCGGACGCGGCCAACCCCACCGGTGTCAGCCTGCCCCCTCACGTGCGCCAGGAGGTGCTGAGCCTGGCGTCGGACGAGGACATCCTCCTGCTTGAGGACAACCCCTACGGTTTCTTCGGCGGGGGTGAGCCGTTACCGACCCTCAAGGCCATGGACACCGAGCGCAGGGTCGTCTACCTGGGCTCCTTCGCCAAGACCGCGCTGCCGGGCGCCAGAATCGGCTACGTCGTGGCCGACCAGCGGATCTCCGACGGGTCGCTCCTGGCCGACCGGCTGGCGATGATCAAGAGCATGACGACGGTGAACACCTCGCCGATCGCCCAGGCCGTCATCGGCGGCGCCCTGCTCAAACACGGCTGCAGCCTCCGCGCGGCCAACCGCAGGCAGATCGACCTCTACCGCAGGAACCTGCGGCTCGTCCTCGACGGGCTGGCCGAACGCTTCCCGCCCGGCGGCGGGGTCACCTGGACCACCCCGTCCGGTGGCTTCTTCCTCGTGGTGACCGTCCCCTTCCCGGTCAACGACGAGTTGCTCGAACACTCGGCGAGCCACCACGGCGTCATCTGGACGCCGATGTCGCACTTCTGCCCGGACGGCGGCGGGGAACGGCAGCTCAGGCTCTCCCTCAGCCAGGTCACGCCGGAGACGGTCGGCCAGGGCCTGGACCGGCTGTCCGCCCTGATCGAGGAGCGGCTGCGCTGAGACCGTCCGTTCCGGCGGGATCCCGGGAGCGCCTCACCGGGCCGGGATGACGACGCCGGGTGCTCCGCCCCTGGGCGCGGTCTCCCTGACCTGTCCCGGCGATAATGTCGGTCCGGTGGAGGATGATGCGGGGGTGTTGATCCGTATCGAGGCGTCCGAGTTGCCAGGGCGAGAATGCGCGCAGGCACCGGGTTTCCCGGGCTACCGAAACATTCACGTGGGGGTGCAACGGCGAGAGCGCCCCGGCGAGCTGCTCGACCCGCACCCGGCGGACGTCCCCTCGGTGGTCTGGGAGCTGGAGGCGACCGCGAGCCACAGGGAGACCGGGTGGGACCTGCGGGGCCCGTATGTTCAGGGCAGGCCGGGCGGCCGGTTCGTGTACCTGTCATGGGGGGCGGTCGACGACGCCGGGGTGCTCTCCACGTTCCGCCGCGCGAAGCTCATGCTGGACGGGGTCCCCACGGCCGTGCTGGACACCGCGGTGGAAGGCGGGCTGCTGGTGGCGCGGTTGGGGCTGACGGACTCCCACGGTCATCCGTTGTGCGCGGCCGTCCGCCCGCCGCTGGTGGAGTGGTCGGCTCCCGCCCACTGAAACCCGCCGACGGCAGGACAGGCGGCCAGGGGACGGTGGTTCAGTAGCCGACGGTGAAGCGTCGCTGGACGAAACGAGGCAGTTCCGCCTCGTCGATGAGGGCGACGGCGGCGTCCTCTGAGGAGATGCGGCTGCGTCCTTCGGCGTCGAGGACCGGCTGGTCGCCACCGATCCTGAATCGGCCGGTGCGCAGGCCGGGGGCGATCTCCTCCGCCGGGCTGAAGTAGGTCCACAGCCGGTTGGAGGTGCGCAGGACGTTCAAGGCGTCCCGATGCCCGCGCACGGCGGCCGCGTACGCTCTGGGCAACCCGAGCTGGTCGAGGCTCCGGTGCAGGAGCTCGTCGGAATCCGCTCGGGTACGGCCGGGCTCGATTTCCAGGCTGCCGGCGCCGCCGATCACGATCAGCCGGGTCCTGGGGTGGCTCTCCAGCGCCTTGAGCAGCGCCCGGGCGGCGGTGGCGTAGACCGTAGGGTCGGCGATCGAGCGTGCCACGGTGTCGTCGAAGTCTCGGGCGGCGTTGCCGGGCTGGTATCCGCTGATCAGGACGTCCAGTCCGGGCAGGACCGCGGCGATGCTTTCGGCGTCGAGGACGTCGACGGTCTTCCAGACGAGGTTCTCCCGGTTCTGCCGCTCTTCGCCGATCCGGGTGGCGTCGCGGGTGAACGCGGTGACGTGATGCCCTCGTAGGAGGGCTTCGGCGACGGCACGGCTTCCGATGCCGCCGGTGGCTCCGATGATTCCGATGCGCATGGGTCTCCCCGTTCTGTGAGTGGCGTGAAGAGACTATACGGCGTGAAGTTTTCTTACGCCAGCCAATCCAGTGACGCTGTAGAGTGACTGCCGTGGGAAGCACGGGAGGACGACGCGAACGACTGCGGGCCGAGACCACAGCGGAGATCAAGCAGGTCGCACTCAAGCTGATGGCCACGGGCGGACCCGACGCGATCACTCTGCGGGCCATCGCCCGCGAGATGGGTATGACCGCCAACGCGATCTACGGCTACTTCGCCACCCGCGACGACCTGGTCACCACGCTGATCAACGAGGTCTACACCGCGCTGGCCGACGCCGTGGACTCCGCATGGGCCGAAGCCGCCACCGCCCACCCGGCCGGCCGGATCCAGACATGGGCACGAGCCTTCCGAGACTGGGCCCTGGCCAACCCCGAGGGATTCCGCCTCATCTACGGCGACCCCGTACCCGGATACCAGGCACCCGAGGGCGGCGCCGCCCCCGACGCCGCGCACCGCGTCTGCACCGGCATCGCCGCCCTCGCCGACACCGCCTGGCCGCACGCCGAACATCTCTACGCGCACAGCGACTTCCAATGGCCCGACTTCGACGACGGCCTGCTCAGCAAGGTCCGGCCGGCGTTTCCCGACCTGCCACCGGCCGGCGTGGCACTCGCACTACGCATCTGGGGCCACCTGCACGGCCTGGTGTCGCTGGAGATCTACGGACACCTGCACACCCAGACGATCAACCCCGACAAGCTCTTCCAGGAAGAACTCACCCAGCTCGTCCGATCACTGGGCATCGCGCCCGAGGGATGACAGCCCTCAGCGCCCCGACGCACATCGACGAGTTGGTCGAGCACCGGACGGTTCTCGACTCCGCGCCGGGTGTTGCCCAGGTATGGCGGGCCAACGAAGAGCGGGCTCTTGCGCGTCAGTCCGGCAGCCAGTGCAGCTCGTGCGCCAGGGCTTTGGCGACGGCACGGACGCGGCGGTGCAGCGGCGACGGCTCACGTGGGAGGAC
>NZ_JBIAVG010000020.1:0-179502 GCF_042893955.1 Streptosporangium sp. NPDC001559
GTCGGTGGTGTCGGTGGCGGTGATGGTGACGTGGGCGCCGAGGGTGGTGAGTTCGGTGTGGAGGTGGTCGGCGCCGGGGGTGTGGGGTCCGCGTCTGCCGGTGAGGATGAGGTGGCGGATGTGGTGGGTGGTGACGAGGTGGCGGGCGATGGTGGCGCCGAGGGTGCCGAGGCCGCCGGTGATCAACACCGTCCCCTCCGGGTTCCAGCTCCCGGTTCCACCGTCGGCGGAGACCCGGCCGAGCCGGGGCACGAGCAGGGACCCCGCCCGCACCGCCACCTGAGGCTCGTCCACGGCGACCGCCGTCGCCACCGCGTACGGCAGCGCGGCCAACGAGGCGTCGTTCCCGTCCAGATCCGCCAGCAGCACACGTCCCGGATGCTCGGTCTGCGCCGAACGCGCCAACCCCCACACCGGAGCCGCCGTCAGGTCCACGACCTCACCCTCACCTGCGGCGACGGCACCCCTGGTCAGGACCAGCAGCCGTCCGTCGTCCCATCGTTCGACCCATTCCCGTAGTACGGTCAGCACCCGTTCCGCGTTGTCGTGCGCCCCGGCCACCGGGTCGTCCTGGGAGGAGACCGCGAGTACGACGAGTGAGAAAGGCGGCGTCCCGGTCTCGAGGTCCTTGGCGAGCGAGGCGAGGTCGGCGTACGACGAGACCGTGACCCCCGCCGGAGCGGGGAACGGCCCGCCCAGCACCGCCCACCTTTGTTCCCCGTCCACCCGGGCCTCCGGCGGGAGCGCCTCCCAGCGGACCCGGAACAGCGCGTCGCCGTGCGCCGCCCCCCGAAGCCGGTCGCGCCCGACCGGGCGAACCCGCAGCTCGTCGATCGAGACGACGGGCGCCCCCGTGGCGTCGGCCGCGTGCAGGGCCAACGACCCCGAACCGGAGACCACCGCGCGCACCCGCAGCGTGGTCGCGCCGGAGGCGTGCAGCCGTACGCCGTTCCAGGCGAACGGCAGCCGGGGGTCGTCGCCGAGCCACTCCAGCGCGGCGACGTGCAGGGCCGCGTCGAGCAACGCCGGATGCACGCCGTAGGGTGCCGCGTCATCCCGGGCTCCGTCAGGCAGCGTGACCTCGGCGAACAGCTCCTCACCCCGCCGCCACGCCCGCCGCAGCCCCTGGAACACCGGCCCGTACCCCAGACCGGCGCCGGCCAGCCTGTCGTAGGCGTCCTCCACGTCGAGAGGCCGCGCGCCCGGGGGCGGCCACGCCGACGGGGTTCTCACCGCGCCTCCCGCCGCGGTGAGAACCCCGTCGGCGTGCCTGGTCCACTCGCCGGTTCCTCCAGCGGTTCCCCTTGAGGGACGGGAGTAGATCTCGACGGATCGCCGTCCTGACGTCTCCGCCGAGGCGGTCGTGATCACCTGGAGGTCGACGGCCGTGCCCTCCGCGAGGACGAGCGGAGAGTGCAGGACGAGTTCCTCGACGCCGTCGTGCCCGGCGTGGTCGGCGGCGTGCAGGGCGAGTTCGACAAGGGCCGTGCCCGGGACGACGACCGTGCCGAAGACCGCGTGGTCGGCCAGCCAGGGGTGGGTGGTCGTGGACAGGGTGCCGGTGTGCACCGTGCCTCCACCGCCGGCCAGCCGGACCTCTGCCCCCAGCAGGGGGTGACCGGCCGAGACGAGGCCGAGATCGGCGGGGTCCGCCGCCCTGCGGGGTGCGTCGATCCACAGCCGTTCCCGCTGGAAGGCGTAGGTGGGCAGGTCGACGGTCCTGGGCTGTCCGGCGAGGGCGGCGGCCCAGTCGACGTCCACACCGCCGACGTGCAGGCGCGCCACGGCGGCGAGCGCGGCGGCGTCCTCCGGCCGGTTACGGCGCAACACCGGGATCGCGGTCACGCCCTCGGCGCCCAGGGTCTCCTGGACCATCCCGCTGAGCGTCCCATCCGGGCCGATCTCCAGGAACGTGTCCCACCCCTCACCCGGTTCTGCCCCCTCGTGCAGACGCCGTAAGACGTCGTGGAAGCGGACGGGGTGGCGGAGGTGGTCGGTCCAGTAGGTGGGGTCGGTGTGGGTGAGGGGTTGGCCGGTGTGGTCGGAGATGACCGGCAGGGTCGGGGGGTTGAAGGTCAGGGTGGCGATGGCGTCGTGGAAGTCGTTGAGGATGGGGTCGAGGTGGTGGGAGTGGAAGGCGTGGCTGACCGTAAGCTTTCGGGTTTTGCGGCCGAGGTGGGTGAAGTGGTCGGTGAGTTTTTGTACGGCGTCTTCGTCGCCGGTGATGACGGTTGAGGTGGGGGTGTTGAGGGCGGCGATGGTGACGTCGGGTTGGAGGAGGGGGAGCACGTCGGTTTCGGGGGCGTTGATGGCGGCCATGGCGCCCGGCGGGAGGGCGTCCATGAGGCGGGCGCGGACGGCGACGAGGTGGGCGGCGTCTTCGAGGGTGAGCACTCCGGCGAGGTGGGCGGCGGTGATGCCGCCGATGGAGTGTCCGGCGACGGCGGTGGGGTGGATGTTCCAGGAGGCGAGGAGGTGGTGCAGGGCGGTGTGGAGGGTGAACAGGGCGGGTTGGGTGTAGAGGGTGTGGTTGAGCAACTCCTCATGGGCCGGGTCGAAGATGACGTCCTTCAAAGGAACGGGGAGGTGCCGGTCGAACAGGGCGGTGACCTGGTCGAAGGTCTGGGCGAAGGCGGGGTAGGTGTCGTAGAGGGTGCGGCCCATGCCGGTGCGTTGGCTGCCCTGGCCGGTGAAGAGGAAGGTCACCCGGGGGGTGCCGGTGGCTCCGTGGGAGTCGGTGAGGGCGCGGAGTCGTTTGATCAGGTCGGCGTTCGTGGTGCCGAGGATGGCCGCGCGGTGTTCGAAGACGCTTCGGGTGGTGGCCAGGGAGTGGGCCACGTCCTCGGGGCGCAGATAAGCGTGAGCTTCCAGGTGGTCGGCCAGGCGCGAGGCCTGGGCGGTCAGGGCCGCCGCTGAGCGGGCTGACAGGGGGAGCGCGACGGGCGCGTTCTGCCTTTCGTCGCGGGGTTCCGAGGGTGTTTCCGGGGCCTGTTCGATGATGACGTGGGCGTTGGTGCCGCTGATCCCGAACGACGAGACACCCACGCGGCGGGGCCGTCCGTTCCGGGGCAACGGAACGTTCTCGGTCAGCAGCCGGACCCCGCCCCCGGCCCAGTCCACATGCTCGGACGGCCGGTCGGCGTGCAGCGTCCTGGGCAGGACACCCTCCCGCAGGGCCTGCACGACCTTGATGACACCGGAGACTCCCGCGGCGGCCTGGGTGTGGCCGATGTTGGACTTCAACGACCCCAGCCACAGGGGCCGGTCTTCCGGACGGTCCTTGCCGTAGACCGCGATGAGCGCCTGCGCCTCGATGGGATCGCCCAGGGTGGTACCGGTGCCGTGGGCCTCTACGGCGTCGACGTCGGTGGAGACCAGCGCGGCGTCCCTGAGCGCCTGCCGGATCACCCGCTGCTGCGCGAGCCCGTTGGGGGCGGTGAGGCCGTTGGAGGCGCCGTCCTGGTTGATCGCGGTGCCCCGGATGACGGCCAGCACCCGGTGCCCGTTGCGCCGGGCGTCCGACAGCCGCTCGACCAGCAGGAGGCCGACGCCTTCCGCCCAGCCGGTGCCGTCCGCGTTCCCGGAGAAGGCCTTGCAGCGGCCGTCAGGAGCGAGCCCGCCCTGCCGGGAGAACTCGGTGAACATCCCGGGGGCCGACATGACGGTCACCCCGCCCGCCAGCGCCAGATCCGACTCCCCGGAACGCAGCGAACGGACCGCCAGGTGCAGCGCGACCAGTGACGACGAGCAGGCCGTGTCCACGGTCACCGCGGGTCCCTCAAGGCCCAGGACGTAGGAGATCCGGCCGGAGGCGACACTCGCGGTGGTGCCGGTCAGCGCGTACCCCTCGGCCCCCTCCCCGGTCTCGTGCAGGCGCGGGCCGTAGTCCTGCGGCGTCAGCCCGACGAACACCCCGGTGCGGCTGCCCCGCAATGTCTCGGGCACGATGCCGGCGCGTTCGAGTGTCTCCCACGCCGTCTCAAGCAGCAGCCGCTGCTGCGGGTCCATCGCGGCGGCCTCCCGGGGGCCGATGCCGAAGAACTCGGCGTCGAACCGGTCGGCGTCGTGCAGGAAACCGCCCTCCCGGGTGGTCGAGGTGCCGGGCCGTACGCCTTCGGGGTCGTGGAGCGCGTCCACGTCCCAGCCCCGGTTGGCGGGGAAGGCGCTGATCGCGTCGGTGCCGTCGAGCACCAGTTCCCAGAGGGCCTCGGGGGTGTCGGCGCCACCCGGCCACCGTCCCGCCATCGAGACCAGCGCGATCGGCTCGTTCTCCTGGCCCCGCCGGTCGTCCTCGGCGGAGGGAACGTCCGTCGTACGGCCCCCTGCCGTCGCCTCCAGATGCCTGGCCAGGGCGAGCGGGGTCGGGTGGTCGTAGGTGACGGTCGTGGGGATCGTCAGGCCGGTCGCCGAGGACAGGCTGTCCCGCAGCTCGACGGCGCCGAGCGAGTCGAGCCCCAGATCCCTGAAGGTACGGCCCGCCTCGACGGCTCCCGGGTCCTCGTGGCCGAGGACGTCGGCGGTCGCCGAGACGACCAGGGAGAGCAGCTCGCGAGTGTGCCCGGATGGCCTGGCGACCGGCTCCGTGACGGGAGGCGCCTCAGGAGAGGGTACGGATTCGGTGGCGTCGATCCAGTGGCGGTCGCGCTGGAAGGCGTAGAGGGGCAGGGGCACGCGGCGCGCACCGGGACGCAGCGCGGCCGTCCAGTTGACAGGGGCGCCGTGCGTGTACAGGTGGGCGAGCGCCAGCAGGAACCGGTCCAGGCCGCCGTCGCCACGCCGCAGCGTCCCCGTCACCACCCCGTCGGAGGAGCCGGGCGCGGCGCTCTCCAGGATTCGCTCGAGTCCGGTGGACAGGATCGGGTGCGGGCTGACCTCGACGAACACCGTGTGGCCGTCGGCCAGAGCGCCACGTACGGCCTGGTCGAACTCGACCGTCTGCCTGAGGTTGCGGTACCAGTAGTCGGCGTCGAGCGTGGCGGTGTCGAGCGGACCTCCGGTGACACTGGAGTAGAACGCGACGCCGGTGCCACGCGCGCCGTACCGGGGGAGGAACTCAAGCAGCCGGTCCCGCACCGCCTCGGCGTGCGCGGAGTGCGAGGCGTAGTCGATCCGCACCCGCCGTACGGGGACGTCCTCGGCCTCGTAGTGGGCGATGAGTTCGTCGAGCGCGTCGGCGTCACCGGAGACCACGGTCATGTCGGGGCCGTTGACGGCGCCGATGTTCAGCCGTCCCTCCCAGCGGGCGAGTGTGGCGCGGACCCGCTCGGCGGGCAGCGGGAGCGAGGCCATCCCGCCCCGTCCCGAGATGGCGGCGAGCGCCTGGCTGCGCAGCACCACGATCGCGGCGGCGTCCTCCAGGGACAGCGCCCCGGTCACGGCGGCGGCGGCGAGTTCCCCCTGCGAGTGGCCGATCACGGCGTCGGGGCGGACGCCGAACGACTCCCACAGCCGGGCCAGCGCGACCATGACCGCGAACAGCGCGGGCTGGACGACGTCCACCCGCTCCAGGGAGGGCGCCCCCGGCTTCTGCCACAGCACGTCGGTCAGGGACCAGTCCACGTGCCGTTCGAGGGCCTCGGCGACGGTCCGCAGGTGCCCGGCGAACACCGGGGAGGACTCGGCCAGCCGCCTGCTCATGCCCGCCCACTGCCCGCCCTGGCCGGGGAAGACGAACACGGTTCCGCCGAGCTCGCGGGCCGTGCCCCGCACGGAGCCCCTGACCGGCTCGCCCGCGCCGAACGCCCTGAGCCGCTCGCGCAGCTCCCCGCCCTCGGTCCCCACGAACACCGCCCGGTGGCCGAACGCGGTCCGGGTGGTGGCCAGTGAGAACGCGACGTCCGGCACGTCCCCGTCGAGCGCGGGGGAGGCGGCCAGCCTCGCGGCCTGCGCGCGCAGCGCGGCGGGCGTTCTGGCGGACAGGACCAGCGGTACGGCGCCGGCCTCCGCGGCCGGTTCCGAGGTGACCTCCTCCCGGGTGCCGGGGGGCGCCTCGCCCAGGACGACGTGGCAGTTCACACCGCCGACCCCGAAGGAGCTGACCCCCGCGAGAAGCGGGGCGTCGGGGCGGGGCCAGGGCTGTGCCGTACCGGACGCGACCCGCAGGTTCAGCGCCTCGAAGTCGATCAGCGGGCTGGGGGTCTCGAAGTTGAGACTGGGCGGCACCTCCCGGTTGCGGATGCTCAGCACGGCCTTCAGCAGTCCGGCGATGCCCGCGGCCCCCTCCAGGTGGCCGATGTTCGTCTTGACCGAGCCGACGAGCAGCGGTTGCCCGGCGGGGCGGCCGGCGCCGAGGGCCGCCCCGAGCGCGGCGGCCTCGACGGGGTCGCCGACCCTGGTGCCGGTGCCGTGCAGTTCGACCACCTGTACGGCGGAGCCCTCGATCCCGGCCCTTCCCAGGGCCAGGCGTACGACCTCCTCCTGGGCCGTGGCGTCGGGCACGGTCAGGGCGGCGGTCGCGCCGTCGTTGTTGACCGCGCTGCCCAGGATGACGGCGTGCACCTCGTCCCCGTCCGCCAGCGCCCGGGCGAGTGGCTTGAGCACGACCAGGCCGCCGCCCTCCCCGCGCGCGTAGCCGTTGGCGCGCGCGTCGAAGGTGAAGCAGCGTCCGTCGGGGGACAGGCCGCCGAACCGGTCGGCGGTCACCGTGCTCTCCGGCACGAGGTTGAGGTTGACGCCACCCGCCAGCGCGACGGCCGACTCCCCCGAACGCAGGCTCTCGCAGGCCAGGTGCACCGCGACCAGCGCCGACGACTGGGCGGTGTCGACCGTCAGGCTCGGGCCGCGCAGCCCGAGGAAGTAGGAGACGCGGTTGGCGAGGATTCCCCTGGTCAGCCCGGCGAGGGTGTGCCGGGTCACCGCGTTCGCACCGTTCCGGTACACCAGCGTCGCGTAGTCGGAGGCCATCGCGCCGAGGAACACCCCCGAGGCCGTCCCCGCCAGCGTGGCGGGCGGCAACCCGGCGTCCTCCAGCGCCTCCCAGGCCAGTTCGAGGACGAGCCGCTGCTGGGGGTCCATGGCCGCGGCCTCACGGGGGGAGACGCCGAAGAACCCGGCGTCGAACAGGTCGACGCGGTCGAGGAAACCGCCCCGCGGCCCCGCGATCCCGGGGTCGGCCCGCAGCCGGCCCTCGGACGGCTCACCGGTCGCGTCGTGTCCCGACCGCAGCAGCTCCCACAGGTCCGCCGGGTTCGGCGCGCCGGGCAGTCTGCAGGCGAGCCCGATGACCGCGATCGCCTCCCCACCGTGACGCTCCCGCCGCGTGCTCTTCTCCGGCTCATTTCCTGCCATTGTGAAAACCCGCCTCTTGTCGTGCCTTCTTCGATCCGTTCGCGCTCCGGATATCGACTTCCGGGAGTTGTGGCGCGGGTGGTGGCCGCCCAGCGGACGTCGCATCAAAAGGCGCGTCGGCGAGAATTCGGTGAGATCGCACAGTCGTGGGGAAAAGACATTTCCCCGCTCGGTCTCTTCCTGCGGGCGGCGGTTTTACGTGGGCGGAACCCGGTGGGACTCAGCGACAGGCCCGGTCGGCCCGCCGTACGTCCCGGCACGGATGGTCGGTCGCGGTTATTTCCCTGTTCACGCTACGAAGGTCGCACGCATTTCCCTACAAAGTCAAGCGGGATTGAGGGTTTTTTGGGCCTCTGACCTGCCATAAGGCTTCCTTTGTCGTTACTCATTAAGAATCGTGATTGGACGCTCCCGTGATGCCGCGCCTAGCGTGCCAATAAGCATCGGCGGTTAAAAGAGAAGACACGGGAGCGGTTCATGACGGTTGTCGCGGCGGCACCGGGGGAGATCGGCCGCGATTCCAGGCACCCGGGGGACAGGCTCGCCCGGCTGCTCGACCCGGGATCGGTCACCCCGCTGCACCCAGAGGACCGCAGCGGCGTGCTCGCGGTCAAGGGTCTGGCCGGCGGGCATCCGGTGGTCGCGTTCTGCACGGACGCCACGGTCATGGGAGGGGCCCTGGGCATCGCCGGGGCACGGCACATCGTGGCGGCGGTCGACGAGGCCGTACGGCTGCGCGTCCCGGTCATCGGCCTGTGGCACTGCGGGGGAGCGAGACTGGGCGACGGGGTCGAGTCGCTGCACGGCGCGGGGCTGGTCTTCGCCGCCAACACCCGCGCCTCGGGGCTGGTGCCGCAGATCTCCGTGGTCCTCGGCCCGGCGGCGGGGGCGGCGGCCTACGGGCCCGCGCTCACCGACGTGATCGTCATGTCCGAGCAGGGCCGGGTCTTCGTGACCGGCCCCGACGTGGTCCGCAGCGTGACCGGCGAGGACATCGACATGGAACGGCTCGGCGGCGTGGACGCCCACGGCCGCCGCTCGGGGGTGGTGCACGTGGTCGCCGCGGGGGAGGAGGACGCCCTCCTGCGCGCCCGGCGGATCGCGCTCGCCCTCGGCGCCCAGGGAGACTACGACCTCGACGACCTGGACGAGGGCCGCGACCCCGCGGCGCTGCTGCCCTCCTCTCCCCGGCAGGCCTACGACGTCCGCCCGCTGGTGCGCGCCCTGCTGGACGAGGACGGGCGGTTCGAGGAGTTCCAGCCCCGCTGGGCGCCGAACGTCGTCGTCGGGCTCGGCCGTCTCGCCGGGCGCTCCGTCGGTGTGGTGGCCAACAACCCGCTGCGCAAGGGCGGCTGCCTGGACGCGCTCTCCGCGGAGAAGGCGGCGAGGTTCGTGAGGATGTGCGACGCCCTGGGGGTTCCGCTGGTCGTGCTGGCCGACGTCCCCGGTTACCTGCCGGGCGTCGCCCAGGAGTGGGACGGGGTGGTCAGGCGCGGGGCGAAGCTTCTGCACGCCTTCGCCGAGGCCCGGGTCCCCCGGGTGACGGTCGTCCTGCGCAAGTCGTACGGCGGCGCCTACATCGCGATGAACTCCCGCGCGCTCGGCGCGACCCGGGTCTTCGCCTGGCCGGACGCCGAGGTCGCGGTCATGGGCGCGGAGGCCGCCGTCGGCATCCTGCACCGCAGGCGGCTGGCGGCGGCGCCGCAGGAGGAACGCGCGGAGCTGCGGGCCAGGCTCGTCGAGGAGCACGAGCGGGACGCGGGCGGTGTGCGCAGGGCGATCGACCTCGGCGTGGTGGACGAGGTGATCGACCCGCGCACGACCCGCCGCCGCGTCGCCGAGGCGCTGGCCGGGGCTCCCCGGGAACGCGGCCACCACGGCAACATCCCGCTGTGAGGGTCTCCCGTCACAGGCGCAGGGCCGCCAGCCGCTCCTCGAACGGCACCGTCTCCCCGGCGCCGGTCGTCGCCTGCCCGTGCCGCATCAGGCCGGCCAGTTCCCCGGCGGCCCTCGTGACGCGGGTGGCCAGGTCCTCCCCCTGCGAGCCCGCACTCGTGCCCCAGTCCTCCGAGGCCGCGTAGACGGCGGTCGGCGCGACGACCGCGCGCAGGTAGGCGAACATCGGGCGCAGGGCGTGCTCAAGGGCCAGGGAGTGCCGTGCCGTACCTCCGGTCGCCCCGACGAGCACCGGCTTGCCCGCGAGCGCGGTGTGGTCGATCACGTCGAAGAACGACTTGAAGAGCCCGCTGTAGGAGGCCGTGAAGATCGGCGTCACGGCGATGACGCCGTCCGCCCCGGTCACGGCCTCGATCGCCTCGTCCAGCGCGGGGGACGGGAAGCCGGTGACCATGTTGTTGGCGATGTCCCTCGCCAGGTCGCGCAGCTCGATCACGCGTACCTCGACCTGGCGCTCCGGTTCGAGGTGTTTCCTGGTCGCCTCGGTCAGCCGGTCGGCCAGCAGGCGCGTCGAGGACGGCTTGCCGAGACCCGCCGAGACGGCGACGAGCTTCAGGGCTGTCAACGTTCTCTCCTTCTCGTGTTCCGTACGGCTTCTATCGGGCCTCGGCGGTGTCGCGCTCCCGCTCCGCGGCGAGGAGGGAGGCGTGGGTGGGGGCGTCGGGCACTCCTTCGGGTCGTCCGGCGGCGAACTCCCTGCGCAGCACGGGCACGACCTCCTCGCCCAGGATGTCGAGCTGCTCCAGAACGGTCTTCAGCGGCAGGCCCGCGTGGTCCATCAGGAACAGCTGGCGCTGGTAGTCGCCGAAGCTCTCCCTGAAGGTCAGGGTCTTGTCGATGACCTCCTGCGGGCTGCCGACCGTGAGCGGGGTCTGCTCGGTGAACTCCTCGAGTGAGGGGCCGTGGCCGTACACGGGCGCGTTGTCGAAGTAGGGCCGGAACTCGCTCACCGCGTCCTGGGAGTTGCGGCGCATGAACACCTGGCCGCCGAGTCCGACGATCGCCTGCTCCGGGGTGCCGTGCCCGTAGTGGGCGAAGCGCTCCCGGTACAGCTCGACCAGGCGCTGGAAGTGTTCGCGAGGCCAGAAGATGTTGTTGGCGAAGAAGCCGTCGCCGTAGTAGGCGGCCTGCTCGGCGATCTCGGGGCTGCGGATCGAGCCGTGCCACACGAACGGCGGCACGCCGTCCAGCGGCCTGGGCGTCGCGGTGAAGGACTGCAGCGGGGTGCGGAAGCGGCCCTGCCAGTCCACGACGTCCTCGTGCCACAGCCGGTGCAGCAGCGCGTAGTTCTCGATGGCCAGCGGGATGCCCTGGCGGATGTCCTTGCCGAACCACGGGTAGACCGGGCCGGTGTTGCCCCGGCCGAGCATCAGGTCGATCCGCCCGTCCGCCAGGTGCTGCAGCGTCGCGAAGTCCTCGGCGATCTTGACCGGGTCGTTCGTGGTGATCAGCGTCGTGGCCGTGGAGAGGATGAGCCTGTCGGTCCTGGCGGCGATGTAACCGAGCAGGGTCGTCGGTGACGACGGCACGAAGGGCGGGTTGTGGTGCTCTCCGGTCGCGAAGACGTCCAGCCCGACCTCCTCGGCCTTGAGCGCGATGGCGACCGTGGCCTTGATCCGCTCGTGCTCGGTGGGCGTCCTGCCCGTGGTCGGGTCGGCCGTGACGTCCCCGACGGTGAAGATTCCGAACTGCATGGTCCTCGCCGTCCTCCCCCTTGGTTGAAGTTTCAACTACGGGAACAGGGTGTGGTTCCCGGCTATTCCCGTCCCCGTCAGCGCCTTCCCCATCGGCGGCCCGGGCGGGTGAGCCGGTCGTAGACCACGGCCGTCGTCAGGCCGTAGGCGAGATGCGGAAGGAGGTCCGAAACCCACGAGGCCGCGTCCCAGCGCCGCGGGTCGGTCACCCCGGCCGCCGCGAGGGGGATGTCGCTCGCGGCCATCGCGGCCAGCGACAACCCGAGCGCGGCCAGCGGCAGCGCCGGGCGCCGCCCGCCGGGGAGCAGGCCGTACAGCACGCCGACCCCGAGACCGGCGGTGTAACCCAGCAGCGCTCCCAGGCCCGTACGCCTGCTGTCGCCCTCCTCGCCGTGCCCCAGGTCGATCCCGGCCCGCCCCGCCAGCTCGTCCGCGGCCTCGGCCGGGACGTCGCTCGCGGGACGGCCGCGCACGACCATGTCCAGGTAGCCGACGGTGTCCAGGGCGGTGATGCCCGCCGCGGCGGCGGTGACTCCGGCTGTGAGATTCATACGCGTCCCCCGAATCCGTGTGCGCGGGCCCCCGGCCTCCACGGTTCGTCTCCCCGCGGAACCCCGGCGGGCGATCCCCTGAATATGCCCAGCCGGAGCGGGCCGTACCCGCCGTGCCTGCCGTATCCGCCGTGCCCGCTGTGTCCTTTAGGTCCTTTAGGGGTGTCCGGATAGTCCGCCCTGCCCGGGGAAGGGACACAGGTCCCGGCCGAAGGGGACCTTCGGCCGGTGAGCCCGGGGCTGGACGGTGATCGGATGAGAACAGACGTGACAGGAGGTCGGAATGACGGCACACGTGGTGGTGGGAACCGACGGTTCACCCTCGGCGGAGGCCGCGGTCGGGTGGGCGGCCGAGGACGCGGCACGGCGCGGCGGCGCGCTGCGGATCGTCCACGTGCGCGAGGACTGGCGGCGCGGGACCCCGAGGGGGCTTGAGGAGTCCCTGGCGGAGGAGGCGAGGGGAGTGCTGGAGACCGCCGTGAGCCTCGCGCGCGGGCGTGCCCCCGGCGTCGATGTCACCACCTCCCTTGAGACGGGCAGGCCCGTCGAGGTCCTGCGGCGGGAGGCGGAGGACGCCGAGCAGATCGTGATCGGCAGCCGGGGGCGGGGCGGGTTCGCCGGGCTGCTGCTCGGCTCCGTCTCGCTCTCGCTGGCCGGGCACGTGGCGGCCCCCGTAGTGGTCGTCAGAGGCGAGGAGCACGGAGGGCACGGCAGAGTCGTCGTCGGGTTCGACGGTTCGCCCGAGTCCGAGGCCGCGCTGGAGTACGCCTTCGGGGAGGCCGCCCGCCGTGGCGCCGGGCTGCGGGCCCTGCACGCCTGGCAGCTGCCCGTCATGGCGGTCGGCTCGGTCGCCTACACACCGCTGATCGAGGACATCTCCGGCACCGAGGAACGGCTCGCCACCGAGATCCTGGCGCCGTGGCGGGAGCGGCACCCGGAGGTCGAGGTCGAGCAGACGGTGCTGTTCGAACACCCCGTGTTCGCCCTCGGTGAGGCCTCCAAGGCCGCCGACCTGGTGGTCGTCGGGTCACGGGGCCTGGGCGGGTTCGGCTCGGCCGTACTGGGATCGGTCAGCCACGGGGTCCTGCACCACGCCGCCTGCCCGGTCGCCGTGGTACGAGCCAAGGTCTGAGGGGTAATGGTCAGAACATAAGTCCTTTTATGGGAGGCCCACATCTCCACGGTGGGTCTCCCGGGTTCCGGGACGTCATCTGTGAGACGGAGCACCACCCATGGACGTCTTGGACCTGTCGCGCTGGCAGTTCGGGATAACGACGGTCTACCACTTCTTCTTCGTTCCGCTGACGATCGGTCTGTCCGCCGTCGTGGCCGGTCTGCAGACGGCGTGGTACCGCACGAGGAAGCCCGCCTACCTGCGGCTGACGAAGTTCTTCGGGAAGCTCTTCCTGATCAACTTCGCGATGGGAGTGGTGACCGGCATCGTGCAGGAGTTCCAGTTCGGAATGAACTGGAGTGACTACTCCCGTTTCGTCGGTGACGTGTTCGGCGCCCCGCTGGCGATGGAGGGCCTGATCGCCTTCTTCCTCGAATCCACCTTCCTGGGCCTGTGGATCTTCGGATGGGACAGGCTGTCCCCCGGACTGCACCTGGCGACGATCTGGGCGGCGGCGATCGGCACCACCATTTCCGGATATTTCATCCTTGCTGCGAATTCGTGGATGCAGCACCCGGTCGGCTTCAGGCTCAACCCGAAGTCCGGCCGCGCCGAACTCGTCGACATCTGGGCGGTGCTCACCAACTCCACGAACCTGATCACCTTTCCGCACGTCATCTTCGGCGCGTTCGTCTCGGCCGGGATGTTCGTCGTCGGGGTGAGCGCCTGGCAGCTCCTCAAGAAGAGGCACGTGGACCTGTTCCGCCCCGCGGCCCGCCTCGGGATGGTCGTCACCCTGGCCGCGGCGCTGGGCGTCGTGATCAGCGGCCACCTGCAGGCGCAGATCATGACCAGGCAGCAGCCGATGAAGATGGCCGCGGCCGAGGCGCTGTGGGACGACGAGACCTCCGCGGGCTTCTCGATCTTCGCCGTCGGCGACGTCCGCAACGGCCGGAACCACATCAACATCCAGATCCCGTACGGCCTGAGCCTGCTGGCGACCGACACCCTGCACGGACGGGTCGAGGGCATCAACGACATCCAGGCCCGTTACCAGCTGAAGTACGGCCCCGGCGACTACCGGCCCATCATCGGCCTCACCTACTGGTCCTTCCGCCTGATGATCGGGTTCGGCGTGCTGGCCGCCCTGGTCGCGCTGGCCGGTCTGTGGCTCATCAGGGGGAACCGGCTGCCCGGGAGCCGCTGGCCGTACTGGATCGCGGTCTGGGGCATCGGCCTGCCGCTGCTCGCCAACTCGCTGGGGTGGATCTTCACGGAGATGGGCCGCCAGCCGTGGACCGTCTTCGGGCGGATGCGCACCGCTGACTCGGTCTCACCCGGCGTCGGCGTCACCGAGGCCGCGATCACCCTCAGCGGGTTCACCCTGCTCTACGGGGTGCTCGCGGTGATCGAGGTCGCGCTGCTGATGAAGTTCGTCCGGCGCGGCCCGGAGGACGAACCGGAACCGGAGAGCACGGGCGAGGCGCCCGTGCTGTCCTACTGACCAAGGATCGTTCATGGAACTCACGACCGTCTGGTTCCTGCTCATCGCCCTGCTGTGGACCGGTTACTTCGTCCTGGAGGGGTTTGACTTCGGGGTCGGTGTCCTGCTGCCGGTCCTCGGCGGGGACGACGGCGACCGCAGGACGATCCTGGCCACGATCGGGCCGGTCTGGGACGGCAACGAGGTCTGGCTGATCGTCGCGGGAGGCGCGACCTTCGCCGCCTTCCCCGAGTGGTACGCCACCCTGTTCTCCGGCTTCTACCTGCCGCTCTTCCTCATCCTGGTCGCGCTGATCCTGCGTGGCGTGGCCATCGAGTACCGCGGAAAGAGCGACAGCCCGCGCGGCTGGGACCGGGCCATGTTCTTCGGCTCCCTGTTGCCGGCCTTCCTGTGGGGCGTGGCGTTCGCCAACATCGTCAGGGGCGTCCCGCTGGACGCCGACCACGAGTACACCGGTTCGCTGCTCACCCTGCTCAACCCGTACGCCCTGCTGGGCGGCCTGGCGACGCTCACCCTGTTCACCCTGCACGGCGCCGTGTTCCTGGCCCTGCGCACCGGCGGCGACCTGCGGGCCCGCTCGGCCGCCCTGGCCGGGAGACTGGCCGTCGGCGCGCTCGTGGTGGGCGGTGCCTTCCTGCTGACCACCCAGCTCACCGTGGGCAAGGCCGCCACCTGGGTCACCGTCGCGGTGGCCGCGGCGGGGATCGCGGGCGCGCTTCTGGCGACGCTGCGCGGCCGGGACGGCTGGGCGTTCACGGCCAGCGCGGTGGCGATCATCGCGGTCACCGTCACGCTGTTCGGCAGCCTGTGGCCCAACGTGATGCCCGCTCTCGACCCGGCCAACAGCCTGAACGTGCGCGACGCGGCCTCGACGCCCTACACGCTGACGGTGATGACCTGGGTCGCGGCGATCTTCACCCCGCTCGTCCTGTTCTACCAGGGGTGGACCTACTGGGTCTTCCGCCGCCGGGTCACCGGCGCCCGCGTGGGGGCGTGAGGCCGGGAGAGCGCGGGAGCGCCCTCACCGGTCGCGGTCCGTCTTCATCCGCGCCGCCAGCGCGGCCACCTGGGTACGGCGCTGCATGTTGAGCTTGGACAGCAGGTTGGACACGTAGTTCTTCACCGTCTTCTCGGCCAGGAACATGCGCTCGCCGATCTGCCGGTTCGTCAGGCCCTCGCCGATCAGCTCCAGGATGTGGCGCTCCTGCTCCGACAGCGCCTCGACCGGGTCCTTGCGGGTCGCCTGGTCGCGCAGCCGGGCGAGCATGCTGGCGGTGGTCTGCGGGTCGAGCAGCGACTGGCCGGAGGCCACCGTCCGCACCGCGCCGATCAGGTCGGAGCCGTGGATCTGCTTCAGGACGTATCCGGACGCCCCCGCCATCACCGCGGTGAACAGGGCGTCGTCGTCGGCGAAGGAGGTCAGCATCAGGCAGGCCACCCCCGGCGTCGCCGAACGGACCTCCCGGCACACGTCGACGCCGCTGCCGTCGGGGAGCCGCACGTCCAGCACCGCGACGTCCGGCCGCAACGCCGGGATGCGGGCGATCGCCGACTCCGCGGTTCCCGCCTCACCGACGACCTCGATGTCGTCCTCGGACTCCAGCAGTGCCGCGACGCCACGCCGTACCACCTCGTGATCGTCCACGAGAAACACGCGAATCATGCTCCGAAGCTAGTCGCTTGTGGCCGTGCGGGGTAGGGACCTTGGTCCCCGGTGGCCCCCTCAAGGCGGCCGGGGTCCTTCCCCTGAGCGGTGGTCCTCGACGACGGTCGTGGCGCGGGGGCCGCCGGCGCGAAGGGCGTCCCGAGGTCACGGTCTCAGGGGGACGGCTCCCGTCCGATCTCCTCAAGGGAGGTCCTCATCAGGGCCGTCGCGCGGGTGAACCAGTCGGCCAGCACGCCGATCTCGTCGGGCGTGTAGTCGGCGAACAGGCCGGAGAGCCGCCGGTAGAAGGGCTCGTAGACGGCGGCGACCCGGGCGGCGGCCGAGGTGTCGGCGACGACCAGCACCCGGCGCCGGTCGGCGGGATCGGCCTGCCTGCGGGCGTATCCGGCCTGTTCGAGGCGGTTCAGCACGCCGGTGACGGCACCGGTGGTGAGGCCGGCCCGCTCGGCCAGCTCGCCCGCGCTGATCGGCCGTCGCCAGGCCCCCATGATGTGGCCCAGACAGGTCAGGTCCGTCGTGTTCAGCCCGAGACGCTGGGCGATGTGCTGCTGGCCGACGAGGCTGAGCGCGATGAGGCCGTCCATCCCGGCCAGGGCCCGCTCCGCCGTCGCCTCGGGCCGCGGCTTGCCCTCCACAGGCATTCTCCTTAGCATCTAAGATAATTATTACGTGAGATAAGTATTCTACGTTCGCCGAGGAGAGGCAATGAGCGGTGTGCACGGTGACGTCGATCTGGGACACACCGTCGCGGGATGGACCGGATGCGTCATCGGCCTGGCCGGTTTCGCGGGAGCGGGCGCGGCCATGTGCGCCGGATGGGCGCCCGGCCTCTGGCTCGGCGCCGGGGTGATCCTCTGTGCCGGCCTGGTCACCTGGGCGCTGCACCTGGCGGGCTGGGGCAAGCCGAGCGGCCCCCGGCCCGCCGGGCGGCGGAACTGGCGGGTGAAGGACCCCATGACCGGCCATCGCGACTGCCTCGCGTGCCGGTTGGCGGGGCGGGCCTGATCGAGACCGGCGCTCAGGCGGACTCGGCGCGGCCCACCCGCCAGTAGCCCATGAAGGCGACCGAGCGCCTGTCGAGGCCGCGCTCGGCGACCAGGTGGCGGCGGAGCGTCCTGATCACGGCCGCCTCACCGGCCAGCCACGCGTACACCGAACCGGCCTCCCGCCCCTCCGGCGGAACCTCCCACAGGATCTCGCTGTCCACATCGACCTCGGGAAGGCCCTGGGCGGCCGGTCCGCCGGGGGCGGGCAGCAGCCGGTCGGCGGCGGCCCGTACGGCGGGCACCAGCAGGTCGCCGTGCTCCGCGCCGTCGCGCGGCAGCCACGTGACGGCCAGCCCCTCCGGCGCGTCGAGATCGAGGACGTCCGCCGCGCACGGCACCTCGAGCAGGGCCTCGCCACGCCGGTCGCGGGGCAGGCGTTCGAGGATCGAGGCGACGGCGGGAGCGGCGGTCTCGTCACCGGCCAGCAGTATCGGCCCGTTCCCCTCGGGCAGGCGGAACTCGATCCCCGTCGGCTCGCCCCCGTGCCGGGCGTCCGGCCCGAGCAGCACGGCCTCGTCGCCGGGCCGTACGGCACGGGCCCAGCGGGCGACGGGGCCGGGGGAGCGGGTCGGGGTGAGCCTCCCGGTCCCGTGAGCGGCCTCGCGTGCGGCTGCGTGCGCCGTGGCGTGCGCGGTCTCGTGCATGACGATGTCGAGGTCGACCTCGCGGAGGCCGTGCCGTACGGCTCTGACGGTGTAGGTGCGGAAGGGGTTGCGCAGCCCGGCGGGCAGGGCGCGCCAGCGGGCGTACCAGTCGGAGCCGGTCGGCAGATGGGCGAAGCCGTGCTCTCCACGGGCCTTCTCGCGGGGTTCTTCGCGAGGCCCTTCGTGGGGGAGGACGAGTTTGATGCGCTGGTCGAACCCGTTGTCCGCGAACAGGTCGAGGTCGTCGCCGGTGAAGGTGACCCGCAGGAAGGAGGGGCTGAGCCGCCGCAGCCCGCTCACCTGTACGTGGAAGAAGCGGAACGGGTCGATCATCGGCTGGGCCTTCCCCTCTGCGCGTGCCGCCGGAGACGGTCCCGGCGAAACAAAGGTAAGGCTAACCTACTCTCTTTTCGAGTGCGGTCGGGTGGTTAGAACCCGGCATTCGGGACACGGATCGGGTGTCGACAGAGAGGAAGGCGAACACGATGAGTGAGCATGAGCGCTCCCGCAGGATCTCCGCCTCCGCGGAACAGGTCTTCGACCGGGCGAGCGACCTGGACAGCATCGACCGCTGGCTCCCCAGGGACCTGCACGTACGGCCGGACGACCTGCCCGCCGTCACGGTGCACGAGGACGAGACGGGGCGCGACGCCCGGGGCCTGTTCCAGGCGGAGCGTGACCAGCTCCGGATGGAGTGGGGCACCCGAGACGACGACAGCTACGCGGGCTGGCTGCAGGTGGCGGGCATCTCCCCGCAGGAGAGCGAGGTGACCGTACACCTGTCGTTCTTCGAGGAGGGGCACCCGCCGCCCGGCGAGTACGTCGAGCGCGCGCTCGACGAGAGCCTGGCCCGGCTCGCCGAGCAGGTACGGCAGCCGGCCTGAGAGCGGGCCGCCGGAGGCGGTGACACCGGGTGACACCGGGTGACGCCGGGTGACGCCGGGTGACGCCGGGCGACGCCGGGACCCGTCCCGGCGTCGCGGCAGGCCCGCGCGGGAGGCCGCGGCTAGCAGATCACGGTGCGGTCATAGGAGCCCAGATTCCAGCGGAAGGTAAGGGCCTGGCCGTTTTTCAGGGAGTAGCAGGAGTTGTCGGGGCCGTTGTCGATGGTAATCTTCACCCTCATCGTCCTGCCGCAGACGTTTGCGACTCGGGCTACTTTAATGTTCTTGTGCACCTCGCGGCCGACACAGGCCGGTGCCGTACCTCCGGCGGCGGTTACGGACGCCGGAGTCGCCTGCTCACGGGCGGAGGTCGCGTTTGCCCGAACGGCGGCGACGCCGGTCACCAGTGCCGCCGCGGACAAGGCGATTCCGATCTTGCGATGAGGCCGAAACATGAGGATTCCCTTTTCTCGCCGGCGCGGAGAATCGCAAGGAGGTAATTCCACGACCCGCGCTCGCCCCGTCTGGCACATTGAATGCCGGGGTAATTCATTCATGTTTCGCGCTGACGCGTCATTGGCTGTGGGCGCACTGGTCTATGCGTGGGGCGCACTGTCGCCTTCCGGCCTTGAGGCTTCGCGCTGTGGCCGCATGACGCGGGAGCGGACTCTCTCCCGAACGTGCCCTCAGCCGGTCAGGTGGCGGAACGACCCCCCGGGGAGGCGGTCACAAGCGCCCGGGCGGGTGCCCTGACGGCGCTCGCCGCGGGGTCACTCGCCGCCACCGCCGTCGCCGCCTCCACCGCCGCCTCCACTGCGCGGACTCGGTATGGCGCCCCCCAGCACGGTGCTGGTGTCACGCAGGTCCTCGGCGAAGGCCAGCACGGCCCCGACACCGCGGGCGCGGTCCTTGCGTTGCTGCCAGCTCAGCCTGAGACCGAGCTCCCCGGCGAGCCCCGCGCCGTCCACGAGGTCGCTCAGGAACAGCAGACGCTCGTCAAGCGGGGCCCGCTGGTCGTAGACGGCGCTTAATCGGGCGATGAGCGAGCCGCGGGCCGACGGATCAGGATGGTGACGCTCTCCGGCCAGGAACCTGCCGGGCCGGTGACGCAGCAGGCCCAGCTCGATCAGCGCGTCGCGGTGCAGGGCGAGAGCCGCGTGGCGGCGATGGCGCAGCCACTTGTGCATCCCCGCGCCGGACTGCAGCGCGCCCAGCACGTCGTCGGCCCAGCCGAGACCGGTGCGGCCGGTGTCCAGCAGCTCGATCGTGCCGCTGAGGCGGTAGACCTCGAAGCCGAACAGTCTGGACTTACGGACGCGTACCCGCAGCCTGCGGCGCAGTGCGAGTTCGCCGAGCTCAGCGGCGGCGCAGCCGTAGGCCGCCTGCTCGGAGTCACGCACCCTGCCGGACTCCTGATGCGCGAGGAGCAGGAACTCCCCAGGCAGGGGCAAGTGCCACATGGGTTCATTATGTGCCGCGGAAGATCGCCGCGAGGCTCAACGCGCGAGCCGGATCGCGGGCACCGTGGGGCCTTTCGGCGCGAGGTCTCCGAGGACACCGCGCGTTGCCACCGAAGGTCGGTGATCAGTAGGTTCACGGCACCGAGGATCGAGCGGGAGGGGTTGCCGAGGTGCTCACATTGACGGCGGTCGCCGAAGACCCGCTTGCCCTGACGCGTCACCTGAACCTGAATGACGGTTCGGAGGTCGTCTTCCGGCCGCTCGTGCACACCGACGCGGAGCGTCTTGCCGGCTTCCTCGAGGGGCTGTCCGCCGAATCGAGGCGACTGAGCACCTTCGACGGGTACGACCTCGGGGCCGCCAGGAAGCTGTGTGACGCGATCGCGCGTTACGACAAGCTCAGGCTGGTGCTTGAGGACGTGTCGTCCGGCAGGGTCGTCGGCCTCGTCGAATTCGGTCTCGACCTCCATCCGGCTGACCTGGTCGGGCGCCGTACCGGGAACCAGGCGGAACTCGGGCTGTCCGGCCGGTGTCCCGGTGCGGCCTGCTTCCGCCGTGTTCCGGTGGCACCTCCTGATCGGGAGGCGGGCAACCCGCGTCCGACCGAACCGGCCCGGCGTCGTCGTCGGCGGTTCGGTCGCCGCTCAAGGGCCGAGTTTCACCGAGCGGTTTCGCCGCCGCGCCATCGGTGACGGTTACGGGTTTTGACCGGCTCCTCACCGTCCGCCATACCGGAAAGTCAGGGCGGTGTTCATCGGGCGCCGATGATTTCCGGTCAAAGGTAATTGGGCGCGCTTTCGGCTGGTGGCGACCGTATGTGAATGTGTTTCGCCTGACGGTCGCGGCCGTGGTCACCTGGGGTCGGCCGGATACCGGCCGTGACGGCGCCCGAGAGGTAGGGCTCCGTGTCGCTTCGGGTAAGCGCGTGAAACAAACTATGTATGACAGAAATGTCTTTTTATTTACTAAGTCTCGATAAATGGTTATTTTGGGTGTTGAGCCGGTTTGTGGTGGACGGAAACAGGGAGACGGGGCGCATGGGGGAGTCCGGTGACCAGGACGATCCGGTTGGTTTCGATGTTCGGCATCTCGGGGGGACGACGGCGCGGGAAACCGGGCCGTCCGGCCGGACGCCGCCTCCCGCACGCCGGTGACGGGTGGCTCCGGCAGCGGTGACCCCCTGAGCCGCAACGGCCCCCGGCCCTTCGCGCCCCGGCGCCGAAGGCCGGGCGCCCGGCACTCCTGACAGGGGACGGACAAGGACCCCGCGCGGCGCACGCGCGGGCACGGGCCCCGGCGCGTTCCACACCGGAAACCGGGGCGTACGGCCGACGTGGCAGGCCGTCGAGTACGGGATTGTCGGTGCGGGGCATTAGCGTTCCGCGCATCACCGTCACAGGTACCGATCCCTGAGGGCGGATTCGTGTCGTGTCGAGAGGTGGGGAGCGTTGGGCTGGCTGTCGGCGGGCGACGGGTACGAGGTCGCCCTCGTGGAGGGCCGGGTGGTGGCGAGGTCCACCTCCGGAAGGGCTGCGGGAAGGCAGCTGAAGTCGCTGCCGAAGCAGGTGCGCGAGCACCCCGAGGCGGAACGGCTGCGCCGCCTCACCGAGTGGCTCGACCGGCACGCCGCCGCCTGCCTGGCGCAGGCCGACACCTGGATGGTCTCCTCCCTGCCCGTCCCCACCGGCCTGGTGGCCGCGGTCTGGCCCGACGAGGCCTGGCAGTCGGTGCTGCGCGACCTCGTGGTGGTCGGCGACGACCCGGAGGAGGCGGGCTTCCTGCGCGACGTCACCGCCACGGGCGAGCTGCGGGTGGTCAACCTCGACGGCGAGACCGTACGGCTGTCGCCGCTGACGGTCACCCTGCCGCACCCCGTCCTGCTGCCCGACCTCGACGAGCTGAGGGAGTTCGCCGCGGAGCTGGGCATCGTCCAGCGCGTCGAGCAGATCCACCGGGCGACCTGGGCCAGGCCCGCCGAGCCCGCCGACCGGGTCGCCGAGGTGACGGAGTTCTCCGGCGGCGGCTTCGACTCCCGGTTCGGCCTCGCGGCCAGGGCGGCCTCGCTGGGCTACCGGGTCTCCGGCGGCTACGTCACCTGCGCGGCGCGCGACGCCGGGGGCGTCACCGAGGCGTCGGTGTGGATCGGCGAACCCTACTGGGACGGCGAGACGGAGACGGGCGGCCTGACCTGGCAGGGCCACGACGGCAGGAAACTGTCGGAGCGCGAGGTCGGCCCGGTCGCCTGGTCGGAGGGGATGCGGATGGCGGCGGCCCTCTACGCGGGGCGGACGGTCGAGGAAGGAAGGGACGCGTGAACGGGGACATGCCGACGGAGGGCGCCGCGACGGCGACGGGAGACGGGGCACGCGAGCTGCTCGACGCCGGAGCCGTCCTCCTCCCGGGGGCCGACGGCGGCGACGAACGGGCGGTCGCGCTCACCGCGCGCCCCTACCGGCACCCGGGGCTCGACGGCCGGGTGGTCGTCCGCCTGGTCACCGAGGACCTGGGGGTCGCGGAGGACGCCGCAGCGGGCTTCCTCGGGCTGGAGGCCGCGGGCGAGCCGGTCGTGGTCGGGGTCGGCCTGCGGCGCTCACTCGGCTTCCCCGAGTGGGTGCTGGTGCACCACCCCCACGACGGCCACCACGCGCTCGCCGTCGTGCCCGAGCTCGAACGCACCGCCAGGCAGGCCAGGACGAAGCCGAAGGCCGCCCTCGACGCCTACCTGCGCCTGGCCGCGCAGCTCGCCGGATCGGTCCCGCACTTCCTGCCCACCTTCTTCGAGGAGGCGGGCCGGGCCTTCCTCGCCGCGGAGAACGTCACCTACGCGGCGCAGATGTTCGGCCAGGCGCGCAGAGCCGAGGCCGAGCACGGCCTGCCGGTCGACGAGGAACGCCTCGACGCGGTCTTCCTGGAGTTCGCGCTCGCCGGGGCGCTGCCGGTCAAGGCGCTGTCCGGATACGCCAAGGAGCTGGCCGCCAGGGTGCCCGCCCAGGAGGCGCTGCGCAGGTTCCGCGGCCTGTGCGTGCGCCGTACGGCGGGCGGCCTGGCACCGTCGACCCAGATGGCGGGTGACCTGCGGCGTCTGGCCAAGGCGGCGGGCAGGGACGCCGAGGCCGAGGAGCAGGACTATCTCGCCGAACTGCTCGGCCTGCCCGCGACCGCCGGGGCTCCGCTCGGCTGGTGGAAGGCGCACCGCTCCGCCCTGGTCGCCCTTGGCGCCCGGGACGCCTCCGTGCGCGGGGCGCTGCTCAACCTCATGCCCCGTGGCGACGAGCGGCAGCTGCCCGCCCTCTGGCTTGAGATCCTCAAGGAGTCGGGGGCCGACGCCGGCCTCGGCGAGGGGGAGGTGACCCCGCAGGAACGGCCGGGCGACGGCGCCGCGGGCTGGCTCAGGCGCTTCCAACGGCTCTGGAGCCCGGGCTGGCAGGCGGAGCCGCGCCTGATGGGCCTGTACGACCTGGTGGGACAGATCGCGGGACGGCTGCGCGCCGAGCTGGCCGAGGCGGGCGAGAGCCTGACGATCAAGCTCGACGTCGACCTGCTCGACCTGCTGCTGGCCGAGGGGGTGCCGGTCGCCGCCCCCGGAGACGACGCCGCCCTGCTGCTCGAACCGTGGGCGCGGGGCGAAGGACAGCGCGACCTGCTCGCCCTGGCCGCCGACCCCCGCTTCACCGCGGCCTTCGACCAGGCCGCCGACCGGTTCCGCGACGACGAGGACGGCAGGCGGGCGGTGCGCGTGCTCGCGGCCTCCCCGGGCGGCAGGCCGATGCTGGCCCGCTGGATGCGGGCGGTCGCGGGCCGTTCGTTCACCATGGGCCTGCCGCAGCTGCCCGACGCCCTCAGAAGGCTCACCTGGCTGCCCGCCGAAGGCCTCGTCCTGGCCGCGGAGGAGGTCGCCGCGGTCGCGCGGGCGGACCTCGCCGCCGAACTGGCCAGGACCCTGCGCGGCGGTCTCGTCGACGAACTCGGCTGGCCCGCCTGGGAGGAGGCGATCGCCGCGCTCGTCAGCCCGAAGGACCTCGACGAGATCGAGGTCGCCGACGCCTGGCCCCACCTGGTCGTCTCCGGCCCCTCCCAGGCCAGGGTCATCGGCGCCGAGGGCACCGTGCTCGTCCACGACCTGCGCAGGCCGCCCGCCGACGTCTACGGCGACCCCGGCTTCCACTACGTGGACGGCGAGCTGCTGGTCTACTGGAACGCCTACGGCGCGGGCGACCAGCTGCGCGGATACTGGCACTCCTCAGCCGGGTCGCTGCGCACCCTCCAGGGACGGGCCGGGATATGGGCGCTGCGCAACGACCTGGTGACCCTGCCGTTGCCCGGCGGCGGCCGGACGACGGGCGCGGGCGTCATCCACCAGGGAGACACCGTCGTGCCCGCCAGGAGCAACCTGATCAGCGACGGAACCTCCTTCTGGGTGCCCGACCAGCAGGGCGACGGCTGGCGCGAGTACGACCCGGTCAGCGGGACGTACGGCAGGCCCGGGCTTCCCGGCTTCCTCGCCGACGCCGTGCGCTCGGCCCCGCCCGGCGGTGCGTTCGACGGCGGCTGGCTGCTGCCCCTCCCCTCGGCCGAGGCGACCCCGGTCGCCGTCCCGGTCGACGGGCTGCTCGGCTGGCGGGTGGTCCGTCTGCCCGGCGGAGGCCTGCGCGGAGAGGACCTCGCGGGACGCGTCGTCACCCTGCCCGGCGACCGGGAGACCCTCTCGGGTGCCGTGACCTTCCCCGGGGACGACCGGCCGCGCGCCCTCGTCGAGAGCTACCCCAGGATCAAGCTCGTCGATCCCGAGGGGGTCGTCGTCGCGGTCGTGACCGTGGGCCGGGAGCCCGGCATGTTCGCCGAGGGCACCGCGATGCTGCCGCCGCCGCGCTACTGGCGCTGCCTGCGCCCCCGCGACCCCGAGGGCTCCCTCGCGCTGCGCCGGATCGACACCGAGACCGCGGTCGCCCTGCTGAAGGCCGCCGTCTGCGCCGAGTGCGAACGGCAGGGACAGCCGGTCCAGGCGGTGCGGGAGGAACTGCACGCGCAGGTCCGCGCACTGCTGCCCCAGGTCAGGGACGAGGCGCTGATCGCGGGAATCGCCGGAGTCGCCCGGTTCGCCGCCGCCCAGCAGATCACCCTGGACGCCGTGGCGACCAGGCTCGGCCGTGCCCTGGCGGGCGGCCACGAGGACCGGGCGCCGTCCGGCCCCCCCGACCAGGTGCTCGCCCGCGCCCTCAACGGCCTGGGCGTCTCCGGCCCCTGGTGGTACGGCAACGCCTCCCACGACTCCTTCCAGCAGCTGAGGACGATCGGCGGGGTCCTGCGTTCCGCCTCGGCCGACACGGTCCCCGAGGAGAGCCCGGCCGCGGTCCAGGGCGTCGCCCTCCACTTCGACGGGCCGCAGCTGCCGGAGACCTCCCTCAGATGGGAGCCCCTGCTCGACCGCTGCGCCGCCGTCGCCTACCGCGCCGTCTCCGCCGCCTTCGAACCCGGGCACACCGAGGCGACGCACGAGCTGCTCCGTGAGATCGGCGCGCTCGGCCTCGGCTCCGCCGCCGAACCCGCCGTCTGGCGCCGCATGTCACTGCACCTCGACGACAAGTGGCTCGTCGACGCGGGAGGGAACCGGCGCGAGGGCACCTGGTGCGGAGTGCTGACCCTGCCGGACGGGGCCTTCATCGCCTTCCAGAACAACTCCCTCGACAACGGCGGCTGCGACTTCACCGCGCTCTTCCACGACCCGTCCGGCCGCTTCGACGTCCCGCCGCCCTACACCGAGCGTCTCTCGGCGCCGGTCGGTGAGGACCGCGAGGACGGCTGGATCGACGGGCTGCTCGCCCTGTGGGCCGAACACGGCCCCGCCCCCTGGCGGCCGGAGGCCGCGGAGGAGTTCGCCCGCCTCACCGGTGTCACCCTGACGACGGCCAGGCTGGTCGTCGCGGGCCTGCCGTACGTCGACAGCCACGACCGGGGCTTCCTGCCGACGGCGGTGAGGACCGGGCTCGGGCTGAAGGCCGCAGACGCCGTCGTCGCCAGGGACGAACTGCGCGAGCTGGACGCCACCGTCCGCAGGCAGGTCGTCGCGGCGCTGCTGCCCGCCGACCCCGCGACGCTGTGGACGGACGGCCCGGACGTCGCGGCGGCGGCGCGGGTGTGGAACGAAAAGGTCGGCAGGCGGGTGGCCGTCCCCGAGTGGATCGTCTCCGAGGCCTCCCACGCGGTGCGGACCCCCTGGGAGCCGAGCCGCGCGCTTCCCGCGCTGCTCGACCCCGCCTCCGCGCCCGAGCTGAGCGGAGACCTGCGCTGGCGGGTGTACCGCGACCGGGTCTCCCCGATCGAGGAGGGGACCGTGGGCTTCACCGAGTCCACGCTCGTCAGCGTGGTCGCCGTGATGGCCTGGCTCGCCCACCGGCTGCCCGCGGGAGACCCGGTGCGGGCCGTGCTGCCCGCCGCGCTGGCCACGGTCAGGGAACGGCTGGCCAACCCCGACCTGATGCTCAGCCTGGGCCGCTACGTCAACCTGCCCGGCTTCAGGAAGGTCGCGGGAACCCCCAGCGAGGTCGCGGACGGGTGGGAGCGCTACGGCGCCGTGATCATGGCCACCCACGACAACCAGCCCGCTCCGGGCATCAGGATGGCCCTGCTCGACGCCTCGGGGGAGGACCCCTACCTGCCCGCCCTGCGAGCCCTCGCCGGGGAGGCCGGGGCGCCGTTCCCGGTCGAGCTGGCGCTGCGAGCCGCCAGGGACACACGTTTCGAGGCGCTCCTGGCGGACCCGGGCGACCCGGCCCAGGGTGAGCGGGCGGCCGACGGCACCTGGTGGCCGCAGGACCCCTCCCGTTCGGCGCCCGAGCTGGTCTCCGAGGTCGTCGCCGAGTACGGCATCGGCGCGGACGCGGCCACGCTCTACCTGATCCTGCTGGCGATGCCGGACCCCACCGACAGGAACGTCGCCCGGTGGACCGGCTGGAAGCCCGCCCGGCTGAAGGCGGCCCGCGCCGAGCTGGCCGCGACGGAGCTGGTGGTCGAGGCCAGCCGGGTCAGGGCGGGGCGTTCACTGTTCCTGCCGGGCGCCTGGACCGACCTCAAGACGCCGCGTCTGCCGTTCGAGCAGTGGAAGGCCCCGCTGTACGACCTGATCAGCGGAGAGAGCGCGCAGCTGGGGGTGGTCGTGCCCATCGAGCCTGCGGCCGCCCTCCACGCCAGGGCGTGGCGGCGCGTCCGCGACGGGGACGTTCCCCGTTTCGAGGAGCTCCGCATCCGGCGCGGCAGGCGCCGCTGAACCCCATGACGTCACGGTCCGAGCCTCTCGCCTGAGCCCCGGCCGGGATCAACGGAGGGGGCGAGGAACGGCCCCGGGACGGATGTCGAAGCCGCCCCCGGGGCGCCCCGCGCCCCCACCACCGCACCATCCACACGACACGCCCTCCCGAGGGGCGCGAGACACGAAGGACCTCCCTCCATGACCACGACGCGACAGGTGGCGCCCGACGCGACCTCGGACGGGGTTCCCCCGGCCAGGCAGGCACGGCCGGCCGAGGAGCGCCACGCCACCGAGCTCGCCTTCCTCGCGGCGTACGACGACGGCCCCCGCCCGCCGGGCTGGGCGCTGACCCCGCGGGCGGTGGTCACGTTCATCTGCGGCAGCGGCGGCGAACCCCTCGAACTGCCGAAGGGGCGCCGCTCCGGCGCCGACGTCACCACCCCGGGCGACGGCACCCCGGGCGACGGCCAGGCGCCGCCGTCCCGGCTCGTGGTCGAAGCCAAGTTCGTCGGTGAGCGCGCCCTGGTCGAGCGCTGCGTGGTCACCCTCGCGGGCGAGCGCGGGCTGCTGCTCGTCGGCGAGCCGGGCACCGCCAAGTCGATGCTCTCCGAACTGCTCGCCGCCGCCGTCTGCGGCACGAGCGCCCTCACCGTGCAGGGCACGGCGGGCACGACGGAGGACGCCTTCCGATACGGCTGGAACTACGCCCTGCTGCTCGCCCAGGGGCCGAGCCCTCAGGCGCTGGTCGCCTCCCCGGTGCTGACCGCCATGCGCTCCGGGCGCGTCGCCAGGGTCGAGGAGATCACCCGTTGCCTGCCCGAGGTGCAGGACGCCCTGGTGTCGATCCTGTCCGACCGCCGTGTCAGCGTGCCCGAACTGGCCGGCACCCCGGACGCCCAGGTCGCGGCGGCCCCCGGCTTCACCGTGATCGCCACGGCGAACCTGCGTGACCGGGGTGTCTCCGAGATGTCGGCGGCGCTCAAACGCCGGTTCAACTTCGAGACCGTCAACCCCATCGCCGACCCCGAGGCCGAGACCGCCCTGGTGCGTGGCCAGGCCACGGCCGTGGTCGGGCGGGCGGGCGCCGCCTTCCGCGTGGACGACGCGGTGCTGGACGCCCTGGTCACGGTCTTCCGCGATCTGCGTTCCGGCCGTTCGGCCGAGGGCTGGGACGTCGAACGGCCGGGAACGGTGATGTCGACCGCCGAGGCGGTGCAGGTCGCGGCCTCCCTGGGGGTCGCGGCCGCCTACCTGCCCTCGGGGGACGTCCTCGACCTGGTGCCCGGCCATCTGCTCGGCGTGGTCCGCAAGGACGACCCCGCCGACCATTCGAGGCTGCTCGGCTACTGGGACGGCCCGGTACGGCGCCGCGCCGAGGACGGCTCCGCGATGTGGCGCCGCCTGTGGGACCTGCGGGAGAACCTGCGTTGACCACCGGAGAAGGCCGGGGGAACGGGGCCCCCGAGGACACGACGGACGTCTCCCGGGAGCCGGAGAGCGGTTCCCGGGCGGCGGGCGGCCCTGGAAGGGCGGCCGACGGTCCCCGGCGGGCCGTCGACACGTTGGCCTCCTGCGCCCGGCCGTACCTCCTGGGGGTTCGCCACCACAGCCCCGCGCTGGCGGCGGTCGTGCCGGCGCTGCTCGCGGAGGCCGGGGCTGAGGTGGTCTGCGTGGAACTGCCCGCCGACTTCCAGCCGTGGCTGGTCCACCTGGCCGATCCGGCGACCGTCGCGCCGGTGGCCCTGGCCGGGACCGGGGAGGACGGCAGGCTCGGGTTCTACCCCTTCGCCGACTTCTCCCCGGAGCTGGCCGCCGTCCGCTGGGCGAGGGAGCACGGGGCCGAGGTGCTCTGCTGCGACCTTCCGCTGTCCGCCCCGGCCACGGCGCGGGACGGGGCACGCGTCCTGTCCGCCCGCGCCCAGACGGGCCGGGCCGGGGTCGCCGCCAGGCCGGGTTCCGAGGAACCCGAGATCTCCGAGCCCCCCGGAACCCCCGCGGGCCACGGGGACGCCCCGGACACGACCCTCCGGGCGGGGAACGCGTTCGCCGACGGGCTCACCGCCTCCTGCACCGGCAGGCAGGGCGACGACATGTGGGACCGCGCGGTCGAGGTGCTCGCCCCCGGCTGCTCCCCCGAGGAGGTGCGCCGGGCCGCGCTCGGCGTCGGCTGGGCACTGCGTCAGGACGCCGAGTCCGCCGGAGGCGTGCCCTCTGCCGACCTGGCCCGTGAGGCGCACATGCGCGAGGTGATCGCCGGAGCCCTGGCCCGTGGGGCGCGGGTCGCCGCGGTCGTCGGCGCCTTCCACGCCCCCGCGCTGCTCCTCGCGGAGGAGGAGCCTGGCGCCGCGGCCTCCGCGCAGGGGCAGGCCGCCGCGCGGGTCCCCGCCCCGGAGGCCGTCCCGGCCGCGACGTCGCTGGTGCCGTACGCCTTCGACCTGCTCGACTCCCGCTCCGGCTACCCGGCGGGCATCCGGGACCCTCGCTGGCAGCAGGAGGTCTTCACGGCCGGAGGAGACCCGGACAGGGTCAGGGACGTCGCGGCCCGCGCGATCACCGGCGTGTGCAGGAGACTGCGCGAGGCCGGGCACACCGCGGGCACCGGAGAGGCCGTGGAGACGCTGCGGGTCGCCTGCGACCTGGCACGCCTGCGCGGGCTGCCCGCGCCGGGCCGGGGAGAGATCGTCGAGGCGGTGACCATGGTGCTCGGCCAGGGCGAACCCCTGGGCCGGGGCAGGGCACTCGCCCGCGCCCTGGAGGCCGTCCTCGTCGGCGCCGAACGCGGCAGGACCGCCCCGGGCACGCCCCGCTCCGGGCTCGGCCCCGCCGTCGAGGCCGAACTGGCGGCGCTGAAACTGCCCTGCCCGGACAACCCCGACGCCAGGGAGGTCCGGCTCGACCCGCTCCGCTCCGACCTGGACGGCCGCCGCGAGATCCTGCTGCAACGCCTCCTGGTGTGCGGGGTCGGGTACGGCAAGCAGATCGAGGTCACCGGGACGGGGGACGCCTCCGCGCTCACCACCCGCTGGCGGCTCTCGTGGACCCCCTCCGTCGCGGCCCTGCTCGACCTGGCGGGCATCCGCGGCGTCACCGCGGAGGCGGCGGCGGCGGGCACCCTGCGCGAGAACTTCCGCCGGGAGTCCGCGGAGGGCGGGCCGACCTGCGAGCTGATCCTGACGGGACTGCGCGCCGCGGCCGTCTGCGACCTGCCCGGCCTCGTCGCGGACCGGCTCGAGGACGCCGCGGCCGTGCTCCCCGCGACCGCCGGACTCCCCGACCTGCTGCGGGCGCTCGACCTGCTGGAGGCGCTGCGGAGACGGCACCTGCCGGGCACCACCCCGCACAGCAGGGAGCAGGCGGCCGAACTCGCCGCGACCCTGCTGGACGCCGCCGTCCGCGCGCTGCCCGGTCTGGTCGGCAGCGACCGGCACGAGGACGCCGCCGCCCTCGTCGCGCTCGTGACCCGGGCGGGTGAGCACCGCCTCAGCATGCGCATGGACGACGTGCTCGCCACCCTGGCGAAGGAGGGGTCCCCGCTCATGCAGGGGGCGGCGCTCGCCGCCAGGGTCCTGCTCGACCTGGACGAACCACGCACCCTCGGCACCCGCGCCGCGGGGTGGATCGACACCGCGACCGGGCCCGAGGGGCGTCACCGCCTGTCCCGCCTGGTCACCGGCCTGCTCACCGCGGCCGGGCCGCTGCTGCAGTCGGCGACGCCGGTGTTCGAACCGCTGCTCGACCGCGTCGACGGCCTCGCCGACCGCGAGTTCCTCGACCGGCTGCCCGCCCTGCGCGGGGGATTCGACACGCTCACCCCGGCCGCCCGTGACCGGCTGCTGCTGGCCGTGACCGACCGGCTCGGTGACCGCGTCGATCTGGCACTGGGCGCGCCACCGGCGCTGCTCGCGCTGTGGACGGCGGCGGACGCCGCCGGGCTGGCCGCCCTCGGCGCCCTCGGAGTCCCCCTGCCGTCTCCGAACCCCGAGGAGACGGACGCCGGAGAAGAGGGACCGCCGGCCGTCCGCGACCCCGGCACGCCGTCACGGGCGGCCCGGAGGCTCACCCCGGCCGACAGGTGGCGTCTGCTGCTCGGCAGGGAGACCGGACGGCTCCCCGAGGACGCCCGCCGCTACGCCCACGCGCTCGACGAGCTGTACGGCGGCGGCCGGGGAGAGGGGGCGGACGACCTGGCGGCAGGGCAGGGCGGACAGGCCGGTGGCCAGGGGGCCTCCTTCCCCGGGGCCCGCGAGTGGGCCGCCGAGCTGGACGCCCTGTTCGGGCCCGAGGTCCGTGAGGAGGTGCTGGCCAGGGCCGCGGACGAGGGACGGACCGACGTGCTGTCCGTGCTCGACCCGGACGCGGTGCGTCCCTCGGTGGAGCTGCTGACCTCGGTCCTGTCCCTGGCGGGCGGCCTGCCGGAGCAGCAGCTGGCCAGGTTGAGACCGCTGGTGCGGCGCCTCGTCGCCGAACTGTCGCGCGAGCTCGCCACCCGCCTGCGCCCCGCGCTTACCGGCCTGTCGACGCCCCGGCAGAGCCGCCGCCGCAACGGCAGGCTCAACCTGCCCGCCACGCTGAGGGCCAACCTGGCGCACACCCGCAGGAACGCCGACGGCGGGTTCGTCGTCGTCCCCGAACGGCCGATCTTCTACACCTCGGTCCGCAAGGAGGCGGACTGGCGGTTGATCTTCGTGGTCGACGTGTCCGGGTCGATGGAGGCCTCGGTCGTCTGGTCCGCGCTGACCGCCGCCGTCCTCGGGGGCGTGCCGACGCTCTCGACCCACTTCCTCGCCTTCTCCACACAGGTGATCGACCTGACCGGCCAGGTGGCCGACCCGCTGTCCCTGCTGCTGGAGGTCCAGGTCGGCGGGGGCACCCACATCGCCGCCGGACTCGCCCACGCGCGGTCCCTGGTCACCGTGCCCAGCCGGACGCTCGTCGTCGTGGTCAGCGACTTCGAGGAGGGCTACCCGATCGGGGGCCTGCTCGGAGAGGTCCGCTCCCTCGTCTCGTCGGGAGTGCACCTGCTGGGGTGCGCCGCGCTCGACGACACGGGGGCACCCCGTTACTCGGTGCCCGTCGCCCAGCAACTGGTCGCCGCGGGCATGCCCGTCGCCGCGCTCAGCCCGCTCGCCCTCGCCCGCTGGGTCGGCGACCGCCTCAGAGGAGAGAACCGTTGACCCCGCCCGCCGTACGGCTGCCGCAGGTCGAACCGCACGTGGCCGCGACCGCGGTCGAGAACCTCACCCCCCGGCTGCGCAAGAGACTGGAGGAGGCGGTCGGACGCTGCGCGGGCCTGCCCATGACAGAGGAGCGGGGCCGCGTCTCGGTCAGCTGGGGGGAGGACGCGGTGGTCACCCTCAGCCCGGCGGGGACGGGCGTCGTCACCGACCCGGCGGCGGCGCTGTGCAGCTGCCTGCTGGCGCCGCGCTGCCTGCACCTGGCGGCCGTCCTCAGCGCCTGCCCGATCGCGGAGGGCGGCCCCGCCGACGACCCGGTCGCGGAGACGACCGAGCCCGTCCTCGCGGAGACGCCCCAGGCCGAGACATCCCCGGCTGAGACACCGCAGGCGAGGAGGCCCGCTCAGGGACAGGTCGCGGCGGCGGCCGAGCTGTGGGCCGCGGGCACGGCCGTGCTGGCGGCCGGGGTGCCGGGAGCGGGGGCGCTGCTCCAGGCCGAGCTGCTCAGGGCCGCGCACACCGCCAGGCTCGCCGGGCTGCCCAGGGCGGAGGCCGCGGCGCTGCGCGTCGTCGGCGGCGTGCGCGCCGCCCGCGAACGCCAGGACGGCCACCGCCTGTCCGACCTGGTCTCCGCGCTCGGCGACCTGCTGCTGACCTCCGGCAGGCTCGCGGCCTCCGACCCGGACCCGGCCCTGGTCGGCACCGCCCGCCGCGCCTACCGTCAGGGCGAGGGACTGCGCGTCTACGGGGTCTGCCGGGAACCGGTGATCAGCGCGACCGGCTACGGCGGGGTGGTCACGCACCTCGTCACCGAGGACGGCCGCTGGTTCTCCGTCGCCGACGTCAGGCCGGGAGGGCCGGCCCGCGCGAAGGGGGCGGGCACGGCGGCCGTCGCGCTCGGCTCCGCGGCCCTGAACCACGCGCAACTGGCCAGGGGAGGCCTGCTGATCTCCGGCGCGACGGTCTCCCCGGAAGGGCGACTCGGTTCGGGAAAGGGCGTCAGGGCCACCTCCGTCACGAGACCGCCCTGGTCGCAGGGGCCGCTGGAGGCGCTGTTCTCCCGGCCCCTGGCCCAGGCGGCGGACCTGAGCCTCGCCGAGGAGGCCTGGCGTGAACCACGGGAGACCGACGAGACGAACCGGCCGGTCGGCTGCGACCTGATGGTCGTCGGAGCCGTCGGGGAGCTGCTGCTCGCCCGCGAGCTGTCTCCCGGGGGAGAGGCGCAGGACGGGCCGCTGATCCGCCTGATGGCCGCGAGCTCCGACCCCGGCCTCGCCCACGTCGCCAACCTGCGGCAGCTGGCCTCCCGGCCGGGGCTGCGGGTCAGGGTCCTCGGGCGGCTCGACCCCGACAGGGCGGCGACCATGCGCCCGCTGGCGGTCGGGCCGGTCCCGGGGGCGGGGGTGACACTTCGCCTGCCCGCCGAGTGGCACGGTCACGCCGACCTCGGCTACGACCGGCTGAGCGGCTCCCACCTTCCCTCCCGTGAGGCCTGCGCGCAGGACGGGCCGGTCGGGGACGAGGCGCCGGGCCCCGACCCGGTGGCCGGCTCACCGCTGTGGCGGGTGCGCCGCCTGGTCGAGCTGGCCGTGACCGGCGGCAGGAGGGCGCTCGCCGAGTCCGCCAGAGGTGGCGACTGCCTCGCCCAGCGGGCCTCGCTCCGCCGGGCCGGCTTCGGCACCGCGGCGGAACTGGTCGGCGCGCTCGGCGCCGAGGCCGACCGCCGTGCCCGTGACGTGTTCGGCCGCCTGACGGACACCGGGGGCGACCGTTACGCCTGGGCGTGGCTGGCCGCCGCCCTCCACCTCGCCGCCACCGAACGGGCGCTGGTCAGGGCCTCCTGGCAGCCGGAGCGCCCCGGCTGAGGAGGAGGTCAGGCGAGCAGGTCGGCCAGGCGCAGGCCGTCCAGCTCCGGGGCGTCCCGTGACGGCAGCCGCAGTGCGGCGGCCTCCTCAAGTGAGCGTTCCCCGCCGGGAACCACCCCGAGCCGCCTGACCTCGTCGATCTCCCCGGCGACCAGCGTGGCCACCCGCTTCCTGTCCAGCGGCGTCAGGTCGGGCGAGCACCAGGCCCGCACCACGGCGTCGGAGCGCAGGTCCCGGAACGTCTGGGTCTCCCCGCGCCGGAGATACTCCTCCCCGGCGCGGTCGATCAGCTGGGCCAGTTCGGGGAAACGCCAGTCGTCCCGCTCGGCCCTGCACTCGATCCGCAGCACCAGGAAGTCGGCTCCGACGGGAGGTCTGCCGTCCACGAGCAGCCTGCCGTCCTCGATCGACGGCGTCCCCGGCGGCTCGGGAGAGTCGATCACCACCAGGTGCCCGGCGCGCACGGTCCTGACGCCGGAGCCGGAGACGCCGGGCACGGGCGCGACCATGGTCCAGTGCACGCCGAGAACCGGCTGTTCTCCCAGGTCGCCCAGGATTCTGTCGACGCCCTCGGACACCTTGGCCGCGATGGTCGCGGCGGCGGCCAGCGGCGGCGCGACCAGCCCGGCCAGCCCCCCGGCGATCTGTACGGCGGTGCCGAGCGGCCCCCTTCCCGAGACGCGGTACAGGCCCGCCTGCACCGTCACCGTGCCCCCGCCGTACGGCAGCAGCGGCGTGATCGGCTCGCCGAGTGTGACGCCGGGGGCCATCCAGGAGGACTGCCCGGCCATCGTGGTGAACGCCAGCGGCTCCCCGCCGAGGAAGGACAGCGAGACCCCGCCGTGCAGCGCCGGATACTGGTCGGCGGCCCAGCTGCGCCGGTCGGCGAGGAACCCCTCGGCGACGAACAGCCGGACGTATCCCTCGTACGGCGCCAGCGCCGCCGCGTCCTCCTCGGGGACGAATCCGACGGTGATGTGCTCAGAGGCGGCGTGGAACCAGGATTCGATCCGCTGCCACATGGTCATCCGGGGGTGTCCTCTCCTGTGAGGGTGGTCGGCAGGAAGAGCAGCACGTCGCAGACGGCCTCCCGTTCGCCGCCCGCCTTCCCGACGAGGGCGCGCAGGTCGCGCTGGAGCCGCAGCAGGTGCCGGGGAAGAAGCGAGGCGCCGTGCCCGGAGGCCCTCGACCGCACCAGGGACACGGCCTGGTCGGCGACGGCGTCGGGCAGCGGAGGGACGACGAGCACGGCGCGGGTGCCCATGGCGAGAAGCTCCCTCGCCATGGCGGCGAAACGGCCACGCTGCTCGGCGAGCGGCGCCGGGGGCCCGTCGACCGGGTCGGCCTGCAGGGCGACCAGGGTTCTCGTCCCGGCCTCCATCGACATCGGGCCGAGCAGTTCGGACCGTCCGCCCTGGAGATCCCCGTTGAGACGGATCCGCGGTCCCGCCGCCGTCGTCACGGCCGTGCCGACGACGTGCAGCATGGAGAAGGACGTCCGGCGCACCACCTGCCCTTCCGCGTTCCGCTCAGGGACGGGCGGTTCGACGGGTGGTGCGGCGGCGCCCCGGAAGACCCGGGCGTGGGGCGGAAGGCGTGACTCCCAAGGCTCGTCGTCGAGAGAGGAGGGAAGTTCGAGCCGGACGAAGGATCGGAGGCGGTCGGCGAAATGGGGGCGCTGGAACTTCCACATGGCGAACTCCCCGCCGTCAGGGGGCCCGCTCCAGGCCACGTCGGCCCAGTCCAGCCTCCGGTTCCGCGGGGACCGGCGGCCGACGACGCGGATCACCGCGCGACGGTGCCCGACGCCCACGACCGTGACGACGAGCATCCGGGGGATCAGCCGATCCAGGAAACCGATCGCGTCCACCGGCACGAGTCGTTCCCAGCCGGAGGGCAGCACCAGGACGATCGCCGCGGTGAACGGGACCAGGGCGGACAGGAACCGCAGGACGGACGGCAGGCGGTCCGCGACGGGAAGCAGCCCCGCCGTGAAGGCCAGCGCGAGCAGCGCCACGACGGCCACCCCTCGTACGGCACCGCCGAACCCGCCGACGGCGAAGGCGGACGAGGAGGCCCCGGGGGACAGGGGAGCCGAGACGGCGAGGTCCAGGGCCAGCTCCGGCAGGTCGGAGCCGGTGGCGGAGGGGTCCGCAAGAAGGCCGCGCAGGTAGGCGATCCGTTCCGGCCAGCCGGAGCCGGGCGGGAGATCCACCTCCCCGAGGGGAAGCGCGTCCAGGACCGCGACGGGAGGCCGCTCGCGCGGGTCACCGGCGCGCACCCGGGCCAGCAACGCCAGGATCCGGGCCTGAAGCGCGCCACGCCGGTCGTACGCCCTGTCGAGCAGCGCCGCCGCCTCGTCGAACATCGGCCCGGCCAGGTCAGGGGAGCGCAGGGCGAGCGTCTCGGCCTTCTCCAGCAGCCGTCTGCCCTCGCCTCCCGGTCCCGGGGGCGGCACCGGCGGGCGAACGGCCGAGGTCTCCGGGTTCCCGGTGTACTCCTCGCGGGCGGCCAGCGTCAGCTCCCAGGGGATGCCGGGCTCGGCCGTGGACGGCGGACCCCAGCCCGGCCGGCCGCCGGCCAGGGCACGCCTGTCCTGGCACTGCCACCAGCCGTACCAGCTGCCCGCCTCCTCGGGTGAGGCGGGCCGTGTCCCGGTCACCAGAGTGAGGGCGATCCAGGCCTCCGCGCGCACCAGGGGCGTCCCCGAGGTCGCGAGTGAGGCCAGTTCGGGGCAGAGGGAGAGCGACCTGACGCGGCGGCAGGTCCGGATCAGGGCGAGCTGGCACTGCTCGACGGTGTCCGGGTCGTCCCCGGCGGCGACCGCCGCCTCGACGCGCCCGCGCAGCAGTTCCGCGGCCCTGGCGGGCTCGCCGAGGGTCAGCCACGCCTCGGCCACCTCGGCCACCAGCGGCCGTACCCGGTGATGCTGCCACGCCGACGCACGTCTGGCCGGGGAGTAGGCGTCCAGGACGGTCAGCGACTCCAGGACGTGCGGGTCGAGCGGCCGTCTCCCGTTGTGGACGCGTACCCGCCAGGAGAGCAGCCGTTCCACGTCGATGTCGTCGATGGGGGCCGAGAAGGCGTGCCACGGGGTCTGAAGGTCGTCGTGCTCCTCAAGCCCCGCCGTGACCAGCCGCCACACGAGCAGGCAGCGCGCGTCCAGACGCCGGGGGACGCGCCAGTCGGCCCAGGCGGGGACGGGCGCGTCACCGGGGGAGGCGGTCGCGACCAGCGCCAGGGACAGGGCGGTGGTGTTCCCCTCCGAGGTGCCCGGCAGGGGTCTCCGCACGGCGGGCAGGGCGGCGGCGAACGCGTCGGCCGCCAGCCGTCCGGCGGCCTCGCGATCACCGTGGTGCAGGGCGAGCAGGGCACGCTGGGCGGTGACGGCGGCGGCGATCCCCGTCCGCGCGGAGCCGTCCGGGCGCCCCTCCTCGGCACGGTCGAGGCCCTCGCCGATCCGCCGCAGGTCCGCGTCCCGCAGGGCGGACCAGTCGCCGTGCCGCATCCACCCGTCGAGCGCGGCGACGAAGGAACCCTCGGGGGCGGCGCGCCGGGCCACCACGCCGGGCAGGACGTCGCCGAGCGGGACATCGGTCCCGGCCGCGGCCAGGCCGAGAAGGGCGCGATCGGCGAGCGCGACGGCCTGGGCCGGATCGGGATGCCCGGGCGCGTGCTCGGCGACCCGCCGCCACAGCTCGCCGGTGCCCCCGGTCCCGGTGTGCGTCCTGGCCGCCGCCTGGGTGGCGAGGATCGCGGCCAGGATCGACGGCCCCGGTCCCCCGGCCCGCGGCGCCTCCTCGGCGGCGGCGCGCACCGTGACCTGCTCGGCCCACGGCCAGGCCCCCTGCGTCACGGCCCTGTTCTCGACCCTCCGCCAGAACTCCGCCGCCTCCCCGGCGGGCAGCAGGCGGACGGCGGCCAGCACGGTCGCCGCCGCGACCTCGGACAGGACGGGGGCGGTGTCGGCGACGGCGGCGGCGTCCCGGCCGAGCAGGTCCCTCCTGAGCGGGAACCTGCCCGGGTCCGCGGCCGTCACGCGGCGCAGGCGGATCCTGACCTGCTCCTCAAGCTCGACCACCCGGGGGCGGCCGTCCCGTCCCGTCTCGGTGACGCGTGCCCACTCCTGGGCGGCCAGACCGTCGAAGACCGCGTCGGGGTCCAGGCCCAGGCGCAGCAGGGCCGGGCGGACCTGCGCCCGGTCGAACCTGCCCAGCTCGGCGGCGACCGCCAGCGCCCGGGTCACCCCCTGGTCGGCGAGACGGCCGATGATCCGGTGCTCGACGTACGGATCACCCTCGGCGTTCCGCAGCCGCAGAGGGTCGAGCCCGGGCTCGCTCAGCGCCCACTCGGCGTAGGCGGCCAGGTCGAAGGGGTTGAAGACGTCCCCGTTCGCCGACCGGGCGAGCACGGCGGGCCTGAGCGGCGGCGGCACCTCACGGGCCGTGAGGTAGTGGTCCGCCTCGGCGTGGGTGAAGCCGTGCGTCCTGACCACCCGCAGGTACGGCCTGGGCCGCAGCAGGGGCCCCGCGGACGCCTCGGCCTCCCCGGCGGCGCCGTACGGCGTGGCGAGCCACCGGCGCCCGGCCAGCAGGACCCGGATCGAGGGCGCCCGTTCGCGCAGCCGTTCCAGCAGGCCGAAGGTCATGTCGATCGCCGGTGCGGGCGCCCCCGGCGGGTACAGCTTGGCCAGCTCCTCGCAGGTGTCCAGCACCAGCACCACCGGCGCCGGAAGCTCCCCGACGAACCGGGCGAAGGCCCTCACCATGTGGTCGAGCATCGGGGCGGCCCTGCCGGACAGGCGCCTGCCGCGCGCCAGCTCCTCGTGCAGGCCGGTGACGGAGTCGGCGAACCTGCGGTGGGCGTTCTCGGCGTCCCTTCCGATGCCGAACCCCAGCAGCTCCTCGCCGAGGGCGAGCAGGATCTCCCCGGGGCGGTCCTGCGGATAGCGGGGGTCGAGGTGGTCGAAGTCGACCCTGGCCACCGGAACGGGCGCCAGCCCCCGGTCCCGGGCGTAACGGCCGGAGGCCAGGTGGCGGACGACCATCGTCTTGCCCGCCCCGCCCGCGCCCAGCAGGTGCAGCGCCCAGTACGGCGGGTCCTCGCCGAGCAGGTCGGCGAGGGCGGCCTCGATGCCCGCGCGGGGCAGGTAGTGACGCAGGAAACGGGCGTCCTCGGCCTCGCGGGCCGCGCGGTCGACCCGGCGCCGTGCCCGCCGCGCGGAGCCGGCGAGCGGCTCGCCGAGGACCTCACCGAGCATCCGGGCGGTCGCGACGAGCTGGGCGGCCTCGCTCACCGCGCCCGACTCGACGAGGCCGGAGACGTCCGCCATGAGCGTGGCGCCCGAGCGGTCCCCGCGGTAGACGGTCGCGGCGCGCCGCCAGTCGCCCAGCTCGGCGACGCGGTACGTCAGCTGGAGCAGCTCTCCGGTGACCTCGTCGAGCAGCCGCCCGTGCGCCTGGCGCAGGTGGGCGCCGAGTTCCGGCCGCCTGCTCGCGCGCACCCAGAACGCCTCCTGCCCGGTCGGCAGGGTCCGCGACTCGACCAGCCCCAGGTCGTCGAGGTCGTCGAGGAACCCGGGCAGCTCCTCCCCGGGGGCCAGCGAGAGCCGTACGGCCAGTTCCGTGGTCCACTCGGGCAGCAGCGCGAGCCTGGCCAGCCGGGCCGGGTCGAAACGGCCGAACTGCTCGGCCCGCCACGCGGCGGCGTGCCGTTCCAGCTCGGCGCCCAGGTCGGCCGGGTTCACGGCTCGTACCTCAGGCCGTGGGTACGGGCGTAGACGCTCCAGCCCTCGGTGTCGTCGTGGGTGAGGAACACCTTGTGCAGGGCCAGGAGCTGCGCCATCCGGTACAGCTCGGTCTTGATCAGGCCGGGACGCCCTTCGAGGTGGAGCCTGAAGCTCTCCCTGAGCACCGCCGGATCACTGCCCGGCGCGGCGTAGTAGGTCAGGCGGAACCGCTCCCTCGGGTGCCACGGCTGCAGCAGCACCCACTGGAAGCCGAGCGAGGCCTCCTCGTCGGACAGCGGTTCGAGGTCGTGGAAGGCGCACCACGGCATCCCCGACTTCTCCTCGCGGAAGCTGCGCAACGGCGGGCACTCACCGAGGGCGGCGGTCGCGACCACGGGGACCGGCCTGGCGGCGGTGCCGAGACCGTCCGGGGTCAGCAGGTCGAGCAGCCCCTCCGAGGGCTCCGTCCAGCCCAGGGCCCCGACCCACAGGTGCAGCGCCTCCGCCAGGACGACCACGCGGGTGTGGGCGCCGAACGGCGGCCCGAGCGTCTCCGCCGCACCTGCCAGGTCGGCCAGGTCGGCGGCGAGCAGCGTGTCGACCGCGCTGGGCGCGAGCGGTGCCGCCGACGTGGCGAACCGGGCGACCGCCGACTTCACCCGCTGCCGCGCCACCGCCTCGTCCGCGTCAGGGCCGTGCCGTCCCTCCCCGCCCCCCGGTGGTCCGGCCCGCAGGGACCGCAGCCGTGGCACCGGGAGCGAGAGACGCTCGCCTGTCCGCACGACCTGCGCGAGAACCTCCCCGACGACCTGGCGCAGGCTGTGCGGCGCGGACTGGACGTCGTTGAACGGCGCCAGCAGCAGAGGAAGGTGACCCGCCTGCAGCAGCCGGAACCCGATCTCCCTGAGCAGCCGGGTGCCGCCCATGCCGCCGAAGGCGCCGCCGCTGGTGACGCCGAGGAAGGTCCGCTCGCTTCCCGGCGCGATCAGCCCGTCGAGGGTGTCGAAGATGGGTCCCCTGCCGACGTAGGCGGGCCCTTCGAGGAGTTCGAGCCTTCCCGCCATGCTCCTGGTGCGGTTGACCTCCCCGGGATCGACGGCCCTGAAGTCCGCGGGCAGCGTCTCGGCGAGGAACAGGGTCGGCATCGCCCAGTCGAGACGGTCGTCGGGGTTCGGCTCGCCGAGAAGGGCGGCCCTGCGCCCGTGCGCGGCGGCCTCGGCGACCGCGTCCCCGTGCAGAAGCGCCTGCACGAACCGCCGGGAGAACAACCGGCACGCGTACTCGGTCACCTCCCCGGCGACGGCGACCACGATGGGCACCCCGCCGCGGACCAGGGTCTCCACCAGCCCCGAGGTGCGGTCGAGACCGCCGTGCGCGCCGCTGTGGCAGACGCTGAGGACGACGGCCAGCGGCGGGGGCGCGTCTCCCGAGACCAGCGTCGAGGCCAGGCCGCCGCCCCTGGTCCACTCGCCCGCCAGCTCGACCCAGGTCTCCCCGTCCACCGGGTCGGGCCTGCCGTGGGCGACCAGGTGCACCAGGTCGGGCCGGAGGGACGCGCAGCGCCGCCGCAGCCGGTCCGCGGTCGTCTCCTCGGAGATCCTGGTCATCGCGAGCCCCTGCGACTCGCACTCCCTGACCAGGCCGAGGAACATCGCCCCCGGGCGGATCACCGGATCGGTCAGCTTCGCGCCGGAGGCGAACAGGATCCTGGGCGTTCCCCGCACGGTGCGGTGCCCGCCGGGCCCCGGGGCGGGGATGAGCCGGGTGACGGCCACGAGCAGGCGGGGGTGGGCGGCCAGCGGGCCGTCCTCGGTGTACATCGCCTCCCAGATCAGGGGCTGCAGTTCCATCGGCAGCCGCAACGCCAGTTCGATCCCCCGGCCGTTCCCGGCCAGGCCGGTGACCGTCCGCCAGACGGGCCGCAGCAGGGCCTCGAACAGCGCGGTGCCGTACGAGCGGGCGTCGGGGCAGGCGGCGGCCCTGGCCGTCAGCGACGGCCCGGCCCCGCGTTCCAGCGGATAGGAGACGGCCCCGTCGTCGCAGGGCAACGGCCTGCCCTCGTGCAGGACCGTCACCGTGTTCTCCGGACCGGTCACACTGACGAGCAGCCGGGTGCTCATCGCGTGCTCCCGAGCAGTCGTCCCGTCAGTTCCTCGGCCAGCCGGGCGACCGGCGGCCCGGCGGGAGAGGAGCCGAGCCTGCCCGGCGGGCCGCACCGGGGCAGGTGTTCCAGCAGGTTGGCGTGGAGCGCGGACGGAGCGGCCGGGTCCGCGTCAACGGCCGTCGCCGCCGCCGCGAGGAGCAGCCGCGCCGAGTACGGCTCCGCCAGACGGGGCAGGAACGGGTCGGATCCGGCCAGTGAGCGCGCCTGCGCCCGCACCGGGCCCCGTTCGGCGAACCACCCGGGGGACAGGCCGCTGAGCTCGACGAGCGTACGGCCACCGGCCCGCAGGCCGAGCAGTGCTCCGGCGGCCCCGGCCAGCCCGGGGGCTCCCGCACCGCCGAGGCCCGCCTGCCTGGCGACCTCGGCCATCAGCGCCAGCCGTACCGGGAGAGGCGGATAGCCGCCGTGAGCCCGTGCCAGGGACTCGGGAGGGCCGTGGCCCAGTTCCTCGACGATCCACGCGGCGGCGGGGCCGAGCATCAGGACCGAGTAGGCGTCGGCGAAGGACTCCAGCGCCCAGCGGCGCCACCTCTCGTCACCCGTCGCCTCGGCCAGGGCGTCCCTGCTGGCGTTCTCAAGCCCGGGGTCCAGGTCCTTGTGCACGTGGTGGCCGACCTCGTGGGCGGCCAGCGTCAGCCACCACGCCTGGACGGCCGTCCACTCGGGCAGGCAGACCACCGGGACGGGCAGCCGTCCGACGAACTCGGCGACCAGGGAGTCGGCGGGCAGGCGCAGGTCGGGCGGCACGGAGACGCGCGGAGTCGCGAAGGCGTCGAAACGCGGCTCGACGTAGGCGAGCGGCCCGGTCGGCGGCTCACGCCCGAGATCCTCGAACGGCTGCCGCCAGCAGCTGAGCACGACCTCGTCGGCGCAGGCCAGGACCCCGGACAGAACGGGGTCGCGGCGCTGGTCGTACTTGGCGGCGTACCAGTCGAACAGGCGCCGGATCGTGAACACGGCCCCGTCGAGCTCGCCGCAGCGCCGGTAGGCCTCCCCGGAGGCCGAGCGGGGGTCGATCGTCTCGATCTCACGGACGACGGCGCCGAGCATCCGCGACAGGACTCCGTCGAGCACGTCGAGATGGCCGGTGAAACGGTGGAGCCGCCGGTCGTCGTGGCCGCGCCGCATCCAGCCGCCGATCTCGTGGCCGAGGCGCAGGGCCGTGGTCGCAGACCGGTCCAGCCTGGCCCGGACCCGCTCGGGATGCACAGCAGCAAAATATGCCGGGGGAACGCGTTCTCGCGGGTGGATGCGAATTCGTGACCGGGTCGTTGCGGGTGACCTCGGCCGCCCGCTCTCACCTGACGTGAAAAACCCCTTTTATGCCGTTATTTCGGCTTTTGGGAGCGAAAATGCCCTTATTGAAGAGGCTCTGGAGAAAGGGAACGGACCCGCGTCCTGGTGAGACGCGGGTCCGTCCGAAGAAACGACCAGAGGGGTCAGATCTTCTGCCAGAGGCTCGGCACGTTCGCCGGCTCCCAGCCGGGCAGGGCGGTGTGGCCCTGCAGGCAGCGGTAGGTGGAGCCGCCGTAGGTGACCTGGTCACCCGCGCGGTAGGCGGTCCCCGCGGCCCAGGTGCCACCGGGGTTGGAGGTCGGGGTCACCGTCGGCGTCACCGTGGGGGTAACGGTGGGCGTGACGGTGGGGGTGGGGTCGGGGTTGCCGCCGCCCACCTGTACGTCGACACACGCGTAGAAGGCGTTGCCGGTGTCGGCGACGTTCCAGACGGCCAGGACCTTCTGACGTCCGGTCCTGCCGCCCAGGCTCACGCTGTGGGAGACGGTCGAACCCGGCTGCCTGCCGCCGTCGTTGAACGAGGCGATCTTGGAGCCGCCGATGAAGTACTCCCACGTGCTGGTGGCGTGACGCGCGGTCAGCGTCCAGGTGAAGTTCACCGTGTTGCCGACGCTGGTGACCGGCCACGCCCTGCTGTCGTCGTCGAGCTCGGTGAAGCGGGAGCCGCCGCTGCACTGCCTCGAACCCTTGGGGGCCTCGACGCTCTGCGGCTCGTACTTGACCTGCCCGCAGGAGATCTTGCCCTGGGCGCAGAACGCCTGACGGCTCGGCGGGGAGGAGATGTAACCGTGTGCCTCGGCAGGAGTCGCCATGAAGACGGTGGTCACCATGGCCAGTATCGAGGCCGATGCGAGGGTTGTCGTTCTCCGCATGTGGTGCTCCTTTGCTGGGGGGTGACTCCAAATATAAAGGAAAGTTTCCTAACAGTAAATCCTCGTGTGGTATTGAGGCCCGGGACGAGGCCGTGACGGGAAGCCGTCACGCGGGGGGTGCTCGTCCCGGGCCGGGGGAGTGTCACGAGGACAGGAGTCCCGCCTGGGAGAAGCCTCCGCCTTTCTCGCGTATGCGCAAGGGGTGTTGAACGCTCGTTGAGTGCCGGTTAAGGGATCGTTAAGGGAATCGGGGAACGTTTCGGAGGGCCGGCGGGAAACCCCTGGACGACGCCGGCCGCTCCCGCCGTCCGGTGTGCCCCGGGCGCGAGCCGTACGGTCCGGCGAAGTCAGGCATCCATGGCCATCTCGGGATCTTCCCTGTCAAAGGGTTGTCAGGGATGGCTCTGCGGGCGTAAGAATCCCGTTTGGATCACTTTTTCCGATCGATGGCCGCCATAGCGTGCTTCTCGCGCGGCCACCGCGCCTCGCTACCTGAAGGAGAAGGAGTCCATGGAGATCTCGCGCCGGAACGACCCCCCGCTGCTGGTGCCCGTACGCGCTGGCCGGGGGAGCCTGGCCCTGCGCCTGTTCCGGACGGCGACCGGGGAGAGGACGGCGGTCGCGTTCACCTCGCGGGACCGGCTCGTCCGGGCACTCGGCGACGGCCACGCCTGGATGTGGCTCACCGAGCGCGCGTTGCGGAGGATGCTGGAGGACCTCGGCGTCAGCGGCATCGTGATCGACCCGGCGGGAACCGAGGGAGACCCCAGCCTGCAGGCGGCGTGAGACGGGCCCCGCCCGGAGGCCCCGGGCGTCCCCCCGCCATCCGTCCGCCCGGCTGACACGGGAACGAGGGAGGGCGGCCGAACGGCCGCCCTCCTTCCTCCTCCCGCTGCGGCGGGCCGGTGCGCGGAGGTGAGGTGGGCCCTACCCCAGGCGTTCCGGCGGGCGGACGGGGAAGGACCACCCGCATCGGCTGTACGGCGCGCGGGAGGGCCCAAGGAGGGGCGGATGCCGGAGAAGAGACTCACCAGAGCACGCTGGACGCACGTCGCCCTGCCCAGCGGCGATCTGGACGGGGCGATCGAGTTCTACACCACGATGACCCCGCTGGTCGTCGTCTCCCGGCACGAGGACGACCAGGGACGCAACGCCTGGCTGTCCAACGAGGGGCAGGTCGAGACGCCGTTCGTGCTCGTGCTGGTGGAGTTCGCCGCGGACCGTGGCAGGCGGCAGCCACAGCTGTTCCCGTTCGCGCACCTCGGCATGGAGGTGCCCGAACGTGAGGACGTCGACCGCGCCGCCGCCGAGGCGAGAAGGCGGGGCTGCCTGCACTGGGAGCCCATGGACCTGCCTCCGCCGGTCGGTTACGTCTGCGCGTTGCGCGACCCGGACGGCAACGTCGTGGAGATCTCCCACGACCAGCGCGTCTTCGAGGAGGTCCGCACCCTCTGGGGGGACTGACCCTCTCCGCCGGTGTCACCGGTCTGGCATCGTGGCACCGGACAACCCGGGCGAATCAGCGGGAACGCCGGAGCCCGGCGGGGGAGAAGGGGAGCCATGACAGGCGGCGTGGAGGAGACGACGGCTCAGGAGGGGGTTCACGGAACGGCCCGTGGGAGGGGCCGGGCGGAGATCGTGACGACGGTGGTCGCGGTGACCGCCGTCGTCGCGCTGTCCCTGAACCTGCGCCCCGCCCTGGCCGGGTTCTCCCCGCTCGCCGGGGAGGCCGGGACCGAGCTGGGGCTGGGCGCGGGCGCGATCTCCCTGGTGACCACGCTGCCGCTGGTGTGCTTCGGGGTCTTCGCCCTGTTCGCTCCCGCGCTCAGCCGAAGGTTCGGCGCCGAGCGGGCGCTCATGGCGACGATGCCCCTGCTCGCGGCGGGCATCCTGCTGCGCGGCGCGGGCGCGACCACGGCCCTTCTCCTCGGGACCGTCCTGGTCGGGATCGCCATCGCCATCGGCAACGTGCTGCTTCCCGGCGTGGTCAAGAGGCGCTTCCCCACGGCGACCGGGGCGATGACCGGCCTGTACGCCTCCGCGATAGGCGGCGGCGCGATGCTCGCCGCCGCCCTGGCCAGACCGCTGGACGACCTGACACACGGCTGGCGCCCGGCCCTGGCGGTGTGGGCGCTGCCCGCCCTGGCCGCCGCGGTGCCCCTGGCACTCCTGGCCCGCGCCACCCCGCGCGGCGCCGTGACCGTACCGGACTCCCAGGTCACGCAGGAGGCGGACGCCGGTCGGCGTCCGGTGGGACGGCCGACCACGGCGGCGCTGGCCGTCTTCTTCGGGCTGCAGTCGGTCGTCTTCTACGTCGTGCTCGCCTGGCTGCCCCGCGTCCTCACCGAGACGGGGACCGCCCCGGCCGACGCCGGGTTGCCGCTGTCGTTCGTCCAGCTCGTCAGCCTGCCCACGGGCCTGACGGTGTCGATACTGGCGCGTACTCCCCGAAGCCAGGCGTGGTACGCCGCGGCCTGCGGGGTCGCGGGCGCCGCCGGGTTCACGGGACTGCTGGTCGCACCGGGGGCGGCCCCGTACGCGTGGGCGTTCCTGCTGGGGCTCAGCGTCGCCTCGTTCCCGCTGGCCCTGGCCATGATCACAGCCAAGGCGGGCGGCCCCTCGCACGCCGACCGGCTGTCGAGCGTGGTGCAGGGCTGCGGCTACCTCATGGCCGCCGCCGGTCCGCTGGCCGCGGGGCTGCTGCGGGACGCGACCGGCACGTGGACGGCGTCGCTGGCGTTCCTGCTCGTCATGGCCGTTCTTCTGGCGCCCGTCGGCTGGCTCGCCGCCAGGCTCTGACCTACCTCCGGGCCGGACCGGCGTTCCGGATACCCGGCCGATGGCGACCACATGACCGTCATCGTGGCCGCGTGTTCAGGCCTCCGCCGGAATTCCCGCGGAGGCCGTTTCACGGAAGACGCGCTCTAATCGAATGACAAAAGGTTATGGTCACGGCCTTCTTCGAGGCCGGAGAACACTCCCTTCCTCTCACAAGCGCGCATTATCATGCGGCAATGACAGACATGAGAAACGGCGTCTGCGCGGTCTGCGGAGGCGAGGAGATCTACACCGCGTCGACCCGTCTGGAGACTCCGACCGCTCTGTTCGGGATGCTCCACACCGAGAAGGTGGATCTCTACGCCTGTGTCTCCTGCGGATTCCTCCAGACCTTCATCGACCGTACGGACGACCAGGCCCGGTGGATGCGCAACTCCTGGAAACGGGTCTGAGGTCAGGAGCAGTTCAGGCCGGGGTCGTTCCCGGGGCCGCACGGGCCGCGGTTACCTCCGCCGTCCGTCACCTCGCCCGCCCGTCCCCAGATGACGAACCCGCCGTTGTCCGTGCCGTCATTGCGGGCCAGTTCGACCGGCGCCTGCTCGGTGCCGGAGACGTGGACACCGTCCTTGATGGGGTCGCCGTCCCTGTCGACGGCGCCGAGCGGGGCCAGGCCGTTGTGCACGAAGGTGTTCCCGCTGACCGGGTAGGGGGTGACCCCGGTGAAGCGGATGGGGTCGATGAGGATTCCGGCCACCCGGTTGCCCTCGAACTTGTTGCCGCTCACCGACACGTTGGAGAAGCTGACCCAGAAGGTCATGCCGTAGCGGTTGGCCTTGAAGACGTTGTTCTCGACCCTGTTCGGGGCGCCGGTCGAGTGCTCGGCACGGAAGCCGACCTGGGCGTTCGTGAAGACGTTGTCGGTGTAGAGGTTGTCGTTGCTCCGCTCGGTCAGGTTCACCGGGAAGGCGTCGAAGAGGTTGCCGCTGAAGACGTTGGAGCCGCTCTCGGCGAGTTCCAGGTAGCCGTTGCTCAGCACGCTCCCCTTGACCGTCCACCCGTGCCCGTTCGTCCCCTGGAGCCGTCCGTGCACGGTGCACCGGTCGATCGTCAGGACGGAGGAGCCGGTCACGTCGATCCCCTCGGCCAGGCAGGCGGAACGCGGGCCGACCAGGGTCAGGGAGGCGGCCTGGTCCGCGCTCAGCGCGTTGCCCGCGAACCTCACCCGGGAGAAGACGGCCGCGCCGCCGACGACCTCGGCCCCCAGGCGGAACCCGCTGATCACGCCGTCGTGTACGGCGACGCCCTTCCTGTCGCCGACGGCGACACCCCTGCCGGTACCGTCTCCGGCGATGCGGTGGCCCGCGAGGTCGACGGTCACTCCGTCCGCGCCGATCGTCAGCCCGTCACCGGCGCAGTTCAGGTCCCGGGTGAGGGTCACGTCCGAGGTCAGTACGGCGCCACAGCCGACCTCCTCTTCGGCCGCGGCCGAAGGCGAGGGCACGGCCAGCGCGGACGTCAGGGCCAGGGTGAGGGCGGCCGTTTTTAAAACGTGCCTTTTCCCCGGTTCTTTTCCGTAATTCACGATGGTCTCTTCTCTTTTTTGGGCGGATCGTCCAGGCGTTTTGGCCGGGCCGATGCGAATTCCTTGGCCGAAGAACACGCAAGGCCAAAGACTGCATGATCCGCGCTGATTCGAGAAGTCAGAAAACCTGTGCCGCCAATGCCGTCGTTAAAGCTTTTCCGCTACTGGATCGAAAACGCCGGACGCCTTCTCCCGGCGGCCGGCGAGGTAGTGGTAGGCGCACACCTCCTCGAAGCCCGCCCTGCCGTACAGCCGCGGGGCCGGCCTCTCACCGTCCACGGCGAAGCGCCTCCTCGCCGCGACACTTGGTCAGGACCGTCCTCGTGATCAGTCGTTCGCGTCCCTCAGCAGGGTCAGGTTGTGTTCGACCTCCTGGCGCATGATCTCGCTCGCCCGTCCGGCTTCGCCTCGCCGTACGGCGTCGACCAGGGCGGTGTGGCTGTCGGCGCCGGGGTCGGGGCGGTCGTGGCGCAGGGGGAGCAGCCTGACCAGGTCGACCAGGCCGCCACGCAGCGCGGGCTCGAAGGCGGAGAACAGCTCGGTCAGCACCGGGTTGTGCGCGGCGGCCACGACCGCGGCGTGCAGCGCGACGTCGGCGGCGACGAACTCCTCGTCGCCGCCGAGGGCCGCGGCGTGCCGGGCGGCCAGCGCGTGGTCCAGGGCGGCGAGGTCGTCGTCGTCCCTGCGCAGCGCGGCCAGCCCCGCCGCCTCGACCTCCAGCAGCGCGCGGACCTCGAAGAGGTGGACGGCCGAGGCGCGGCGCAGCGTGGTCCGCAGATCCTCGACCGGCCGGACGGCGACGACGAACACCCCCGACCCCTGCCGGGTCTGCAGCATCCCGGCCCCGGCCAGCGCGCGGATGGCCTCCCGCACGGTCGAGCGGCCGACGCCGAGCTGTTTGGCCAGTTCGTTCTCGCCGGGGAGCCTGGTGCCGATCGGCCAGCGCCCCGAGGCGACCTGTTCGCGCAGCGTCCGCGCCGCCTGGTCGGCCAGCGGGCTGCGGGTCAGCGGGTTCAGTGTCACCTGTCCAAACCTCTCAGGTTGTCTGAGGAGTTGTTTCGGGGTTAGTCTACCCGGCATGACACCGCGTGGTCTCCTTCTCGGCCGCCGCGGCGGGGCCTGACCTGACCGGCACCCCGTCGCGGAGTGCCGTTATGCCGCCGGTCACCACGACGGCCCAAAGGAAACCCCCGTGATCTGGAACACCCAGCGCCCCAGTGCGATGCCCTCCTTCCGTTACCGCCCGGCGCACGAGCGCGTCCCGCTGCCGCCGGTCGACCGAGCCTGGCCTCTGCGCCGGATCGAACACGCCCCCCTGTGGGTGCCGGTCGACCTGCGCGACGGCAACCAGGCTCTCGCCGAGCCGATGGACCCCGCCCGCAAGCGCCGCATGTTCGACCTCTTCCTCGCCATAGGGTTCAAGGAGATAGAGGTCGGCTACCCCTCGGCCAGCCAGACGGACTTCGACTTCGTCCGCCACCTGGCCGAGGAGGACCTGGTGCCCGACGACGTCACCGTGGTCGTCTTCACGGCCGCCCGCGCCGACCTGATCCGGCGGACCTACGAGTCCGTCGCGGGCCTGCGCCGCGTGGTCGTGCACATGTACACCGCGACCGCGCCGACCTGGCGCCGGGTCGTCCTCGGCCGGGAGCGCGACGAGCTGCGCGACCTCATCCTGGCGGCGGGCCGGGACGTCGCCAGGGGCGCGGACGCGATGCCGGAGGGCTCGGTGCGCTTCGAGTTCTCCCCCGAGGTCTTCAACCTCACCGAACCCGACTACGCGCTGGAGGTCTGCAACGCCATGTCGGAGCTGTGGGACGCATGCCCGGACCGGCCGGTGATCCACAACCTCCCGGCGACCGTCGAGATCGCCACCCCCAACGTCTACGCCGACCAGATCGAGTACATGGACCGGAACCTGGCGCGCCGTGACGGAGTCATCCTGTCGGTCCACCCCCACAACGACCGGGGCACCGGCGTCGCGTGCGCGGAACTGGCCCTGCTCGCCGGGGCGCAGCGCGTCGAGGGGTGTCTGTTCGGCAACGGCGAGCGCACCGGCAACGTCGACCTGGTCACCCTGGCGCTCAATCTCCACGCCCAGGGGGTCGACCCGATGATCGACCTGTCCGACATCGACGGCGTCCGCCGTACCGTCGAGCACTGCAATCGCATCCGGGTCCACGAACGCCACCCGTACGGCGGGGACCTCGTCTACACGGCCTTCTCGGGAACCCACCAGGACGCCATCGGCAAGGGGCTGGCCCATCACGCCAGGCGGGCCGTGGAGCTGGGCGTCCCCGTGGAACGGGCCCCCTGGGACGTGCCGTACCTGCCGATCGACCCCGCGGACGTGGGCCGCGACTACGAGGCGGTCATCCGGGTCAACAGCCAGTCGGGCAAGGGCGGTGTCGCCTACGTGCTGCGGACGGCCCACGGCCTGGACCTGCCGCGCCGCCTGCGGATCGAGTTCTCCGGGGCGGTGCAGCGCGCGGCCGACCGCGACGGCGGCGAGATCGGCGCGGAGGGACTGTGGGACCTCTTCCGGGCCGAGTATCTCGACCGGCGCGGCCCGGTGACCCTCGGTTCCTGGCGGGTGAGCGAGCCCGAGCCGGGCACGCACCTCTTCACCGGCGAGTTCCACGCCGGCGGGGAACGGGCCGAGTACACGGGGACGGGGCAGGGGCCGCTGTCGGCCCTGACCCGGGCCCTGGCGGAGATGGGGATCGAGGCCGATGTCCTCGACTTCGCCGAGCACGCGCTGGGACAGGGCCGTGACAGCCACGCCGCCGCCTACGCGGAGTGCCGGATCGGCGGGGTGACCCGCTGGGGAGTCGGACTCGACGCCTCGGTGCTCACCGCGTCCGTGCTCGCCGTGCTCTCCGCCGTCAACGCCGTGCTCTCTTCCGAGGGCGCCCGGGACGGGGTGGCCGCCGGGAGGTGAGCCGGGTCCCGCGGGGGTGGCCCGATCGGGCCAACTCCCTGTGACCGGGACGAATCCTTGGATAACGTCTGAGGTGGTGCCGCGTGCGGGCCGGGGCCCGCACGCCGGACGGCTGTCGCTGATCTCGGGGGCCCGACGAGAGGCGAGGACCAATGTCAGACCTCACGCCGCATCCCGAGGACTCGCTCGTCGTCGGAGCCCGCCGCGTCGTCGTCTCAGGACGGGGCTCCACCCTTCTCCCCGCAGGGGAGCTCCCGTCGCCCGTGCGGCGGCTCCTCCCGCCTCCGCTTCCTCCGCTCGGCGAGGAACCGCTCGGCCGTGAGACCGAACGGGCCGTGCTCGCGGCGATGATCCTCCCCGGTGAGCCCGTGCAGATCCACGGGCCGGAGGGGATCGGCAAGAGCGTGCTGCTGCGCAGTCTCGCCCACGACCTCGCCCACGACGCCGCGGGGCGGGGCAGGCCCGTGGTCCACCTGCACGGGGCGGGCAGGGAGCCGGACGACGTGCTCCAGGACCTGTTCGCCGCGTGGTACGACGAGGCCGGGTACGCGCCGGGCCGGACGCGGCTGCGCGGCCTGCTCGGCGGGATCTCCGCGGTGCTGATGATCGACGACCTGGACTTCCCGCCCGGCGGGCTCGACGCCTTCCTGCGGACCGGGCCGGGCATCGCCCTGGTGTTCACCTCCAGGGTCAGGCGGTGCGCGGCCGGCAGGACGGTCGAGCTGGGCGGCCTCGGCGAGCCCGCGGCCCTGGCCCTGCTGTCCAGGGCACTGGGCAGACCGTTGCGGGAGGAGGAGGTCCCCGCCGCGACCGCGCTGTGGGAGGCGACGGGGGGCGGGCCGCTCGAACTGGTCCGCGCCGCCGCGGCCGTACCCCCGGGAGGCGAGCTGTCGTGCGAGGTCGCGGCGCCGTACGGCGGGCTCGGGGGGAGGGAGAGCGAGGTGCTCGCCCCTTTCGCGGCCCTGCCGTCCGCGCTGGTCTCCGGAGAGGTCCTCGCCCGGATCACCGGGGTGGCGGACGCGGCCGGGACGGCGGTACGGCTGGCGCGGCTCGGGCTGCTCACCGAGGAGACCTCCCAGGGAGGGGTCCTTCACCGGCTCGCGCCCGGCGCCGGGGTCGCGGCGCCCGGCGGGGACGTCCTGGCGGGACTCGCCTCACGGGCGGCGGGGTGGGCGGAGGCCGCGGAGACCTCCCCGTCGGCGCTGGCCGCGCACGCCGCGCTGGTCACCGGCCTGGTCACGGCCGTGACGGACGGCGACCCCGGCCTCGCCGTACGGCTCGCCCGTACCGCCGCGCCGGGTCTGGCCAGGTCGCTGCGTTGGAGCGCCTGGCGGGCGCTGCTCGACGCCGGGCTCGCCGCCGCCGGACGGGTGGGCGACGGGGAGGCCGTCACGTACTTCACCGGAGAGCGGGCGGTCCACGCGCTCGCCGGGGACGGCGGGGGCGCCGTCGTACCGGTCACCGGGGCGGCCACGGTGGCGTGGTACGAGATCGGCGGTCAGGACGATGTCGCGGCAGGGGAGGCGGTCGCCCGGGAGGGCACGCCGGCGGGATCCGTGAGCCGGATGAGAAGGAGAACGCCGACGAGGGCGACCGCGGTCAGGACCGGTCTGGCGATGCTGGGGACCGTGGCGGCGGTCGCGGGCGCCGTCCACGTCGTGCCGTCCCTCGTCCGGCTGGTCGAGGAGCGCCCCAGGACCTTCGGGTGCGTCACCGTCGCGCCGGGCAGGCTCGCCTTCCCCAGAGGGGGCGGCGGGACGGTGCAGGGAATACGGGTGACAGGCACCTGCAGGACGATCGTCGGGTCCGTCGGCGCCGCCTCCTCCGACCCCCGCTTCGCCGTCGTCGCGGACACGTGCGCGGGCCGTCCGCTGCCTCCGGGGCGGACCTGCCTGATATCGGTGCGGTTCACTCCGGCGGGGGAGCGGGAGGTGGACGCGGTCCTGCGGGTCACCGCGGGGGACGCGGCAGGCGAGGTCGAGCTCCTCGGGGCGGGCGCTCCCGGCCCCGGCCGCCCTCGGGAACGGGTTAGAAGTCGGTGATCCTGCGTTCCTCCGGCGGCAGCAGGAGCACTTCGAGCGCCCTGGCGCAGGCCCGCGCGTGCATGGCGAACCAGCCGATCCGCGTGTCGGTGATGACCTCGGGCGTCGAGCGCACGGCCAGCGCGTACCTGACCTGCTCCGCCCGGTCCAGGACCGGGACCGCGAGGGTCCTGATCCCGTGGGAGGACTCGCCGTCGTTGAGGGCGTATCCGACCTTGCGCACCCGTTCTATCTCGGCGCGCAGCTCCTCCGGGTCGACGATGGTGCGTTCGGTCTGCGGTCGCAGCGGGCCGAGCGCGGCGACGTCGTCCTCTCCCGGTGGGGCCCAGGCGAGCAGGACCTTCCCGAGCGCGGTCGAGTGCAGCGGCCTGCGCAGGCCCGTTCCGTCATCCGGGTCGACCGAGCCGCCGATCAGGATCACGGCGTGGGGGCCGTTGCGGATGGCCAGGTCGACGGTGGCGGAGGTGGCGTGGGCGAGCTGGCCGAGCTCCGGCGCGACCCGGTGCAGGCCCCGCTGGTGGAAGGAGAGACGGCCCAGCTCCGTCATCGAGGGGCCGAGGCGGTACCGGGAGGTCCGCGCGTCCTGTTCGAGGAAGCCGGTCGACACCAGCGCGCGGGCCAGCCGGTGCGCGGTCGAGGTGGACAGTCTCGTCCTGCGGGCGAGGTCGGAGGCGCTCAGCGTGGGGCCTCCGTCCCTGAAGCAGGCCAGCACGCTCATGGCCCGCTGTACGGCCTGCGTGCCGGACGGGCTCCCACTCTTCTCCATATTCCCACGATATAGGAAATATCCGCATGTCACCGGGTTGAGGTCCGGCCTTATCGCCTGCTTCGCGCGGTTTTGTTCCCATATTGTGGGATAAAGCGTATTTCCTGCTACTTTAGTGGCGAAGAACGGGAGGGTTGGTCCTCTCCTCCTGGGCATGTCCCAGGGCGACCTGCGCGTGAGGGCGTCTGCCGCGGCAGGATGCTCAAGAAGGTATGGCGTAATGAGATGGCCCGCCGGTGGCGGCCGGAATCGGACGGGGCGTCCGACCCCATCAGCCATGTTTCAATGCCCCGTCGTTCTATATCGCGAAGTTATGGAAATTCGTGGGGTACTCCGCCATACCTCCTCGGTGTCAGCTTTGGTCCAGCCCAACTGTCAGGGCTCCTTGCATCCCTCTAACCCCCCAAGGGACACCGAGAGGAGTCACCCCGCGTGAATCCCAAGGTCAAACTGGGCGCGGTGGCCATGCTGGCGGCCGCAGCCATGACCACTACGTCGATCGTGAGCGCCACGAGCGCCACCGCGGCACCGGCGAACACCGCGGCCCGCACTATAACGGCGGAGGCACCCGGCTTCACCAAGCCGACCCCCCAGGGCCAGAAGAACGCCATCGCCCTCGCGGGCAAGGCCATCGCCGCCCAGGAGAAGAGCCTCGCCAAGAGTGAGGACGACGTCTTCTCCCTGGAGAAGGCGACCTCGGTCGGCGGTGCGCAGTACCTCGCCTACAACCGCACCTACAAGGGGCTGCCGGTCTACGGCGGTGGCGTCGTCGTCGCCACCGACGGCGCGGGCCTGACGGTCTCGACCCTTGAGACCGCGCAGAAGACCGAGCTGAACCTGGACGTCAAGCCCTCGCTCTCGGCGCGAAAGGCCGCGAACAAGGCGCGCACCCTGGTGGCCAAGGTCGAAAGCGTCACCACCCCCAAGCTGGTCGTGCACGCCCTGGCTGAGACGGGCGCGCCCCGCCTGGCCTGGGAAGTCGTCGTCAGCGGCAGCTCCAAGACCGCCCCGAGCGTCCAGCACGTCTACGTCGACGCGCTGAACGGCTCGATCCTGAGCAACTGGGACGCGGTCAAGATGGGAACCGGTAACGGTTTCTACAACGGCCAGGTCACCATCAACACCACCCCCTCCTACACGATGCGGGACAACACCCGCAGCGGTCTGGCGTGTGGTGGCCAGGGTGGCTCGCCGTACACCAAGAGCACCGACACCTGGGGCAACGGCCAGGGAACCAACCTTGAGACCGCCTGCGTGGACGCCTACTGGGCCGCGCAGAAGGAATGGGACATGCTCAAGGACTGGTTCAACTACAACGGCTTCAACGGCCGTGGTGGTGGCTTCCCGGCGCGGGTCGGCCTGGACCAGGTCAACGCGTTCTGGAACGGCTCCTACACCAACTTCGGCCACAACCAGGCCAACAACCAGCAGGCGACCCCGATGGACGTCGTCGGCCACGAGTACGGTCACGCCATCTACCAGTTCGCCGGTTCCGGCGGCGGTGGCGGCGGCGGCAACGAGGACGGCGGCCTCAACGAGTCCACCGGTGACATCTTCGGCGCCCTGCTCGAGCACTACGCCAACAACCCCAACGACCCCGGTGACTACACCGTCGGCGAGGAAGTCAACCTCGTCGGCCAGGGGCCGATCCGCTACATGTACAAGCCGAGCACCAACGGTGACCCGGACTGCTACAGCTCGCGGATCCCGAGCACCGAGGTGCACGCCGCGGCAGGCCCGCAGAACCACTGGTTCTACCTGCTGGCTGAGGGCACCAACCCCGGTGGTGGCAAGCCCTCCAGCCCCGTCTGTGGCGGCCCGTCCAGCCTGACCGGCATCGGCATCCAGAAGGCCGGCCAGATCTACCTGGCCTCGCTGCAGCTGCGGACCACCTCCAGCCTGACCCACGCCCGGGCTCGCTCGGCGACGCTGGCCGCGGCCAAGCAGCAGTTCCCCAACAGCTGCACCGAGTTCAACGCCGTCAAGGCCGCCTGGACCGCCGTCAGCGTTCCGGCCGTCTCCGGTGAGGCCACCTGCACCATCCAGAACCCGAACGACTTCTCGATCGCGGTGAACCCGGCCACGGTGAGCGTCCAGGCCGGCGCGTCCGGCTCGGCGACCGTCAACACCGCGGTCACCGCCGGTAGCGCGCAGAACATCGCGCTGACCGCGACCGGTGCTCCCGCCGGGACCACCGTGAGCTTCAGCCCGGCCAGCGTCACCGCCGGTCAGTCGTCCTCGGTCAGCATCGCCACCTCGGCGAGCACCCCGACGGGCAACTACACCATCACCGTCAACGGTGCGGGCAGCTCGGTCGGCCACACCGCCACCTTCAAGTTGTCCGTCACCGGCCAGCCCGGCCAGGACGACTTCTCGGTGTCGGTGAACCCGTCCTCCGCGACGGTCAAGGCCGGTGCGTCGACGAGCGCCACGCTGTCCACCGCGGTCACCTCCGGTAACGCGCAGAACGTCGCACTGAGCGCCAGCGGCGCCCCCGCCGGGGTCACCGTGAGCTTCAGCCCGGCCAGCGTCACCGCCGGTGGGTCCTCCACGGTCAACATCTCCGCCTCCTCCAGCGTCCCGGTCGGCAACTACACCATCACCCTCACGGGTACGGGTGCCTCCGCCGCCCACGGCACCAGCTTCGCGCTGACCGTCAACGGCGACACGGGCAGCACCACCTGGCAGGAGTGGAAGCAGTACAACGCCGGTGACGTCGTCACCTACAACGGCGCCAGCTACCGCTGCCTCCAGGGTCACACCTCCCTGCCCGGCTGGGAGCCGCCGAACGTCCCGGCTCTGTGGCAGCCGGTCTGATCGCTGACTGATCGATCACACAACTGAAGACCGGGTACGGCGGGCGGGCATGGCCGCCCGCCGTACCTTTTTCTCAGCTTTCTCAGCAACGGTCACCAGCCCTTGGGCGGGTGACCGTTTCGCGTGGGCGGGTCAGCGCAGCAGTACGGCGGCGCCCTCGACGCGGTCGGCGGCCAGGTCGGCGAGCGCCCGGTCGGCGGCCTCGAAGGGGTAGGCGACGGTCTTGACCTCGGGGGGATGTCCGGTGGCGAGTTCCAGATAGGCCCGCGCGTCGGCGCGGGTGTTGGCGGTGACGCTGCGCAGCGTCCGCTCCTGGAACAGGTGGCGCCGGTAGTCCAGCACGGGGATGTCGCCGAGGTGGATGCCCGCGACGGCGAGGGTGCCGCCCCGGTCCAGGGCCTCGAGCGCGACCGGCACCAGTTCTCCGGCGGGCGCGAACAGGATCGCCGCGTCCAGTGGCTCCGGCGGGGCCTGCGCAGCCTCGGCCGCGGAGGCGGCCCCCAGCCGCAGCGCCAGCTCGCGGGCCCGCGCCGAGCGGGTCATGACGTGCACGGTCGCGCCCTGCGCCACGGCCAGTTGCGCGGTCAGGTGCGCCGAGGCGCCGAAACCGTAGACGCCGAGCCTGCCGCCGGGGGGAAGGTCGCTGCGGAGCAGGGCACGGTAGCCGATGATCCCGGCGCACAGCAGCGGGGCGAGTTTCTCCGCCGACGGTCCCTGCGGCAGCGGGTGGACGTAGTCCTCAAGGGCGGTGAGGTATCCGGCGTAGCCGCCGTCGGCGTCCCAGCCGGTGTAGGTGGACGACGGGCAGAGGTTCTCCGCCCCTCTGACGCAGTGGCGGCAGCGCCCGCAGGTCGAGCGGAGCCAGGCCACGCCGACCCGGGCGCCGCGCGGCAACCGGGAGGCCCCCTGGCCGTGCCCGGCCACCCGGCCGACGACCTCGTGGCCGGGCACGGTCCTCGGCCGCCTGGGGGGCAGGTCCCCCTCCGCCAGGTGCAGGTCGGTACGGCAGACGGCGCACGCCTCGACCTCGACCAGCACCTCACCGGGACCCGGTTCGGGGACGGGCAGCCGGACCCGTTCCAGGGGGCGCGTGGCCATCGGCCCCGGGCGGGAGACGACCCAGGCGTCCATCTCGGCCGGGCTCCCGCCCACGGTCACGGAGTGTTCCTGATCCGCCGCCCGGTGATCTCCACTGGGACGATCTTGATGTACAGGTCGCGCTCTCCGCCGGCCCAGGGGGCGACCCCGGATCCGGCCGCGGCCTCCCGTTCCTCGCCGGTGACGTGGTGGGCGCCGCCGCGCGCCAGCACACTCCAGCCCTCGCGGTTGACGTCGTCGATCCGGTCGACCTCGAACGCGATCTTGAACTCGACGCCCCGGACGCCCGTGCGGAGGCTCTCGTCCAGGGTGCCGCCCAGGGAGGTACGGAAGATCACCGCGCCCTCGCGCAGCACGTAGTTGACAGGCAGGATCGCGGGACCGCCCGCCTCCTCGAAGGCCACCCTGCCGACGCCTCCCGGCGCGATGAGCCGCAGGCACTCCTCGGTCCCCAGCGGTTCGAGACGGGCGTGGGGGCCGGGAGCCCCGTGGCCGGGCGGCAGGTCGACGGTGCCGCCGAGCAGTTCCTCCGGGCTCGTGTCCAGGGCGGCGGCCAGCCGCCTGACGGTCTCCGCGGTCGGGGAGGCGGTCGTCTCCTCCAGGTAGCCGAGGTATCCGGAGTCGATTCCGGCCAGCGCGGCCAGCCGTTCGCGGGTCATGCCGAGCTCCTCGCGTCTGCCGGTCACCCGTCGGCCCAGGTCGCCGGGTGCCGTCGCACGTTCGGTCATCGCAGTCTCCAATGGCAGGTGAGGGGCGTCCGGGGCTCCGGCGCGCTCTTTCTGCCTGCCTCCCCCCGGTGGGCCGCCCTAATCCGGCCACGGCTCCGTCGGCCGGGAGCGCCGGGGGCTCCACAAAATCTACATTGTAAAGCGTGGAGGTCTTGTCAATTAGGGAAAGGCCGCCGGGGTCGCGCCCGGAAGACGATGGCCGGGTATCCTGTAACGCTACTTTTGGTAATTATGGTGACGTACGTTCTTTTTGAACGGTCTCGTAGTGCGGAGCATGCGGTGTGACCTGCGTCGTGAGGGTTCTCCGCGCGTCCCGGCCTTCTGGAGGGTAGAGTCCGGGGAAGTGATGATTTGCGGCTTTTGGTGAGCAAGATTCTGGGTCGCGCCCCGGAACTCTTCCCGGGGGCCCCTCGTTTGGGGTAAATGTGGGCCGTACGATAAACCCTCATTTATATGCATTAGATCGGTGGGCATATTGCATTGTTCCGGCATGGGCCCCGGGGTGGCCGCGCGGAGCGGTGATGGGGACCGACAGGTGCCTGGGCAGGGCGAGGGGTGGCGTCCGGCGAGGACGGCCGGGGGCCGGACGCCGGGAACCACGATGAATTCGACACCGGACCTGAGGTGCTGCTGAGTCGATGACGGAAGACAACCGGTTCCGTGACTACGCCGCGCCGGGGGGCGACTTCACCTGGTCGCCGCCCTCGCGCAACGGTCAGAGCCCCACGAATTCCCCGGCCTCCCCGGCCCCTCAGGACGACGAGACCCGGCCCGTGCGGGCGCGCACCGTGCTCACCGGTGGCGATTCCGGCGCCGAGCCGCCGGACGGGGACGCGAACGGGAACGGGGACAGGCGGGAGAGCGGTCCTGAGCATCCCCTGCCCGGCGGTCCCAACGGGACACGCGCCTACCGGAGCCCGGCCGGTCGCCGGGCCGCCCCCGGCGCGGGAGAACCGGACGACGCGGCCCCGAGCGCGGCTCAGGCGCCGGGCGCGGCTCAGGCCCCGACGACGCCGGAACCGAGCCCGGGCTCCTACTACAGCGAGTGGACCGCCAACGACCCGACGGACGTGTTCTCCGCGATCCGCGGCACCGGCCGCGGCACCGGTCGTGGCCGTCCCGGCACGAGTGAGCACGAGCGTGAGCCCGTCCACGAGGAGGAACGTCTCCGGGGACTCGGCGCCGCCTACGAACGCCTGTCGGGATCGCTCTCCGGGAGGCTGTCCGGACTGAGACGGCGCCGCGAGTCCCCGCCGCCCATAACGCCACAGTCGCCGCGGCCGGCGCCCGTGCGCGCCTCGTCCCGGCTCGACACCGACTTCACCGGCATCACCTCCTACCGGGTCCCCCGCCTGTCGCGTCCCTTCCTGTGGTGCGCGGGCGCCGACCCCGCCCTCATCCCGAACCGCAGTGAGCTGTACCGGTACTCGACGATCGGCGTCTTCGTCTGCCTGGTCTCCTTCGTCGCCGCCACGATGTTCGCGGTCTTCGCCTCGGTCATCGGCGGTGGCTTCTCCCTGGCCGTCCTGCCGTTCGCGGCCATCTGGGGCATCCTCATCTTCTGGGTCGACCGGTCGATCGTCGCCGAGCCGAGCTACGGCAAGGTGCTGTCCGGCACCGACGCCACCGGCCTGCTCGACCCGGTCGGCAAGGTCAGGAAGCCCGGCTGGCTGACCTACGTGATGCGCGGGGTCCTCGCCCTGGGCGTCTCCTTCGTCATCGCCGAGGCCGTGACCCTGCTCATCTTCCACTCCGAGGTCCGTGACCAGCTGGCCTTCAACCAGAACGCGCGCGCCGACCGGCTCGACGCCACGTTCAAGGCGGCTGACCAGGACAAACGCAAACAACTCGATGCCAAGTACGACCGGGTGGAGCTGTGCGCGACCGCCAAGAGCAAGGAGAAGGTGCGCGACGCCGCGCTGAGGAAGAAGCAGGACGAGTCGCTCGGCAGGAGGGGCGAGGGGCTCAGCGGCACCGTCGGGTTCGGCCCGATCGCCACCAAGCTGGAGGCCGACTACAACAAGGCCCAGCGGGAGTACGTCACGGCCCAGGGCAGGTGTGACCTGGCCCGCGACTCGGTCAGCAGGGAGTTCAAGACCTACGAGGGCCAGGAACGCGCGAACCGGGAGGCCGAACGCGCCGACGTGCGCAGGAACGTCGGCTGGGTCGCCCAGGAGCAGGCCCTGCACGACTTCATCGACAACAGCGGCAGCGCCGTCGTCGTCGCCCTGCCGTGGGTGCTGCGGGTCACCATCCTGCTGCTCGACCTGCTGCCGCTCAGCGTCAAGCTCTTCGGCGGCCCGACGGTCTACGAAAGGCGGCTGCGCGAGCTGGCCTACAGCCAGGCCTACGAGACGCAGCGCCTGCGCGACTCGCACATCGCCAAGATCGACATGAGGTACGACCTCGACCGGCTGAACACACGGGACAGCTACGACCGGGGCCGCGAGGACATCCGCGGCCCGGGCCGGAGCGTCTCGGGGACCCGGATCGACCGCAATCCATCTCCCTGAGGACCCGAGGAGTCTCGTTGACCGATTTCCACGCCGGGCAGGGCGGATCGGCCTCCTCATCCGCCACCGGCCACCGTACGGCGATCGCCCGCTACCGCGAGCTGGCCGACCGGGCGATGACCGCGCTCGGCCAGGAGGACGTCCCGCAGGCGGCGGCCTTACGCCAGGCCCACGACCGGGCCGCGGGACTGGCCGTGAAACTGAGGGAACGCTGCGCGAAACCCGTCTCGGTGGGGATCGTCGGAGAGTACAGCGCGGGCAAGTCCATGCTGCTGGGCACGTTGCTCGGCGCCCCCGGGCTGCTGCCGGTCTCCGGTTCGCCCACCACGGGGAACGTGACGGTGCTGCGCGTCGAGCCCGCTCCGCCGGGCGAGCCGACCCGGGTGCGCGCGGCCAGGATCGAGTACCTCACCCGTGACGAGCTGGCCGAGACGGTCGGCTACATCATGGACGAGCTGGTCAGGACCGTGCAGCGCGCCGGAGGCGGCAGGGACGTCTCCGCGCTGGGCGGCTACAACCCCGTCAGGGACGGCTGGGACGTCCTGAACCGGTGGGCGGAGAACACGCTGGACTGGGCGGCGATGGAGAACTCCAGGCTGTTGGGCATCACGCTCGAACTGACGAGGATCCGTGACGCGCTCAGGCTCGCGGGGGAGTTCGTGCTCGACGGCCACACGGGGCTGACCCTGCCGGTCGAGCCGGACATGCTCCGCCAGGCGCTCGACATCGAGGACATCAGGGACCTGCCGCGTGTTTTTCCCAGGACCGCACAGGGCTTTCCCCTCTCACCCCGCGACCCGCTGACCGCCCAGACGCTGCGGACCACCTTCACCCTGATCCGCAGGGTCGTCTGCCAGGTCTCGGTGGCCCAGGGCGACTGGGCGGGGCCGCTGCCCGGGGACGGCACCGCGGCGGAGCTGTGCGACCTTCCAGGGCTGGGCGCGACCGCGGTCCGCGACGAGTACCTCAGCGTCAGGGAACTGGACGAGATCGACGCCATCGTGATCGTGCTGCCCTCGCACCGGGCCGAGCGTGACGACGCGCGGCAGTTCTACTCGCTGCTCGAACGCAACCGCAGGGGCAAGGGCGCGCTCAGCGAGTCGATCCTGGTCGCGGCCAACTGCTTCGACCTGCTGCAGCCGCCGGACGTCCCGTTCGCGGGCGTGGCCGACCTGGTGGCCTCCTCCCGTGACCTGTCCTCCCTGCACCGGATGGCCACCACCCTCAACGGGCGCAGGGAGGACCGGGTGGCCTTCACCTCCTCGCTCGTCGCGATCGCCGCCCAGGGCCTGCCGTACGAGACCGGCGGTGAGGAGGGGGAGAAGATCACCGCGTCCCTTGGCGTCGCAGGGGCCCAGGCGGAACGGTGGAAGCGGATCGCCGCGGACCTGGCCCTGACCGATCCGGGCCACCCGTACACCGCGGCGTTCGGCGGGTTCGGGCGGGACGGAGGGGTCGCGGGGCTGCGGGACATGCTGGACCGGCACGTGCGGACCTACGGCGTGTTCCTCAAGCACGAGGCGGTCGTGCCGATCGCCACCGACCTGCTGGCGGCGCTGCGGGCGCTGGACCGGATGCTGCGCCCGGCGCTCGGCGGCGCCCCGGCGGGGGTGCGTGACACGGGCTCGCTGACCGCGCTGTTCCGGATGATCGAGGAGGAGACCTCCCACACGGTCAGGTCGCTGGGGTTGCTGGCCGACCCGGAACGCCTCGCGGCCGACGGCACGCAGGTCGTCCCCGGCGGCTCCGCGGTCCTCGACCTGGCGCGGGCGGGCGCCACCTACGACGTGTTCACCTGGCGGGAGTGGCAGCAGTACCGGGACCGGGTCGGTGACGACGGCCGGATCGGGCCGCCGCTCGGCGGGGGAAGGGCGGGCGGCCGGGGCTTCGGCGTGGCGCGGCGCATGCCGACCGAGGCCGACGCGACCGCCCCCGACACCACGGAACGGCTCTTCGCCAGGTTCGAGCCCACCTGCGTCAGGGCCGTCGGCGAGGCCAGGGAGATCTACCTGGAGGCCGTCGCCGCCTGGGCGGAACGGCGCCATCGGGAGCTGGCCCACGTGCGCGAACGGCTGCGCGCCCCGGACACGGCGGAGTCCGTAGGGCGGCTGCTGGCCGCGCTCGACCCGGAGGACGACGGACAGGCGCGCGGGCACAACCTGCTCAGCCTGGTCTCGATGGACTGGCTGCCCGACGCGGCGGCGGGTCTGCTGCCGGTGCCCGTCCCGCCGTCCCGCGGGGACCGCTCCCACGGGAGCGCCTACGGGGACTCCTACGAGGACAGGGAGCGGATCGCCGAGCGGTTCCCGCTGCGGACCGCGCAGGCGCTGCCCTGGAACGGCGGGCGCCGCAACATCGCCGGGGACGCGGGAGCCAGGATCGTCACCCACCAGATGAACATCTTCCGGGTGCGCGGCGACATCGTCGCGGCGGTCGGCCACCACGTACGGCGCCACCTGCTGGCCGACGCGGTCCGGCTGGGCCGGGAACTGCGCGTGGAGCTGCAGGAACTGCGTGAGGCCGTACCGGCTGAGGAGAGCGTGCGGCGCCTCACCCGGCGGGGGACGCACGACGGCGGACGGGCCCCGGCGGGTGGCCCGGTCCGTGATCTGCTCGACGAATGGGACGGGAAGTCCGGAGGTAACGCCCGATGACCGTGCGCCTGCTGTTCGCGGGACCCAACGACGGCGAGGGGGACGACGAGACCTCAGCCGGTGTGTTCACGATCTTCGAGGTGAACGGGGAGTACCGCCTGCCCGACGTGTTCGCCGAACCGGACGGGGTGGCGAACGCCGTGGACGTCCACGGGCCGGGGCCGCAGCCACCGGGCGACGAACTGGCCGCGCGGATCGCCGAGCTGTACACGCTTCCCGGCTGGCGCCCGCGCCGGATGCCGGGACGCTACCTGCTCGTCCAGGGGCCCGCCGTCCCGGCCGCCGACCTCGGGCTCGGCGGTGAGCGGACCGTCAGGATCGCCTGGTGGATCGGCGAGGCGGGGTCGGGGCCCAGGGAGTTCACGCTCGAGCTGCGGCTGATGCCGCCGGGGGCGCGTCACGCCAGGAGCGGCGTCAACCGGGACGCCACCCGGCGGGTCGCCCCGATCGGCGAGCCCCGGCGGCACGTGAGCTTCTTCGGGCACGCGGCGGTCGACTTCGGCACCTCCTCCTCGACCGTCACGCTGTACGACAGGACGGGCGGCAAACGCGTCGAGATGGACGAGCAGCAGTTCGAGGTGCTGCTCGCCGGGTTCGACCGGCTGCTGCTCGACGGCCCCGCCGGGACGCACGAGGCCGACTGGGCGCAGGCGCGCGAGGACATCGTGCGCGGCCTGACCACCCGGCTGAACTCGCTGCTCGGCCTGTCGGGCACCGGCGACTCCGTCCGGGTCACCGTCGCCACGGAGGGTCTCGAGGTGCTCCAGCCGGGCTTCCAGCATCTGCCGGTGCCGAGGGTCCGTTACCGGGACGTGCTCTGCAAGGAGCTCGACGTGGCGATCTCCCGGATGGACGAGAAGCTGGGCACGGCCTACGCCATGAGCCTCGACGGCTGCTACGCCGACGCCTTCGGCACGCCCGCGCTCGGCTCGCTGTACCTGCACCAGGTCGTCTTCGACGGTGACTCGCCGGAGATCTCCAGCGAGATCAAGGTGCTTGAGGGCTCTCCGCTGCGGGCGGTGCTCGGCGACCGGGCCGACCGGGTGACACGCGCCTACCCGGGGCTGAAGCGCGCCTTCTCCCGGCCCCGTGAGCTGCCCGAACTGCGGAGCGAGGGCGGGGCTCCGGTGACGACGGACACGTTGCTGATGCACGCCTACAACGACCTGGTCGACAAGACCATCGAGTACGGTAACGAGAAACGTTCCGCGGAGTGGGGCATCCGCGGGCTGAACCACCTCGTGCTGACCTACCCGACCACGCTTCCGCCGTCGGGGCGCCGCGCGCTGGAGAAACTGGCGCAGTCCAGTCTCAGGATGGCCAGGGTGACCACGACGTTCGACGAGGCCGTCGCCGCCGCGTTGTTCTTCGTCATGCGTGACTTCGGCGGCGAGTCCGACACCGGTGTCGAACCGTTCCGCGCCAGGTCAAGGCGGGTACGGCCGGGGCGTCCAGCCTGGCGGCAGAACATGCTGGTCATCGACATCGGCGGGGGCACGACGGACGTCGCGCTGTTCGCGCTGCACCTGATCGACCGGCAGGTGCCCGCCGGGGACGTCCCCGAGGAGTTCTTCGGCCGCCACTACGTGATCCGTCCCGAGGTGCGGGGCTCGACCGGGCACCCGCAGCTCGGTGGCGACCTGCTGACCCTGCGGGTGTTCCACTGGCTGAAGGCGGAGATCGCCGACGCCCTGATGGCCCTGACCGACCGCGACGGCGGGAAGACCGCCGGGAGCGCCGTCGGGGGCCCCGCCGGGAGCACTGTCGGGGGCACGGAGGAGGAGGCGTGGCTGGGGCACTGGCCGTCCTCCCACGTCGGCGCGGACGGCGTGCCGCGCCCGATCGCCCCGGCCTTCATCGCCAACCCCGACCCGGGGCCGAGGCCCGAGCAGGTCTGGACGGCGCTGCGGGAACTGCTGCCGACGCACAGCCCGGCACTGGCGGCGGGCGGGCGCGCCGCGCCGGGACGGGCGTTCTTCCGGCTGTGGCAGGAGGCCGAACAGGCCAAACGGCTGCTGGGCGCGGGCCGGGAGTACACCCTGCCGAAGAACAAGCTGCAGGAGGTGCTCAACAACATCGACGGCCGGTCGAGGCCGCCCGCGGCGCTGGTCGAACGGCTCGGGCACACCGTGGTCACCCTGCTTCCCGAGCAGTTCGAGCACCTGGCGACACCCGTGATCACCGCGGCGGTCGACATCGCGCTCACCACCTTCAGCGCGCAGCGCCGCCGGGAGCCCGAGGAGCCCATCGACATCGTCGCGCTGTCCGGCAAGACCAGCACGATGCCCCTGGTCGAACGCATCGTGGCCAGACGACTGCGCGAGCTGACCCTGAACGCCACGGACGGGACGGACGCCGTCCCGGTTCCCCGCCTGGTCGTCGAGCGCCGCTACGCCAAGCAGGCCACCTCGATCGGCGCGTGCTGGGCGCACAGCTTCAGCCGCTACGCCGATATCGAGAGCGAGGACACGGGCGGGCCCTCGGGTGAGGCCGAACGTCACGTGGACGGTCGCGAGCGGCTGCGGGCGGGCCAGAACGTCGTCGGCATCGCCGTGGACAACCTGTTCCAGAGCCTGCCGTGCGACTTCTCCCTGCAGAACGCCGACACGCGGGTCGGCATGCTGCTCAACGCGGGCGACCAGCTCGACATCGCCGACCGCACCGGCAGACTGTCGGTCCGTACGGCCTGGCGCCCGATGAAGGAGGACATCCACATCCACCGCGAGCTGGGCGGTGACCGGGGCGAGTCCATCGAGTGGGGCAGGTTCACCTTCGACAGCAGACAGGACAGGCTCACCAGGGCCAACGTCGACTGGGGCAGGATCCGCTTCCAGATCGAGGTCAACCAGGAGCTGGAACCGGTCATCCACCTGTGCCACGGCGGCAACCCCGTCTACCTCGTCGACGGCGACCACGGCGAGGTCGGGACGGCGCTGAACGGCGGACGCCGGGGCGTCCCGCTGGAGGCCACGGGGCTGCCCGCCGCCATCCACGTCAGGAGGACTCCGGACGCGCTCGACGACAGGGCGACCGTCGAGCTGTTCCCGATCCTGGCTCCGGGCGAGGAGACCCGGCGCCACCTGCGCTCCTACCTGCTGGAGAGCGGAGGCGACGGCCGGGTGTTCAGCGGGGCGATCTCCCCGGCCTGGCTGCCCCCGCCCGCCCAGGCGCACGGCGCGGCGACGTGGGAGTTCCTCTGGGTGGACGGGCGCGGCAACCTCTCCCCGCTGTTCCGGATGTCCGCGCCCCGCAGGGACGCGCACGTGCGCTACCACGTCACCCTCGACCACCTGGGGCGGCTGCGGATCCACGTCGGCTACCCCCGCTACCTGGCCGCCCGCGGTCTCACCGATCTGGCCGACTACCCCGGCGCGGTGTTCACCTCCCCGATGGAGCCGGGGGAACCGTTCGGCAAACCGGAGTGGGAGCCCTTCACCGGTGACCACTGACCTTCGACAGGACGACTCCATGCGAACGCTCGACGATCTGCTCGAACCCCTGCTCGGCCTGGACGGGCGGCCCGCGCCGTTCGCCGGGCCGCTGCGCGACCTGCTGCGCGACGTCGTCACCCGCCTGGACACCCATCTCGACCAGCGGGCCGCGCAGGCGCCGACCGACCTCTACCTGCGGGGACAGGACCTGATCGGCCGGCTGCGCACCGTCTGCCGGGTGCCGGGCAGGCAGGTGCACCGGGCGGTCCAGGCCGAACTGGACGATGCGGCCAGCCCGCTGCGGGTGCCGCTGTGGAGCGCGCTCGGCGACCTGGCCGGGCAGCTGATCATCCTGCTGCACAGGGACGGTCCCCGGCAGGGGGAGGAGGCGGACGGCGACCTGGTGCTCGGCCTGGTCGGCGTGCTGCTCGGCCTGACCCACCCCGCCCCGCACCAGGAGACCCGCCGGGAACCCCCGGCCGCTGTGGAGCCGGTGAAACCCGTGGAACCCGCGGCGTCCGTCGCGGAGCCGGTCGAGGAGACGGACAGGAGAGGGCCGGACGACCTGACCGTACGGCTGCGCGACGAGTACGACCGCCTCTACCAGGACAGCGTCGTCTACCTGGGCGAACCCGATGAGGCCCCGGAGACGGCAGAGGAACTGTGGATCGGCCTGCACGTGGCCTGCCTGCGGCTGCCCGAGGCCATCGCCAGGTTCCAGCGCGAGCACTTCGCGCGGACCTTCGGAGGCGAGCCGGGCGAGGCCGTCGTCCCGGCGCTGCCGGCGATCGGCTTCCCCGGGCTCGGTGACCCCAAGGGGCCCGGCGGCGACCACTGGCGTTCGGCGAGGACCGAGAGGATGTACGACATCCTGGTGGAGATGTTCGCCGTCGCCGAGCTCGACCCGGGCGTCTACCACGGCCTCGACGAGATGGCGCGCGACGCCCAGGCCCCGATCAGGCTGGACGCCGAGACCCGGCGTCAGTACCGGGAGCGGGCGTGGACCAGGCTGCGGGAGCTCGACGAGCTGCAGCCGGGCGACGGCCTGGAGATCAGATACCTGGCCTGGGTCGACGAGGTCGTCTCCTCGTTCTTCCCGCTGCCGCTGCCCGTGCCGGACAGCTGGTGGGCCGAACGGTACCGGCGCTCCCGCGCCCTGGTGCTCGACGCGGTCCGGGCCGCGGGCGGCAAGGCCGACGTCCTGGACGGCAGGCCGTACGACAGGGCGTTGCGCGGCAGGCTCAGCGGAACCCAGATGATCATGCCGGTCGAGGAGGCCGACGCCGACCGGGTGCTGTGGACGTTGCGGCTGCCGTGGGAGTTCGGCGGCAGCGGCGAGCCCGGCCGGGTCGTCCACGGGGTACGGCGTCGCTGACGTGATGGCCGTTATGGCGGTTAGTGACCGTATCGGCGGGTAGGACCGCCACGTGGCACAGGGGGGATGGATCTCCCGCTGGCCGGTTGTCCGGCAGCTCAGGGGAGAAGACGGCAGGTCGCGCGCCGCCCGTTCGGCGCGCACCGACGCGCTGCGCCCCAGGACCGAGCTGGCCGACAGCGTCGCCAGGTCCGTCTGCCCCTACTGCGCGGTCGGATGCGGCCAGCTCGTCTATGTCAAGGACGGCCGCGTCACCCAGATCGAGGGCGACCCCGACTCGCCCATCTCGCGCGGCAGGCTCTGCCCGAAGGGCTCGGCGAGCAAACAGCTCGTCACCCACCCCGGCAGGCAGCGGCACGTGCTCTACCGGCGTCCCCACGGCACCGAATGGGAGCCGCTCGACCTCGAAACCGCGATGGACATGATCGCCGAGCGGGTGCTCCGTACCCGCAGGGAGACCTGGCAGCAGCAGGAGGAGGGCAGGACGGTCCGGCGCACCATGGGCATCGCCAGCCTGGGCGGGGCGACGCTGGACAACGAAGAGAACTACCTGATGAAGAAGCTCTACACCGCCCTCGGCGCGATCCAGGTCGAGAACCAGGCCCGTATTTGACACTCCTCGACCGTCCCCGGTCTGGGGACCAGCTTCGGGCGCGGCGGCGCGACGAATTTCCAGCAGGACCTCGTCAACGCCGACTGCATCGTCATCCAGGGCTCGAACATGGCCGAGTGCCATCCGGTCGGGTTCCAGTGGGTGGTCGAGGCCAAGGCGCGGGGCGCGAAGGTGTTCCACGTCGATCCGCGCTTCACCCGCACCAGCGCGCTGGCCGACCGGCACCTGCCGATCCGCGCGGGCGCCGACATCGTGCTGCTCGGCGCGCTGATCAATCACGTGCTGGTCAACGAGCTGGACTTCCGCGAGTACGTGCTGGCCTACACCAACGCCTCGGCGATCGTCTCCGAGGACTTCAGGGACACCGAGGACCTCGACGGGCTGTTCTCCGGCTTCGACGCCGGCAGCCGTAAGTACGACCCGTCGAGCTGGGCCTACGAGGGGACCAAGGAGGAACCCGCCGCCGGGCTGCGCGGCGAGCAGCTCGAAGGCGGGGCCTACCACGCGGAGGTGGCCGGTCCCGACCAGTACGGCTCCGGTGGCGCGCGGGAACAGGCCAGGCCGCCCGCCGATCCGACGCTGCGCCACCCGCGGTGCGTCTACCAGATCCTCCGGCGTCACTTCGCCCGCTACACCCCGGAGCTGGTCGAACAGGTCTGCGGCGTCTCCAGGGAGGACTTCGCCGAACTGGCCGGGGCGATCACCGAGAACTCCGGCAGGGAACGCACCACCGCCTGGGTGTACGCGGTCGGCTGGACCCAGCACACCGTGGGCGCGCAGTACATCCGCACCGCCTCGATCCTGCAGCTGCTGCTGGGCAACATGGGACGGCCGGGCGGCGGCATCATGGCTCTGCGCGGCCACGCGAGCATCCAGGGTTCGACGGACATCCCGACGCTGTTCAACATCCTGCCCGGCTACCTGCCGATGCCGAACGCCCACGGGCACGACACCCTCGACGACTACCTGCGGGGGGCGGGCGCGGAGACGGGCTTCTGGGGCAGGAAACGCTCCTACATGGTGAGCCTGCTCAAGGCGTGGTGGGGGGAGAACGCCACACCGGACAACGACTTCTGCTTCGGCCACCTGCCCCGCCTGACCGGCGACCACGGCCACTACACGACCGTGATGGGGCAGATCGACGGCACCGTCAAGGGCTACTTCGTGGTGGGGGAGAACCCGGCCATCGGCTCCTCGGGAGGCAGGGCGCAGCGGCTCGGGCTGGCCAACCTCGACTGGCTGGTCGTGCGGGACCTGACCCTCGTCGAGACCGCCACGTTCTGGAAGGACGGCCCGGAACTGGCCACCGGGGAGATGCGCACCGAGGACATCGCGACCGAGGTGTTCTTCCTGCCCGCCGCCAGCCACGTCGAGAAGGAGGGCACCTTCACCAACACCCAGCGGCTGCTGCAGTGGCGGCACAAGGCACTCGACGCGCCGGAGGACTGCCGCAGCGAGCTGTGGTTCTACTACCACCTCGGCAAGCGGATCAAGGCCGCGCTGACCGGCGACGAGATCGACCGCCCGCTGCGCGAGCTGACCTGGGACTACCCGGAGGAGGGCGAGCGCGCCGAACCGTCCGCGCCCGCCGTGCTGCGGGAGATCAACGGCACCGGCCCCGACGGGCGGACGCTGTCGGCCTACACCGACCTCAAGCCGGACGGCTCGACCCGGTGCGGCTGCTGGATCTACTGCGGCGTCTACGCCGACGAGGTCAACCAGGCCGCCAGGCGTAAACCGGGCGACGAGCAGAGCTGGGTGGCGCCCGAGTGGGGCTGGGCCTGGCCCGCCAACCGGCGCGTGCTCTACAACCGGGCCTCCGCCGACCCCGAGGGCCGCCCGTGGAGCGAACGCAAGGCCTACGTCTGGTGGGACGCGGAGAGGGGCGAGTGGACCGGACACGACGTGCCCGACTTCGAGCCGGCCAAGCCGCCCGGCTACCTGCCACCGCAGGGCGCGCAGGCCGAGGACGCCCTGGCCGGGACCGACCCGTTCATCATGCAGGCCGACGGCAAGGGCTGGCTGTTCGCCCCCGCCGGTCTGGCCGACGGGCCGCTGCCCACCCACTACGAGCCGCACGAGTCACCGCTGCCCAACCTCCTGTACGGCCAGCGGGCCAACCCCGCCCGCCGCGTCTACGACCGCCCGGAGAGCCCGTACAACCCGCCCGAGTCACCACGTTTCCCGTACGTCCTGACCACCTACCGGCTGACCGAGCACCACACGGCGGGCGCGATGAGCAGGCCGCTGCCCTACCTGGCCGAGCTGCAGCCCGCGCTGTTCTGCGAGGTCTCACCGGAACTGGCCGAACTGACCGGGCTGGTCAACGGCGGCTGGGCGACGATCGTGACGACCCGCACCGCGATCGAGGCCCGGGTCCTGGTCACCGAACGCGTCCGGCCGCTGCGGCTGCAGGGCCGTACGGTCCACCAGGTCGGCCTGCCGTACCACTGGGGATGGGGCGGGGGCGGGCTGGTGACCGGCGACGCCGCCAACGACCTGCTGCCTCTCGTGCTCGACCCGAACGTGTACATCCAGGAGGGCAAGGCCGTCACCTGCGACCTGAGGCCGGGCAGGCGCCCGACCGGCCCGGCGCTGCTCGAACTGATCAGGGAGTACCGCGATGGCTGAGCGGATGGGCTTCTTCACCGACACGAGCATCTGCATCGGCTGCAAGGCCTGTGAGGTGGCCTGCAAGGAGTGGAACGACGTACCCGACGACGGGTTCGTCTTCAGGGCGACCTCCTACGACAACACCGGCAGTCTGGGCGCCGACACCTGGCGTCACGTGGCCTTCGTCGAGCGCCCCCGCCCGGCCGGCGAGGAAGGCGACGGCCTTGAGGGCTGGCTGATGTCGTCCGACGTGTGCAAGCACTGCACGCACGCCGCCTGCCTGGACGTCTGCCCGACCGGCGCGCTGTTCCGCACCGAGTTCGAGACGGTCGTCGTGCAGGCGGACGTGTGCAACGGCTGCGGCTACTGCGTGCCCGCCTGCCCGTACGGCGTGATCGCCCGGCGCGAACCCGACGGCAGGGCCTTCAAGTGCACGATGTGCTACGACCGCCAGCTCGGCGGCCTGGAACCCGCCTGCGCCAAGGCCTGCCCGACCGACTCCATCCAGTTCGGGCCGCTCGACGAGCTACGGGCCAGGGCCGAGGAGCGCGTGACGAGCCTGCACGAGCAGGGCAGGACGGAGGCCCGCCTGTACGGCGCCAGTCCCGACGACGGCGTCGGCGGTGACGGCGCCTTCTTCCTGCTGCTCGACGAGCCCGAGGTGTACGGCCTGCCACCGGACCCGGTGGTCACGACGAGGGACCTGCCGCAGATGTGGCGGTGGGCGGCGGGCGCCGCGCTGTCCCTCACCGGTGCCGTCGCCCTGTCCTTCCTGGGCGCCTCCGCAGGCCGGGGCCTTCTGGGGCGGGGGAGCGGCAGGTGAGGCGCGGGGAGGAGCCGATGGTGCCCGAGGCCGGGTTCCGGTCCTACTACGGGCAGCCCATCATCAAAGCCCCCGTCTGGCACGAGCCGCACATGCCGGTCTACCTGTACCTCGGCGGCCTGTCCGGCGCCGCCGCCACGATGGCCGCCGTCGCCGGGCTCGCGGGAACCCGCAGGCTCGCCCTCACCGCCAGGGTGACCGCCGCGCTCGGCGCCGCCGCGGGCGCCGGGTTCCTGGTCGCGGAGCTGGGCAGGCCGGAGCGCTTCCTCAACATGCTGCGCGTGTTCAAGCCGACCTCCCCGATGAGCATGGGCTCGTGGATCCTGGCCGCGCACAGCGGGGCGACCGGGCTGGCCGCCGCCTCCGTGCTGGCCCCCCTGTTGCCCGCCCGGCGGACCCCCGCCTTTCTGCGCGCCCCCGCCGTCGCGGCCGTACTGCCCGTCGCGGGCGACGCCGCCTCCGCCGCCGCCGTGATCACCGGTCCGCTGATGGCGACCTACACCGCCGTCCTGCTCGCCGACACCGCCGTACCCGCCTGGCACGAGGCGCTTAAGGAACTGCCGTTCCTGTTCGCCGGGAGCGCGCTGGCCAGCGCGGGGGCCGCGGGCATGCTGGCCACCCCGAGGGCGTCCGCGGCCCCGGCCAGGGCCATGGCCGTACTGGGGGCCGCCGCCGAGACCGCCGCGGGCGCGCTGATGGAGCGGCGGCTCGGGCTGGTCGGCGAGCCGTACCGGACGGGGGAGGCGGGCCGCAGGATGCGCGTGGCCCGCGCCCTGACGGTCGGCGGCGGGCTGCTGGCCGTCGTGGCGGGACGCAGCCGTGTCCTGACCGCGCTGTCCGGCGCCGCTCTCACCGCGGGCGCGCTGTACACCCGTTTCGGCCTGCTCGCGGCGGGCCGGGCCTCGGCCGCCGACCCTAAGTACACCGTCGTCCCCCAGCGCCTGCGCCTGGAGGCGGGCCAGGCGGCCTCGGTCCCCGCCGGATCCTGAGCCCCGCGGGCCGCGTTGACGTCGGGGTTTTCAGCGCAGCCGTACGGCCGCACCGTCGAAGACGGTCAGCTCGCCGACGACCGGCGCGCCCGGCACCTCCCCGGCGACGAGCAGGCCGCCGGAGGTCTGGGCGTCGGCCAGCAGCAGCACGTCCTCCTCGTCCAGGTCTCCCGGGTCCAGGTGTGGTTCGACCCACGCCAGGTTGCGGCGGGTGCCACCGCTGACGTAACCGTCCCGCACCGCCTGACGCGCCCCCTCCAGGTACGGCACCGCCGCCGCGTCGATCACGGCCGTCACGCCGCTCGCCCTGGCCAGCTTGTACAGATGCCCCAGCAGGCCGAAGCCGGTCACGTCGGTCGCGCACTCGACGCCCGCGGCGAGCGCCGCCAGTGAGGCGTCCCGGTTGAGCGTCGTCATCGCCGCGACGGCCTGCGGGAAGACCTCACCGGTCGCCTTGTGCCTGCTGTTGAGCACGCCAACCCCGAGCGGCTTGGTCAGCGACAGCGGCAGGCCCGGCCGTCCGGCGTCGATGCGCAGCAACCGCGCGGGGTCGGCCAGGCCGGTGACGGCCATGCCGTACTTGGGCTCCGGATCGTCCACGCTGTGGCCGCCCGCCACGTGACAGCCCGCCGCCCGTGCCACGTCCAGGCCGCCGCGCAGGACCTCCTTGGCCAGGTCCATCGGCAGCACGTCCCTGGGCCAGCACAGCAGGTTGACGGCCACCAGCGGCTCTCCGCCGACCGCGTATACGTCCGACAGGGCGTTCGTCGCGGCGATCCGCCCCCAGTCGTAGGGGTCGTCGACCACGGGGGTGAAGAAGTCGGCGGTCGCCACGACCGCCCGGCCACCCTCGACGCGGACCACGGCGGCGTCGTCGCCGTCGTCGAGCCCGATGAGCAGGTCGTCCGGCCGGTCGCCGGACAGCAGCCCGGCGACCACGGCCTCAAGCTCGCCGGGCGGGATCTTGCAGGCGCAGCCGCCTCCGTGGGCGTACCCCGTCAGCCGGGGCCTGCCCGTGTCCGATGTTCCCGTTCCCGTTCCCGTTCCCGGGAGGGTGTCCGGTCCCGCTGCCATCTACGTCTCCTCCGGTCGGCCGCCGACGGTCGCGCGGGGACACCGGCCCCTTCGTGCCCCTTCGTGTCCCCTCGCCTCCCCGCGGTCTTACCCGTCCACGGGTATGTTCTCCCTTGGAGGCGTCTGGGTGCCTGGTGGACCCCCCGGTCTTCAAAACCGGTGAGGCCGAGGTTCTCGGCCTGGCGGGTTCGATTCCCGTCCGCCTCCGCTCCTCCGCCCCGGCCCCCGTCTGGCCGCGCGTAACCTTTGCGCGTACGCTATGACCAAATGACCAAAGGAGTCATAGCTTTGGCAATCGCGTTCACCACCGAGGAGAAGGCGCGCATCACCCGCGTGCTGCTCGACGCCGGTGAGGAGCTGTTCACCACGCAGGGTCTGAAGAAGACCTCGCTGGAGGAGCTCGTCGCCCCGGCGGGCATCGCCAAGGGCAGCTTCTACTCCTTCTTCGACTCCAAGGAGTCGCTGTACCTGGAGATCATGCTCCGCCGCGCCCCGAAGGTGGCCGCCCACATCGCGGCGGCCCTCGACGACCCGCCGGGGGAGGAAAGCCTGGTCGCCGTCATGCACGCCATCACCGGCGTGCTCACCGGCGACCCCCTCTACCGGCGGCTCCTCACCCGGCCGGACGAACTGGAGATGGTGACCCGGCGTGTCGGCCCCGAGCAGATCGCCCGCGTCGCCCCACAGGTCATCACGCCGCTGCTCGACCATCTGGCCGCGGGACAGCGCTCGGGCGTCGTGGTCGCCGACATTCCGCCGGAGACACTCGTCGGAGTGATCCGCGGCGTCGGCCTCATCGTTCTCAACCGCGACCGGTTCGGCCCCGCCTACGAGGCGGTGCTCGAAGCCACCATCAGGACTCTGGCAAGGGGAATGCTGACATGAGCGTTCTGGACAAATACGCGAGCATGGCCGGGATGACCGACGAGGCGTGGAAGCGTCACGCCAACCCGTGGAGCGTCTGGACCCGGTTCGCCGCCATGCCGTCGGCCATCATGGCGATCTGGAGCCGCACCTGGATCGGCTGGTGGTCGCTGGCGCCGCTGGCGCTGGTCGTCCTGTGGCTGTGGGCCAACCCGCACGCCTTCCCGCCGATCACCAAGCCGACCGCCTGGTCCTCCGTGGGCATCTACGGCGAACGCCTGTGGATGCAGGACCGCTCCCGCATGCCCGCCGGGTTCGCGGTCGCCCAGCGGGTCTGGGCCGTCGGCGGTCTCGCCGGTCTCACCCTGCTGGTGTGGGGGCTGGTCGCCCTGGAGATCTGGCCGACCGTGTTCGGCCTGGTCCTCATCGTGTACGGCCAGCTCTGGCGAATCGACCGGCTGGGCATCCTCTACAACCAGACGCGGCCCTCCGAGGCGGGCGAAGCCACGGGAACCGTGTAGACGACGTTCGCCGGGAGATCGGTGATTCGACGGGCCGATCTCCCGGCGGCGGACCGGCTCGGTGCCGGTCGTGAGTTCTGGCGTGGCCGGGTCTACCGAGCCGAGGGCGACGCGGGCGGGGTTTCGCCGGTCACGCGGTGGTCCCGCTGGTTCGTCGTCACGACGCCTTGCGGCTCAGGGTTCCGACGAGGGCGCGGATGTAGGCGCCGGAGGCGGTCCTGGACTGGTAGTGGTAGGTGGCGCTGGTGACCGTGGTGCTGCCCGCGGCGCATCGGGGGTTGAGCAGGGTGGCGGTCCCGCCGGGGCGGGGGGCGTCGCCGGAGCTGGGGGCGACGGTCCAGGTGTAGCCGCGCTTGGAGGCGGTGCCGGTGCCGGAGAAGGCCTTCGGCTGTCCGGCGTAGATGTCGTCGACGTTGCCGCCGATGACCGCCAGGCCCCCCTTGGGCAGCAGGGGGACCACCCCGCCGGGCACGACGGAGACCCGGCGCTTGACGGAGGTGCCGCTGTTGCCGTTCCAGAACGTGGCCCGCGCCGAGCCGGAGAAGCCCGAGGTGAGGGCGGCGGAACGCCAGTCGGCCTGGTGGCCGCCGCAGCCGGGGCCCTCACCGGCCGCCTGGGCGGTACTGAAGGGCGCCCTCGTGACGGTGGGAAGGACGGCGGCCTGGACGGGCGATATGAGAGCGGGCGTACCGGCCAGGGCGACGAGGGCGGTGGCCAGCGACAGAACAGACAGATGGCGCATGGGAAGCTCCTTTGAACGGACGTGCCCCCAGCCGCCGGGATGCGGTGTCGTGGGGGCGACGGCAACCTATCGCCACAGAAGGTAGTCGCGTGATTACGGTAGGGAAATGGCCGGTTCAGGTCACCCGCTCGGAACCGGCCCCCCGGCATGGCGACGCCTATCGCGTAGGTCACCCAGTGCGGTAGCCCGGACCGGGGCGCTTCTCATGTCGATCTGCTCCGGATGCGGCGCCCGGGCCGATCGGCCGGATTCGGCCGCGGCCTGCCTGGTCTTGACCACGAGCATCTCGGAGAAGCCGAGCACCGACGCGGTCACCTTCAGGTCAACGCCGGGCAGCACCTCGGCGTAGGTCGCGGTGTCCCCTTCCGGCACCGGCCTCGGCGGGCTCGCCGGCCAGGTCATCGCCACCGAACGCCCGCCCTCGCCGATGACGGCCGGCGGCGTCGTCCCGCCGTACCCGCTCGGGCGGCGCCGAGGTCTCCGAGGTGAACGATCCGTCGGGGTTGGCGAACACCTGGCGGTTCTCCGTGCGCAGGGACGAGACCTCGACCCGCTGCCTGTCGTCCCGCGCCTGCCGGGAGGCCTCATACTCCGTCCTCGCGGCCGGGACCTTCGGGGCCGTGGTCGCGGAGTCCCCGGCCGCCGGGGCGCCGAAGGTCACGAACGTACCGGCCGGCAACGCCATCACCATGGCGACAACCGCTCCGCGGGGGGAACACCGCACCCAGGCCTCCACAGAATCTGCGTAACCACGTTTTCACGGAGTGCTCAACGGTTGCGTCGCGTACCCGCACGGAACAAGAATTCCGGGATTCGAAACCGGCGCCATCAATGGCACCAGCGGTCAGCCGGAGGGTCAACCCGCCGAGTCAAGGTCGATATCTTCTTCGTGCGGTCCTGCGACCCGCTTCCGCTCTATTCGGGGGGCGAATATTTCAGGTTTCAGTGAAGGTTGCCCAGGGTGATTGAGAAAAGGCGAGATGTGAGGAGGCTTCATCATCGTCTCACCTGTCCCGGAAGTGTTGAGATGGAATTTCCCCAGGTAGAGACGCACGTCCGAGTATTCATCATGTCTCATTTCCGGAGAATTCTCCGCATGGGCTGAGTCGGCTCCCGGTGATTCCGGTATTCGCCGGGCCCGGGTCATGTGAGTCGGGGGAACGTGGGGTAGTCGGCCGATCCAGCATTTCCGGGCCGGGCGCAACCGGTTTTCCGGCCCCGGTTGCCGCCTTTCGCGGATCGATTCAAAGTGTCATGTCGAAATCGCATTCCGTGTTCATTAATTGTCATGGAACATGGCCCGGCGGGGAGGGCGCGGTGGGGTCGAACCTCGCCGTTCGGAGGAGCCGGTCGCCGTTCCCGCCGGGATCGGGCGGTGAGCGGACCGGCGGCCTCCACGCGGATCCCATGGCTCGGACCGGCCGGTGAGACCCGCCGCGCGAAGCGCTCCCGCGACGACGCCGGTCCGTTCGAGGACGAACCGACCAGGTCACCCGCGGTTGCCCGCGGAGAGGCAGGGGAAAGATGGGAAACGTTGTGGTTTGTCCCCCGTGAGTTCGCCGTGGCGCGAACGGCCACTTCGACGGCGACCGAAAGCGACCGGCAGCGACAGGGGGACACGGTGAGCACGAGGTACGGGGTCCACTCCGAGGTCGGCACGCTGCGGCAGGTGATCGTGCACCGGCCCGACCTGAGTCTGAAACGGCTGACCCCGGTCAACAAGGACGAGCTGCTCTACGACGACGTGCTCTGGGTCGGCCGCGCCCAGATCGAACACGACGCGTTCGTCGAGATGATGCGCGGGCGGGGCATCGAGGTGTTCCACCACCGGGAACTGCTCGCCGAGGCGCTCGAAGCCGCCCCCGAGGCGAAACGGCACGCGGTCGAGCGCACGGTCACCCACCTGACCGTCGGGCCGTCCCTCGTCGACGAGGTCCGTTCGGAACTCGCCTCGTGGAGCGGGGCCAGACTCGCCGAACACCTGATCGGCGGGCTGACCAAGGAGGAGTTCGCCGCCGCCGTACAGGCCGGTCGTGAGGGCTTCGACGGGCGCTCCCTGGTCGCCGCGACGGCCGAGCGGGGGGCGTTCATCCTGCCGCCGCTGCCCAACTCCCTCTACCAGCGCGACCCCTCGGCCTGGCTGTACGGCGGCGTCTCGCTCAACCCGCTCTACTATCACGCCCGGCGGCTTGAGACGATCAACCAGAGCATCGTCTACCACTTCCACCCGATGTTCGCCGACGACGGCTTCGCCTACTGGTATCCCCCGATGGGCGACGACGGCCGCTTCGACGAGGAGGACTTCGGGCACGCCTGCATGGAGGGCGGCGACATGATGCCCATCGGCAACGGCGTCGTCGCCGTCGGCGTCAGCGAACGCACCAGCCCCGTCATGGTCGAGCACCTGGCGAAGGAGCTGTTCACCGCAGGGGCCGCGACCCGGGTGCTGGCGGTCAAGATCCCGCCGAACCGCTCCTACATGCACCTGGACACGGTCTTCACGCTGCTCGACGTCGACAAGGCGACCGGATATCCGCCGGTCGTCGAGAACGCCGAGGTCTACTCGCTGCGGCCCGCCGACAGACGGGGCACCGCCGTGCGGGTCCACCGCGAGCCGGGCCTGGCCGCCGCGTTCGAGGACGCCCTCGGGATCGGCAAGCTGGACATCATCCCCACCGGGGGCGACGACTACCAGCGGGCCAGGGAGCAGTGGGACAGCGGCAGCAACTTCGTCGCCCTGGAGCCGGGGGTCGTGGTCGGGTACCACAAGAACGAGTTCACCAACCGCAAGCTGCGTGAGCACGGCGTCGAGGTGATCGAGATCGAGGGGTTCGAGCTGGGCAAGGGCAGGGGAGGCGGGCACTGCATGACCTGCCCGATCCTGCGTGACCCGGTCTGACCACGAGAGGTTCTCGGGGAGGACCGCGATGACACATCCGGCACTGGTGTTGTTCCTGGCGCTGTTCGGTCTCTACAGCCCGGTCGCGGCGCTGGCGTCCTATCTGCCGATCGTCCGGCCGTACGGCGGAGGCCAGGTCAACCGGCTGGCGATCGGGCTGGCCCTCAACGTCGCCGTGTTCGTCCTGGCGGCCCTGTGGGTCGGGGAACCGCTGCTCAAGCTGCTGGGCATCAGCACCGCCGCGCTGACCGCCACCGGAGGCATCGCCCTGGCGTACGCCGCCATCCCGCTGATGCGCGGAAAGGCCGGAGCCGTCGAGGAGCTGGAAAGGCTCCAGGAACAGGAGAGGCTGGAGACCGCGCCGCCGCCGGATCCCCCGCCCGATCCCAAGTCGATCCTCTTCACCCCGCTCAGCTTCCCGCTGACCGTGGGCGGCACGACCTTCGCCTTCGGCGTCGCGGCCTCGGCGGAGGCCTCGACCGTGCGGGACAAGCTCGCCCTGTCGGTCGCCGCACTGTGCTTCGCCGCGGTCACCGGGCTGACGCTCTACCTGTCGGGGCACGTCCAGCGGCGTATCTCGCTCAAGGGGGCGATGCTCCTGGACCGGGTGGCGGGCATCCTGCTGACCGCGATCGCCGTCATCCTGCTCGCCAACGGCTTCACCGACCTCGTCACGGCCCGCCTCGGCCGCTGACCGCCCGGAGCCGCCGGGCGGTCTCGGGCGGTGGCCGTCCGGGGTCACCGGCCGCCGACGAAGGAGCGGGCGGGGACGAACAACTCGTGCCCGGTGTCGAAGAACACCCGCACCCCGGCGTCCGTCCACTCGGTCGTCCGCACCGAGGCGGTGAACGTCCCGAGGCCCAGCCGGTGGCCGTAGGAGAGACCGGGGTCCCGGCCGACGAAGATCTCGCGGGACTCTCCCAGCAGGGTGCTCCTGCGGACCAGCGCCAGAAGGTGCGCCGAGCCGTCGTCGTACGCCACGGTGGCCGGTTGGGCGTCGCGGTAGACCACCTCGGAGCGGGGCAGGCCCACCGCGAGGGAGAGCGCCACCCCCACCGCGACGCCGAGGAGGAGCACGCCGAGGAGTCTCAGGCGCGCTCCCGTGGCTGAAGGTGCTGACATCGGCGGCCTCCGTCTCGGGGATCGGTCACCTGGTTCGTCGCTCCCGCGCCGCGGAAGGTTCACGCCCTTCCCGGCGTACGGCGGGGCGGGACGGTGGCGCGGGCTGTACCGCGTGTCTCCGGCAGGCTGGATCGATCGTCGCGTACCCACGCGGACATGCTTGGCGGAACGGCGGCCGGGCCCGTCACGCGGGATGCGGGCCGCCGCCGTCACGAGAAAACGACACCCGAAAAAGGATGACTTATCAGTGTTCAGAACTTTTCTGGGGCGGGGTCTGTCAGACGATGCGTGGTTCACCGGCCTCCCGGGACGCCCGGCCCGCCGATGACGGCGGACCCGCCCCGGCGCCTTTCACGCGTGACCACCCGTAAGCCCCAAGGACAGCCCTCCGGCGTCCGGCTCGACGGCCGGGTGCCGGGATCATGACGAGGAGAGAGATGAGATCGGTCTTGCTCGGCGCGGCCACCGGCCTCGCCGTCCTGTTCACCGTGGTCCCGCCCGCCGCCGCCCGGCTCACGACCCGGGCGGCCCAGGTCGCCGCGCCGGAGGCGGGCAACACGGGCAACGCGGGCAACGTGGGCAACGGCGGGAACGCCGGGAACAGGGTCGTGTACGGCTGGGCCGTACGGTCCGGGAACTCGGCCTTCTCGATCACCCCGCGCAGGGCCGTCCACGGCCATGTGGGGGAGAGCGGCCTGCTCGCGTGGGAACTGGGCAGGAAGGCCGGAGCCCCTCTCACGATCCGTTACACCGGGAGGCTGGACTTCCGTCAGGTGAACAGGACGTGCGGCAGGCCCTCGGCCGGTTATCCGTACGACACCTCCGACAGGAGCGCCTACGGCACCAGGAGGTGTTCCTCGGCCCACCTGCGGAAACTGCTGAAGGACAGGATCGCGGTCCGGGTCGAGTACACCGGCGCGCTGGTCGCGGTCAAGGTGCGGGAGCTGGTCCTGCCCTGACGAACGGCCGTCCCGCGAACCGTCCCGGAGGACGCCCGCGGGCCGGGGAAGAATGTTCCCGGTGGGACTTCGGGATTCGCCCCCTCCGGGGTGGGCCGTTCGCCGTCGGCGCCCTGCGGGAAAGCGGGCAACGTCAGAAGGGACGGTATTTTTTGGTGGTTTCGTAGAAGGCGAAACCTGTACGTCGTGGTGAAACGTTCACCGCCCCAAAACGGAATCAACGGCCCGTCGGATTCGGCTTCGGTATGTTCGCGACCTATGGTCGGGAGATGGACCAACGTCGGCGTGTGCCGCGTACCGACGCCGTGCTCGCCGACCCCCGGCTCGTCGCGGCCGAGGGCCGGCTGGGAAGGACGGTCGTCAAGGAGGCGGTCGTCCGGGCGCAGTCACGGGCCCGGCAGGGCGGGATCGAGCCGGAGCGGGTCGCGGACGCGGCCGTGGAGGGGCTTCCGCCGTACGCGGCGAGCCTGCGGCCCGTGCTCAACATGACCGGTGTGATCGTCCACACCAATCTCGGCAGGGCGCCGCTGTCCCGGGCCGCGACCGAGGCGGCGACGGCCGCCGCCGGATACACCGACGTGGAGTTCGACCTGGCGAGCGGGGCCAGGGCCCGCAGGGGACGGGGCGCCCTGGACGCGCTCGTCGCCGCGGTGCCCGGCGCGCGTGACGCGCACGTGGTCAACAACAACGCCGCGGCCCTGGTGCTGGCGGCGACCGCGCTGGCGGCGGGCCGGGAGATCGTGATCAGCAGGGGTGAGCTGGTGGAGATCGGGGACGGCTTCCGCATCCCCGACCTGCTCGTCTCGACCGGTGCGAGGCTGCGTGAGGTGGGCACGACCAACCGCACCGTCTACGCCGACTACGAGCGGGCCGTGGGGCGGGAGACGGGCTTCGTGCTCAAGGTGCACCCGTCGAACTTCCGCGTCGAGGGCTTCACCGGCTCCGTCGGAGTGGGGGAGCTGATCCGCCTGGGGGTGCCCGTCGTGGCCGACATCGGCTCCGGGCTGCTCACCGGGGAACGGCTGCTGCCGCAGGAGCCGGACGCCGCGAGCGCGCTCGCCGCCGGGGCGGGCCTGGTCACCGCGAGCGCGGACAAGCTGCTCGGCGGGCCGCAGGCCGGTCTGCTGCTCGGCCGCCCCGACCTGGTCGAGCGCTGCCGGCGGCACCCGCTGGCCCGCGCGCTGCGGGTCGGCAAGACGACGCTCGCCGCCCTGGAGGCGACGCTGCGCGGTCCCGAGCCTCCGGTGCTCGGGGCGCTGCGCGCCGACCCGGCCGCGCTGCGCGCCCGTGCCCGGGTGCTCGCCGAGAAGCTGTCCGGGGCCGGGATCGACGCCGTCGCCGTGCCGAGTCTGGCCACCGTCGGCGGGGGAGGCGCCCCCGGCGTGACGCTGCCGAGCGCCGCGGTGAGCCTGCCCGAGCGGCTGGCCGTACCGTTGCGGACCGGTGAGCCGCCCGTCGTCGGGCGGATCGAGGCGGGCCGGCTGCTGCTCGACCTCAGGGCCGTCCCCGGGGAACGGGACGGCGACGTGGTCCGCGCGGTCCTCGGGGCGGGTGGCTGATGCAGGTCGTCGCCACGGCGGGCCACGTGGACCACGGCAAGTCCACTCTGGTGCGCGCCCTCACCGGGATGGAGCCCGACCGGCTGGCCGAGGAACGGCGCAGGGGGCTGACGATCGAGCTGGGATACGCCTGGACGACGTTGCCCTCCGGCGAGCGCCTGGCCTTCGTGGACGTCCCGGGGCACGAGCGCTTCCTCGGCACGATGCTGGCGGGGGTCGGGCCGGTTCCGGCGGTGATGTTCGTGGTCGCCGCCGACGAGGGCTGGATGCCGCAGTCGCAGGAGCACCTCGTCGCGCTTGAGGCCCTCGGCGTACGGCACGGCCTGCTCGCGGTGACCCGCGCCGACCTGGCCGACGCCACACCGGTGGTGGGGGAGGCCGGGGCCAGGCTCGCGGCGGCGGGCCTGACCGGGGTCGAGGCGCTGGCGGTGAGCGGGCACACGGGGCAGGGGCTCGGCGCGTTGGGACAGGCACTCGACCGGCTGGTCTCCCGGCTGCCCGCGCCCGACCCCGAGGCGCCGGTGCGGCTGTGGATCGACCGGGTCTTCAGTGTGCGCGGCAGCGGCACGGTCGTGACCGGGACGCTGCCCGCGGGCCGGGTCACCGTCGGGGACGAGCTGGCGCTGGGCGGCGGCCTCGCCCGGGTGCGGGCGCTGGAATGCCTGAAGGAACCGGTGACCTCGGTGACCGGCGTGGCCAGGGTCGCGGTCAACCTGCGCGGCGGCGCCCCGGAGCGGGGCCGGGCGCTGCTCACCCCCGGCGCGTGGACCATGACCGACCTGGCCGACGTACGGCTCTCGCCGGTGGGGGGCGCGGGCGAGGAGACCGTCCTGCCGGGCAGGCTGACCGCGCACATCGGCTCGGCGGCCGTGGTGTGCGCGGTCAGGCCGCTCGGCGACGGTCTCGTACGGCTGCGCCTGGCCGGGCCGCTGCCGTTGCACGTGGGCGACGTGCTGCTGTTGCGCGACCCGGGCAGGGCCACGGGGCAGGGCGCCGGAGGGGAGGGGGCCGAGGTACGGGTGCTCGCCGGGGCGAGTGTGCTCGACGTGCGCCCGCCCGCGCTGCGCCGCAGGGGCGCCGCGCGCCTGCGGGCGGCCGAACTGGCGGGCACGGGGCAGACAGGCACGGGGCAGGCGGGTACGGTGCCCGGCGCGGGGGAGCTGCTGCGCACGCATCGGCTGCTGCGCGGGGCGGACCTGCTGGCCATGGGGTGCGTCCCCGAGGGCGAGCCCGTGTGCGGCGACTGGTACGCCGACCCCGCCCACTGGTCGTGGCTGGGCGAACGGCTGGCGGAGACGGTGGCACGGCACGCGGCCGGGCGTCCGCTTGAGCCGGGTATGCCGGTCGAGGCGGCCAGGAACGCGCTCGGCCTGCCCGACCGGAGGCTGGTCACCGCCCTGGTACGACCGCCGCTGGCCGTCATGGGCGGGCGGATCGTGAGCGGGCCGCCCCCGGGCCTGCCGGAGCCGGTCGCCCGCGCGGTCTCCCGGCTGCGCGCCGAACTGTCCGCCAGGCCGTTCCTCGCGCCCGAGGCGGGCCGCCTGGCGGAGCTGGGGCTGGGGCCCAGGGAGCTGGCGGCGGCCGTACGGGCGGGGATGCTGCTGCGGATCGCCGAGGGGATCGTGCTGCTGCCCGGCGCGGACACGGCGGCGGCGCGGCTGCTGGCCCGCCTGCCCCAGCCCTTCACGGTCAGCCAGGCCAGGCAGGCCCTGGACACCAGCCGCCGGGTCGCGGTGCCCCTGCTCGAACACCTCGACCGCGGCGGCCTCACCGAACGGCTCGACGGGGTCAACCGCCGTTGCCCGGTGACCGCTACCAGGTGACGGGGATGCCTTCGAAGCCGCCGGTGAGCGAGTTCTCCCGCGTGACGAGTTCCTCGGCGGGCACGGCGAGCGCCAGCGTGGGGAAGCGCTGGAACAGCGTGCCGAAGACCGCGCGCAGCTCGATCCTGGCCAGGCTCGCCCCGATGCAGTAACGGGCGGCGTAGCCGAAGGCCAGGTGCGGGTCGTCGGTGTCCCGGGAGACGTCGAAGCGGTCGGGGTCGGCGAAGACCCGCGCGTCACGGTTGGCCGCCGTCGTGCTGATGACCACCGCCTCGCCGCGCCTGATCGTGACCCCTCCGACGGTCACGTCCTCGTGCGCGTAGCGGGGCATGCCGTGGTTGCCCGGCGCGGCCACCCGCAGGATCTCCTCGACCGCCGTGTTCACCAGCGAGGGGTCGGCGATCAGGGCGTCCCGCTGCCCGGGGTTGGCCAGCAGCAACAGCACGCCGTAGTCGATCCGGTTGACGGTCGTCTCGTGCCCGGCGAACAGCAGCCCGGCGGCGAGCGCGGCGATCTCCTCGTCGGGCGCGTCCATGGTCGCGAGGTCGGAGAACACGTCGCCGGCCGGGTTCTCCCGCTTGACGCGGATGATCTTCCTGGTGTACTCGCCGAGCTCGGTCAGGGCGGCGGCCGAGCGCTCCCGGTCCGTCAGGTCCGTCATCGTCTCGGCCAGTGCCCTGAAGTGCTCCCGGTCGCCGTACGGCACGCCGAGCAGCTCGCAGATCACGAGTACGGGCAGCGGAAGGGAGAGCACCTGCCGCAGGTCGGCCGGGCGCGGCCCCTCGGCCATCCGGTCGAGCAGGCCGTCCACCAGCTCCTGGACGTGTGGGGCCAGGGCGGCCATCCTGCGGGCGGAGAAGGCGGGGGTGAGCAGCCTGCGCATCCGCTCGTGCTGGGTCTTCTCGGTCTCGATGTCGCCCATCGGGCCGCCGAGGATCACCGAGTTGGAGATCCTGGCCGCCCGGTCGGGGTCGGGCGCGGAACGGCCGAGTCTCCGGTCGGCGAAGGCCTGCCTGGCCTCCTCGTAGCCGGAGACCAGCCAGGCGACGTCGCCGGCCGCGGTGCGCACCCGGGTCACCGGCTCACTGGTCTGCAGCGCACGGTACGCCGCCGGGACGTCGAGCGGGTCCTGCCGGTCGAAGGGCAGCCTCGGCAGATCGTCGGGGCCTGTGTGGTCGTTGACGGGTTCGTCCATGGACGGAGGGCACCCCCTGGGTTCGGCGGCGGAACCGCTGTCGGACGCCCCGCCGTACGGCGAGGCGATGGATAGTGCGATCTCAGGGTTTTTCGCACCATGATTATTTTTGACCATACCTGTAGGTATGGTCATGTGGACCGTGTGAATAGCGCCATATCTGGTAATCGCGTTCCATTCTTGGGAATGGCGCGGCGCCGGAGGTTCATCGTCGTGTCAGGACGTCGTCGGCGGGCCGCAAAATCGGCGGGCAGAGGCAAGCTTGGGAATGCGCCTCCCCAAACCCCCTGGTCAAGGGGAGTATCGTCCATATATGCGGATTAAGGCGTGTTATTGGATGGCGCCGCTTTCCCTCCCGTCCGTCCGCCAAGGGCGGGCGGGCCGGTACGTGACGGCGGGCACGGCCCGGGAGCGCGGCCGTCCACGGGCCGGGCGCCGGAGATGAGGCGCTGATGGTGCCCGAGCCCTCCACCTTCCTCGAAGGCCGTTCCCCGCGGAGCGGCCTCGACGCGCTCGCCGACGACCTGGTCAAGACCCTGGAGAGCGTGGGAGCCCACCTGGGCGCGGTCTACCTGCTGGCGCCGGACGCCGACGTGCTGGAACTCGCGGTGATGAAAGGGGCGCCCCGCGACTTCATCCGCCCCTGGGAGCGCATGAGCATGGCCATGCCCATGCCGGTCACCGACGCGATCCGCCACAGGCAGCTGGTGTGGGTAGGCGACGAGAAGGAGATGGCCCGCGTCTACCCGGGGGCGGCGCTGGTCATGCCGTACGAGTTCTCCCTCGCCGCGGTGCCGCTGCTCGGCTCATCCCCCGTCTCCGGCGCTGTCCACGGCACCGTCTACGGCGGGATGTTCGCCCTGTGGGCGGGCACGCACTCGTGCGAGCTGTCCCCGGGCGAGCGCGAACGTCTTCTGCGCGCCGCCGCGGAGATGGCGCGGGGGCTTGAGGAGGCCGACAGACAGGGCCGCAGGCTGCGCCCCGGCCTGGAACCGCGTGTGCTGCCCGCCCCCAGCATGCAGCCCGCGGAGGTGATCGCGGCGGTGGCCGACCGTCTGCCCGAGGGCGTCTGCGGTCTCGACGCGGGAGGCCGCGTCACCTTCGTCACCTCCAAGGCCGCCGCGCTGCTCGGCATGCTCCCGGCCCGGCTGCTCGGCTCCCACCCGTGGACCCAGGTGCCCTGGCTGAACGACCCCGTCTACGAGGACCGCTACCGCGCGGCCATGATCAGCCAGCAGGCGGCCTCGTTCGTCGCGCTGCGCCCGCCCGACCGCTGGCTGTCCTTCGAGCTCTACCCGGCGCTCAACGGGGTGACCATGCGCATCTCCCCGGCCATGGTCGAGGCGGCGGACATGCCCGTCCAGCCCCCGGAGGCCGGCCTGCCGGGTCCCGTCTCCGAGGCCGACCTGGCCCTGCCGACCAGGGTCGGTGCCCTCTACCACATCCTCCATCTGGCCAGCACGCTCACCAAGGCCGCCAGCGTGCAGGACGTGGTCGACCTGGTCGCCAACCGGCTCATGCCCGCCTTCGGCGGTGACGGGATGGCGCTGATGGTCGCCGAGGACGGCAGGATGAGCGTCGTCGGCGACCGCGGCTACCCGCCCCACCTCAGGGAGCACTACGACGGCCTCCCGCTGACCTCGCCGACCCCGAGCGTGCGGACCATGGTCACCGGGGTGCCCAGCTTCTTCGGCTCCCAGGAGGAGCTGGACGAGGTCTACGGCTCGGAGATCGCCGTGGACGACGGCATGGCCTCCTGGGCGTTCCTGCCGCTGATCGCCTCGGGGAGGTCCGTCGGCACCTGCGTGCTCGCCTTCGCCAGGAACCACCGTTTCACCGTCGAGGAACGCGCCCTGCTGACCGCGCTCGGCGGCCTGATCGCCCAGGCCCTCGAACGGGCCCGCCTCTACGACGCCAAGCTGGAACTCGCCCACGCCCTGCAGCAGAGCCTGCTCCCGCACGCCCTTCCCCGGCTGCCCCGGCTGAGCGCCGCCGCCCGCTACCTGCCCGGCACCGAGGACATGGACATCGGAGGCGACTTCTACGACGTCATCAGCCTCTCCGACGACACCGTCGCCGCCGTCGTCGGCGACGTCCAGGGGCACAACGTCACCGCGGCCGCCCTCATGGGGCAGGTGCGCACCGCGGTCCGCGCCTACGCCACCGCCGGCGCCGACCCCGGCGAGGTCCTGGCCCGCACCAACCACCTCCTGGTCGACCTGGACCCCGGCCTGTTCGCCAGCTGCGTCTATCTGCGGCTCGACCTGCGCCGGAACCTGGCCTGCCTGGCCCGCGCCGGGCATCCCCAGCCGCTGATGCGCCTGCCGGACGGCCGGGTGGAGGTGGTCGAGGTCCCCGGCGGGCTGCTGCTGGGCATCGACCACTCCGTTGACTACCCGCACACCGAGATCCCGCTGCAGCCGGGCTCGACGCTGGCCCTCTACACCGACGGCCTGGTCGAGACCCCCGGTGTCGACATCGACGAGGCGCTCGCGGACCTGGCCGTCGAACTCGAACGTGTCGGGGAGCGCCCCCTGGAGGAGGTGGCGAGCACCCTGATCAGGCACGCCCAGCAGACCAGCCACCGCAGCGACGACATCGCGCTCCTGCTGCTGCGCCTGGCCGCCGGGCCGTACCAGGGCGGGACCCCCGGCGGGACCAGGGTGGTCCTGGGGTGACCGTCCCGCCGTGGCGCGCACGGGGTTCAGCCCTCCGGGGGGACCCCGGAGTAGGAGCGGGCGATCCCCGCGGTCACCCTGAGCAGCGGCTCGACCAGGCGTTGCAGCCCCCTGGCCCGCCGGGAGGACAGGACGATCCCGACGGCGGCGACCGCGTGGCCGTCGACGAGCACCGGCGCCGCCGCGGAGCAGGAGCCCAGGCTCATCTCCTCGAACGTCAGCGCGTATCCCTGGGCGCGCACCGTGGCCAGTTCCCGGGCCAGCCGTCCCGGCTCGACGATCGTGCGCGGAGTCGGCCGTTCGAGCTCACGCGCCAGATAGGCGGCCTGGAACCACTCGGGCTCGTGGGCCAGCAGGGCCTTGCCGACCCCCGTCGGATGCATCGGCAGCCGGCCTCCGGTCTTGGAGACCAGCCGTACCGCCCGCCTGCCGTGCAGTTTGTCGACGTAGAGCACCTCAAGGCCGTCCCGCACGGCCAGGTGCACGTTCTCACCGGTGTCGGCGTAGAGCTCCTGCAGCCACGGATGGGCGACCTCCTGCAACCTGCCCGGCGCGAGCTGGCCGAGCTCCCACAGCCGCAGCCCGATCCGCAGGCGGCCGTCGGCCGTACGGCTCAGCGCCTGCCAGGCGACCAGCTCGCCCACGAGGCGGTGCGCGGTCGCCAGCGGTACCCCGCTGCGCCGGGAGACCTCCGAGAGGCTGAGATGGGGATGGCCGGTGTCGAAGGCGCCCAGGATCGCCAGGACCTTCGACGTCACCGAACGTCCCGGCTCCCGCGACCCCCCGGCCATCACGCCCCCCTGTCCCGGGCCACCCGGATGAAAGGCGCCCACAACGACAATCCTCTCCCTTGTCTTCCGCCCAGTGGAAGGCGGGGCTCGGTTTTCCGCGCCGGGTCCACGATGCTCTTCCCATGACTCATCCCCAGCGGACACAGGTCGGGATCATCGGGGCGGGGCCCGCCGGGCTGCTCCTGTCCCACCTGCTGCACCTGCGCGGCATCGACTCGGTGGTGCTGGAACGCCGCAGCCGCGACCACGTCGAACGGCGGGTCAGGGCGGGGGTGCTGGAACAGGGGACGGTCGACACCCTCGTCGCAGCCGGGGTCGGCGACCGCCTCGTCAGGGAGGGCCTCGTCCACCACGGCATCGAGCTGCGCTACGACGGGGCGGCCCACCGGGTGGCCTTCGAACGGCTGGTCCCCGGCCGCGCCATCACCGTGTACGGCCAGCAGGAGGTCGTCAAGGACCTCATCGCCGCCCGTCTCGCCGCGGGCGGCGACATCCGCTTCGAGGTCGGCGACGTGGCCGTGCACGACGCCGGGACCGACGCCCCCTACCTGACCTTCGACGGGGGACGGCTCGACTGCGACGTGATCGCGGGCTGCGACGGATTCCACGGCGTGTCCCGGGCGAGTGTCCACGAAGGGGGGCTCACCGTCCACGAACGGGACTACCCCTTCGCCTGGCTCGGCGTCCTGGCCAGGGCCGTGCCGTCCGCCGAGGAGCTGATCTACGCCTGGAACGAGCGTGGCTTCGCCCTGCACAGCATGCGCACCCCCGAGATCAGCCGCTTCTACCTGCAGGTCCCCGCCGGGGAGGACATCGCGGACTGGCCGGACGAGCGGATCTGGGCCGAACTGCGCGCCCGTCTTGAGACGGTGCCCGGCTTCACCCTGACCACCGGGGAGATCCTGGAGAAGGGCGTGACGCCCATGCGGAGCTTCGTGGCAGAGCCCATGCGCCACGGCAACCTGTTCCTGGCGGGCGACGCCGCGCACATCGTCCCCCCGACCGGCGCCAAGGGCCTCAACCTCGCGGTCGCCGACGTGCGGGTGCTGACCGAGGCCCTGGCGCACCGGTACGCCACCGGTGCGGACGACCTGCTCGACGCCTACTCGGAGACCTGCCTGAGGCGGGTCTGGCGGGCGCAGCACTTCTCCTGGTGGATGACGACGCTGCTGCACACCTTCGACACCGACGACGCCTACGGGCGGCGGCTGCAGATCTCCCACCTGGACTACGTGACCTCCTCCGAGGCCGCGGCGACCACGCTGGCGGAGAACTACGTCGGCCTGCCGTACGAGCGCGACCTCCCGGAAACGACAGGAGCACGACCACTGTGAAGGACGTCTACATCGCGGACGCCGTCCGCACCCCGATCGGCCGGTACGGCGGGGCCCTCGCCTCGGTCCGTCCCGACGACCTGGCCGCCGGAGTCGTCAGGGCGCTGCTCGACCGTTCCCCGGGCCTGGACCCGGCCAGGATCGACGACGTCGTCCTCGGCGCGGCCAACGGGGCGGGCGAGGACAACCGCAACGTGGGCCGGATGGCGGCGCTGCTGGCCGGGCTGCCCGTCACGGTGCCCGGCGCCACGGTCAACCGGCTGTGCGCCTCGGGCCTGGAGGCGGTGATCCAGGCCGCCAGGGCGGTCGCCGTCGGCGACGCCTCCCTCGTCGTGGCGGGCGGCGTCGAGTCCATGAGCCGAGCCCCCTGGGTGCTGCCCAAACCGGAACGGGCCTACCCGCGCGGACACGAGCAGCTCCACTCGACCACGCTCGGCTGGCGGCTGGTCAACCCCAGGATGCCGGACCGCTGGACGGTCTCCCTCGGAGAGGCCACCGAGGCGCTCGCCGCCCGCTACGGCGTCACCCGCGAGGCCCAGGACGAGTACGCCGCGCGCAGCCACCGGCTGGCGGACCAGGCGTGGCGGACGGGGGCGCTCGAGGCGGAGACCGCGCTCGTCGAGGGCAGCGACCTGACCGGCGACGAGTCGATCCGCCCCGACACCTCCCCGCAGGGGCTGGCCAGGCTCAGGCCCGCCTTCACCGCCGAGGGCACCATCACCGCGGGCAACTCCTCCCCGCTCAACGACGGGGCGGCGGCCCTGCTGGTCACCGACGCCGAGGGGCTGGCCGAGCACGGCCTGCGCCCCCTGGCCAGGGTGGTCTCGACCGGCGTGGCGGGCGTCGACCCGGTCAGCTTCGGCATCGGCCCGGTGCACGCGGTCGCCAAGGCGCTGGACAGGGCGAAGCTCTCCCTGGGCGACCTGGCGACCGTGGAGCTCAACGAGGCCTTCGCCGCCCAGGTCCTGGCCTGTATGGCCGAATGGCCCGGCCTGGACCCGGAACTCGTCAACCCCGCGGGCGGCGCCATCGCGATCGGCCACCCGCTCGGCTGCTCGGGAGCCAGGCTCGCGGGCACCCTGGCCCACCGCCTCTCCAGGACCGGCGGGTACGGCGTGGCCACGCTCTGCATCGGCGTCGGACAGGGGCTCGCGCTCGTCCTGGAAGGCACAGGAAGCACAGAAGGCACAGAAGGAACGTCATGACCCACCCTCCCTATCTGAGCCCGGACTACCGCAGCAGCGTGCTGCGGGCGCCGTCCAGGCCACCGGTCGCCTTCCGCGCCGACCCGGACGCCGTCGAGCTGACCGGCCCGGTCTTCGGGCACGACGAGATCGGCGAACTGGACGCCGACCTGACCCGCCACCACGCGGGCGAGCCGATCGGCGAGCGGATCATCGTCACCGGCCGGATCCTCGACTCGGCCGGCAGGCCCGTCCCCGGCACCCTGCTGGAGGTCTGGCAGGCCAACGCCGCCGGGCGCTACGCCCACCGGCGCGACCAGCACCCCGCGCCGCTCGACCCCAACTTCACCGGCGCGGGGCGGTGCATGACCGACGAGCAGGGCCGCTACCGGTTCGTCTCGATCAAGCCGGGCGCCTACCCGTGGCGCAACCACCACAACGCCTGGCGGCCCGCGCACATCCACTTCTCCGTCTTCGGCACCGCGTTCACCCAGCGCCTGGTCACCCAGATGTACTTCCCCGGCGACCCGCTGTTCCCCTACGACCCGATCATGCGGTCCATCCCCGACCCGGCCGCCCGTGAACGGCTCGTCGCCCGCTTCGACCTGGACGTCACCGAACCCGAGTGGGCGCTCGGCTACCGGTTCGACATCGTTCTCGGCCGCACCCCGACGGAGGAGCAGTGAGCATCGCGCGACCGACCCCCTCGCAGACCGTGGGGCCGTTCTTCGGCTACGCGCTGCCCTACCCCCAGGGCCCCGACCTGGTCGCGGAGGGACACCCCGGGGCGATCACCGTCACCGGGCGGGTGCTCGACGGGGCGGGCGAGCCCGTGCCCGACGCCATGCTCGAACTGTGGCTCGGCGAGACGGGCACCAGGAGGGCGCTGGACCGCGCGGGCGAGGGCGTCTCCGGCTTCGGGCGCTGCCCGACGGACGCCGACGGGTCCTACCGGTTCCGCACCGCCAGGCCCGCCGGGCCGTACCTGGCGATGCTGGTCTTCGCCAGGGGGCTGCTGCGCTCCGTCGCCACCCGCGTCTACCTCCAGGACGGCCCCGACCCGCTGCTCGACACGCTCGACCCCGAGCGCAGGGCCACCCTGATCGCCGAGCCCGACGGGGAGGGGGGCTACCGTTTCGACGTGAGGCTCCAAGGGGAAGGGGAGACGGTCTTCCTTGAGTTCTGACCGTTCCTTGAGTTCCGGCCCCGCTTCGGGCTCCGAGCGGGACACCGGCCTGCTGAGCCCGGTCAGGGCGGGCACGGCGGCCGAGGCGGCCACCTCGGACCGCGCGTGGCTGCGCGCCATGCTGACGGCGGAGGCGGCGCTGGCCCGTGCCCAGGCCCGCGCGGGCACGGTGCCGCCCGAGGCGGCGGCGGTGATCGGCAGGGTCGCGGGCGCGCTCGCCCCGGACCCCGTGGACCTCGCCCTGCGGGGCAGGCAGTCGGCCAACCCCGTCGTGCCGCTGGTCGCCGAACTGCGCCGGGCCGTCGCACGGGCGGCCACCGGGACGGCCACTGGGGCGGCGCGGTACGTCCACCACGGCGCCACCAGCCAGGACATCCTCGACAGCGCCGCCATGCTCGTCTGCCGGGACACGATCGGGATCATCGGCGCCGACCTCGACCGGGCCATGGCCACCCTCGCCGGGCTCGCCGAGACCCACCGCCACACGCTGACGGCGGCCAGGACACTCGGCCAGCACGCCGTGCCGACGACCTTCGGCCTGAAGGCGGCGGGATGGCTGTCCGGCCTGCTCGCCGCACGGGCACGGCTGCGGGACCTGCGCACGCCCGCCCAGCTCGGCGGGGCCGCGGGCACCCTGGCGGCGCTCGGCGGCGACCCGGAGCTGCCCGCGCTGTTCGCCGACGAACTCGGGCTGGCCGCGCCGCCGGTGCCCTGGCACGCCGAACGGTCACCGGTCGCCGAACTGGGCGCGGCCCTCACCCAGACCTCCGGCGCGCTCGGCAAGATCGCCCTCGACGTGATCCTGCTCGCCCAGACGGAGGTCGGCGAGGTCGCCGAGTCCTCCACGGGGGGCTCCTCGGCGATGCCGCACAAGCGCAACCCCGCGCTGGCGGTGCTCGTGCGCTCCGCGGCCCTGCAGATCCCGGTGTACGGCCAGCTCCTGGCCTCGGCGCAGCTGGCCGAGCACGAGCGGGCCGCGGGCGCCTGGCAGGCCGAGTGGCACGCGACGCGCGAGTGCCTGAGGCTGACCGGCGGCGCCGCCGAGACCACCGCGGAACTGCTCGCCGGGCTGCGGGTCTTCCCTGAGCGGATGCGCGCCAACCTGGACCTCACCGGCGACCGCGTCGTCTCCGAACGCCTGGCCGCCCTGCTCGGCAGGGACCGGCTCGACCGGGCGGCGGCGCAGGAGGGCCCGCTCAGGCGGACGCTCGCGGGGGAGGTTCCCGAGGAGGCGTTCGACCCCGCGGGCTACCTCGGAGCGGCGCAACCCCTCATCGACCGAGTTCTGACCGCCTACCGGGAGCAGTCTTGACGATCCTCAGCCACCGCGTCGACGGGCCCGCCTGGGCGCCGCTGCTGGTGCTCGGCCCCTCGCTGGGCACCACCCTGCACGTGTGGGACCCGCAGATGGAGGCGCTGACCGCCTCCTGGCGGGTGCTCCGCTACGACCTGCCGGGTCACGGCGGCTCGGCGCCCGTGAACGAGGTCACCGTCGGCCTGCTCGCCGACGCCGTACTCGCCCTGGCCACCCAGGAGAAGGCCGACAGGTTCGCGGTCGGCGGCATCTCCCTCGGCGGCGCCGTCGCCGCGACCGTCGCCGTCACGGCCCCAGAGCGGGTCAGCCACCTGGTGCTGTGCTGCAGTTCCGCCCGCTTCGGCGAGCCGGGACCGTGGCACGAGCGGGCGCACGCCGTACGGCGGGACGGCATGAAACCGCTGGCCGACGTGCTGCCCGCCCGCTGGTTCAGCGCCCCCGACACCGGCTCGGAGGCCGTCACCGAGGTGCGGCGGATGCCGTACGGGGTGGACGTGGGCTCCTACGCCGCCTGCTGTGAGGCGCTGGCGGACTACGACCTCACCGGTGAGCTGGGCGCGGTCACCGCGCCGACCCTGGTCGTCGCGGGGGCGGACGACCCGGCGACGCCCGTCGCCCACGCCCTCACCCTCGCCGGCGGCATCCCCGGCGCGCTGCTCACGGTCGTGCCCGGCGCCTCCCACCTGGCGGGCGTCGAACGGCCGGAGGAGGTCACCGCGGCGATCGTCCGCCACCTCGGCGGCGAACGCGCCGCCGAGGGGGCCAGGACCAGGCGGCGGGTGCTCGGGGACGCGCACGTCGACCGCGCGGAGGCCGCGACCACCGGCTTCACCCGTGACTTCCAGGAGTTCATCACCCGCTACGCCTGGGACGGGATCTGGAACCGTCCCGGGCTGGACCGCCGCACCCGCAGCTGCGTCACCCTGACCGCCCTCGTCGCCGGGGGTCACCTGGAGGAACTGGCCATGCACGTCCGCGCGGCCCTGCGCAACGGGCTGACCCCCGACGAGATCAAGGAGGTGCTGCTGCAGAGCGCCGTCTACTGCGGGGTGCCCGCGGCCAACGCCGCCTTCGCCGTGGCGCAGCGGACCCTGGACGAGGTCGGAGTGCTCTGACCTGGTCTTGTACGTGACACATCCGGGAGGTAAGGAACCGGATGAGTGGGTAGGAGAGCGCCCGTGAACGGCGAAACGCATATCACGGGATCAGACGGACCAGCACCGGCGCCCTCCCCGATCACGGCGGATCTCGTGCTCTCGGTCAACCGGGAGCGGCACCCGATCACCGTGGACACCAGGGAGACGCTTCTCGACACGCTCCGCGAGCGGCTCGGGCTGACCGGCGCGAAGAAGGGCTGCGACCACGGGCAGTGCGGGGCGTGCACGGTGCTGCTCGACGGCAGGAGGGTGAAGTCCTGCCTGACGCTGACCGTGACCCTGGACGGCAGGGGGGTCGTGACCGTGGAGGGGCTGGCGGACGGCGACGGGCTCCACCCGCTGCAGACGGCGTTCGTCGAACACGACGCCTTCCAGTGCGGCTACTGCACCCCGGGCCAGCTGTGTTCCGCGGTCGGCGTGCTGGCGGAGGCGGCGGCCGGATGGCCGAGCGCGGTCACCCGCGACGACGGCGCCGACTCCGGCGTGGACCTCGACGAGGAGGAGATCCGTGAGCGCATGAGCGGCAACCTGTGCCGCTGCGGCGCCTACGTCAACATCGTCGCGGCCATCGGGGAGGTGGCGGGATGAGGCCCTTCTCCTACCTGAGGGCCCCGGACGCGCCGACCGCGGTCGCCACGGCCACCGGCAGGCCGGACACCGTGTACCTCGCGGGCGGAACGAACCTGGTCGACCTGATGCGGCTCGGTGTCGCCGTCCCCGACGTCCTGGTCGACGTCAGCGGGATCGCCTCCGGCGCGATCGAGGAGACCGGGGACGGCGCCCTGCTGATCGGCGCGGGCGTGCGCAACAGCGACCTGGCCGCCGACCCATTGGTACGGCGCCGCCACCCCCTGCTGTCCCAGGCGGTGCTCGCCGGGGCCTCCGGCCAGATCCGCAACATGGCGACCGTCGGCGGCAACCTGATGCAGCGCACCCGCTGCCCCTACTTCCAGGACGTCACCAAACCCTGCAACAAACGCCTGCCCGGCACCGGCTGCCCGGCCAGGACGGGTGAGCACCGCAACCTGGCGATCCTCGGCCACTCGGACGACTGTGTGGCCACCCACCCCTCGGACATGGCCGTCGCGCTGGCCGCGCTCGGCGCGATCGTGCACGTCGAGGGCGCCGAGGGGCCGCGGACCGTGCCGATGCCCGGACTGCACCGGTTGCCGGGGGAGGAGCCGGAACGCGACACCGTGCTCGCCCAGGGTGAGCTGATAACCGCCGTCGAGGTGCCGCCGCTGTCGTTCCCCGGCCGCTCGCGCTACCGCAAGGTCAGGGACAGGGCGTCGTTCGCGTTCGCGGTCGTCTCCGTCGCCGCCGTCCTCGACGTGGCCGACGGGACGGTGCGCGACTGCCGGATCGCGTTCGGCGGCGTCGCACACGCGCCCTGGCGGGCCGAGACGGCCGAGGCCGCGCTGCGCGGCGCGGCGGCGACCGAGGCCGAGTTCACCAGGGCCGCGGAGGCCGAGCTGGCCGCCGCACGGCCGCTGCCCGGCAACGCGTTCAAGGTCCCCCTGGCCCGCAACGTGCTCGTCCGCACCCTCGTCGACCTCGCGGAGGCGTCATGACCACCCTCGCGAAGCCCACCTCCTCCGTCGGTTCGGCGCTCGACCGGGTCGAGGGCCTGGAGAAGGTGACGGGCCAGGCGAAGTACGCCTACGAGTACGCCCCGGACGACCTGGTCTACGCCGCACCCGTGCAGGCGGGCATCGCCAGGGGCGAGGTCCGCGCGGTCGACGCCGACGCCGCCCTCAAGCTCCCCGGCGTGATCGCCGCCATCTGGTACGGCAACGCCCCCAGGCTGGCCCCCGCGGAGAACGCCGAGCTCTCGGTGCTCCAGTCGCGCCGGGTCGCCTACCGGGGCCAGTACGTCGCGGTCGTGGTCGCCGAGACGCTGGAGAACGCCGTTGAGGCGGCCAGGCTGCTGCGGGTGGACTACGACGTCGAGGAGCACGACGTCGAACTGCGCGCCGACCACCCCGGTATGTACCGCCCGGAACGGGTCAACCCGGTCTATCCCGCCGATACCGAGCAGGGAGACCCGGACGCCGCCCTCGCCGCGGCCGAGGTGGTGGTGGACGAGGTCTACTCGACCCCCGCCGAGCACAACAACCCGATGGAGCCGCACGCCACCGTCGCCGTGTGGGACGGCGACGGGCTGACCCTCTACGACTCGACCCAGGGGGCGACCTCGGTCCGCGACATCGTCGCGCCGCTGTTCGGGCTGCCACCGGGCAACGTCCGGGTCGTCTCCCCGCACGTGGGAGGCGGTTTCGGGTCGAAGGGCACGCCGCTGTCGCCGGTCGTGCTCGCCGCGCTGGCCGCGAAACACGCGGGGCGGCCCGTCAAACTCGCGGTGACCCGCAGCCAGATGTTCTCGGTGATCGGCTACCGCACCCCGACCATCCAGCGGATACGGCTCGGCGCCGACGCCCGGGGACACCTCGGGGTGATCGTCCACGACGTGTTCGAGCAGAGCTCGCGGATCAGGGAGTTCGCCGAGCAGACGGCGACGCCCACCCGGATGATGTACGCCGCCCCCAACCGGCGCACCACCCACCGGCTGGTCAGGCTGGACGTGCCCACGCCCTCCTGGATGCGCGCCCCGGGCGAGGCGCCCGGCATGTTCGCCCTGGAGTCGGCGCTGGACGAGCTGGCCTTCGCCTGCGGGGTCGACCCGATCGAACTGCGCGTCCGCAACGAGCCGGAGACCGACCCGGAGAGCGGCCTGCCCTTCAGCTCCCGCAACCTGGTCGCCTGCATGCGCGAGGGGGCGCGCAGGTTCGGCTGGGCGGATCGCGACCCGGCCCCCGGCGTCAGGCTCAGGGACGGCCTGCTGGTCGGCACCGGCGTCGCGGCCTCCACCTACCCGGTCTACCGCCGCCCCTCGAAGGCGAGCGCGACGGCCCTGCCCGACGGCACGTTCACCGTGCGGATCGCCGCGATGGACATCGGCACCGGCGCCAGGACCGCGCTGACCCAGATCGCCGCCGACACACTGGGCGTCCCGCCCGGCCTGGTCCGCGTGGAGATCGGCGACAGCGCGCTGCCCGACGCGTCACTCGCGGGCGGCTCGATGGGCACCGCCTCCTGGGGCACGGCCGTGGTCAGGGCCTGCGAGGCGCTCACCGGGGCGCTGCGGGAGCGGGACGGTCAGGTGCCCCCGGACGGCGTCGAGGTCTCCGCCGACACCGCGCGGGAGATCGGAGGGGAACGGCGTTTCGCGCAGCACGCCTTCGGCGCCCAGTTCGCCGAGGTCGGGGTGGATCCCGCGACAGGGGAGACACGGGTGCTGCGGCTGCTCGGGGTGTTCGCCGCGGGCCGGATCGTCAACCCGAAGACCGCCCGCTCGCAGTTCATCGGCGGCATGACCATGGGCATGTCGATGGCGCTGTTCGAGGAGAGCGTCATGGACCGTGAGTTCGGCGACTACCTCAACCACGACCTCGCCCAGTACCACGTGGCCGCCTGCGCCGACGTCCGCGACGTCGAGGCCGTCTGGATCGACGAGGACGACCCGCACCTCAACCCGATGGGCACCAAGGGCATCGGCGAGATCGGCATCGTCGGCACCGCCGCCGCCGTGGCCAACGCCGTCCACCACGCGACCGGGGTCCGCGTCCGCGACCTGCCGATCCGCATCGACAGGCTCGTGCGCTGATCTTCAGGCACACCGCGGGCAGGCTCGCGGACGCGGCGCCCGGCTGGCTCGTCGAGACGGTGCGGATCAGGCCCGCGGCGCCCCGCCGGTGGCCGATGCTGCGCACGGCGCTGGCCGTGGTCGTCCCGCTGCTGGCGGGACTCGCCATGGGGCGGATCACCCTGGGGCTGCTGCCCGCCATGGGGGCCATGGGCACCGCCCTGGCCGACCAGGGCGGCTCCTACCGGGCCAGGGTCGTCAGGATGGGCGCCGCCGCGCTCGGCGGCGCGGTGGGCTTCCTGGTCGGGGCCGCGGCCAGGGAGACCGGCTGGTGGGCGGTGCTGGTGACCGTCGTGGTCGCGGTGCTGTCCGCGCTGATCAGCACCACCGGCGCCGCCGGGTCGAGCGCCGGGCTCCAGCTCCTCGTGATGACCGTGCTCGGCACCGGCGTCCCGCTGGGACCGCCGGGGGCGGGCACGCTGCTGTTCCTGCTCGGCTCGGTGTGGGCGCTGGCGCTCGCGCTGGCCGACTGGCCGCTGCACCCGAGGGCGCCGGAGGAGGCGGCGGTGATCGCGGCCTACCGGGCGCTCGGCACCCTGGCCGCCGGGCGTGACGCCGGCACCGTCGTCGCCTTCGACACCGCCCTCAGGAACGCCTACGACACCGTGTTCGGCGCCCGTTCCGCGTCGGCGGGGACCGACCCGTGGAGCACCCGCGCGGTCGCCCTGCTGAACCAGGCCTCGCTGGTCCGCAACGCCCTGATCTCCCTCGACCTTGAGGGGCGCGACCCGCCGGAGGGCACGAAGGCGGCCGTCGAGGGGGTCGCGGACGCGCTCGCCGGAGGGCCGCTCCCGGCGAGGACGCCGCAGGAGGAGCCGGACTCGCCCGCGACCCGCGCCCTCGGCTCGGCCCTCGAAGGGGCCGTCGAACTGCTGTCCGGCGGGGACCCGCCCGCGGACGGCCCGCCGTACGAGTGGCGGGACAGGGGCGAGCGTCTCAGACAGGTCTGGGAACGGGTGTGGTCGGGTCGTCTGACCCGCGTCTACACCGTCAGGCTCGCGTTGTGCGTGGGGGTCGCGAGCGCGTTGAGCGAACTGCACCTGGTCGAACGGTCCTACTGGACGACGCTGACCGTCGCGCTGGTGCTCAAACCCGACTTCGGCTCGGTCTTCGCCCGCGCCGTGCAGCGCGCCCTCGGCACTCTCGCGGGCACGGTGATCGGCACCGTCGTGCTCGTCGCCGTGCCGTACGGCCCCGCGCTCCTGGCCCCGGTCGCGGTCTTCGCCGCGCTCCTGCCGTACGGCATGCAGCGAAACTGGGGGCTGATGTCGGCCTTCCAGGCGCCGCTGGTGCTGCTGCTGGTCGACCTGCTGACCCGGGGCGGGCCGAGACTGGCCGAGATCCGGCTGGTCGACACGCTGGCCGGATGCCTGATCGTCCTGCTACTGGGATATCTGCCGTGGCCCGCGAGCTGGGAGGCGCCGGTCGGGCCGAGGTTCGCCGACGCGGTCTCGGCGACCGCCGACTATCTCCGGCACGCCTTCGACCCCGGGCACACCGGCAGGGCGGCGCTGCGCCACCGCGTCTACGACGCCCTGGCCGACCTGCGCACCGTCTTCCAGCGGGCGATGACGGAACCGGCCGTGGTCAGCAGGCGCGTCACCACGTGGATGCCCGCGATGACCGCCCTCGAACAGGTGGCCGACGCGACCGCCGCGACCGTCGCCAGGACCGAGCACGGCGCCCCGCCGCCGTCGGCCGGGGCGGTCGGGGCGGCGGTCGCCTCGCTTGAGGGGATCGCGCGGGACGTGCGCGCGGGCACCCCGCCGGGACGGCCGGAGCTCGCGCGGGAGGACGCGCTGGAACGGGTGAACGCCGCGGTGCGCGGCCTGGGCGACACCGTCTCCGGGCACCACACCTGCTGACCCGGCTAGCGTTCCCCGGCGCGCTCCTCGGCGGCCAGGGCGGAGTGCCGGTAGGAGTAGGCGAAGTACACGACCAGGCCGATCACGAACCACACCGCGAAGCGGACCCATGTCTGCCACTGCAGGAAGGTGATCAGCCAGAGTGAGAAGAGGATGCCGATCGCCGGGACGACGGGCATCCCCGGGCAGCGGAAGGTCCTGGGCAGGTCGGGCCGCCGGTAGCGCAGGACGATCACCGAGGCGCACACCACGACGAAGGCCAGCAGGATGCCGATGTTGGTCAGCTCGGCCGCCTCGACGATGGGCAGGAACCCGGCGATGAGCGCGGAGATGACACCGACGATCCACGTCACCCGGGTCGGCACGTGCCGGGTGGGGTGTGTCTTGGCGAACCACCTGGGCAGCAGCCCGTCACGGCTCATCGAGAACCACACGCGGCTGACGCCGAGCATGAAGGTGAACATGACGGTCAGGATGCCGACGATCGCGCCGACCGCGATCACGTCGGCCAGGCCCCGCAGGCCGACCGCCTTGAACGCCGTGGAGAACCCGCTCTCCTTGTCGATCTCGGTGTAGTGCTGCATGCCCGTCAGCACCAGGCAGGCCAGCACGTACAGCACCATCGAGACGCCCAGCGAGTAGATGATCGCCTTGGGCATGTGGCGCTGGGCGTCCTTGGACTCCTCGGCGGCCGTGCTCATGGCGTCGTAGCCGAAGACGGCGAAGAACACCGTGGCCGCGCCGGTGAACGCGCCGCCGATGCCGTAGGGGAAGAAGGGGGTGTAGTTCGAGGTGTTGATGTGGAAGAGACCGACCACGATGACCAGCAGCACCACGGCGACCTTCAGGCCGACGACCGCCATCTCGAACCTGGCCGCGTTGCGCATGCCGAGGTTCAGCAGGTAGGCGATCAGCAGGCACAGCAGGGCGGCGAACAGGTCGACCCGGTGCCCCGCGCCCGTCCCCGGCGCGCCGAGCATCCACGAGGGCAGGTTCACGCCCAGGTCGCCGAGCAGGAACGAGAAGTAGCCCGAGATGCCGATGGCCACGACCGCGACGATCGCGGTGTACTCGAGCAGCAGGTCCCAGCCGATGAACCAGCCCGCGATCTCGCCGAGCACCGCGTAGCCGTAGGTGTAGGCCGATCCGGCCTTGGGGATCAGCCCGGCGAACTCGGCGTAGGAGAACGCCGCCGCCGCGCTGGCGATTCCGGCGATCAGGAAGGAGACGACGACGGCCGGTCCGGCGATGCCGTTGGCGACGGCGCCCGCCAGGGTGAAGATGCCCGCGCCGATGATGCCGCCGACTCCGATGGCGGTGAGCTGCCAGAGTCCCAGCACGCGGGTGAGCTGCTCGGTTCTTTCACCCTCGGGTTCCTCGATGTGCTCGATGGGCTTGCGGCGCAGAAGGCCGGTTCCCGCCCGCAGTCTGGCCATGGCGCTCCCCTCGCACGACGACTCACGACGACTGCGGCGGACGACCTGATCCGGCCCGCCACGTCCGGGTCCTACCCCTTTTTCGTGATGCTTACTCCATGAGAGGTGTTCTGTCAGATTGGGGAGTATTGGCTGGTAGGAGGGGTTTTTGCGGGGTAGCGTCGAGGTATCGAATCCCGGACACGGGGGGAGACGCCATGCCGAGCGATCCCGATCATGTGCTCGACGCCATCGACGGAGTCGTCGACGAGTGGCTCGCCATGAGCGAGGACTCCATGCGCTGGGCGCCACCGGAGAAACCCGCGCCGAGACCGCGGCTCACGTTGCCCACGCCACCCCTGCCACCCCTGGTCGAGGGGCTGCTGCAGGAGGTGGGCGCCCGCGCCCAGGCCGTGGCCGAGGCGTTCCGGCCATTGGGGGAGGGGGTGGTCGGCGTCCTGTCCTCGATCTTCGACAGCGACGCCGTGCGCCGTCTGCTCGAGCCCGCCGACTGGCCGGAGGAGCACCCCGAGCTCGACGTGGACGACCCTGAGGAACCTCAGGCGCCCTCGGGGGCGTCGGCTGAGGTGTCGTCGTCGAGGGCGAATCGCAGGTAGCGCTCGGCGGAACGCCGTACGGCCCGCGCGCCGTCGGTGCGCACGACCCGCTTCCACCAGCCGCCGTAGACCCGCTCGAAGTCGTAGGGCTCAAGCAGCGACAGGGCGCGGCGGACCGTCCTCGGGCGCTCGGGGATGAGGTTCGGGTAGCTGTACATGAACGAGACCCAGCGCCGGTCGGAGACCACCTGGAGGATGTCGCCGGAGAACAGGGCCGCCGGGCCCTGCGCCCCGTCGCGCCGGTGCAGCACCTGGCCGCCCTCGAAGTGCACGCCCGCGTTGATCAGGGTCAGGTCGTCGCCGATCTCCAGGGTCTCACCCTCCCAGAACACGACCGACTCGTCCGGGCGGGCCACCCACTCACGGTCCTTGGCGTGGATGTAGACCGGCGCGTCGAAGGCGTGCGCCCACTCGACCATCGAACCGTAGAAGTGCGGATGGCTGATCGCGATGGCCTTGATCCCGCCCAGTTCGCGGACCTGCCGGACGACCTCCTCGTCGAAGTGGGTGACCATGTCCCACAGCACGTTGCCCCCGGCGGAGCGCACCAGCAGCGCGCGCTGGCCGATCGCGGTCGCCGGGTCGGTGCCCAGGCCGACGACGCCGGGTCCCTCCTCGGCGACCACGGCCCTGTGGCCGGCCGCGCTCAGCTCGGCCAGCGACGTCCAGCGCTGCCCCTGCCAGCCGACGTACTGCCGCTCGTCCTCACAGATCGGGCAGTTCTCCCTGAGAGCGGCGTACTGAACGCCACAGGTCACGCAGATCGGCAGGTCGTTCACGGTGACTCCCTCGTGAGCCGTACGGTTCCCCGAAGACTTCCTGAGCCGACGCTAGCCGACGGGTCCGCGGGGCAGGTCGTAGGCCTGGGCGAGGAGTTCGTAGGAGCGGATCCTGTCCTCGGGGTCGTGGACCATCGTGGTGACCATCAACTCGTCGGCCTCGGTGCGCTTGCGCAGCGCGTTCAGGCCCTCCCTGACCTCCCCGGGGTCGCCCAGGACCACGTTGGACAGGTAGTCCTCGACGAAGACCCGCTCGGCCGGGGTGTAGGGGTGATCCCGCGCCTCCTCGGGTGTCGGCACCGGCTGGGGAGCCCCCCTGCGCAGCCTGAGCATGGACAGCGCGCCGGGCAGCGCCAGGCTCAGCGCCCGCTCCGGGGTCTCCGCGGCGACGGCGGAGACTCCGATCATCGCGTACGGCCGCTCCAGCACCGCGGAGGGCTGGAAGGCGGAACGGTAGAGCTCAAGGGCGGGCAGGGTGTTGGCCGCGCTGAAGTGGTGGGCGAAGGCGAACGGCAGGCCGAGGACGCCCGCGAGCTGGGCGCTGAAGCCGCTCGATCCGAGCAGCCAGATCGGCGGGCGCCCCGACTCCGGAGTCCTGGGGGTGGCGACGACCTTGCGCAGCGGGTGCCCCTCGGGGAAGGAGCCGTCGAGGAAGGCGGTCAGCTCGGCCAGCTGCTCGGGGAAGTCGTCGGCGTCCGGGCCGTTCCTGCGCAGCGCCCGAGCGGTCGCCTGGTCGGTGCCCGGCGCCCTGCCGAGTCCGAGGTCGATGCGGCCGGGATGCAGCGCGTGCAGGGTGCCGAACTGTTCGGCGACGACCAGCGGGGCGTGGTTGGGCAGCATCACACCGCCGGACCCCAGCCGGATGGTCCGTGTCGCCGCGGCGAGGTGGGCGATCAGCACGGCGGGGGAGGAACTGGCGACCGAGGGCATGCCGTGGTGCTCGGCCACCCAGATGCGGTGGTATCCCCACTCCTCGGCTCTCCTGGCCAGCTCGGTGCTCGCCCGCAACGCCCTGGTCGGGCTCACTCCCGACCCGACGACCGCCAGCTCCAGGATCGAAAGCGGAACCTCGGCGGTCCCCCGGGCCACACCGCGGATGATGTCTTCAGCCATGACAGTGGCAACCCCAACGAACCGGAGGGTATTTCCGGTTGTCCGGGATCGTTTTCCCGTCCGTTCCCGGTACCCCCGCCGGACCGGGGGTACCGGGGACGGGGTTCAGCGTCTCCAGGCGCAGACGGCGGTGTGGTCGTCCTCGTGGGACTCGTCCCGGAAGCTGAGCTGCCAGAAGAACTCGGGGAGGGACGGCACCGAGGGCTGTGACCACCAGGCGGAGACCTGCTCGCTGACCTCCTCCTCGCCCATCGGCCTGGCCAGGCCGCCGGTGCACAGCAGCAGCATGTCGCCCCGCAGGAGATCGACCATCGCGGTCCCGGCCGGGCCGTCCCCGGGGAGGGCGTCCGGCGTCCGCGCGCCGTCCCCGGCGGGCAGGACCGGGGACCAGTGACCCTCGCGCAGGAGCGCCGCCGTGCCGTCGCCGATCCGTGCCACGTGGACACGGTGCTCGGCGGTGTCGATGATCGCGGCCAGCAGGGTGGTGCGCAGGGCGGCGGCGGGGACGCCGGTCCGCTCGGCCCGCTCCGTGAGGTCACGGGTGACGGCGGCGAAGAAGTCCTCCGCCGGGGCCCCGTCCTCGGCGTGCCGCAGCAGACCGAGCAGGTTGCGGCGGGCGGAGGCGCAGGCCTCGGCCGCGCCGACGTGGGACAGTTCGGCGTCCGCGAGTCCTCCCGCGGCGCACGCGAGCAGCCGGGAGCCGTCGATCTGCCACAGCCCCATCGCGTCCCTGCGGGGAGCCCCGTCGCGGCGGTTGGCCTCCCCTCTGACAGAGGCCGCCCTGACGGCCAGTTCTGGCAGGTCGGCGCCGTCGAGCTCACTGTCCGGTCGTTTCCCGATCGCGTCGGGGACCGCCCCGGTGACGGGGCGCGCCATCGGCCGGCCGCCGATGACGAGCGGGTCGAGGACCCTTCCTGCGGGGACGAATCGTGGCTTCGCCTGGAGTCGCTTCACATCCGTGCTTTCTGTTCGATCCGATGTCAGACCGCGTCCGCGGGCAGGGGAGGGGGAACCCTCCTGATCTGGTCTGGTCGGGACGATCGATCGCACGCCGGTCGGGGCGGACGGCCCGTACGGGCTCCGTCACGAAGGGCCGGCGTCCTCTCGGTCGTTGGAGCTCCCGGCCGGGAATCCCGAAATTACCCTAAACCCTGGCAAATCATTTGATATCGGGAATTGGACTTGCTAATCCGGCTTGTGGTGCGCATGTCAAACCGACGTGGCAGGGCGTTCGGGGGTTTACTGCAGACCCAAAAATAATCACCACTGTGACCTGATCCGGGACGCCCGCCGTACGGCTCGTGCCCGTCGGCGGGAACGGCTGGTCCGAGACAGGACGGCCCGCTCATCGGGGGACTCGCCCGTATGATCCGTACGGCTCCGCCTGTCGGGGCCCTCCGTAGAACTTTGGACTTCATTTGCTGATTAATGCTGATATCTCGGTGAATATCGGTGCATATGGGGAGGAGGTCATAAATATTCCTAAGGAGTGATCCGCGGGGGTTTCAATGATGAGAAGGATCATCGTGCTGCTGGCCACCGTGGCCGTCGTACTCGGTGGCGGCGCCACCAGAGTCCTCGCCCAGCCCAGCCTCAACGAACAGGACAAGACCTTCCTGGCTCAGGCCCACCGGTCGAACCTGACCGAGATCGAGGCGGGCAGGCTCGCCGAGAAGAAGTCGAGCAACAAGACTCTGCAGAACGTCGCCAAGAGGATCGTGGCCGACCACCTCAAGCTGGACGTGGCCGTCAAACGGGAGGCGCAACGGGCGGGCGTCACGCTTCCCGAACAGCCCGCGCCCAAGCAGCGCGCCACACTCGACAAGCTGTCGAACCTGAACGGCGCGGCCTTCAACAACGCCTGGATCAGGGCGCAGATCGCCGGGCACCGCCAGACCCTCACGGTCATCAACACCGAACTGAGGGACGGCTCCTCCGCCGCGGTCAAGAAGATCGCCTCAGAGGCCAAGCCCGTCGTGCAGGCCCACCTGGAGATGCTGCAGCAGGCCCGGGGCAACGGCGGCGGCGGTGGGGGCGGCAACGGCGGCGGTGGCGGTGGAGGTGGGTCCCCCGCGCCGCGGAGCACCCCGACCGGCAGTGTCCTCCCGCACGAATAGGCCCGTCTGAGAGACGGCACGATGCGGGAGACATCCTGACCCGGCTCCGGCCGGGTCAGGGGTGTCCGGAAAGGCCCTGATGACCCAGATAACGCAGGACCGCCAGGACACGGCGGTTCCCACTCGCGGTCGGCGGCAGGCCCAGCTTGGTGAACACGCCGGAGACGTGTTTCTCCACGGCCGCCGCCGACAGGTGCAGGCGCGCCGCGACCTCGGCGTTCGAGCAACCCTGCGCCATCAGCGCGAGCACCTCCCTCTCGCGGGGGCGGAGCGGGGGAAGGTCATCCATGGCACACCGTCTTCCTGGAGGTAGGGAAAACCGGAGAGTCGGCGCAGGCCCCTTGCGGGTTTGCGGCCGTACGGCCTAAATGTAGGCCATGCGGTCGAAAATTACGCCGGATGGCCGGAAAGCACCGGGCAGGAAGAAGTCCACATTCATCGAGGAGACGCGCAGACGTCAGATCGTGGGCGGCGCGATCACGACGATCGCCAGCGCGGGGCTCGCCCAGGCGTCGCTGGCCCGGATCGCCGACGAGGTGGGGATCAGCAAGAGCGTGATCTCCTACCACTTCGACGGCAGGGACGAGCTGATCGAGGAGATCGTCACCTCCCTGCTGGCGGAGTCGAACCGGTTCATCAGGTCCAGGGTCGAGCGGGAGACCGGCGGCCCGGCCCGGCTCCGCGCCTACGTCGAGGCGAGCTTCGCCTTCATGGCCGACCACCGCGAGAACTTCGTCGCCATGGTCGACATCTGGGGAAGTTTCGGGACGGCGGAGGCGAAACGCGCCTTCAACGCCACCGCCTACGACCCCTGTCGCAGGCACATCGAGGGGATCCTGCGCAGAGGGCAGCAGGACGGCGACTTCCGGGACTTCGCCCCCCGCACGCTCGCCTCGACCGTTCAGGGCGCCATCGACGGCGTCATGCTGCAGTGGGTCTTCGACGAGGCGGCCGTGGACCTCGCCGGGTGCGCCGCCGAGCTGGCCGACATGTTCGACCTGGCCACCCGCGCGAGCGCCCCCGGGGAAGGCCGGTGAGCGCCACCAGCCTCGGCGACCTGCTCAGGCGGCGGGCCGAGACCGACGGGCGACGGCCGCTGTTCCGCTTCGGCGGCGTCACCACCACCGTCGCGCAGGTCGAGGAGCGGACCAACCGGCTGGCGGCCGTACTGCGGGCCCACGGGGTGCGCCGCGGCGACCGGGTGGCCGTCATGCTGCCCAACGGCGTCGGCTTCCCCGTCGCCTGGCTGGCCGTGGGCAAGCTCGGCGCGGTCACCGTCCCGGTCAACGCCGGCTACCGGAGCGACGACCTCGCCCACGTGATCGCCGACTCGGGCGCCGTGCTCGCCCTCGCCGGCACGGCACAGGCCGCGCGGGCGCTGCTCGGCGCTCCGGTCGGGCAGGTCGGGTTGCTCGACCCGGCCGACGCGGGGCCCTTCGGGCAACCGGTTCCCGGTGTCTTCGACGCGGGGGCGGAGGCCGACGCCGCCTCGCCGTACCTCGAACCGCCGCAGGTCGGCCCCGACGACCTGGCGAACCTCCAGTACACCTCGGGCACGACGGGATTCCCCAAGGGATGCATGCTCACCCACGGCTACTGGCTGCGCCTGGCGGAGCTGGCGGCGGGCATCGTCGGGGCGGGTGAGGACGACGTCGACCTGACCGCCCAGCCCTTCTCCTACATGGATCCGCAGTGGAACACCGTGCTGTGCCTGATGAAGGGCATCCCGCTGGTGATCCTGCCGAGGTTCTCCGCCTCGACGTTCTGGCGCTCCGCGCGTGAGGAGGGCGCCACGTTCTTCTACCTGCTCGGCACCATGCCGGTCTACCTGTACCGGCAGCCGGAGGACCCGCTGGACCGCGCGCACCGGGTCAGGATCGTCCTGTGCTCGGGCATCGTCGCCGACCTGCACGCCGCGTTCGAACGGCGCTGGGGGGCGCCCTGGCGGGAGGCGTACGGCATGACCGAGACCGGCGTCGACCTGGCGGTCCCGGCGGGCGACGACGCCTGCGTCGGCAGCGGGGCCGCGGGGGTGCCCGTACCCGGCAAACAGGTCGAGATCGTCGACGGTGAGATCGTCGTCACCGGCAGCCCGATGATGCTCGGCTACTGGAACGACCCCGAGGCCACCGCGGAGCGCATCCGCGACGGCCGGCTGTACACCGGCGACCTCGGCCGCAGGGACGAGCGCGGTTACATCCACCTCGTGGGCAGGCGCAAGGACATGATCCGCCGCGGCGGTGAGAACGTCGCCGCCGCCGAGGTCGAGGCGGTCCTCGCCCGGCACCCCGCCGTCCGGGCCGCGGCGGTCGTCGCGGTCCCGGACGAACTGCGGGGCGAGGAGGTCAAGGCGTTCGTCCAGGTCGCGGCCCCCGTGCCACCGGGGGAACTGGTGGAGTTCGTCCGAGGGCGCCTGGCCGGTTTCAAGGTGCCGCGTTTCGTGGAGTACGTCGAGGAGTTCCCCATGACCCCGTCGGAACGGATCGCCAAACACCTGCTGCCCTCAGGCAGGGAGAACGAGTACGACGCGCTCGGGGAGGCCGTGTGAGCGACAGCGTCAAGGACACCGCTGAGGACACCGTCAGAGACATCGTCACGGCCCGCCACGGCGCGGCCCTGGTGGTCACCTTCGACCGTCCCGAGGTGCTGAACGCCTTCAGGGACCGCACGTTCGCCGAGCTCGGCGCGGCCCTGGACGAGGCGGAGCGGGACGAGACGGTGCGCGCCGTCGTCCTGACCGGGCGCGGACGCGCCTTCTCCTCGGGCGTCGACCTCACCGAGACACGCGAACGCCTGAGCCGTACGGCGTCGCGGGACCTGGCCGCGACCGTCGAGGACTTCCAGGACGTCACCAGGCGCCTGGTCGCCTTCCCGAAGACCGTCATCTCCGCGGTGAACGGCATCGCGGTCGGCGTGGGCGCGGAGCTGGCGATAGCGAGCGACCTGCGGATCGCGGCGGAGGAGGCCGAGTTCGCCTTCATGGAGGTGCGCCGCGGCCTCTACCCGACCAACGGCGTGCTGTACTTCCTGCCCCGCCTGGTCGGGCACGGCAGGGCGGTCGACCTGCTGCTTTCGGGAGAGCGGATCGGCGCCGCCGAGGCGCTCGGCGCGGGCCTGGTCAGCCGGGTCGTGCCCGGTGAGGACCTGCTCGCCACCGCCGTCGCGCTGGCCGAGACCATCGGGTCGGCCGCCCCCGTGCCGGTCGGCCTGATCAGGCGGCACCTGCGCAGGACCTGGGAGCTCGACCTGGAGGGCGTGCTCGCCCTGGAGGTCGAGGGCTCCCTGGCCTGCCTGCGCAGCGCCGACCTCGCCGAGGGGCTGCACGCCTTCGGTGACGGGCGCGGCCCCGAGTTCCACGGCGACTGAACCGGCCGCGCCGTTCCCGGAACGGCCGTGAAACCCCGGAGACCGTTCCGGGAGGTCCCCCCGTCCCTTCGCACCTCGCCTGCCCGCCGACCGTGGCCGCAGGCGGCCCTGGCGTGACCGCGCGCCCGGACCCGTGACGCCGGAAAACCCGCTCGGGGGCCACGAAACCAAGGAGTCTCGATGGCGCAAGGTGAGACAGCGCTCCGCCGCGGACTGCGGCGGCGGCACATGACAATGATCGGCATAGGCGGCGTCATCGGCGCGGGCCTGTTCGTCAGCAGCGGCTCGGTGATCGCCATGGCGGGTCCCGCCTCGGTCGTCGCCTACGCCGTGGGCGGCGTGATCGTCGTCCTGGTGATGCGGATGCTCGGCGAGATGGCCGCGGCGCACCCGACCACCGGGTCCTTCTCCCGCTACGCGGAGCTGGCCCTGGGCCGCTGGGCGGGATTCCTCGTCGGCTGGGGCTACTGGTACTTCGCGGTCGCGGTGATCGCCTTCGAGTCCGTCGCGGGCGCCAGGCTGGCCTCCGGCGTCGTTCCCGGCCTGCCGGTGTGGCTGGGCGCCCCGGTGCTGCTGGCCGTCCTCACCGTGGCGAACCTGGTCTCGGTGCGGGTGTTCGGCGAGACCGAGTTCTGGCTGGCCTCGGTCAAGGTCATCGTGGTCGTCGCCTTCCTGGCCGCGGGCGCGCTGTACCTCACCGGGCTGTGGCCGCACGGCGGGGCGGGCCTGTCCGCGCTGACCGAGCACGGCGGCTTCGCCCCGAACGGCTGGGCGGCGGTACTGGCCGCGCTGGTGACGGTGGTCTTCTCCTACTTCGGCGCGGAGATCGTCACGATCGCCGCCGCGGAGTCCGCCGAACCCGCCAGGGAGGTCGCGCGGGCGACCGTCAGGGTGGTGTGGCGGGTGCTGGTCTTCTACGTCGGCTCGATCCTGCTGATCGTCGCGGTCGTGCCGTGGAACCGGGTCCCGGCCAACGGGGAGGACAGCCCCTTCGCCACCGCCATCGAGGCCTTCGGCGTCCCCGGCGCGAGCGGCCTGATGACCGCGGTCGTCCTGGTCGCCGTGCTGTCGATCCTGAACGCGGGGATCTACGGCTCCTCCAGGATGCTGATGTCCCTGGCCGAGCGCGGGGACGCGCCCGCCGTACTGGCCCGGGTGCGGCCCTCGGGGGTGCCCGCCCCGGCGATCCTGGCGGGAAGCGGTCTCGCGCTGGTGGTCGTGGCCGTCGCGGGCCTGGTCAGCCCTGATGAGATCTTCGCCTTCCTGCTGAACGCCTCCGGCCTGCTCACGCTGGTCCTCTACCTGTTCATCGCGGTGAGCCAGCTACGGCTGCGCGCCCGCACCGACCCGGAGACGCTGCAGGTGCGCATGTGGGGGCACCCCTGGCTGAGCTGGACGGTGCTCGTCCTGCTCGGCGCGGCCCTGCTGGCCGTCTCCGTCTCTCCCGGCGTCGGGCCCGTCGTGCTCGGCGTCGGCGTCATCCTGGCCGTGACGCTGCTGGCGTACACGGTCAGGGCCCGGCTGGGCCGTACGGTCCCGCCGGTCACCGATCCACTGGAGGTCCCCTGATGCGCCCACCCGGCAGAACCTCGGCCGTGGTCGCCGTTCTCACCGCGCTGTTCCTGCTCCTCACCGCGGGTCCCGCGGCCGCCGCCGAGGCCGGGTTCGCCTGCCTCGTCGGCAGGGCCGCCAAGCCACCGGTCCCCGGCGTCATCCTCGACGTCCGGGGCCCCGGGGTCGCCTACACCGGCGCCGCGGGCGCCTTCCGGCTCGGCGGCAGGGACCTGCGGCCGACGGACGCCTTCCGCGCGGCCAGCGTCACCAAGACCTTCACCGCCGCGACCGTGCTCAAGCTTGCAGAACAGGGCAAGCTTCGCCTTGACGACCCGATCAGCAAATATCTCGACCCTTCCCTGGTCGGGCGGGTCCACGTGCTCGGCGGCCGTTCCCACGGCGCGCGGATCACCGTGCGCGAGCTGCTCGACCACACCGCGGGCCTGTACGACTACGCCGCCGACGAGAGGTGGATCGCCGAGGTCGCCGCCCATCCCCGCAGGACGTGGACACCGGGACGGCTGGTCGACTGGGCTCTCACCCACGGCAGGCCGTACTTCAAGCCGGGCAAGGGCTACCACTACTCCGACACCGGCTACATCCTGGCCGGGTACGTCATCGAGAAGGTCAGCGGCCTGCCCCTGCACCGCGCCTACCGCACACTGCTCCTCGACCCGCTCGGGCTGCGCGGGACCTACCTCGAGCACTGGGAACGGCATCGCGGGGCGCCGCTCTCGCACCCCTACCTCGGCTCCGTGGACACCAGGAACTGGAACCCGACCTTCGACACCTTCGCCGGAGGCGGCCTGGTCTCCACCGCGGCCGACCTGACCACCTTCTTCCGCGCCCTGTTCGAGGGCAGGGTCTTCCACGACCCGGCGACGCTGCGCGCCATGCTGACCGCGACCCCGCAGAGCAAGGGCACCTACGGCCTCGGCGTCCAGCGCCTGACATCAGGCGACGAGGTCCTGTGGTTCCACCCCGGAGCCTGGGGAGCCGTCGCGGCCTACGCGCCCGCGCGGCGGATCTCGGTCGTGGCGACCGTCAACCAGGCTCAGGACGAGGGGGCGCTGGCGGCGCTGCTGCGCGACGCCTACGCCACGGCCCTCGGCAGGCCCGTTCCCGGCTGCGGATGACGACCAGGACGAAGTCCCACTATCCCCCTGGGAAGCGGCAAAGGTCCCGCAAAAGGGTCGTAACACGGTAATCGCCGACCTTGTCCTCCCAGGTCACCGCCCTAGTCTGGACATCACCCAAGGGCCGTTCCCGCCACGGGACGGCCGAAGGGGGCTGGGGGATTCCGTGAGGATTGTCGTCGATCTCAACCGTTGTGAGGGCTACGCCCAGTGCGCCTTCCTGGCGCCGGACGTCTTCTCCATGCACGGCCAGGAGGCCCTGATGTACGACCCGGGCCCCGGCGAGGAGCGGCGCGAACAGGTCCTGCGGGCCGCGGCGGCCTGCCCGGTGCAGGCCATCACCGTCGAGTGGGACACCGCGCGACGGCCAGGGGGAGCGTTCACCGATGTCCGCTGAGACGGCCGCACGGGAGTTCAGACGGCGGGGCCGGGTGGTCGTCGTCGGAGCCTCCCTCGCGGGGCTGCACGGAGCCGAGGCGCTGCGCGCCGGGGGCTTCACCGGATCGCTGACCGTGATCGGCGACGAGCCGCGCGAGCCGTACGACAGGCCGCCCCTGTCCAAGCAGGTCCTGCTGGGCAGGACGGCGGCGGAGGCGACCACACTGCCGCGTGCCCGCGACCTTGACGTCCGCTGGCGGCTCGGTGTGGCCGCGACCGGGCTCAACCTGGCCGAACGGCGGGTCAGCCTCGCCGACGGCGACGAGATCGAGTACGACCGTCTGCTCATCGCGACCGGCACCCGCGCCAGGCCGTGGTTCAAGGAGACGGAGGCCGCCCTCGACGGGGTGTTCGTCCTGCGCACCGCCGACGACGCCGCCGGACTCAACCGGCACCTGGCGGCGGGCCCCCGCCGGGTGCTGGTCGTCGGAGCCGGGTTCACCGGCTCGGAGATCGCCTCCGCCTGCCGGGAGAGGGGCCTCGAGGTCACGGTCGCCGAGCGCGGCCCCGCCCCTCTCGTCGGGGCGCTCGGCGGCGTCGTCGGCGCGGTCGCGGCGCGGCTGCAGCGTGAGCACGGCGTGGACCTGCGCTGCGGCGTCACGGTGACCTCCCTGGAGGGCGACGCCGCGGGACGGCTCAGGCGCGCCCACCTGTCCGACGGGAGCGCGATCGACGCCGACGTGGCGGTGGTCGGGCTCGGCGCGATACGCAACACCGAGTGGCTGGCCGGATCGGGACTGGCCGCCGGGCCGAGGGGTGTCGCCTGCGACGCGGGATGCCGCGCCTTCGACGTCCACGGCATCGTCACCGACGACGTCTTCGTCGCCGGGGACGTCGCCAGGTCCCCCCACCCGCTCTTCGGCTACCAGTTCCTCTCGCTCGAACACTGGGGCAACGCGGTCGAACAGGCCGAGATCGCCGCCCACAACATGATCAACTCAGGGCTCGACCGCCGCCCCTACCTGTGGGTCCCGGCCTTCTGGTCCGCCCAGTTCGGGGTCAACATCAAGTCCATCGGCGTCCCGCCCATGGGGGAGGAGATCGTCGTCACGCAGGGCGCCCTGGAGGAGGACCGCTTCGTCGTGACATACGGCTTCCAGGGGCGCGTCATCGCCGCGGTCGCCTTCGACCAGGCCAGATGGATCGACTTCTACCGCAGGCTGATCGAGTCGGCGGCGCCCTTCCCGCCCGACTTCCCCAACGTGGACAGGCGTGCCGGGGGCATCCGGCCGATCTCCGCCGACTTCCCCGACCCCTCCCTGCCGAGCCACGGCCCGACCGTGACGCTGAGCGGATACGCGCCCAGCGAGCGCAGGCTCCAGTTCACCCCGGCCCGCGCCTGACCGGCGACGCGCCAGACGACGCCCGAGGATCGTGAGGACCGTGAGGAAGCAGCCATGACGCAGGGCACCCTGCTGCGGCAGATCACCGACTACGCCAACCGCGCCGACCCCTACCCGCTGTACGCCGAACTCCGCAGGACGCCGGTCTCACGGCAGGACGACGGGATCTACGCGGTCAGCACCTACTGGGAGATCCTCAGCCTGCTGCACGACCCGAGGATCAGCTCCGACAGCCGTAACCGGCTGCCGGGCGCGGCGGGCGGCCTGCTGCCCGACGCCGAGGAGGACACGGGCCTGCCGCCCAGCTTCATCAGGCTCGACCCGCCCGAGCACGACCGGCTGCGGCGGCTGGCGATGCGGCCGTTCGGGCCGCCGCACACCCCCCGGCGGATCCACGACATGCGCGGGGAGCTCGACCGGATGGTCACCGGCCTGATCGACGGCCTGGGGGACAGGCGGGAGGCGGACCTGGTCGACGACTTCGCCTACCCCTTCCCCGTGATGGTGATCTGCAGGCTCCTCGGCGTGCCCCACGAGGACGAGGCACGCTTCCACGTCTGGGCGGAGAAGATCGTCGCGGGCATCGACCCGAGCTCGTCGGAGGACCCCGCGCAGCGGCAGCTCACCGCCCAGCAGGCCCGGGTCGAGCTGGGCCGCTATCTCGCCGGGCTCGCCGAGGAGCACCGCCGCGCACCCGGCGACGACCTGCTGTCGGCCATGGTCACCGCGCAGGACCCGCAGGGACGCCTGACACCGATCGAGATGATCACAACGGCAGTCCTGCTGTTCATCGCGGGCCACGAGACCACCGTCAACCTCATCACCAACGGGATGCTCACCCTGCTGCGCCACCCCGAGGCCCTGGCCAGGCTCAGGAAGGAGCCGGAGCTGGCCGTACCGCTGGTTGAGGAGCTGCTGCGCTTCGAACCGCCGGTGCAGTTCCTGCCGCAGCGCACCGCCCTGGCCGACATCGAGGTCGCCGGGACCGTCATCCCGAAGGGGGCGCCGATCTGGCTCGTGCTGGCCTCGGGAAGCCGCGACCCCAGGCGTTTCGACGAGCCCGACAGGTTCGACCCGGAGCGGGCGGACAACCAGCACTTCGGCTTCGGCAGCGGAGTCCACTACTGCTTCGGCGCGCCGCTGGCCCGCCTTGAGGCGCAGATCGCGCTGACCCAGCTGGCCCGCAGGCTCAGCGACCCCGGGCTCGTCGACGACCCGCCGCCCTACCGGCGGAATCCGGTCCTGCGCGGCCCCCGCCACCTCAGGGTCGCCTTCGACGGCCTGACGGGGTAGGCCGGACGGCCGTCAGCTCAGGTAGTCGCGCAGCGCCTGGGACCTGGACGGGTGACGCAGCTTGGACATGGTCTTGGACTCGATCTGGCGGATGCGCTCCCGGGTGACCCCGTAGACCTTGCCGATCTCGTCCAGCGTCTTCGGCTGGCCGTCGGTCAGCCCGAACCGCAGGGCCATCACCCCGGCCTCACGCTCGGACAGGGTGTCGAGGACGGCGTGCAGCTGCTCCTGCAGCAGCCCGAACGCCACCGCCTCGTCGGGGGTGATCGCCTCGGAGTCCTCGATGAGGTCGCCGAACTCGCTGTCGCCCTCCGTGCCGAGCGGGCTGTGCAGGGAGATCGGCTCCCGGCCGTACCGCTGGACCTCGACGACCTTCTCCGGGGTCATCTCCAGCTCGCGGGCCAGCTCCTCCGAGGTCGGCTCGCGGCCCAGGTCGGACATCATCTGCCGGTGCACCCGGGCCAGCTTGTTGATCACCTCGACCATGTGGACCGGGATGCGGATCGTCCGCGCCTGGTCGGCCATCGCCCGGGTGATCGCCTGCTTGATCCACCACGTCGCGTAGGTGGAGAACTTGAACCCCTTGGTGTAGTCGAACTTCTCCACCGCGCGGATCAGGCCCAGGTTGCCCTCCTGGATCAGGTCCAGGAAGAGCATGCCCCTGCCGGTGTAGCGCTTGGCCAGCGAGACCACCAGACGCAGGTTGGCCTCGAGCAGGTGGTCCTTGGCGTGCCGGCCGTCCTCGGAGATCCACTCCAGCTCGGCGCGCACGTCGACCGGCAGCCGGTCGCCCTCGACCTCGAGCTGCTCCTCGGCGAACAGGCCGGCCTCGATGCGCTTGGCCAGCTCGACCTCCTGCTCGGCGTTGAGCAGGGGAACCTTGCCGATCTGCCGGAGGTAGTCCTTGACCGGGTCCGCACTCGCACCCGCGACCGTCACCAGGGCGTCGGGCGTCTCGTCATCGTCGTCGGCCAAGATCAGCACGTTTTCCTCAGCGGAGGCCGTCACGGCGATCACATCCTTCATGGAGCCGGCAGGACAAACACCTGTGCATTTCAACGTACGTCCTGCACGGGTGTGCTGCGGCCACTCAGGGGGCGGCGTGGCGCAGGACGTCCGGGGCCGGTGGGGCGCGCGGTACGGCGGCCACGCGCCGCCGAGGAGGGCGCAGCGGTGGCCGCCGTGACGATTCCGGCCCTGCGGGACAGGAGATTCGCGACGTATGCGTGGGTTTCGCCCCTTCCGCTTCTTCGGCTTCCTGGAATGCGGTGGGAAACGACCCCCGGAACACCCGCGACGCGGCGCGGCGGCTCAAGTCGTGAGCGTTCTCCGCCGGTGACCGGATGGCGGACGAAAGACGACCCACAACGAGGGGGTACGGCGGGCCGCCATGTCGTGACGCGCTTCGTGAAAGCGCTTGTCGTGATCGATGATGATCTCGCCGGAGACGCGAGGAAAACCGGCTTCCGGCCTATTGGGGCGTGTGCAACAATCGCCGGGCGAGTTCCGGTGTCGAAGGTGTCGAAGGCCCGCCGGGGGCTCGGACGGCTGCCTCCGGCTGTCTCCCGGCGTCACCTCGCGCGGGCACCGGGGGGCCGGACCGAGGAGGTGGGGGCGCTGCCGCGTGGCGAGCGACCACTGGACGAGGGGGACAGCGCGCTGCTGCGATTCGCGGCCGAACTGCGCGAACTGAGGGAGAAGGCGGGCGGCCCGCCGTACCGGTCGCTGGCCCGCAGGGCGCACTACTCGGTGGCGACGCTGTCCGGCGCGGCGGCGGGCAGGAGACTGCCGAGCCTGGCGGTGACCCTGGCCTACGTCGGAGCCTGCGGGGGCGACGGTGCCGAGTGGGAACGGCGCTGGCACGAGGTGGCCGCGGAGCTCGCGGAGAGCGGCCCGCGGGAGACAGGGGAACGGGAGGCCGGGCAGGAACCGCCGTACGTCGGCCTGGCGGCCTTCCGCAGTGAGGACGCCGACCGGTTCTTCGGCCGCGAACGGCTCGTCGCGGAGTTACGGGCCCGCCTGGCGCGGCGGAGGCTGGTCGCGCTCTTCGGCACCTCGGGCGCGGGGAAGTCCTCGCTGCTGCGGGCCGGGTTGCTGCCGCGCAGGAGGGCCGAGGGCGGACAGGGCCCCGTGGCGCTGTTCACCCCGGGCCCGCGTCCCCTGGAGGAGTGCGCGATCCAGCTCGCCCGGCTCACCGGGGACACCCCGGGCGGGCTGCGCGACGAACTGGCGGACGGCCCGCTCGGCCTGCACCGGGTCGTCCGCCGGGCCCTGGCCGACCGTCCGGAACAGGCCGAGCTGCTGCTGGTCGTCGACCAGTTCGAGGAGGTCTTCACCCTCTGCGACGACGAGACGGAGCGCGGCCGTTTCGTCGCGGCGCTGGTCACCGCGGCCGGCGCGGACGACAGCCGCTGCCGGGTCGTGCTCGGGGTGCGCGCCGACTTCTACGCCCACTGCACCCGCCACCCGGACCTGGTCGAGGCCTTCGCCGACGCGCAGCTCGCCGTGGGCCCCATGACCACCGACGAGTTGCGCCGCGCCGTCGTGCAGCCCGCGGTCCGCGCGGGCTGCACGGTCGAGACCGCGTTGCTGACCGCCGTCGTGGCCCAGGTGAACGGGCAGGCGGGAACGCTGCCCTCCCTCTCGCACGCCCTGCTGGAGACCTGGCGCAGACGCAGGGGGAACGCGCTGACCCTGGCGGGCTTCCAGGCGGCGGGCGGTCTGCACGGCGCGCTCGCGCAGACGGCCGAGTCGCTCTACGCCGCCTTCGGCCCCCGGCGGCAGCGGCTGGTCAAGAGCCTGTTCCTGCGGCTGACCGCCCTCGGCGAGGGCACCGAGGACACCAAACGGCCCGTCTTCCGCCGTGAGCTCGACCAGGACGACCCCGACACCCCGGTCGTCCTGGAACGCCTGGCGGCCGCGCGCCTCATCACCCTCGACCGCGAAACCGTGGAGATCTCCCACGAGGCGCTGCTGGGCGCCTGGCCCCGGCTGCGCGGCTGGCTGGCCGAGGACCGTGAGGGGCTGCGCGTCCACCGCAGGCTCACCGAGGCGACCGACACCTGGGAGTCGCTCGGCCACGATCCGGGAGCCCTCTACCGGGGGGTCAGGCTCGCCCAGGCGCAGAGCTGGGCCGAGAAGGGAGACGCCGTGCTCACCGGCAGGGAGCGCGCCTTCCTCGACGCCAGCCTGGCCGCGCGGGCCGCCGAGCTCGACGAGGGCAGGCGTCACGCCCGCCGCCTGCGCCAGCTCGTCGCCGCGCTCACCGTGCTGCTCCTGCTGGCCGTCACCGCCGTCGTCTACGCCGCCGACGCCAACGGCACGGCCACCCGCCAGCGCAACATCGCCGTCTCCCAGAAGGCCGCGGGCGAGGCCGCCGCGCTGCGCGCGACCAACCCCGCCCTGGCCGCCCAGCTCGGGCTCGCCGCCTACCGGCTGGTGCCGACGGAGCAGGCCAGGGGCACCCTGCTGAGCGCCTTCGCCACCCCCTACGCCACCCGTCTGACCGGGCACACCGACAACGTCAACGCGGTCGCCTTCAGCCCCGACGGGCACACGCTGGCCAGCGCGAGCCGCGACCGCACCGTGCGGTTGTGGGACCTCGCCGACCCCCACCGCCCGGTGGCGCTCGCGGTCCTGGCGGGGCACACCGGCGGTGTCGGCGCGGTCGCCTTCAGCCCGGACGGGCACACGCTGGCCAGCGCCGGGCAGGACCGTACGGTGCGGTTGTGGGACCTCGGAGACCCTCGCCGCGCCGCGGCGCCGGTCGTCCTCACCGGGCACACCGGCGAGGTGAACGCGGTGGCGTTCAGCCCCGACGGACGGGTGCTCGCCAGCGCGGGAACCGACCGCACCGTGCGTCTGTGGGACGTCGCCGACCGCGCGCGCCCCAGACCGCTGGCCCGCGTCACCGGCCACGACGACGCCGTCGCCTCGGTCGCCTTCGACCCGAGAGGCCGCACCCTCGCCAGCGCAGGGCAGGACCGCACGGTGCGGCTGTGGGATCTCACCCGGCCGCGGGCCCCCACCCGGACGGCGGTCCTGATCGGGCACACCGGCACCGTGAACGCGGTGGCGTTCAGTCCGGACGGCCGCTCGCTGGCCAGCGCGAGCCAGGACCGCACCGTCCGGCTGTGGGACACCGGCGACCCCGGGAAGGTCAGGGAGAGACGCGTCCTGCGCGGCCACACCGACGGCGTGCGCTCGGTGGCCTTCAGCCCGGGAGGACGCGACCTGGCCGGCGCGAGCACGGACCGCACGGTGCGGACGTGGGACGTGTCCGACTCCGGCGCCGAGGAGCCCGCCGTGCTGTCGGGCCAGGTCGGGGCGGTCGTCTCGGTGGCCTTCGCCCCCGGCGGCAGGAGCCTGGCCAGTGCCAGCGACGACCACACCGTCTGGGTGTGGGACCTGCCGGGCCCCGTGCTCGCCGCGCACCGCGACGCGGTCTGCTCGGTCGCCTTCAGTCCCGACCGGCGCGCCCTGGCCAGCGGGGGATCGGACCGTACGGCGTGGCTGTGGGACGTCGCCGACCCCTTCAGGCCCAGGGCGCTGAGCGAGCTGACCGCGCACCGCGGCCCGGTGTGCGGGCTCGCCTTCGCTCCCGGCGGCCGTGTTCTGGCCACGGCGGCCCACGACCGCACGGTGCGGCTGTGGGAGGTCACCGACCTGCTCCACCCGACGGCCCTGGCGACGCTCACGGACTTCACCGGCGACGTCAACGCGGTGGCCTTCTCACCCGACGGCCGTCTCCTGGCCACTGCGGGACTCGACCGCGCGGTGCGGCTGTGGGACGTCTCCCGTCCCGGGCGGCCGGAGCCGGTGGCGACGTTGACGGGGCACACCGACGGGGTGAACGCGGTGGTCTTCTCCCCGGACGGGAAGGCACTGGCCACCGGCGGCTGGGACCGTACGGTGCGGCTGTGGGACGTCTCCCGTCCCGGGCGGCCGGAGCCGGTGGCGACGTTGACGGGGCACACCGACGGGGTGAACGCGGTGGCGTTCTCCCCTGACGGGAAGGTGCTGGCCGGCTCGGGCTTCGACCGCACCGCCAGGCTGTGGGACGTCTCCCGCCCGGAGAGCGCGCGGCCCCTGTCCACGCTGACCCCGCACACCGACACCGTCTACGCCGTGGCGTTCGCCCCCCGGGGCCACATCCTGGCCACGGCCGGAGCCGACCGCACGGTGCGGCTGTGGGACACGACCGACCCGCGCCTGCCCGTGGAGCTGGCCACCCTCGACGGCCACACCGAGGGGATCCACGCGCTGGCGTTCAGCCCGGACGGGCACACCCTGGCCACCGCGGGCCGGGACCGCACGGTCCGGCTGTGGGAGATCGACTCCGAGCGCGCCGCCGCCCTGGTGTGCGCCGTCGCGCACCCCGGGATCACCCGCGCCGAGTGGGGCCGCCACTTCCCCGACATGCCGTACGAGCCACCCTGCCGGTGACCCCCTCGGCGACCACCCGGTGACCACGGACAGCACACAGGGAGAAGACAGCCGGTTCACACCGATGCATGCTGGGGCAGAACGCGCCGCCGCGGTGAGGTGTTCGGCAGACCTCCTTCCCTGGAGGTTCCCTGCGAGTTTCCCTGCGAGAGGACAGGCTCGTGACCCAGTTGCAGGACGTGATCTCCGACCTGGCCGCGGAGGGCGAGGAGGTCGACCGCATGGTCGAAGGCCTCGACGCCGACGGGTGGGCGCTTCCCACCCCCGCGCCCGGATGGACGATCAGACACCAGATCGCGCACCTCACCTTCATCTTCCGCCTGGCCGAACTGGCGGCCTCCGACCCCGAGACGTTCGGGGCGCTGGCCGCGCGGGCGGGCAAGGACTTCGACGGGGCGGTGAACGCCGCCCTGGCGGACTATCTGGACGACCCGCCGGAGAAGCTGCTGGCCCGCTGGCGGGCCGGGCGCTCGGCCTCGCTCGCGGCGCTCGCCGCGGTGCCGGAGGACCAGGTCGTGCCGTGGCTGGTCAGGCCGCTGCCGCCCGCCGTGCTCGGCTGCGCCGGATACATGGAGCTCTTCGGGCACGGCCAGGACATCGCCGACGCGCTCGGGGTACGGCGGGAGCCGACGGACCGGATCAGGCACCTGGCCTGGTTCGCCACCCTGACCAGGGACTTCGGCTACCAGGCGCGGGGACTGACGCCGCCGGGTGAGGAGTTCCGCTTCGAGCTGACCGCGCCCTCGGGCGAGTCGTGGGCCTTCGGGCCCCGGGACGCCGGACAGCGGGTCACCGGCCCGGCCCACGACTTCTGCCTGCTCGTGGTCAGGCGCAGGCACCGTGCCGACCTCGCGCTCACCGCCTCGGGGGCGGAGGCCGACCGGTGGCTGGACATCGCCCAGGCCTACCGGGGGCCCGCGGGCCAGGGCCGTACCCCGGGACAGTTCGCCGCCCGCTGACGGAAACCCCGCGACGATCCCGCGCGGCCCGGGGCGCGCCCACGACGGGCGTGCTCCGGGCCGCGCACGCGTGGGGGCGGATGACGTGATCCGTCCGCCGGGGTGGCGCAATCCAAGAGATGCGTCACGACCCGCGGGAAGGGAGCATGAAAGGGTCACCCGAGCAGGGAGGTCCCATGCCCACCGTCTTCGGATCGCTGCGCAGCCTGCTGCTCGCGCCCTCCCTGGCCGAGGTGACCTTCGCGGGACGCGGCTTCCAGGTCGTCCCCTCCGAGGCGACCCGGCGCCTGGAGGCGATCCCCCAGGCGGTGGTGTGCGGGTTCGAGTGGGGCGTCAACGCGCGGGACCAGTGGGAGGTCGAGCGCAGGCTCGCGATGGTCGACCGGGAACTGCGCGGCTTCGCCTACGAGGGCGCGACGATGGCCTGCGCCGTCCTCGACGCGATGGGCGGCGGCCGTGGCACCCGCACCCGCGACCTCCTGCTCGGTCCCGGCAGGCCGCACCTCTTCCTGACCTACATCGGCATCGGGTTCGCGCTCGCCCGGCTGCCGAGGGTGCTGTGGAGCAGGGCGGTTCCCGACCTGACGGGCCTGCCGTACCACCCGACGATGAGCTGGCTGGCCGTCGACGGGTACGGCTTCGACCGCGCCTACTTCGACACCGCGCGCTGGGTCGGCCGGCAGCGCGTGGCCGAGCCCTACCCGTGGGAGGGCATGCCGGACTACTTCCCGAGGGCGGCGGACCAGGGGGTCGGGCGGGCGCTGTGGTTCGTCCACGGAGGCCGTCCCGGCGACGTCGCGGCCACGGTCGGGCGCTTCGCGGAACACCGGCGGGCCGATCTGTGGAGCGGCGTCGGGCTGGCGGCGGCGTTCGCGGGCGGGGCGGACGCGGAGGACCTGGCCGCACTGCGCGAGGAGGCCGCCGAGCACGGGGCGGAGCTGGCCCAGGGCGCGGTCTTCGCGACCAAGGCCCGCCACTACGCGGGGTTCGTGCCGCCGCACACCGAGACGGCGGTCCGGGCCCTGGCGGACCTGACCGCGGAGGCCGCGGTCGCGCTCGCGGACGACTCGGCCGTCGAGCGGGGCTCCGGGGGGCTGCCCGCCTACGAGCTGTGGCGAGGGAAGGTGCGCGCCCACCTCTCCCTGCGGACGGGCTGACGGCGGACGCCGCATTTCCGCGTAATTGTTGCGGCCTTTTTGTGAATTGACGGCACGGGAACATCCGCTGTCGTCGCCGTGAATCATGCGCCCGATTGCCGGAAGCTTTCCTTTGCGTTTCCGTGAGCACGTTTGAAGTAGACAGTCGGTCAAGGTGCCTGTGTAGATTTGTCGGCAGATGGGCGAGGAGACGGATCTATCCGGAATAAGGGGCGTGAGGCGGCAAGTGGCCAATGCTTTGAGGGCGCTGAGGCGCCGAATTCTGACCCCGGGCGTCTCGGCCACGAAACTCGGGACGCGCGGTTTCAATGAGAAAAGCCCACAGGCGAGAGAATTGCTCGAAACGATTGGTGAATCGTTTCTGGCCGGCTACGCGCACGTGGCCGGTTCACGCTCGGCCCGTGAGGCGGAACAGCGGCTGGAGACGATCCCCACCCGCTTCCGCGGCTTCGCCTACGAGGGCGCGGGCATGGGCGCCGCCGTACTGGACGCCCTGCCGTTCACCGGGGGCCGCAGAACGGGAGACCTCCTCGCCGGGCGCGGCGACGACCACCTCTACATGGTCTACGTCGGGGTCGGCTGGGCGATGGCCAGGCTGCCGCGTTTCCTGTGGCCCGACGTCTCGGCCTACGACCCGCTGCTGCGCTGGCTCGTCCTCGACGGGTACGGCTTCCACCAGGCCTACTTCCACACCGGCCGCTACGTCCACGCCCGTTTCCGCGACCCCGACTTCCCCTGGACGGCCGACCGCTTCCGCTGGTACGCCGGGCACGCCATCGACCAGGGCGTGGGACGGGCCATGTGGTTCGTCGGCGGGACGGACGTGGAACTCGTCGCCACGATGATCGACGGATTCCCCGAGGAACGCAGGGCCGACCTGTACGCGGGCGCCGGGCTGGCCGCCAGCTACGCGGGCGGCGCGGACGAGGGGGAACTGCTGGCCTTCTGGGAGCGCGCGGGCGGATACCGCCCGCAGATCGCCCAGGGCTGCGCGTTCGCGGCCGAGGCCAGGCAACGGGCCGGCCTCGTGGTGCCGCACACGCTCCTGGCCACCCGGGTCTTCTGCGACATGACCCCGGAACAGGCGGCGCGGATCAGTGAGAAGGCCCGTCCCGACGGGCCCGTCCAGGGCGAGGTGCCCGCCTACGAGGTGTGGCGGCGGCGCATCGCCGACGAGTTCGCATCCCTTGGGAGGTGTTAGGACGTGACAGCGACAGCGGGCTGGCTGCGCAGGCAGCTCCCCGGAGTCCTCGCGCTCGTACTGATCGTGAGCGCGTTCGTGGTGGCCCGCATTCCCACGCCCTCGGCCGCGGACACGGCCCGCATGGCGAGCAGGTACTTCTTCGCCCCGATGTCCATCGCCCTGCCCGGAGGCTTCCGGCAGCAGGAGATCCGCGGGGTGCACCCCGACTACACGCACATCGACGCGTGGATCTCCTCGGTCGGGGCGGCGATCGCGATGAACGACCTCGACGGCGACGGCCTGTCCAACGACCTGTGCCTGGTCGACCCGCGCATCGACCAGACCGTGGTCACCCCCGTCCCCGGCGGGAAGGCCGACAGGTACGCGCCCTTCGCGCTCGACCCCGGCGCGCTGCCCATGAACGACCACATCGCCCCCATGGGGTGCGTCCCCGGCGACTTCAACGAGGACGGCCGCCTCGACCTGCTCGTCTACATGTGGGGCCGTACGCCGATCCTCTACCTCGCCAGGCCGGACGCCGCCGGGCTCGGCCCCGACGCCTACCGGCCGGTCGAGCTGGTGCCCGGCCCCAACGCCACCGGCGGCCTCTACAGCGGCCCGCAGTGGAACACCAACGCCGCGACCGTCGCGGACTTCGACGGCGACGGGCACGACGACGTCTTCATCGGCAACTACTTCCCGCAGAGCGCGGTGCTCGACTCCCGCGGCACCGGCCTCGTGCGCATGAACCACTCCATGTCCGACGCGCACAACGGCGGGGACGACTTCTTCTTCCGCTGGACCGGCTCGGTCACCGGAGCGGACCCCTCGGTCACCTACCAGCGGCTCGACGACGTCCTGCCCGAGACGGCCTCCAAGGGATGGGAGCTCGCCGCCGCCGCCACCGACCTCGACGGCGACCAGCTGCCCGAGCTGTACCTCGCCAACGACTTCGGCCCCGACCGGATGTTCTACAACCGCTCGACGCCGGGCCACATCAGGCTCTCGCTCGTCGAGGGGGTGCGCTCGCCGCTGATCCCCAAGTCGAAGACGATCGGCCACGACTCCTTCAAGGGCATGGGCCTCGACTTCGGCGACCTCAACGGCGACGGCGTCTACGACATGTTCGTCAGCAACATCACCACCTCCTTCGGCATCGAGGAGAGCAACTTCCAGTTCATGTCCGCCTCCGGCGACAAGGCCGCCCTGCGCGAGAGGCTCAGCCGGGGCGAGGCGCCGTGGACCGACCGCAGCGCCCAGGCGCGCACCGCCTGGTCGGGCTGGGGCTGGGACGTCAAGATCGACGACTTCGACAACGGCGGGGACCTCAGCATCGTCCAGGCCACCGGGTTCGTGAAGGGCGAGGTCGACCGCTGGCCGCAGCTGCAGGAACTGGCCACGGCCAACGACCAGCTGCTGCAGAACCCCTACTGGTGGCCGAACGTGCGCGCGGGCGACGACGTCGCGGGAACCCAGACGCTGCACTTCTTCGTCAAGTGCCCCGACGGCACCTACGTCGACGTGGCCAAGGAACTCGGGCTGGCCGTACCGGTGCCGACGCGGGGGGTCGCGACCGGTGACGCCGACGGCGACGGCAGGCTCGACTTCGCGGTCGCCAGGCAGTGGGGCGAGCCCGTCTTCTACCGCAACCAGAGCCCCTCACCCGGGGCCTTCCTCGAACTGCGGCTGACCCGCGAGGCCACCCCGGTGCCCGGCGCGCTGCCCGCCCCCGGCTCACCGGTGACCGGCGCGCAGGTCACGGTGACGACGCCGGACGGGCGCAGGCTCCTCGGCAGGGTGGACGGCGGCAGCGGGCACTCGGGCAAGCGCAGCAGCGAGGTGCACATCGGGCTCGGCAGGAACGTCACCGGTCCCGTGCGGGTCAACCTGCGCTGGCGCGACCGGGCCGGACAGGTACACGACCAGGATCTTCAGCTGACGCCGGGCAGGCACCGCCTCGAACTCGGCGGCCAGGCCAAGGAGAGATGACCGAGATGTCTGACAGGACGCACAACCCCCCGCGCCACGACCCCAAGGTCACCATCGCACTGCGCAACTTCGCGATATCCATCACGGTCTTCAACACCGTCGGCTACATCCTCCTCGGGTTCGAGCAGCCCTGGCTGTGGCCCTTCGTCGCCGTGGCGACCGGCTACGTGGTGGAGATCGCGCTTGAGTTCGTCTCGGCCAAGGCCGAGGGACGGGCGCCGCGCTACACGGGCAACGGGCCGCGCGGCCTGGTGGAGTTCCTCTACCCGGCGCACATCACCAGCCTGGCCATGAACATGCTCATCTACGTCAACGACCAGATCCTGGTGATGATCTTCGGGGTGGTCGTCGCGGTCGGCGCCAAGTGGGTGCTGAGGGCACCGGTCCGCGGGAAGATGCGGCACTTCATGAACCCGTCGAACTTCGGCATCGCCGTCATCCTGCTGATCCTGCCCTGGGCCAGCATCGCGCCGCCGTACCACTTCACGGAGAACGTCGACACCTGGATCGACTGGCTCATCCCCGCGATCATCATCCTCGGCGGCAGCATGATCAACGGCAAGCTCACCGGGCGGATGTGGCTGATCGCCGCCTGGGTCGGCGGCTTCGCCGTGCAGGCGGTCCTGCGCGGCCTGTTCTTCGGCACCTCGATCTCCGGGGCGCTGGGCATGATGACCGGCGTCGCCTTCATCCTCTTCACCAACTACATGGTCACCGACCCGGGGACGAGCCCGTCGAGACCCGCGGCGCAGATGCTCTTCGGTGGCGGCGTCGCCCTGACGTACGGCCTCCTCACGGCCGTGCACATCCCCTACGGCATCTTCTTCGCCACCGCGGCCGTCTGCCTCGTCCGCGGCGTCTTCCTGTGGTCGCTCCACTTCGTGGACAAGGCGCGTGAGCGGCGCGAGACCCTGGCGCGCCTGACCGCGCGCGCCCAGGACGGCCTGGCGAGCACCGGCAAGGAGGTCGCCTCGGTATGAGCAGGATCGCGATCGTCGGCATGGCGTGCCGCTACCCCGACGCCGCCTCGCCGAGGGAACTGTGGGAGAACGTCCTGGCCGGACGGCGGGCGTTCCGCAGGCTGCCCGACACGCGCATGCGGCTCGAGGACTACTGGGACGCCGACCCGGCGGCCCCCGACCGCTTCTACGCGCGCAACGCGGCCGTCATCGAGGGCTACTCCTTCGACCGGATCGGCTACAAGATCGCCGGAAGCACCTACCGCTCGACCGACCTCACCCACTGGCTGGCGCTCGACACGGCCGCGCTCGCCCTGGCCGACGCGGGCTTCCCCGGCGCGGAGGGACTGGCCAGGGAACGCACCGGCGTCATCGTCGGCAACACCCTCACCGGGGAGTTCGCCAGGGCCAACCTGATGCGGCTGCGCTGGCCGTACGTGCGGCGCACCGTCGCGGCGGCGCTCAAGGAGCGGGACTGGGACGACGAACGGCTCACCGGGTTCCTCGACGACCTGGAGGCCTCCTACAAAAGCCCCTTCCCCGTCCCCGACGAGGACACCCTGGCGGGCGGGCTCTCCAACACGATCGCCGGGCGCATCTGCAACCACTTCGACCTCAAGGGCGGCGGCTACACCGTGGACGGCGCCTGCTCCTCCTCACTGCTGTCGGTGGTCACCGCGGCCAGGGCCCTGGCCGACGGCGACCTCGACGTGGCCGTCGCGGGCGGGGTCGACCTGTCCATCGACCCGTTCGAGATCGTGGGCTTCGCCAAGACCGGGGCCCTGGCCAGGGGGGAGATGCGGCTCTACGACCGCGGGTCGAACGGCTTCTGGCCCGGCGAGGGCTGCGGGATGGTCGTGCTGATGCGCGAGCGGGACGCCGTCGAGGCCGGAAGACGGATCTACGCGACCGTCGCCGGGTGGGGCGTCTCCTCGGACGGAAGGGGCGGCATCACCAGGCCCGAGGTCAGCGGGTACCGGCTGGCGCTGCGCCGCGCCTACGAACGGGCGGGCTTCGGCATCGAGACCGTCGCCATGTTCGAGGGGCACGGCACCGGCACCGAGGTCGGCGACAGGACCGAGCTCACGGCCCTGTCCCAGGCCCTCTCCCACGCCGACGGCCCGCGTGCGGCGATCAGCTCGATCAAGGGGATGATCGGGCACACCAAGGCCGCCGCCGGGGTCGCCGGGCTCATCAAGGCCACCCTGGCGGTGCACCACCAGGTGCTGCCGCCGACCACTGGCTGCGTCGACCCGCACCCGGTGCTGACGGAGGAGACGGCGCGGCTGCGGGTGCTGCGCAAGGCGGAGCCGTGGCCCGGCGGGACGCCGGTGCGCGCGGGCGTGACCGCCATGGGCTTCGGCGGCATCAACACCCACGTGGTCCTCGAGAAGCCCGGCCCGCGCAGGCAGGCCAGGCTCGACGGCAGGACCAGGGCGCTCGCCTCCTCGGTCCAGGACGCCGAACTGCTGATGCTCGACGGCGCCTCACCCCCCGAGCTGCGCGAACGCCTGGCCGAGCTGGCGGACTTCGTGCCCGCCCTGTCGTACGCCGAGCTGGGCGACCTGGCCGCCACGCTCCAGCGTGAGCTGCGCGGCCTTCCGTACCGGGCGGCCGTCGTCGTCTCCTCGCCCGAGGACGCCGAACGCGGGCTGCGCCGGGTGCTCGCGGCCCTCGACGCGGGGGAGATCCCGCTGTTCTCCGCGGACGGCAGGGGCTTCCTCGGCCACGTGAGCGGGCCGGGCAGGATCGGCTACCTCTTCCCCGGGCAGGGCTCGGGCAGGGGGACCAGCGGCGGAGCCCTGCGCAGGCGTTTCGCCGAGGCCGAGGAGGTCTACCTCAGGGCGGACCTGCCCTCGGGCGGCGACATGGTCGCGACCGAGGTGGCCCAGCCGCGCATCGTCACCGGCTCCGTCGCGGGCCTGCGCGCCCTGGCCGTCCTCGGCGTCGAGGCGGACGTCGCCGTCGGCCACAGCCTGGGCGAGCTGTCCGCGCTGCACTGGGCGGGGGCGATGGACGAGGAGACCCTGCTGCGGGTCGCCGCGGCCAGGGGCAGGGCCATGTCCGAGCACGCCGCCTCGGGGACCATGGCGGGCATCGCCGCCTCCCCGGACGCGGTCACCGCCCTGACCGGGGACCTGCCCGTCGTGATCGCCGGATACAACGGCCCCCGGCAGACCGTCGTGGCCGGGCCGGTCGACGCCGTACGGGAGGCCGGGCGCAGGGCCCTCGCGGAGGGGCTGCAGTGGACCCCCCTGCGGGTGTCGCACGCCTTCCACTCGCCGCTCGTCGCGCCCGCCGCGCGGGAGCTGGGCGAACGGCTGGCAGGGGAGGAGTTCGACCGGGTCGGGGCGCGCGTCGTCTCCACGGTCACCGGGGAGGCGCTGACGCCGGAGACCGACGTCCCGGCACTGCTGCGCAGGCAGGTCACCGACCCCGTGCTGTTCGCCCAGGCGGTGGAACTGGCGGCCAAGGACATCGACCTGTTCGTCGAGGTCGGCCCCGGACGGGTGCTCAGCGGGCTGGCCGCCGCGGTGACCGACGTGCCCGCGGTCGCGCTGGACACCGACGAGGAGTCGTCGGCCGGGCTGCTGCGGGTGGTCGCCGCCGCCTACGTCGCCGGAGCCCCGGTCGCGCACGAGGCGCTCTTCCACGGCAGGCTGGTCAGGCCGCTGCGGCTCGGCGCGCCGCTGTCGTTCTTCGAGAGCCCCTGCGAGCGGGCCCCCGAGGTACGGCTGCGCCCCGCCGTACGGCCCGCGGAGCAGCGGGAGGCCCCGCAGGCCCCGCAGCCGCCGCAGGAGGGCGGCGCGGGGGAGAGCGCCCTGGACATGCTGCGGAGGCTGGCCGCCGAACGCGCCGAGCTGCCCATGGACATGGTGCGGGCCGACAGCCACCTGCTCGACGACCTGCACCTGAGCTCCATCACGGTCGGGCAGATCGTCAACCAGGCGGCCCGGCGGATGGGCCTGTCCTCGGCGCAGGCGCCGACCAACTTCGCCACGGCGACCGTGATGGAGCTGGCCGACGCCCTGGGCACACTCGCCGAGACCGGCCAGGGCCAGGAGACGGCGGCGACGGTCGCCGGTGCCGCCGCCTGGGCCAGGCCGTTCTCCGTGGACCTCGACGAGATGCCGCCGCCCGCCGCACGCGTGCGGGAGGACAACGGCCGCTGGACGCTGCACACGGCGGGGGAGCACCCCTTCGCCGAGACGCTGCGCCGGGAGCTCGAAGAAGCGGGCGTCGGCCGGGGAGTCCTGGTCTGCCTGCCGCCCGAGTGCGCGCGGCAGGACCTGGAGCAGGCCCTGCTCGGCGCCCAGGCGGCCCTGGCGGCCGAGCCGGGGACCCGGTTCGTCCTGGTACAGCACGGCAGAGGCGCCGCCGGACTGGCCAGGACGCTCTTCCTCGAGGCGCCCCATCTGCGCACGACCGTCGCGCACGTGCCGGTGACCGAACAGGCCGTCGGCTGGGTCGTCGGCGAGGTCGCGGCGACCACGCGCTACGCGGAGGCCCACTACGACGAGGAGGGCACACGCCGGGTGCCGACCCTGCGCGCCATGCCGGTACGGCCCGCCCGCGTCGTCCAGCCGCTGGACGGCACGGACGTGCTGCTGGTGACCGGCGGCGGCAAGGGCATCACCGCCGAGTGCGCGCTCGCCCTGGCCTCCGACAGCGGCGCCGCCCTCGTCGTCGTCGGGCGCTCCGACCCGGAGCGGGACGAGGAGCTCGCGGCCAACCTGCGGCGGATGTCCGACACCGGGGTGACCGTCAGATACGCCAGGGCCGACGTCACCGACGCCGACGGGCTGCGCGCGGCCATGGCGGAGGCGACGGCGGAGACCGGGCCGGTCACCGCGGTGCTGCACGGCGCGGGACGCAACGAGCCGGGCGCGATCACCGGTCTGGACATGGCGGCCTTCCACCGCACCCTCGCCCCCAAGGTCGACGGGCTGCGGGCGGTGCTCGACGCGGTCGACCCCGGCTCGCTGCGCCTGCTGGTGACGTTCGGCAGCATCATCGGCCGGGCGGGGCTGCGCGGGGAGGGGCACTACGCCACCGCGAACGAGTGGCTGGCCTGCCTCACCGAGGAGGTCGCCCGCGACCACCCCGGCTGCCGTGCCCTGTGCGTCGAGTGGTCGGTCTGGTCGGGTGTCGGCATGGGGGAGCGGCTCGACGTCGTCGAGACGCTGTCCCGGGACGGCGTCACCCCGATCACCCCCGACCAGGGGGTGCGGATCATGCGCAGGCTGCTGGCCGACCCCGATGCTCCCACGGTCGTGGTGGTCAGCGGGCGCACCGAGGGCGTCGGCACCGTCCGCCACGACCTGCCCCCGCTGCCGCTGCTGCGCTTCGTCGGCAGGCCGCTGGTCCGCTACCACGGCGTCGAACTGGTCGTCGAGACCGAGCTGAACGCGGGCACCGACCTCTACCTGGCCGACCACCACCTCGACGGCAACCTGCTCTTCCCCGCGGTCTTCGGCATGGAGGCGATGACCCAGGTGGCCGTGGCGACCCTCGGCACGGCTCAGGAGAGGCCGCCGACGATCGAGCAGGCCGAGTTCCTGCGGCCCATCGTGGTGCCGCCGGACGGCACGACGACGATCAGGATCGCCGCCGCCGTCACCGGGGACGAGACCGTCGAGGTGGCCGTGCGCAGCGCGGAGACCGGCTTCGACGCCGACCACTTCAGGGCGCGGCTGCGCTTCGCCGGGGAGACGGCCCAGGACGGGCCGCCGGAGCAGGTCGCCGAGGGGCTGCCCCCGGTGCCGCTCGACCCGATGGCCGACCTGTACGGCGAGGTCCTGTTCCAGGGCGGGCGTTTCCAGCGGCTGCGCCGCTACCACAGGGCCGCGGCCAGGCACGTCGACGCCGACGTGGCGGCGGACGGGAACACCGGCTGGTTCGCCGGGTTCCTCTCCGGTGAGCTGCTGCTCGGCGACCCCGGGGTGCGCGACGCGCTGATGCACGGCAACCAGGTGTGCGTGCCGGACGCGACGCTGCTGCCCTCGGGGATCGAACGCCTCCAGCCGGGCGGCGCCGCGCTGACCGAGGCGGGCGAGCTGCGCTACTGCGCGACCGAACGGCTGCGCGACGGCGACACCTACGTCTACGACATCGCCGTGCGGGACGGCGCGGGCCGGGTCGTCGAACGCTGGGACGGGCTGCGGCTGCGGGCCGTACGCAAGGGGGACGGGCGGGGGCCGTGGGTCGCGCCGCTGCTCGGCCCCTACCTGGAGCGCGCGGTCGAGGACCTGACCGGGGCCGCCGTCGCCGTCGTCGTCGAACCCGGCCCGGCCACGCCCGGCCCCGACCTGCGGGGCCTGCCCGACCTGCCCCACCTGCCGGAACGGACCGGGAACACGGCGGAGCGCAGGGCCATGACCACCGTGGCGGCAGGGCGCGCCCTCGGGCGTCCCGTCGAGGTCCGCCACCGCCCGGACGGGCGGCCCGAGGTGGACGGCGGCAGGACGGTCTCGGCCTCCCACGGCGCCGGGCTGACCCTGTGCGTCGTGGCCGTCGGCACGACCGGCTGCGACGTCGAGGCCGTGCGGGAACGGACGGTCGAGGACTGGCGGGGACTGCTCGGCCCGCACTTCGGGCTCGCCGAGCTGGCCGCGATGGAGCTGGGCGGCAGCCTGGACGCCGCGGCGACACGCGTGTGGGCCGCCGCCGAGTGCCTGCGCAAGGCGGGCCTGCCCCCCGGGGCGCCACTCACCTGGACCTCGGAGCGGCGGGACGCGTGGACGGTCCTCGCCTCCGGCGGCCTGCGGATCGCGACGCTGGTGACGACGCTGCGGGACGCCGTGGAGCCGGTGGTCTTCGCGATCCTCACCGAGGGGCGGCGGTGATGGGCAACTACTTCGAGTATCTGCACACGGTCGGCTTCGAGGAGACCAACCTCGTCGGCAACGTCTACTACGTCAACTACCTGCGCTGGCAGGGGCGTTGCCGGGAGATGTTCCTCAAGCTCCACGCCCCCGACGTGCTCGGCGAGCTGCAGGAGGACCTGAAGCTGTTCACGCTGCGGGTGGACTGCGAGTTCTTCGCCGAGATCACGGCCTTCGACGAGCTGTCCATCAGGATGCGTCTGGTGGACCTCGCCCAGACCCAGATCGAGTTCGGCTTCGACTACGTCCGGCTCGACCCGGGAGAGGTCCCATGTGGGGAGACGCTGGTCGCCAGGGGCAGGCAGCGGGTCGCGTGCATGCGCGGCCCGAACAGCCGGACCGTCCCGGCCAGGGTCCCCGAGCCGCTGACCCGCGCGCTCGAACCATACCTGTCCTAGGAACGGCCAACCGGGGAGATCAGCATGAGCGTCAATCCTGAGCCGTCCCACGAGACGGGTTCCGCCGGACCGGAGCCGGACGCCGTGACGGGCACAGCGACGGGCACAGCGACGGACGTCGTGGCGGACGCCAAGGCGATGCGCAGGGCGTTCGGGATGTTCGCCACCGGCGTCACCGTGGTGACCGTCGGCGGCGGTGGCCCGCACGCCATGACGGCCAACTCCTTCACCTCGGTCTCGCTCGACCCGCCGCTCGTGCTGGTCTGCGTCGACCGCGGCGCGATCATGCACGGCCGCCTCGCCGCGGAGGGGACCTTCGGGGTCTCCGTCCTGGCCGCCGACCAGGAGTCCCTGGCCAGGCACTTCTCCAACCGGTGGCGGCCCCTGGGAGCCGCCCAGTTCGACACCGTCGACTGGCTTCCCGGGCCGCTCACCGGCGCTCCGCTGCTCGCGGGCACACTCGCGCGCTTCGAGTGCGAGCTGTGGCGCGCCTACGACGGAGGCGACCACTCGATCTTCATCGGGCGGGTGCTCTCCATGGAACAGCAGGACGACCGGGACGGCCTGCTGTTCTTCCACGGCAGGTTCCGCCGGATCATTCCAGATCGAAGTGAGGTGACAGCTTGAACCCCACCGGACGAGGCGCCGCGGCCGTGCCGGGCGGCGGGGCGTCGTCCCCGGCGCCCGGCCGGCTGAGACCGCCCGGACCGCCGCGCAGAGCCGCGATGGGCCTGTTCCTGAAACTGGCCCGTGACCGGCTCGCGCTGATGACGTCGGCCGCCGAACGGTACGGCGACGCGGTCCGGATCTCCCTCGGGCCGAAGACGCTCTACTTCTTCAACCACCCCGACCACGCCAAACACGTGCTGGCCGACAACAGTGCCGGCTACCACAAGGGGATCGGACTGGTCCAGGCGCGCCGTGCCCTCGGGGACGGGCTGCTGACCAGCGAGGGCGAACTGTGGCGCAAACAACGCAGGATGATCCAGCCCGCCTTCCAGCACCGGCGGATCGCCCAGCAGGCGGGTGCCGTCGCGGAGGAGGCGGCGGGGCTGGTCGGCAGGCTGCGGGCGCATCAGGGAGGCGAGCCGGTCGACGTGCTGGGGGAGGTGACCGCCCTGACGCTCGGGGTGCTCGGCCGTACCCTGCTGGACGCCGACCTGGGCGCCTTCGGTTCGGTCGCGCACTCCTTCGAGGCCGTGCAGGACCAGGCGATGTTCGAGATGGTCACGCTCGGCGCGGTGCCGACGTGGCTTCCGCTGCCCAGGCAACTGCGCTTCCGCCGGGCGCGTGAGCAGTTGCAGCGGGTCGTCGACCGCCTGGTGGCCGAACGTTCGGCGCGCGGCGCGGTCGAGGGGGACGACGTGCTGTCCCGGCTGATCGTCTCGACCGGGCAGGAGTCCGATCCCCGGGTCGGCGGCAGGCGGATGAGGGACGAGCTGATCACCCTGATGCTCGCCGGGCACGAGACGACGGCCAGCACCCTGGGGTGGACCTTCCACCTGGTGGACCGCAATCCCGGGGTGTGGGACGGGCTGCACACCGAGGCGGTCGAGGTGCTCGGTGACCGGCTGCCCGGCTACGAGGATCTGCACCGGCTGAGGTACACCACGATGGTGGTCGAGGAGGCCATGCGGCTCTACCCGCCGGTGTGGATTCTGACGCGCAGCGCGCAGCGGGACGACCTGGTCGGCGCCTACCACGTGCCGGCCGGGGCGGACGTGCTGATCTGCCCCTACACGCTGCACCGGCATCCGGGGTTCTGGAGGGACCCGGAGCGCTTCGACCCGGAACGGTTCGCCCCCGAGGGAGCCGCCTCCCGGCCGAGGTACGCCTACATTCCCTTCGGCGCCGGTCCCCGCTTCTGCGTCGGCAACAGCCTGGGCATGATGGAGGCGGTCTTCGTGGTCGCGATGGTCGCCAGGGAACTGCGCCTGACCGGGGTTCCCGGCCACCGGGTGGTCGCCGAGCCCATGCTCTCGCTCAGGATGCGCGGAGGGCTCCCGATGACGGTGCGCCCGGCCGGGTGAGGGGGGTTCCCAGGGCGGGAGGTTCCCGGGACGGGACGGCGACGGCCGCAGGCCTTCATGGCTGCGGCCGTTTCCGATGGGCGCGGGAGGTCAGCTCGCCACCGAGTTGAGCGCCACCAGGCGCACGTCGAGCAGGGCGAGCAGCACCGGGGGGTCGAGGGTTCCCATCGGCCGCAGCTGTACGTCGGCGGGCTTGACCACGACGTCACGCCGCACCGTGATCGGTCCGTAGCTCCCGACGTAGAGCGACGGGTCCCTGCCCAGACTGCTGATGATCTTCTCATTTCCCGGGGTGACGGAGTGGGCCAGCAGATGCCAGGTGCCCTGGGGCACCCTCTCAAGCACGTAGGGGCCGGGCCTGCGCAGCACCGTGCAGCGGACCGGTGGCCCCTGCGGGATGCACGTGGGGAAAAGCCCGACGAAGATGAGGCCGCACTGACCCGAAGACGGAGCCCAGATCTTGCCCTGGACGGTCGTCAGCCGGGTCTCCTCACCGTCGTTCCTGCCGCTGGTGAGGATCAGCGGGGCGAAACCGCCGTGTTGCCGGTAGGTGGTCGGCGCGAGACCGACGCAGCTCTTGAAACGGGAACTGAAGGTGCCGACGCTTGAGTAGCCGACCTGGATGCTGATGTCGGCGACGCTCAGCGAGGTCGACAGGAGCAGCCGTTTGGCCTCCTGCAACCGCAACGCCGACAGGAAACGTCCAGGTGAGATACCGGTTACCTGTCTGAAGACCCGGGAGAAGTGAAATTTGCTGAACATGGCGGTGCGGGCCATGTCATCGATGGTGAGCTCGTCGCCGAGATGCTCACGCATGGTCTCGATAACTCGTCTCACAGCTTTCTCAAGAACTTCCTCCATCATTCCTCTCCGTGTGTTGAATATTCATCAATATGAATGACGGGAAAGGTCGGCCTGTAGTCGGCTGGTCGTCTCGGAGAGTTCGACTCCCATATTCATTCGCCCCTTCCGGGGCTTGTATGTGCCAGTCGAACGACTAATAAAAAAGATCGGCATCAATATTTCTAAATCAACATCTGACTGCTGTCAACTGTGCTAGTGAAGCGTGCTCACCGTGTCTGAGCTGCTACTCTAGGTTGTGAGCGGCTTTAATTGGGTGTTAGTGCGCCACAGAAAACCCTGAAGAATGAGGCTTGACAGGACGGCAATTCAGAAGATGCGTCGGACGGGGTGCCGCTCGGACGATGGATCAGACCGGAACTGAATTCGATATGTGAGTTCCAATTGGTCGCAGATCCCGCCGTGCCGGGCCAGGGCCTCGACGTCCCGTGCCCGCTGCCGGGCCGGTCCGTGAAACGAGGGTTCGGCCGACGCGCCGGCTTCCGGCCCCCACGCCGCACCCCCTCGCCGACAGGAGGAAACGCCGGTGCAACCGGGTATCCCAGACGAAGAACAGGCCAGGACCATGACTCTGGAGGCCTTCGCGGACACGATCGTCCCCGGTGAGAAGCGCTCACCCGGCGACGAGGCGGTCGCGGGGGCGGCGGCGGGCGGGGGTGCGGTCGCCGCGGGCGCCGTCGAACTGCTCGAAACCCCTGCGGCCGGGCTGGCGCCCGCGCTCGGCGACCTCGCCCGGCTGCTCAACGAGCACGCGCGGGCCTACGCGGACCAGAACGGGATCGACCTGACCGCGGCGCTGCCGCCGTTCGTGGCCCTGCCGTTCCCGCATCGGACCGCCCTGGTCGGGATACTGACCTCCCCCGGTCACCCGGAGCGGGAGGTGTGGGTCAGCGTCGCGCTGTTCAGCAACATGGCCTTCGACACCGCGGCCCACATGCACACCATCGACGCCCTCGCCGCCGGCCACCCGGGGCTGACGGCGATGGGTTTCTCCGGGCCGCAGGAGGACGGCCTGTGGCGCTTCCCCGTCTACTCCTACGGCCGCGAACTGGCCCGCCTCCACCCGGCGACGACCTCAACGGGGAGCCCCGCATGACCGTGACCGAGACGACGGACGTCCTCGTGGTCGGCAGCGGCTTCGGCGGCGCGATCACGGCCTACCACCTCGCGGCGGGCGGCGCGCGGGTCGTGGTGCTCGAACGCGGTCCCTGGCTGCGGGGCGAGGACTTCGACCACGACTTCAAACTCGGGTCGAGCTACACGCGGATCTTCGACTTCGTGGTCGGCGACGGCATGAGCCTGCTCGGCGGCAACTGCGTCGGCGGCGGCAGCGTCGTGTACTTCGCCGCCATGCCCCGCGCCCCCCGCTTCGTCTTCGACCGCAGGGGGGCCATCGGCCGCAGGATGTGGCCCAAGGCCGTCACCCGCGACACCCTGGAGCCCTGGTACGACCGGGTGGCCGAGGCGCTGCCCGTGACCAGGCAGGACTGGGACGCGGTCACCTACTCCGGCGGCCTGTTCGCGGCGGCGTGCGCGCACGCCGGGCGCACGGCCAACCCGGTGCCGGTCGCCATCGACGGCGAGAGGTGCACCAACTGCAACTGGATGATGGCCGGGTGCCGCTTCGACGCCAAACGGTCGCTGCTGTTCAACTACCTGCCCGCCGCGGTGGCGCACGGCGCCGAGGTACGGCCCATGCACGAGGTGCAGCGCCTGACCAGGAACGACGACGGCGGCTACCGGGTGCACTACGACATCGTCGACGACGAGGACTACCGGGTGCACACCGGGAGCGGGACGATCGACGCCAAGATCGTGATCCTGGCCGCGGGCGCCGGGGCGACCCCGGTGATCCTGCAGCGCTCCGCGCCGGACCTGGGGGCCATGCCGTACGCGGTCGGCAGGTACTTCTCCGGCAACGGCGAGCGGCTCAACACCGCGATCCTCAACGAGGACCGGGTCCGAGACCTGCTCGGGCTGTCCCGCGGCGACGGCCCGGCCTACGCGGCCTCCCAGATCGGCAAGGGGCCGTGCGTCGCGAGCTGGGACCGCCTGGACGGCACGCTGCCCGAGTACTCCCGCTACTCGCTGGAACAGCTCTACTTCCCGCCCGGCTTCGGCACCATCCTCGCCCAGGTGCCCGACGCCACCGGCCCGACCTGGTTCGGCGCGGAGAAGAAGGAGATCGTACGGCGCTGGCAGTCGTGGCTGACCGTCTTCACGATGAGCGAGGACGACAACGAGGGCGTCTTCGGACCGCCCCCGCCGACGGGCAACGCCGCACGGATCTCACAGCAGATGCTCGGGCGCGGCCCCATCCAGTACCGCCCGACCGCCAACACGCTGCGCGGCTGGGAGCTGGCCGACGCCGAGGTCCGCGACATCCTGGAGCGCGACGGGCTGTCCAGGGTGATGCCGTGGACCAACGACGTGGTCGGCGCCTACACCGTGCACCCCCTGGCCTCCTGCCGCGTCGGCGACGACCCCAGCACCTCGGCGCTCGACGACCGTCACGAGCTGCGCGGGCACCCGGGCATCTTCGTCACCGACGGCTCGGCCGTGCCGGGGGCGCTGACGGTCAACCCGGCGATGACCATCGCGGCGCTGGCCGAACGCGCCGTCCCGGGCATCGTGCAGGCCGCCAGGCAGCGCGGCGTCGAGGTCACCTACGGCGCCCCCTCCCCGGACGGCGCCACGAGCGGCAGACGCGCCGCGCTGCCGTTCGTGGCCGGTCTGACGCGCAAGTAACCCCCCGGGCGCGGGCGGGTGAGCCCGCGCCCGGCCGACCTCAGGGAGCGCGCGATGGAAACGACACTCCTGCGCCGGGTCCTCAGAAAACCGCTGCGCGGCTCGCTCCGCCAGGTCAGGCACGTCCGCCCGGTGCCGCCCGCGCGGGCCCGGGGCCTGGTCGCCGAGGTGTACACGCGCTCGGAACGGGAGTTCGGCATGCTGGCGCCGCCGGTCGCCCTGCACTCGCCCGCCCCGGAGATCCTGGCCGCCTCCTGGATGATGCTGCGGGAGACGCTCCTGACCGGCGGCGGACCGGGCCGGGCGGTCAGGGAGGCGGTCGCGACCGGCGTCTCGCTCGGCAACGCCTGCCCCTACTGCGTCGGTGTGCACGGCGCCGCCCTGGGCGGCCTGGTCTCGTCGGACGGCGGCGCGCGGCGTGACCTCGCGCCGGTCGAGGAGTGGGCCAGGGCGAGCGGGACGCGCGGGCGGGCGACGCCGTTCCCCGGGGAACAGGCCGCCGGGCTCGCCGGGGTCATCGTCGGGGTCGCGGTCACCTTCCACTACCTCAACCGCATGGTCAACGTGTTCCTCGACGAGACGCCGCTGCCGCCGCGGACACCGGGGATGGCGCGCGGCACCCTCATGCGGACGCTGGGCCGGCTCATGCGGCCGGCGGGCGGCGGCGTCGAGCCGGGCGGCTCGCTCGACCTGCTGCCCATGGCCCCGCTGCCCGGCGACCTGTCCTGGGCGGCGGGCGCGCCGGGCGTCGCGGGGGCCTTCGCCCGCGCGGCCTCGGCGATCGAGGCGGCGGGCCGCCGTTCGGTGCCGGGCCCCGTCCGTGACCTGCTGACGGCCAGGCTGGCGGCCTGGGACGGCGGCCACCCCGGGCTCGGCGGGGCGTGGGCGGAGGAGGCGGTCGCGGACCTGGCCGCCGAGGACCGCCCCGCCGGGCGGCTGGCCCTGCTGACGGCCTTCGCCTCCTACCGGGTCGGCGAGTCCGACGTGGACGCCTTCAGGGAGAGCCGTGGGGCGGGAGACCGGGAACTGGTCGAACTGACCGCGTGGGCGAGTATGGCCGCGGCCAGGACGGTGGGCGGCTGGACACGCGGGGAAAGTCCGTGAATCCCTTTCCCGGCCGATGGAAAACGTCCGGCCGCGGCACGGGAAACGCGCCGCGGCCGGACATTCGAGAAAGCTTTTCTTTTCCGGGGCCCTCAGGTGTGCGCCGTCGCGCAGCCACACACCATGGCCGACCGCTCGGATTCGTTCGGACGGCGGTGCAGGACCATCGCGACCACCATCGGGACGAAGACGACGGCGTTGTAGAACAGGTGCAGCTCGACCCGGGGAAAGAAGATCTGCAGGACACTCGTGGGGACCGGCCTGCCCATCAGGTGGTTGCCGGTCATCGCCTGCAGGAGCAGCAGCAGGTGCTCGAAGTGGTGCCAGACCTGGATGCCGAGTGAGATGTTCCACCAGGTGCGGGAACGGCCGGTGAACCCCTTCCTGAGCATGACGAGCCCGATGAGCATGAACAACGCGTAGCCGTAGTGCATCCACTCGGAGGTCACCAGCCACGGGAACGGCAGCCCGAGCACGCCGCGCGCCTGCGGAACCGGCCAGCCGAGGACGTAGATCTGCACGGCCTGCGCCACGTGCTCGGCCCAGTGGGCGACGACGAGCACGAGGAAGACGTTCAGCCAGGTCCTGTGCCGGGGTCCGTTGACGATTGCCATTCTTCCAGGAAAGCGACCCGCCGAAGCCGCCTCAGAAGCCATGCGGAAACCTCCGCTCTCGCGCCGAACAATTTCTCTGACGTTGCGACGACAACGTCGTCAACCGTAGCGGTGCCGAATCGGCCGCTTCTTCTCCTGGATTGCCGGATTCGCCTTACGCGGACGATAACGCCGGTCCGCTGAAAGCACAATGGGAGAAGACAATGGGATCTTCACTCGTGCACGCTTGCTGCGAAACGCCCAGTGATTCCGCCATGAGCGAGGTATTTCTGATGCTGGTGAGCGTGACAGGCGGCACCGGATTCGTCGGGGCCCATTCGGTCGCGGCGTTCCTGCGGGCGGGGCACCGGGTCCGCCTGCTCGTCCGCGAGCCGTCCGGGGTCGCCCGCGCCCTGGCCCCCCTCCTGCCCGGCCCGGCGCCGGGCGGGAGTCCCGGCGCGGACACCTTCGGGGACACCGTCGAGGTGGTGACCGGAGACGTCACCGACGGCGAGGCGGTCGGCAGGGCGGTACGGGGGGCGGACGCCGTGCTGCACGCGGCGGCGGTCTACACCTTCGACAGCAGACGGCGCGCGAGCGTGCGGCGGACCAACGAGCGGGGCGCCGAGGTCGTGCTCGGGGCCGCGCGCGCGGCGGGAGCCGACCCGATCATCCACGTCTCCAGCGTCGCGGCGTTGTTCCCCGCCCCCGGCCGGGTCGTCCGTGAGGACACCCCCGTCGGCAGGCCCCGCGAGCCGTACATGGCGAGCAAGGCGGCGGCCGAGGCCGTAGCCCGGGGCCACCAGCGGGAGGGCGCCCCGGTCGTGATCACCTACCCGCCGGCTCTGCTCGGCCCGCACGATCCCAGGCTCGGCGACCAGACCGTCAGGCTCCGGGACGTCCTGCGGGGCCTGATGCCCGTTTGGCCGCTCGGCGGGCTGCCCCTCGGCGACGTGCGGGACACCGCCGCGCTGCACGCCGCGCTGCTCACGCCGTACGGCGGCGGCCCGGCCAGGCACTTCGGGCCCGGCCACTACCTGACGACCCGGCGCTATGTGGAGGTGCTGCGCGAGGTGACCGGACGCCGCCTGCCGACGCTCTTCCTGCCCGCCCGCGCCATGCTCCCGGCCGGGCTGCTGGCCGACCTCGCGCAGCGGGTGTGCCCCTGGCACCTCCCGGCGCAGTACGGCGCCGTCTACGTGTGCGCCTGTGCGACACGGGTGGCGGAGGAGGCGAGCACCGGCGGCGTCGTCCCGCGTCCCATCGCCGAGACGGTCGGCGAGACCGTGCGCTGGCTGCACGCCAACGGGTCGCTGTCGGACCGGCAGGCGGGCACGGCGCGCGGGGACCTGACGCCGGTGAGGGCGTCGTGACCCCGACCGGCAGGCGGACCGGCCTGCGGGACGAGGTCAGGGACGCGCCCGCCCCCGCCGACGCGCGACAGGAGGACGGGCCCGGTGAGCCGCCGCGCTCGATGGGCCTGCTGCGTGAGCGGCACGGCAGGCTGCGCGGCCGGATCGCCGCGGGCTCCCGGGCCGCGGTCGAGCGGCAGCGGTCGCTGGGCAAACGGACGGCGCGGGAGCGGCTCGACCTGCTGCTCGACGAGGGCTCGTTCACCGAGATCGACATGTACCGCCGCCACCAGGCGAACGACCTGGGGATGGGTGAACGGCGCCCGCACACCGACGGGGTGGTCACGGGCTCGGGAACGGTGGACGGGCGCCGGGTCTTCGTCTACGCCCAGGACTTCACGATCTTCGGCGGGTCGCTGGGCCACGCGCACGCGGCGAAGATCCACAAGGTGATGGACCTGGCGATCGCCACCGGAGCGCCCCTCATCGGGCTCAACGACAGCGGCGGCGCCCGCATCCAGGAGGGGGTGATGTCCCTGGACGGCTACGGCGGCATCTTCCGCCGCAACGTCCAGGCCTCCGGCGTGATCCCGCAGATCAGCGTGATCCTCGGCCCCTGCGCCGGGGGAGCGGCCTACTCCCCGGCCCTGGCCGACTTCACCTTCATGGTCCGCGAGACCGCGCGGATGTACCTGACCGGCCCCGACGTCGTCGAGGCGGTCAGCGGCAGGCGGGTCACCCACGACGAACTGGGCGGCGCCGAGGTGCACGGCGGTCGTTCCGGGGTGGCCACCTTCGTGCACGACGACGAGGAGAGCGCGCTTGAGGACGTGCGCTACCTGCTGTCCCTGCTGCCGAGCAACAACCTGGAGCCGCCGCCCGCCGGGCCGCCGCGCCAGGCCACGACCGACCACCGGCCCGGGTTCGCCGAGATCGTGCCCGTCGAGCCGAACAGGCCGTACGACATCCGCTCGGTCGTCGCCGAACTGGTCGACGACGGCGAGTTCCTCGAACTGCAGGAGGGCTGGGCGCCGAACGTGGTGTGCGCGCTGGCCCGCATCGACGGCGAGGTGGTCGGCCTGGTCGGCAACCAGCCCATGGTGCTCGCGGGGGCCCTGGACGTCGCGGCGTCGCAGAAGGCGGCGAGGTTCGTCCGCTTCTGCGATGCCTTCGGCATCCCGCTGGTGACACTGGTCGACGTTCCCGGATTCCTGCCCGGCCCCGACCAGGAGCACGCGGGCATCATCAGGCACGGCGCCAAACTGCTGTACGCCTACTGCGAGGCCACCGTGCCCCGCGTCCAGGTCATCCTGCGCAAGGCGTACGGCGGCGCCTACATCGTGATGGACTCCCGCTCCATCGGCTGCGACCTCTCCCTCGCCTGGCCGACGAACGAGATCGCCGTGATGGGCGCGCAGGGGGCGGTCAACGTCATCTTCCGCAAGGAACTGGCCGCCGCGGCCGACCCCGCCGAACTGGCCGCCGAACTCGTCGCCGAGTACTCCGAACGGCTCATGCACCCGCACTACGCCGCCGAACGGGGGCTGGTCGACGACGTGATCGACCCGGCGGAGACACGCGCCGCGGTCGCGCGCGCCCTGGCCATGCTGCGCAACAAGCGCCAGACGCCGCCGCAGCGCAAGCACGGCAACATCCCCCTCTAAGGACCGCTCTCCTCGACCTCGGCCCGCATCCGGTCCCTGGACAGGGCGACCGATCTCGTCGCGCTGTCCAGGTCGTCCCCCGAGCTGACCATCAGGGCGGTGAGCTGGGCCTCGAAGCAGCGCTCGGCGTCGTAGGGGGCGATGAGGTAGTCGCCGAGCTCCAGGGTGACCAGCCCGTGGATCGCGCTCCACATCTGGTGGGCGACGAGTTCGGCGTCCTCGGCCCTGAACCGGCCCGCCTCGAAGCAGCGGGTGGCGCACTTGACGACGTTGCCCAGTGTGTAGCGCCCGTGCTGGCGGTCCTCCTCCGTCAGTGAGAAGCCGGCCAGCGAGGCCCCGCCGAACATCACCGCGTACAGGTGCGGGTTGGCCAGCGCGTTGTGGCGGTAGGCCCTGCCGAGCAGTGCCATGTCGGCCACCGGGTCGTCGGTCTGGCGCACGTGGGTGAGGTGGCGCTGCAGCCGGGCGAACCCCTCGTGCACGATCTCGCGCACCAGCCCGCTCATGCCCCCGAAGTGGGTGTAGACCGCCATCGTCGAGCTGTCGGCCTCGGTGGCGAGCCGCCGGGTCGACAGGGCCTGTGGTCCCTCCTCGGCGAGCAGCCGGGCGGCGATGTCGACCAGTGCGGGACGTGTCCTGGGGTCTGCCCGGCGGGGACTCATGTTGACAAGTATTACATAACGCCGATATGTTTCTAAGCACAACACCGTTATGGTATTGCTGACCCCGCCCGGAGGAGGCGCCTCATGGCCGCCCCAGCTCGCGCGTCCGGCCCGGCCCCCACCTGGGCGCCGTCACCGTTGCGGCTCCCCGTCGAGGGCGCCCTTCCCGAGGGGCTCGACGGGTGCTTCCTCCAGGCCTTCCCGCATCCCCTCGGCGACGGCAGGACCCTCCTGTCCGGCGTCGGCCTGCGCGGGGGAGAGGCCTTCCGGCACCGCGCGCGCACGACCGTCCCCCCGGCGAGCCCCTTCGGGCCGGTGCCCGCCCTGGCCCCCGCAGTACGGCCCGCGAACCCCGGCGGCCGGGTCCCCGGCCCTCTCTCGCTCGCCAGGCCCGTTCGCGACCCCGCCACCGGCCGGTGGCACACCGTCGCCTCCTACCCCGGGCTGGGACACGCCGAGCACCTGGTCGCCGACTCCGGCGGCGTCGTCCGCCACGCCCGGCCCTTCGCCCTCGACGGCGCACCCCTCATGACCGCCGCCGCCCTCACCGGACGCCACGTCGTCGTGTTCGACCTGCCGGTCCTCCACGACCGCGCGGCCGCCCTGGCCGGGACCCGCCCGCCGTACTCCTGGCGGCCGGGCGCGAGGGCGCGTGTCGGCCTGCTGTCCCGCGAGGGGGCGCCGGAGCCGCGCTGGTTCGAGATCGGCCCCTGCCACGTCTCCCGGGCGGTGAACGCCTACGAGGAGGACGGGCGGGTCGTGGTCGACGTCGTGCGCCACCCCCGGGCCTACGACGGGGCACCCGGCCCGCAGGGACGGCCGCGGCTGTGGCGCTGGACACTCGACCCGGCCACCGGTGCCGTCGAGGAACGAGAGCCGGCACCGGGGACGGAGACGGCCCTGGCCGACGAGCGGGTGACGGGGCGCGCGCACCGCCACGTGTTCGGCTCCCGTGACCCGCGGGAGGGCGCCGCGCTCGTCCGGTACGACCTGGCGACCGGCGGCCTTCGGGAACACCGGCTCGGCGCGGGGAAGCGTGCCGGGGACCCCGTGTTCGTGCCCCGGGGGCCCGGTGAGGCGGACGGCTGGCTCCTCGTCTTCGTCCGGGACGACGCCAGGCGCGAGGGCGGGCTGCTGGTGTTCGACGCGCTCGACCTGGCGGCCGGGCCGTGCGCCGTCGTCCACGTCCCCTGCCCGCCGCCCGCCTACGGCCGCGCCGCCTGGCTGCCCGCCTGAACCCGGCGGAGAGCCGCACGGGAGCGCGTGGAGAGCACAGGGGAGCATCGCAATCCGGGAGATGCGCTGTACAGCGGGCGGATGTGACGCTGACTGCGTGACCGGACGCGATGGCGGCCGTCCACGGCGGGGGTGACGGCCCCGGCCGCCGGCGCCCGCCCGTGCCCGTCGTGCCCGCGAATCCGCCCCGCCCCCGGCCCCCGGTTCCCGCCCGCGTGGGCGGCCCGTACGGCGGGCTCAGGCGGAACGAACGGATTGGAGTACGCGATGGCTTCCCCTTCCACCCAGGGTTCCATCCAGGGACGCTTCGCCGTCCAGGCGGCGCTGACCCCGGACGCGACGGCCGTCTCCTTCGGCGACCTCCGCCTGACCTACCGGGAGCTGGACGAACGGGCCAACCGGCTCGCGCACCTGCTGCTCGGACGGGGAGCCCGTCCGGAGAGGCCGGTCGCGGTGCTGATGGAGCGCTCGGCCGACATGGTCGCCGCCATCCTGGCGGTGCTCAAGACCGGGGCGTTCTACCTGCCGCTGCACACCTCCCACCCGCCGGAGCGCATCCAGTGGATCATGGACCACGCGGGCGCGCCGATCCTCCTCGCCGACGTGACGACCCTCGGGCGCGGCCTGCCGGAGGGCGGTCCGCTCGTCGTCGTCGACGGAGGCCGTGAGTCGGCCGAGGAGCCCCCGGCCGACCCGGGCGTGGACGCCCACCCCGACCAGCTCGCCTACCAGATGTACACCTCGGGCTCGACGGGAGAGCCGAAGGGCGTCGGCGTCACCCACCGGGGCGTCCTCGGGCTGGCCTTCGACTCCTGCTGGGAGGGCGGGAGGCACGAACGGGTGCTGATGGTCGCGCCGCACGCCTTCAGCGTCTCCACCTACGAGCTGTGGGTGCCGCTGCTGCACGGCGGCCGGATCGTCGTCGCGCCCCCTGGCGTCCCCGGCGTGGCCACCCTGGGCAGGCTCGTGACCGAGGAGGCGATCACCGGCCTGCACCTGACGGCCGGGCTGTTCCGGGTGCTCGCCGAGGAGGCGCCCAAGTGCCTGGCCGGGGTGCGCGAGGTGCTGACCGGCGGGGACGTGATCGCGCCCGAGGCCGTACGGCGGGTGCTCGACGCCTGCCCCGACACGGTGGTCAGGGCCATGTACGGCGCCACGGAGACGGCGCTGTTCGTCACCCACGGCCCGATGACCGCCCCCTACACCGAGGAGGGCGCCGTACCGGTCGGCGGCCCGCTCGACGACGTACGGCTGCGCGTCCTCGACGAGACCCTCACCCCCGTCCCGCCCGGCACGGTCGGTGAACTGTACGTGGGCGGGACCCGCCTGGCGCGCGGCTACGCGGGCCGGGCCGACCTGACCGCGCAGAGCTTCGTCGCCGACCCGTTCGCGGGACCCGGCGAGCGGATGTACCGCACCGGCGACCTGGTACGGCTGACCGCCAAGGGACAGCTCGACTTCGTCGGCCGCGCGGGCGACCAGGTGAAGATCCGGGGCTTCCGGGTCGAACCCGCCGAGATCGAGGCGGTCCTGGCGAGACACCCCGGGCTCGCCCACGTCGCGGTCGTCGCCAGACGGGCCGAGGACGGAGAGAGAAGACTGGCCGCCTACGTCGTGCCCGGACCCGGTGGCGCCGACGTCGAGGCGCTGCGCGCCCACGCGGCGCGGGCGCTGCCGGACTACATGGTGCCCGCCGCGTTCGTCGTGCTCGACGCCCTGCCGCTGACCCCCAACGGGAAGCTGGACCGCGCGGCGCTGCCCGAGCCCGACTTCACGGGCCTGCCCGCCTACCGCGCCCCGAACGGCCGGCTTGAGGAGACCCTGTGCGCCCTGTTCGCCGAGGTGCTCGGCGTGGCGCGGGTCGGCGTCGACGACAGCTTCTTCGACCTCGACGGTCAGTCGCTGCTGGCGATGCGCCTGATCAGCCGCATCCACGCGGAACTGGGCGAGGACCTGCCGATCAGCGCCCTGTTCGACACCCCGACGGTCGCGGGCCTGGCGGCGCGGTTCGGCGGCGCCTGACGGCCCTCCGGCTCTTCGAGCGTCCGAAGCCCGGTAACGGAGAAGGAGAACGAGATGGCCAACCCCTTCGAGAACCCGGACGGAACCTTCCTCGTGCTGGTCAACGAGCAGGGGCAGCACTCCCTGTGGCCCGTCTTCGCCGCCGTGCCCGCGGGATGGGCCGTCGCCCACGGCCCCGCGGGGCGTGAGGACTGCCTCGGCCACATCAGGACGCACTGGACCGACACCCGGCCCCGTGACCTCGTCGCCCACCTGGACACCCCGCGCTGAACGCCCCGGCCGGGGCCGTACGCCGCGATCCGCACAGGTCCCTCACCGGCCGTTCACGGGTTCCGCGGACACGCGGGGGCCCGCGCCCACGGACACCACCGGCAACCGGCCGCGCGCCGGTTCCCGACCACCGCAACGCACGAGGAGTGGCACGTGACCATCGACGCCGCGCGCGGTACGCCCCCGGGGACCGTCACAGCGCCCCCGCCGCCCCCGCCGTCCCCGCCGCCCCCGCAGGAACCCGTCCGGCTGCTCACCCCGGACGGCAGGCGGGTCGAGCACCCGGACTACGACGCCGTCTTCACCGCGCGGGAGGTCAGGAGCCTCTACCGGGACCTGGTGATCGTCAGGAGACTCGACGAGGAGGCCCTGGCCCTGGCCAGGCAGGGAGAGCTGGCCGTCTGGCCCTCGCTGCGCGGCCAGGAGGCGGCGCAGGTCGGCTCGGCCCGCGCCCTGCAGCCCGGGGACATGGCCTTCCCCAGCTACCGCGAGCACGGCGTCGCCTGGTGCAGGGGCGTCGACCCGGTGCGGGAACTCGGCTCCTTCCGGGGGATCAACCACGCCGGGTGGGACCCCAGAGAGCACAACCTGCACCTGCCGACGATCGTCATCGGCAGCCAGGTCCTGCACGCGACCGGCTACGCCATGGGCGTCCAGCGCGACGGCGCGGAGGACGCGGTGATCGCCTACTTCGGCGACGGCGCGACCAGCGAGGGCGACGTCAACGAGGCGTTCGCCTGGGCGGCCGTGCAGAACGCGCCGATCGTGTTCTTCTGCCAGAACAACCAGTGGGCGATCTCCGAACCCACCGAGCGGCAGTCACGCGTCCCGCTGCACCGGCGCGCGGACGGCTTCGGCTTCCCCGGCGTCAGGGTGGACGGCAACGACGTGCTGGCCTGCCTGGCGGTGACCGCCAGGGCGCTGGACAACGCGCGCAGCGGGCAGGGGCCGACACTGGTCGAGGCGTTCACCTACCGGATGGGGGCCCACACGACGACGGACGACCCCGGCCGCTACCGCCCGCGCGCCGAGACCGAGGCCTGGCTGCTCAAGGACCCCGTCGAACGGGTCAGGACCTACCTGCTGGCCTGCGGCGCCGCGGACGAGGCCTTCCTCGCCGAGGTCGAGGCGGAGGCGGAACGGATCGGGGCGGACCTGCGCACCCGGTGCCGGGAACTGCCCGATCCGGACCTCGACGAGCTGTGGGACAACGTCTACGCGGCCGAGCACCCGCTGGTCGAGGACGAACGCGCGGCCTTCGCCGCCTACCTCGCCTCCTTCGAGGACACGCCGCGATGAGGGACACACGCGAAGGGAGGCACGGCGGTGGGCGTTGAGACCCTGTCCCTGTCCCGGGCGATGAACGAGGGCCTGCGCAAGGCCATGGAACGCGACCCCAGGGTCCTCGTCATGGGGGAGGACGTCGGCAGGCTCGGCGGTGTCTTCCGGGTGACCGACGGCCTGCAGAAGGACTTCGGCGAGAGCAGGGTCATCGACACGCCCCTGGCCGAGTCGGGCATCGTCGGCACGGCCATCGGGCTGGCGCTGCGCGGCTACCGCCCGGTGTGCGAGATCCAGTTCGACGGCTTCGTGTTCCCCGCCTTCAACCAGATCACCACCCAGCTCGCCAAGATGCGGCTGCGCTCCCTCGGCACGCTCGAACTTCCCGTCGTCGTCCGGATCCCGTTCGGCGGCGGCATCGGCGCCGCCGAACACCACAGCGAGTCCCCCGAGGCGTACTTCACCCACACCGGCGGCCTGCGCGTGGTCGCCTGCTCCAACCCCTCCGACGCCTACACGATGATCCAGCAGGCCATCTCCTGCCCCGACCCGGTGATCCTGTTCGAGCCGAAACGGCGCTACTGGGACAGGGCGCCGGTCGAGCTCGACCCGTCGGGAGCGGTGCCCCTCGGCCGGGCCGTGGTCGCCCGCCCGGGGCGGGACGTGACGCTGCTGGCCTACGGCCCGGCCGTACGGACCTGTCTCGAAGCCGCCCAGGCCGACGAGAGCCGCTCCGTCGAGGTCGTCGACGTCCGCTCGCTCAGCCCCCTGGACGAGGCGACGGTGCTGTCCTCGGTGCGCAGGACCGGCCGGTGCGTCGTCGTGCACGAGGCCCCGGTGTTCAGCGGGTACGGCGCGGAGCTGGCGGCGAGGATCACCGAACGGTGCTTCTACGACCTGCGGGCCCCGGTGCTGCGGGTCGGCGGCTTCTCCACGCCCTATCCGCCCTCGCGTCTCGAACGGCACTACCTTCCCGACCTCGACCGCGTCCTCGACGCCGTCGACCGGACCATGGCCTGGTGACCATGAGCGAGCTGAGACGGTTCGCGCTCCCCGACGTCGGTGAGGGGCTCGTCGAGGCGGAGATCGTCAGGTGGCACGTGCGCCCCGGCGAGACCGTGCGGGTCAACCAGGTCATCCTTGAGATCGAGACGGCCAAGGCCGTCGTCGAGCTGCCCTGCCCCTTCGCGGGCGTCGTGGGGGAACTCCTCGTCGAGGAGGGCACGACGGTCGAGGTCGGCACACCGCTCATCACCGTGGCCGTCGGCGGGGACGCGCCCCAGGCGGCACCGCCCGTCGCCCCTCGGGAGGAGGAGCGGGTTCCCGTGCTCGTCGGGTACGGCGCCATGCCGGGCGCGACGAGCCGCAGACCGCGCAGACGGACCTCCCCCGAAAGGCCCGAAAGGCCCGGAGAGAGCGGAGGGAGCGGAGACCGTGGCGCGGGCGAGCCGCCCGTCCGCAGACTGGCCAAGGACCTCGGCGTCGACCTGGCCGCCCTCGCCAGGACCGGCCAGGGAGGGCCGGTCACCCACGAGGACGTCCGGCGGGCGGCGGCCGTACCGGACCCGGAGCCCGGCGACGGGCAGGAGCGGATCCCGGTCAGGGGGGTGCGCAGGCACACGGCGGAGGCGATGGTGCGTTCGGCGTTCACCGCCCCGCACGTGACGACCTGGCTGCAGGTCGACGTCACCGCGATGACGGAGCTGGTCACGAGGCTGCGCGGGCTGGCCGACTTCGCCGGGACCAGGGTCTCGCCGCTGCTGCCCGTCGCCAGGGCGCTGGTGATCGCGGTCAGGCGCAACCCGATGATCAACTCCTCGTGGGACGAGGCCGCCCAGGAGATCGTGCTCCGGCGGCGGGTGAACCTCGGCGTCGCCGTCGCCACGGAACGCGGGCTGATCGTCCCCAACGTCAAAGGCGCCGACGGCCTGTCGCTGCCCGCCCTGGCCCGCGCCCTGACGGAGCTGACAGGGACCGCGCGGTCGGGCGGGGCCACCCCCGGGGACCTGTCGGGGGGAACCGTCACGATCACCAACACGGGTGTCTTCGGCGTGGACGCCGGAACCCCGATCCTGACGCCGGGGGAGTCGGCGATCCTCGCGCTCGGCCAGATCAGGGACATGCCCTGGGTGTACGAGGGACGGGTCACGGTCCGCAGGGTCGCCACGCTGGCGCTGTCGTTCGACCACCGGATCGTGGACGGCGAACTGGGCGCCACGGTGCTCCGCGAGATCGGCGCCATGCTGGAGGATCCGCTCCTGATGCTCGCCTGGTCCTGACCGGTCCCGACATGAGGACGCCGCCCGGCCGCGGGGCCGGGCGGCGTCCTCGCGGGCGGGTCAGGCCGGGTTGACGGGGCTGTTCTGGTAGGCGGCGAGCCGCCACTGGCCGTCCTCCTTGACGACCAGCCAGGAGGCCCGGATGGCGCGCTCCGGGGAGACCTCGGTCTCTCCCGGGGCCAGCACGCCGCCCTGCGTGATCAGCACCCCGGTCGTCTCGCCGAGGAACCTGACGTCGATGGGGCGCCCGGTCACCTGGGTGCCCTTGAACGGGCCCTCGAACGCCTCCGCCATGAACGAGCGGATCTCCTGGCGGCCCTTGCGGTAGAGGCCGGGCAGGATCATGCTCCCGTCCTCGGTGAAGACGCCGGCGAAGGCCTCCGCGTCGTGTTCTGCCCACGCGTCGACGACGCGCTGGGGAACGGCCGCCACGGCGGCCCTGTCCGCGTCCGAGGGGCTGGTCGTTGTCATGGGTTGCCCTTTCTCCTGGCTGTCTGATGGTCGTCGGGAAGTCTCAGGCGGCCTCGTCCGGGATCTCCCAGGCGGGGGACGGGCACGCGCGGGCACGCGCGGCCCTCCTCCGCGCCAGGGTCCAGGTCACGCCCTCCGTCTCCTTGTCGTCACCCGGCGGACAGGACGGGTCCTCCCGCCGGGCCTGGGGTCGCTCGGACACGCGGCCGGTCGGCCGTCCTGATGCGGGAACGTCGGCGGTCAGCACCATTTCCTCCTGGGAACCAGCTGGGAACGAGCGGACGAGAACCGGGAGGCGCGCCGCTCGTACGGTCACGGAAGGCGGGGGAGCGGTGGTCCCCAGGAGACGGTCGGGAACCGTCCGGAGCCGGACGCCCTGTCGTCCACTGTCATCCACTGTCATCCACCGGCGATGGCGGCGACCGCCTCCGGTGTGCTCGCCCTCCGACCGTCCCACCCGGCGCCGGGCCCCCGCATCTCTCGGATTGCGCTGTCCGGGAGAACGGCGGTGATCAGCGCAACCTGGGAGAAAGGCATCGCCACCACCGGGTGCCACCATGGAGTTCCGCGGCGCCGCCCACAACTTCCCCGAGGAGTCGAGGTGCGAGACGAGCAGACAGGCCCCGTGACCCGCCCGCTGACCGGTGAGGAGTACATCGAGAGTCTGCGCGACGACCGTGAGATCTACGTGTACGGCGAACGCGTCAAGGACCCCACGACCCACCCGGCCTTCCGCAACCCCATCCGGATGACGGCGCGGCTCTACGACGCGCTGCACGACCCGGCCAGGCGCGCGGTCCTCACCGCGCCGACCGACACGGGAAGCGGCGGATACACCCACAGGTTCTTCACCACACCGCACAGCGCCGAGGACCTCGTCGCCGACCAGCGGGCCATCGCCGAGTGGGCGCGCATGAGCTACGGCTGGATGGGCCGCAGCCCCGACTACAAGGCCTCCTTCCTCGGCACGCTCGGCGCCAACGCCGACTTCTACGAGCCCTTCGCCGACAACGCGCGCCGGTGGTACGCCGAGTCGCAGGAGAAGGTCCTCTACTGGAACCACGCCATCGTCCACCCCCCGGTCGACCGGAGCCGCCCGCCGGACGAGGTCGCCGACGTCTTCGTCCACGTGGAGCGGGAGACCGACGCGGGCCTGGTCGTCAGCGGGGCCAAGGTGGTCGCCACCGGCTCGGCGCTCACCCACTACAACTTCATCGCCCACTACGGACTGCCGATCAAGAGACGGGAGTTCGCGCTGGTGGCCACGGTGCCGATGGGCGCGCGGGGGATGAAGCTGATCTGCCGCCCCTCCTACACCGCCGCCGCGGCGGTGATGGGCAGCCCCTTCGACTACCCGCTCTCCTCACGCCTCGACGAGAACGACACCATCCTGGTACTGGACAAGGTCCTCATCCCCTGGGAGAACGTCTTCGTCTACGGCGACGTGGGAAAGGTCCAGCTGTTCACCGGGCACTCCGGCTTCATCGAGCGCTTCACCTTCCACGGCTGCACCCGCCTGGCGGTGAAACTGGAGTTCATCGCGGGCCTGCTGGCCAAGGCGCTCGAGATCACCGGCACCAGGGACTTCCGGGGCGTGCAGAGCAGGATGGGCGAGGTCCTGGCCTGGCGGAACCTCTTCTGGGCGCTGTCGGACGCCGCCGCGCGCAACCCCGTCCCGTGGCGCAACGGCGCGGTGCTGCCCAACCCCCAGTACGGCATGGCCTACCGGTGGTTCATGCAGGTCGGCTATCCCAGGATCAGGGAGATCGTGCTGAAGGACGTCGCCAGCGGGCTGATCTACGTCAACTCCAGCGCCGACGACTTCAAGAACCCGGACATCCGTCCTTACCTGGACAGGTTCGTCCGAGGTTCGAACGGGGTGGACGCCGTCGAGCGGGTCAAGGTCATGAAGCTGCTGTGGGACGCGGTCGGCACCGAGTTCGGCGGCAGGCACGAGCTGTACGAGCTCAACTACGCCGGCAACCACGAGAGCACCCGCGTCGAGCTGCTGCTCGGGCAGGGCGCGTCGGGGCAGATCGACGACTACAAGGCGTTCGTCGAGCGGTGCCTCGGGGAGTACGACCTGAACGGCTGGACCGTCCCCGACCTGTCCTCCTTCGACGACCTGCGCCACGCCAGGAACGACCTGCTCAACGGCTGACCTCACCGCTTATTTCGTGACATTTAGTTATCTGAGAAGTAGGGGTGACTTGTCAGGGCCGCTGTGTGATCCTCATGCTCAGGTGACCAGTGATCCGCACACGTGAGGAGAGGGACGCCGGTGGGACGGGTGTTGGTCGTCGAGGACGACGACAGGATCGCGCAACTCGTGGCCCGGGTCCTGCGGGACGAGGGCCACGCCGTGGACAGCGCCTCGACCGGGCACGAGGGGCTGCGGGCCGCGCTCGCCCACGACTTCGACCTCGTGGTGCTCGACCTCATGCTTCCCGGCCTCGCCGGGGACCGGGTCCTCGAACGTCTCGTCGAGACACGTCCAGAACAGCGCGTCCTGGTCCTGTCGGCGCTGTCCGACGTCGGGGTCCGGGTCGCCTGTCTTGAGGCGGGTGCCGCCGACTTCCTCGGTAAGCCCTTCGCAGTCGCCGAACTGGTCGCCCGGGTCCGCACCCGGATGCGCGGCCAGGCCCCTGGAGCCGCCCAGCGGTGGCTTGAGGCGGGCGCCGTACGGCTCGACCTGCGCCTGCGCAGGGCCGTGGTGGCCGGACGGCGGACGGAGCTGCCCCTGCGAGAGTTCCTCCTGCTGCAGCACCTCATGCGGCGGGCCGGGCAGGTGTGCAGCCGCGCCGAACTGCTCGCCGACGTATGGGGACTGACCTTCGACCCCCGCAGCAACGTCGTGGACGTCTGCGTCCGGCGGCTGCGCGCCAAACTCGACGGTCCCCAGCGGGTGGAAGCGGTGCGCCATGTCGGCTATCGGTTCGTCACGGACTAGCCGCCTGCTGATCGGCGCCTGGGCGGTAGGGGCACTGGTCGCCCTGGTGCTGATGTACCTCCTGCCGGGCGGCGAGACGATCCCCTTCCATCTGGTGTGGATCGGCCTGTCCCTCATCTACGGCTTCACGGTCTGGCGCCCGGTGTCCATGATCGTGGCGCTGCTGGCGGTGACGGTCAGCACGGGCTACGTGCTCGCCCACCACGCCGACCTGGGGGAGATCGGCTGGGAGGAGACCGCGGAGGTCCCCCTGATGTCGATCCTCTTCGCCGTCATGGTCTGGCACGTCTACCGGAGGCAGCAGGCGCTCGCCGAGGTCGCCAGGCTGGCGGAGGCGGAACGGCGCGGCGCGGAACGGCGGCAGCTGTTCGTCAGGTTCGCCTCCCACGAACTCCGTACCCCGATCACCGTCGCCCGCGGATACCTGGAACTGGTCGGGAGGACCGTCGGTCCCGCCGCGCGGGAGGACCTGGCCGTCGTCATCGAGGAACTCGACAAACTGACCGTGATCAGCCGACGGCTGATCACGCTGATGCAGGCCGACGACCCCCACCCGGAGCAGCTGCCGAGGGACGTGGACGCGGAGCTGGCCAGGATCGTCCGGCGGTGGCGGCCCGCCGCGCCCCGCTCGTGGTCGGTGCGCTCGGCGGTCGGCCCGAGACCGGTGAACGCCGAACGCCTGGAGGCGGCGCTCGACTGCCTGCTGGAGAACGCGGTCAAGTTCACCGGCCCCGGCGACCGGATCGAGGTGACCGGCCGTACCGGATCGGGTGCCTGGGTGGTCGAGGTGACGGACTCGGGGGTCGGCGTCACCGAGGAACAGGCCAGAGCCCTGACCTCGGGAGGGCCCGGCCCGGCCCGCACCGAGACCGGGAGCGGCCTCGGCCTGGCCATCGCGCGTGCCGTCGTCGAGGGATGGGGCGGCGGCCTGACGGTGACCGGCTCCCCGGGCTCAGGCACCACGGTCACCCTGCGGGTGCCCGACACCCCGGCGCCGGATGACAGGGGAGGAACGGGACCCACGGCCGTTTCCGCTCGCCACGGGCGCGTCCCAGGCGAGCCGGAATGACATGTCGATGACAGACACGTCATCTTTCATGGCCCCGGCCACGGGGTGAGCCCATGATCCGGGCATGTCCCGTCGTAGATCCAGGTTCGCCCCGTGGGCGGTCGCGGTCACCCTCATGGCCGGGGCGCTCGCCTCTCCCGCCCTGGCGCCCCCCGCCGCCGCGCAGGACAGCTCGATCACCGTCCAGGCCCGTGACCTGGCGACCGGAGCTCCGCTGCCGAAGTTCCAGTACATCGTCAACGCTGACAACACCCGTCTGCCGGACGACCCCGACCCCGCCCTCCGCACCGGGGTCGCGGCCACCGAGAGCAACAGCCCCGTCGTCGCGGAGGGCGACCAGGACAGGGCGACACTCGACCTGCCGGACGGCCGCTACCTCGTCTCGGTCAGGTCGGACGACCACAAGATGTGGGGCAGGCACATCACGCTGCCCCGGGACGCGGGCACGGTACAGGTCGCCATGTCCGAGGCCGATGACGCCCACCCGCTCCCGCTCGGCAAGATCAGGGTGTTCGTCTTCGACGACAACCAGTGGGCCAACGGAGCGCCCGACACCGGGGAGGCCGGGCTGCCCGGCTTCCAGGTCACCCTGGAGGAGCAGACCAACTCCCAGGTCGCCGTCGACTACCACAACCGCCCGTTGTGCGGCGGCGACTGCCGTACCGCCTCCGACGGGTTCGTCCAGATCGACGACCTGGGCCCGGCGACCTACTTCATCAAGGTGACGCCCCCGGACGCCTGCGGCAAGGACGGGTCGGGCCGGTGGACGCAGACCACCACCATCGACGGCGGCGTCGGACTCCAGGCCGGGGTCGAGGAGGGAAGTGACGGCACGGGAGCCCCCGGGGAGTCGCTCTGGGAACCGCCGGACCGGCGTACCGGCTACTGGTTCGGCTTCGTGTGCACGGCCACGGACTTCGCCGCCCCCGGCACCGGGTCGATCAGCGGGACCGCGAAGAACTGGAAGGCCTGGCCGCCGTTCGAGGTCCTGGAGACCGCCGAACCGGTCGAGAGCCCGTACATCGCCCTGACCAGCAGCGCCAACGACACCACACTCTACGTCGGGCAGGGCGACGAGGAGGGGAACTTCACCGTCCCCAGGGTCCCGCCGGGGTCGTACATCCTGTCGATCTGGGACGAACAGCTGAGCTACATCACCCGGTTCCTGCCCGTCGAGGTGACGGCGGCGGGACAGAGAGTGGACCTCGGAGACGTGGGGGTCTCCCGCTGGTTCGGCTGGCTGTCCGGCCACGTCTACCAGGACACCGGCGTCGCCGCCGACGGTACGGCACTGCCCTCGGGCAGCAGGGGCAACGGCGTCCGCGACTGCGCCGATCTGAAGAACGAGGTCACCTGCGAACCCGCCATCCCCAACACCGACGTGGACCAGCGGTGGCGGGACGGCTCGATCAAGGACTCCACGTTCACCGACGCCCAGGGGCGCTACGAGTACACCAACGCCGAGGGCGGCCCGCTCGGCAAGTGGTTCATCGGCGAGGTGGGATTCGCCCGCTTCGGCACCACCGGGGCCGCGGTGCACAGCGAGTACGACCCGTCGCGGTCGGCGCACGTGCCGACGGACGAGGGCGGCGGCCTGCTCACCAACCAGCTCGTCATCGAGGGCCACCGCAGCGAGGTCGACTGGGGCAAGTACTCCTACGGCGGCAAGCCGGGGCAGATCATCGGCATCACCTACTTCGCCACGACCCGCAACGAGTTCGACGCCCGCATGCAGGTCCACGAGAAGTACGAGCCGGGCATCCCCGGCGTGACGGTCAGGCTGGAGGGGCCCGGACCCGACAACCAGCCGGGTACCGCCGACGACGTCGTGCTCAACGAGTACGTCACCGACCACTGGAAGCCCTCGACCGGATGCGATGTCCTGGACCACAAGGGCGACGACATCTCCGTCCAGCTCAACCCGCTGATCGGCCCCAAGTGCGTCGAGGTCCCCGCGACCGGCAACGAGACCAGGGACGCGGCCTTCGACGGCGGCTACGCCTTCGCCGACCACTGCCCGGCGGCGACCGGCGGCTTCGGCCACTTCGACGCCGAGGGGGAGACCGTCTGCGGCGACGGCAGCGCGCCGGTCCCGCTGGTCGCGGGCACCTACGTCACCCACGTGGTGATGCCCGCCGACCCCCGAGACCCCCGGCCGTGCAACCCCACCGGCCAGAAGTACGTCAGCGGCCCCGGTGGGAACGGCTGCCTCTACCGGCCGGTCCGCGAGGAGGACGTCAACGTCGACCTGGGAGGCCGGTTCACCCCCGCCATCCCGCCGCCCCCGTGCGTCGGGGACGGGCACGTCATCGACCAGTCCACGCTCACCCCGCGCAGCCCCTACCACGGGGTCGAGCCGAGCCCGTCGCGGCCGCTGTGCGACAAACGGCTGGTCGTGCTGCAGAACAACCAGAACGCCAACGCCGACTTCCACCTGATGACCAACTTCAGGAACGGCCCCGACGTGGCCGAACCGGGACGCATCGTCGGCCTCGTCTCCGACGACATCTACTTCGACCGCGACCCCAAGTCCGTCTGGTACGGCGAGCCCCGCGCCATCGGCAACATCCCCATCGGCATCCGCGACTACAACTGGCGCCTGATCACCACGGTGAAGACCAGCGAGAACGGCGGCTACGAGGCGCTGCTGCCCTCCACCGAGACCTACAACTGCCCCATCCCGCAGGGAACCTGCCCCGGAATGTACGTGGTGGTCGTCAACGACCCAGGGGACAAGGCCCACCCGAACCCCGACTTCAACCCCGACTACCTGACGGCGTCCTTCGCCTGGGACGTGTGGCCCGGCCAGACCGACCAGCTCGACACCCCGCTCGATCCGATCTCCGGGACGGCGTGCGAACTCCCGGTGAACACCCCCGAGGTGCTCGAGGTCTCCACGCCGTACACCACGGCGGGCGACCCGGCGGCGGAACGCCGCGTCACCATCCAGGGCGACTTCTTCGGGACCACGGCGGGCAGCGTGACGCTCGGCGACCCGGTGGCCCCGCAGAGCCGTACCCTGACCGTTGCCAACGGCGGGATCGTCAGCTGGGGCGACCGCCGGATCGTCATCACCGTCCCACCGATCGGGGTGACCCCCGCCCAGATACGCCCGGGACCGAAACAGCTGTCGGTCCGCACCGCCGCGGGCTTCTCCTCGGTCAACGGGCTCACCTTCCACGTGCGCGGCAACACCGGCGGCGTGGACTACCGGCCCCCGGTCGTCGAGGTGGCCCCGCCCACCACCCCCGGGGCCATCCAGAGCGCGGTCAACGTCGCGGCCCCCGGCAGCCTGCTGGTGCTCAAGCCCGGCGTCTACCACGAGAACGTGCTCATGTGGAAGCCCCTCCTGCTGCAGGGACTCGGCCCCGGCGGCCTCGTCGGCGCCCGCGAACTGCTGGAACGCGCCCCGGAGGACCCACGCGCCGACATCCAGGGCACCGTCGTCGACGGACGGTTCTTCCACGACAACAAACTCACCTGGACGACGGCGCTGACGGCCGCCGGGCCCCTGGCCGGGGTGGACGCCGACCACCCGGTCCTCGAAGGAGCGGGCATCACGGTCGCGGCCAAGACCGCCACGGCCTTCCCCTCGGGCCTGACGGCGGCCCGTATCGACGGCCTCGGCGTCACCACGGGCCAGGGCCAGGGGGCCGGAGGCGTCCAGCTCCAGGCCCACGCCGCCAATCTGCAGATCACCAACGACATCTTCGAGAGCGACGGCGGCCTGTTCGCGGGCGGCATCGGCCTCGGCCAGCCGTACACCGACAGCCACAACACCGGCGTGAAGATTCTCAACGACAGGATCCTCGGCAGCGGCGGCCTCGCCCGCTCCGGCGGCATCGGGATCTTCCGCGGCTCCGACGGCTACGAGGTGGCCAGGAGCATCGTCTGCGGGAACTTCGGCGTCGAGTACGGCGCGGGCATCTCCCACTGGGGCCTGTCACCCGGCGGGTCCATCCACGACAACCAGGTCTACTACAACGACTCGGTCGACTCCGGGGCTGGGATCAGCGTCGCCCAGGAGATCCCGCGCCCGCTGCCCGACGGCACCACCCCGCTCGGCGACGGCTCCGGCGCCGTGGACGTCGAACGCAACCTGGTCCAGAGCAACTACTCCGGCGACGACGGCGGCGGCCTCTTCATCGAGAACGCGCACACCGCCCGCGTCAACGTCCGCAACAACATGATCGTGGACAACGGCGCCGCCGATCTCGGCGGCGGGATCATGATGGACGACTCGGCGAACGTGGCGATCGTCAACAACACCGTCGCCAACAACGTCTCGACCGCCTCGTGCGAGACGTGCGACGACACCCCGCACTCCGCGGGCCTGGCGGCAGAGGCCAACGACCCGCTCTTCCAGGCCACCCTGCCCCCGGGATCGCCCACCTTCGCCAACCCGGTGGCGCTGTTCGACAACGTCTTCTGGCAGAACCAGGCCTTCACCCTCAGCAAACCGGGCCCCGGCGCCACACTCGTCTCGCACGGGTCCATCGACCTGGAGATCCACGGCACCGCGAACGGAGCCGACACCTTCACCCCGCGGTACTCGTCGCTGACGGCCGGCACGATCCGCGGCTCGGACGGTGCCGACCACCCGCTCCCGGCGGGCCAGGGCAACGTCTTCGGACAGGACCCGCGGTTCGTCCAGCCCTTCACCCTGGAACTGGCGGTCGCCGGGTCGCGCCTCGACCCGCAGACGGCCTCCGTCACGATCACCGGGCAGGACCCGCCCGTCGGGCTCACCGGCGACTACCACCTGACGGCCGGCTCGCCCGCGATCAACAGGGGGGCGGCCTACTCCACCTACCCGGCGCCGCGGACCGCCACCGCCGTCCCCGCGCCGCCGACCGACTACGACGGCCAGACCCGGCCACGGGGAACGGGCCCAACCCCCTTCGATCTCGGCGCGGACGAGGTGCGATGACCATGAGACGCAGAGACCTCCTCAAGGCCGGAGCCCTGGTCGCCGGACTGGCCGTCGGCGGGCAGACCCTGGAGGGCACGGCGCACGCCGTACCCGGCGCCGCGGCCAGGATCTCCCTGGCGGGCACCGACGGCTACATCACGATCCCCGGCAGGGCACCGGTCTACGTCTTCGGATTCCTCGCGGTGCCGCCGGAGAAGTCCGTCGCCGAGCTGACCGCGGCCTACAAGGGCAAGGCACAGCACGTCGCGCCCGTCCTCGGCCTCGGGCAGGACCAGGACGTCCACATCACCCTGACCAACCTCGGCCTGGTCGGCAGACCCGACCTCGTCGACTCCCACACCATCCACTGGCACGGCTTCCGCACCCCGGCGACCGTGTTCGACGGGGTGCCCGAGGTGTCGGTCTCGGTGCCGATCGAGCGGCGGTTCACCTACTTCTACCGGCCGCACGACCCGGGCACGTACATGTACCACTGCCACTTCGAGGACGTCGAGCACGTCCAGATGGGCATGACGGGCATCGTGTTCGTCCGGCCCGCCCAGGACGGCTCCCCGACCCTGGACCCGCTGCACAGGAGCACCTCCTACGCCTACAACGACGAGGACGGCTCGACCGCCTACGACCGGCATTTCGCGATCCTGCTCAACGAGATCGAGGAACGCGAACACGACGCGGACGAGCAGATCCAGGAGTTCATCTTCACCGACTACGACCCGCAGTACTTCACGCTGAACGGCCGGGTCTACCCCCAGACGATCCTGCCCAACGGGCACCCGTCCCTGCCGGAACAGCCGGTCTCCGCCCTCGTCCAGGTCAACCCGGGGGACCGGGTCCTGCTGCGGCTGGCCAACCTGGGCTACGAACAGCACGCCATGCAACTGCCCGGTATCCCCATGAAGGTGGTCGGCGAGGACGCGACCCTGCTGCGCTCCCCGTCGGGCGCCGACACCTCCTACATCACCTCAACCCTCTACATCGGACCGGGGGAGGCCAGGGACGTGCTGTTCACCGCCCCGCGCTTCAACCCCGGGGCCCGAGTGTCCACCGACGCCCGGGGGCCGCACAACACCTATCTGCTCAAGAACCGGGACTTCAGGAGGCTGTCGAACCGCGGAGTCCCCGGCCTCGGCGGCATGGCGACAGAGGTCCGGGTCTACCAGACGCCGCTGCCGGCCCAGACCGTGGTGGGGGAGACGTATGCGTAAGGTGATCGCGTCGTTGTGCGTCCTGGTCGCGGTGCTGGCGACGCAGGCCGTCCGGCCCGAAGCGCGGGCCCAGGCGGAGGCGGCGCCGAAGCAGGGGCTCGTGTGCGCCACCGGGCCCTCGTTCGACCTGACGGCCACCAGCGGATACGCCGAGACCCCCGACGGCAACAGCGTCCTCATGTGGAGCTACGCCCCGACGGGGGGAGGCTTCCAGAGCCCCGGCCCGACCCTGTGCGTCGAACAGGGCGACAGGGTCACCGTCCGCCTCCACAACGACCTCGCCGAACCGGTCTCCATCGTCCTCCCCGGCCAGTCCGGGGTCGAGGAGACCGGCTCCCCGGGACCGCTGGCCGCGCAGGCCCCCCCGAAAGGCGAGGCGACCTACACCTTCACGGCGGACGAACCCGGCACCTACCTCTACGAGAGCGGCAGCGACCCCTCGAAACAGGTTGAGATGGGCCTGTACGGCGCGCTCGTCGTGCGCCCCCGGGACCGTCCCGACCAGGCCTACGACGCGGCCAGCAGGTTCGACCCGAGCCGGGAGTACCTGATGCTGCTCAGCGACATCGACCCCGACCTGCACCACGCGGTCGAGACGGGCGGCGTCTACGACTTCACCACCCTGCGCAACCGCTACTTCGCGATCAACGGCAGGCAGTTCCCCGACACGCTCCAGAACAACGGGGTCCCCTGGCTGCCCGCCCAGCCGTACGGCGCTCTGGTCCGGGTGAAACCGTACGACGCGACGACCAACCCGCTGCCCGCGCTGATCAGGATGGTCAACGTCGGCGCGCTCAACCACCCCTTCCATCCACACGGCAACCACGTGCGGCAGATCGCCCAGGACGGCAGGCGACTGCGGACGCCGGAGGGCGGCGACGCCGGAGGCGAACACTTCGGCGACACCGTCGCCTCCGGGCAGACCCAGGACTTCCTGTTCACCTGGAAGGACCAGGACTCCTGGGACCCGCAGGGCAACCCGCTGCCCGCCTCCGTAGCGTCGCCGGACTACCGCAACCTGACCTTCAAGAACGGTGACACCTGGTCAAGCGGCAGCGCCTACCTGGGGGCCAAGGGGACGCTCCCCGTAGGCACGACCTCGCAGAACGTCTGCGGCGAGTGGTACTTCCCCTGGCACAGCCATGCCCTGAACGAGTTCACCAACTTCGACGCGGGCTTCGGCGGCATGGCGACCCTGCTACGGGTCGATCCCCCCGGCGGGTGCGCCGCGGTGGCGGGAAGCTCCGTGATCCTCGCCGGGACCCCGGAGTCGGGCTCCGCCGCCGCGCTGGCGAGCGCGGACTCCTCCTACTACCAGGTCACCTCAACGACCACCGAGACCCCGGCCGCCGACTGGTACGGAGGCTTCGCCGGAGTCCCGGCCGGGGCGAGCGCCCTGACCGTCACCTACACCGGGCACAATCCGGCCGGCACGCTGCCGACCACCCTGTGGGCCTGGAGGTGGTCGACGGGAACCTGGGTCAGGCTCGGGGCGGAGACCGGCGTCGGAACCTCCGACACCATGATCACCCGGGTCCTTCCCGCACCCCAGCCGGACTTCCTCGGCACCGGCGCGAACCAGGGGAAGGTGCGGATCCGGGTGCTGACCACCGGCACCACGACCGGTTTCCTCACCCGAGGGAACCTGCTCAAACTCACCTACGACGCACCATGAGGGACCAGATGCGCAGAACTCTCGTGCTCGTCCTGATCGCGGCCTGTCTCGTCCTGCCCGGCTCACCCGCGGCGGCGGCGGGCGTCACGATCGAACTGTGCGCCTCGGCGGGTGAGCTGCGGCTGCCCGACCAGGTCTCCACCGCCGTCTGGGGCTTCTCCCAGGCCGGGCCCGGTGGCTCCTGCACGGGCGCGACCCCCTCCCTGCCGGGCCCCGTGCTCTCGGTCAAGGAGGGGGAGGAGGTCTCCCTCGTCGTGCACAACGGCCTGACGATCCCTGTCTCACTTGAGGTGCCCGGGCTGACCCTCGACCAGGGCGGCGGCGTCACCGCGGCGGCGGGGGAGAGCACGACCGCGACCTTCACCGCCGCCGCCCCCGGCACCTACCTCTACCAGGGAACGGAACGGCAACTGCCGATGGGCCTTTACGGCGCGCTGGTCGTACGGCCCGCGACGGAGGGCCGGGCCTACGCCTCCGCCGCGACCGCCTACGACAGGGAGGCGATCCTGGTGCTCTCGGCGATCGACCCGGCGTTCAACGCCGCGCCGACGACCACCGACCCGCACCGGTACGCGCCGAAGTACTGGCTGGTCAACGGCAGGGCCTACCCCGAGACCACCCCCGTCGACGGGGGGCCGCCGGGCACCAGGGTGCTGCTGCGCTACCTCAATGCGGGTTTCGACAACACCTCGATGCGTCTCCTCGGCGCCTACGAACGGGTGATAGCCCGGGACGCGCACCCGCTGGGCAACCCGTTCGAGGCCACCACCGAGACGGTCCCCGCGGGTGGCACGGAGGACGCCGTCGTCACCGTGCCCTCCTCGGGAACCAGGCTCGCGCTCTACAACCGTCAGCTCCACCTGACCAACGGAGCCGTCTCGCCCGGCGGGATGATGACCTTCATCGAGGTGTCGTGAGCCCGAGAACGCGGGTGGCGCTCGTCCTGGCGGCGACGGTCGGTCTCGGCGGTACGGCGGCGGCCCTGGTGTGGCGGCTGTCGACGCCCCTCGCACCCGTCACGTCCGCCGCGCCCGTCCAGGCCGTCTCGGCCCCCGCGTCGGAGAGCCCGCGGGGGCCGGACACCCGTCCCCCGCCCGGCGGGCCCGCCTTCGACCGGCCGGTCGTCCCGGCGGACCGGCTCGCCGACCGGGCGGGCATCCGGCTCGTACGGGTCTCGGCCAGCGGGGCGGGAGGGCTGCTCGACGTGCGGTTCCAGGTCGTCGACCCCGGCAGGGCCCAGGCGGTGCACCACGCGGACACCCCGCCGCTCGTCGTGGACGAGGCCACCGGGCTGGTGGTCGAACAGCTCTACATGGGCCACGCGCACACCGGAGAGCTGAAACCCGCAGTCACCTATTACCTGGTCTTCGAGAACTCCGGCAACTGGGTACGGCCGGGAAGCAAGGTCACCGTCCTGCTGGGAGACGCGCAGGTGCGGCATGTCACCGTCTCGTGAGAGGGGTCCGGCCCGCCTGGCGCTCTGCCTGTGCTTGGCGTTGCCGGTCGTCGTCTGGCTCGCGGCCCCCGCCTCGGCGCACGGCGTCCTCGTCGGCTCGGACCCGGCGGGTGGAACCGTGCTGGCACGGGCCCCGCGCACCGCGACGCTGACGTTCGACGAGGTCGTCGCGGAGAGGCTCAGTTACGCCCGGCTCGTGGACGGCTCGGGGCGCGTCCTGGAGGACGTCACCTGCTCCGTCGACGGGACCCGGCTCGTTCTGCGGCTTCCCGGACTGCCCTGGGGCATCTACGGCATTGCCTGGCAGGTGCTCACCGCCGGGGACGGCCACAAGGCCGACGGCATGGTGGTCTTCGCCGTCGGTCCCGCCCCCGCCGGGTGGGCGCGGGCCCCGGCCGCCCTTCCTGCGGACTTCGCGCGCGACCCGGCCGTCCCCGGACAGAACGGCCGGGTCGCGGCCCGGGGCTGGGCACGCCTGTGCCTGTTGGCCGGGGTGGTCGCGGTCGCGGCGCTGCTGCGCCGTGTCCTCGTGGCGGGAGTCCGGTACCCGTCCGGGCTCGTCACGGGCGGCCGTCCCGACCCGGCCGCCGCCACGGCCGCCTGCGCGGCGGCCGTACTCCTGCTGGGGGCCGCCCTGTTCACCCGGCAGGCCGGGGCGCCCGCTGTCTCAGGGCCCGCCGCCCCGGCGGCGTCCGTGACGACGACCCGGGGCGTGGTCTCCGGCGACCTGGTCGTCGCGATCTCGGTCACCCCGAACCGGGCGGGGACCAACGGGTTCACCGTCACGGCGGCCAGCTCGCGCCGTCCCCCGCCCGCGCCCGTCGACGGGGTCTCGCTCAGGTCACCCGCCGGGCTCACCCCGCTGCGCAGGCTGGAGTCCGGCCGCTACGTGGGAACCGGAGAGCTGGGGGCGGCCTCGACACGGCTGACGGTGGTCGTCACACGGGGCGGAGAGGTACAGGAGATCCCCGTCGCCTGGAGGCTCGGATGAGGTGGGCGGCCGTGGCCGCCGGGCTCGCGGTTACGGCCGCCGCGTGGTCCGGGCACGCGCGGGCCGTACCTCAGGCACCCGCGGCCCGGGTCATCGTGGTGCTCGACGACCAGGTGGACCCTGGAGCGGTCCGGGGGTACGGCGAGACCCGGCGGGTGGCTCTGGAGCGGGAACTACGCGCCAGGGCGGAGAGGGGGCAGCGCGGCCTCCTGAAACGCCTGGCGGCCCTGCGCTCCCGGGGGCTGGTCTCCGCCGTACGGCCGCTGTGGATCGTCGACGCGGTCGCCGTGACGGCGGACCCCTCGGTGCTGCCCGAACTGGCGGCGCTGCCCGGGATCCGCCGGATCCGCTCCGACCGGACCGTCCAGGCACCCCGCCTGACGGAGTCGCGGGAGCGGCCCGAGGCCAACCTGACGCTCGTCGGCGCTCCCGCCATGTGGGATCTCGGACACCGGGGCCGCGGCGTGGTCGTGGCGAGCCTGGACACCGGGGTCGACCTCACCCACCCCGACCTCGCGGCCGGGTACCGAGGAGGGACGAACAGCTGGTACGACCCCAACGGGGAACACCCTGGCACCCCCGTCGACGTCAACGGCCACGGCACCGCGACCATGGGGATCATGGTCGGCGGAGACGCGGGAGGCACCTCCGTCGGCATGGCGCCGGACGCGACGTGGATCGCGGCGAAGATGTTCGACGACCGTGGCTTCGCCACCCTGAGCGCCGTCCACCTGGCCATGCAGTGGCTGCTCGACCCGGATGGCGACCCGGCGACCGACGACGCGCCCGACGTGGTGAACGGCTCGTGGACGGGCGCGACGGGCGGGTGCGACCCCGAGTTCCGGCCCGACCTCGCGGCGCTGCGGGCGGCGGGCATCGTGCCGGTCTTCGCCACGGGAAACCTGGGACCCACGGCGGGCTCGATCCGTTCCCCGGCGGACGACCCCGGGGCGTTCGCGGTCGGCGCGAGCGACGCCTCCGACGTCGTCGCCCCCTTCAGCGGCCGGGGACCGTCGGCGTGCCAGGGCACGAGCGCGCCCCTGTTGACGGCGCCCGGCGTCGACATCAGGACCACCGACCTGTACGGCCTGCACGTCACCGCCTCCGGCACCTCCCTGGCCGCGCCGCACGTCACGGGAGCCCTCGCGCTGCTGCTCGGCGCCTACCCCGGCCTGGACGCCGACCGTCAGCGGGCGGCGCTGCTGCACGGCGCGCACGACCTCGGCGACCCGGGCCGGGACGACGACAGCGGGTACGGGCGGCTCGACGTCCTGGCCGCCTACCGGTGGCTGGCGGCCACACCGGACTTCACCCTGGCCGTGACCCCCGGATCGCGCGTCGTGGACACCGGCGGCGGCACGGCCGGGTACGTTGTCGCGGTCGGCGCCATGAACGGGTTCACCGGCCGGGTGACCCCCACGGTCTCCGGCCTCCCCGCGGGAGCCGTGGCCTCCTGGGAACCCGCCCAGGTCATGGAGGCGGGGCGCTCACGGCTGACGGTCTCCGTCCTCGGCGGTACGGCGCCGGGCGGTTACCCCCTCACGATCTCCGGGGAAGGCGGCTCATCGGCCCACTCGGCCGGGGCCGTGCTCCTGGTCAGCGCGGGCGACTTCGCCCTCACCGCGAGCCCGGCCGCGCTGTCGGCCGCACGCGGCGGATCGGCCGCGTCCACCGTCTCGGTGACAGCGTCAGGGGGATTCACCGGAGAGGTGACGTTCACGGTCACGGGCCTGCCCTCCGGGGGTACGGCGAGCCTGTCGCCGAACCCGGTACGCGGCGAAGGAGGCAGCAGGCTGACCGTCCGTACCGCCTCCTCGTCCCCGCGCGGTTCCTTCTCCCTCAGGGTCACGGGGCACGGCGGCCCGCTCACCCACACCGTCACGATTCCCTTCACCGTCCGCTAGTGCCCGCTTCGCCGGCGGCGCGGCCTGAGGTGGCCATGCCCTCCGCATGGCGCGGGCCGCGTCTTCGGTGAAGACTGACAGGGAAGTACACGGGGGTGTGACGGGGGGTGTGACGACTGTCGGCGGACCCCGGAACGGCGCCGGGGAGAGTGGAGAGAACGGGTGCGGCGCTCATGCTCCCTTGGCTGGCGTGACTCCGAGTACCTCGCGGCCCGGCCGGGACGGGATCGGGTCAACCGGTTCGTCGTGATGCTGCTGGTCCTGCAGCGCGCGAGCTACCTGGTGCCCGCCGTCGCGGGGGCCTTCAGCGCCGACCGCCTCTACCGGAGCGCCGCGCTGAACGCGGTCCTGCTGACCGTCGCGGTCGCCTGGAACGCCGCGCTGGTCGTGACCACCCGGCGCCGAGGCTGGTTCGCCCGCTGGACGGTGGCCGCGGACGTCGCGGTGACCTGCGGGCTCCTGCTGGCGGTCGGCGCCAACTGCCTCGGTGACTTCCGCGCCCCGGCGAACTGGTCGTCGTCGGCCCTCATGGCCACGGGGGCGTTGACCGGGGCGGTCGCGGAGTCCCTCGCGTGGGCGTGGGCGCTGCTGCCGCCCGCGCTGGCCTACCTGGTGGCGCACGCGGGCGACCTCGGCAGCAGGTACCCGTTGCCGATCGACATCGCGGTGCGCCTGAACTCCTACCTGTGGTTCGCGGCCATCGTCTGCTTCATCCACCGTTACCTGAGGGCGCAGGCGAACCGCCTGGACGACCTGGCCGACCGGCGGCTGGCCGCCGAGACGGGCCACGTCGCCGACCAGGCGCGTTCCGCCGAGCGTCTGGCGCACTACCGGCGGCTGCACGACACGGTGCTCACCACCCTGACGGCCATCGCCCGTGGGGGTCTCGACCACAGGGAGGAGCAGGTACGGCTGCGCTGCGCCGCCGACGCGGAGTACGTCAGGCTGCTCATCGGGCGCGAGGGCACCGGAACGGCCGCCCGCCTGGAGGACGGCCTGGCCAAGGTGATCACCAGGGCCTCCGGGCTCGGGCTGCGGGTCCGCTACGCCGCGGCCGCCCTGCCCGAACGGGTGCCCGCGGCCGTCGTCTCCGCTCTCGCGGACGCCTCGCAGGAGGCGCTCAACAACGTGGCCCTGCACTCCGCGACGAAGGAGGCCTGGCTGACGGTCGTCGGCGAGGACGCGCACGGGAACGGTCCCGGGAACGTTCCTGATGACGGCCGGGGCCATCGGGTGACCGTGCGCGTCGTGGACCGGGGGAGAGGCTTCGACCCGGCCTCCACCACCCCGGGGTTCGGGCTCGCCTCCTCCGTCGCCGGTCGCATGCGGGAGGTCGGCGGTCAGGCCACCGTCCTGTCCGCCGAAGGCGAGGGCACCTGCGTCGAGCTGGTCTGGCCCGGTGACCCGGCCGGGAGCGGGACGGGTCGGTCCTCGACGGTCACGTCAACCGGGACGGAGGCCGGTCCCGGAGGGGCCGGGCGTCAGGGTGACCGCGGCGTGCACGGTTGACCCGCGGGACACGACCGCGGCCGGGCCCTCAAGGGATCCCCCTGGCTCGTGAGGAGCCTTACCGGGAGTTCCCCCACCTGTTCTCCGACGCCAGGAGCGAAGAGCGTCGGCTCACGCTTTCCCGGTGCCGCGCGTGAGGGGGTGAGCTTGGGCTTTCCCGGTGCCAAGTGTGAGGAGCGTCCGGCTTGGGCGCGTCGGTGCTTGGACTGAGGAACGCAGGAGCGCAGCGACGGAGTGACGAGGGAAAGCGCCGACTCGGAGCGCCCAAGCCCGCGACGCCGAAGGCGGAGCAAGGAGACACAGCGACGAGGGAAAGCGCCGACCCGGAGCGCCCAAGCCCGCGACGCCGCAGGCGGAGCAAGGAGACACAGACACAGCTATCTCAGCCAGCCGTCCTCCCTCACCCGGGTGGCGAGGTCGAGTTTGGTGTAGGCGGGTCTGCCCGCTCTGCGGTACTTCTCCTTGACCCGGTCGAGGTAGTTCTTGGCGGTTCCCGGCTGGACTCCCGCGCTGCGGGCCGCCGCGGACAGCGTCATCCCCGACGCGTAGGCCAGCAGTACGGCCCGTTCCTGGGGGGAGAGCACGGGGCGGTCGGCGGCGCGGTCGGACAGCCAGCAGAGCGCCAGTTCGGGGGAGTGCGTGCTTCCCCGGGTGGCGACCTCGCGGACGGCGGAGGTCAGCACGCTCAGGTCGTGGTCCTTGGTGAGGTATCCACCGGCCCCGGCCCTGACGACCTGGGAGCCCATGCTCGGTGAGGTGATCACGCTCACCACGAGCACCCGGCTTCCCGTGGCCACGAGCCTGCGTACGTTGCCGATCGGGTCGGAGCGGTCGGCCAGGAGCAGGTCGAGGATCACCACGTCGGCGGGGGCGTGTCCTCTGGAGAGCAGTTCCGTGACCGTGCGTGCGGTGCCCGCCAGGCGTATGTCGGGGACTCCGGAGAACCAGGCGGTCAGTCCGTCGAGCAGCATCCGGTCGTCGTCGACCACTGAAACCGCGATCATGGTTGCCCTTCCCGGCACCGAGGAAACGGGGTGGTCTCGCCGTGATATGAACGCGTCAAAATCCCATTATTTCCTTACTTTTCGACCTGACTAACATAGATCATTACACCGGTCGAAGTGAGAAATATGACATATACCAAGGCACACAGCGGCTGAGTCGCGCCCGGTGGAAGGGCTCAGTCCCCGCGAGCCGTACGGCCGGGCAGGAGGGCCTCGCCGCCGAGCCAGGCGGCCAGTCGCTCACGCTCGACGAGGATCAGCCCGCCTTGGCTCGCCTCGGTCAGGGCGGGGCGGGTGAGGCGGCCGGAGGTGACCAGGACGCCGGTGTGCCCGGCGAAGGCGTGGGCCAGCGCGCCGAGGAAGTCGCGGACCTGGGGGGCGCCGACGCTGCCGGTGTAGCGCTTGCACTGGAAGGCGAAGCGACGGCCTCCGGGGCCGATCGCGGTCAGGTCGACGCCCCGGTCGCCCGCGCCGCCGAGCAGTCTGACATGACGGAAACCGTCCCGGCGCAGCAGTTCCGCGGTCAGCCTCTCGAACTCCGTGCCCGTCAGCCGGTCGACCCGCTCCAGCTCGGAGTTCTCCCGGAACCACCTGCGCTCCCGCTCGGCCATCGCCCTGGCGCGCGCCACGGCGACGGCCGTGGCCAGGACGAGCGCGGCGACGGCGGCGGCCACGAACCACGGCCAGTTCCGCTGCAGGAAGGGCAGGGCCGCCCTGAGCAGCAGGAACACCAGCGCGGCGCCGAAGAGCCAGAGCAGGAGACCGGTCTCGCCTCCCTTCCCGCGCTTTCCCGCGCCCGAGGGTCGTCTTCTTCCGGCCGGTCGCCGGTCCGCCATCGTGTCAGCTCCCGTCGTCAGGGGGTCGAAGCCGCGAGTGTGAACGACGTCTCCGACAGAAACGGTCATGAGAGGAGGGAGAGTTCCCTTTCGCGGAAGAAAGTCCCCCTGGGGACCGATCGCGTTGGCGGGGCCGTACGAAAGGGAAAAACCAGAAAAGAGCGGATAGTTCGCCATATAAGGCTTATGGAGAGAACGCGAACTTCATTTGGGTGCCGCCCTGTGGCTCTGAGGGATGCCACCCGGAGCGGGCCCCGGTACGGCCCGGCGGGAGCGAGGGGGCGGTGCCGCCGTACCGCGCGATGGGGGGCGCCGGGGCGCGCGGGGCGGCGGCAGGTCGGGGAGCGCTCTCTCGTTTGACCCGGAAAGATGTGCACAGTCTTGGAACCCTGTGAAATCGCTATTGGATTTTGATTTAAAATGGTAGGGTTTCTCCCTATCATCGCCGCATGGACATGGAAATGCGCCATCTTCGGGTCATCCATGCGATCGCCGAGCACGGCAGTATCTCCAAGGCGGCCTCCTCCCTCGGACTGTCCCAGCCCGCGCTGGCCGGTCAGCTGCAGCGCATAGAGCGCATGCTCGGCGGTCAGCTGTTCGAACGGGCTCATGAGGGCAGCCGCCCGACCGCGCTCGGCGGATGGATGCTGGAGCGGTCGAGTTCGCTGTTGCACGCCTTCGGCACCCTGCAACGGGATGCGCGCCACTACGTCGAGCGGGGTACGGGAAAACCTCTCGTGCGGGTCGGCTGTGCGCCGATGTCGCTGGCGGGATACGTCAGCAACTGCATGTACGACCTGGTGCCCGGGGTGGACTTCACCATCCGCACCGAGGAGTGCATGGACACCCTGCACTCCTTCATGGAGACGGGCAGGCTGGAACTGGCCGTCCTGGGTGACTATCCGGGCTACGAGCTGACGCCGCCGCCCGGGGTGGTGTATGAGATCCCGGTGATCGAACCGATCTTCATCGGACTCGCGGAGTCCCATCCGCTGGCCCGGCAGGAGGAGATCGACCTGGCCGACCTGGCCGGCGACGACTGGGCGATGCCTCCGCAGGCGGAGGTGGGCCACAGGGAGCACTTCTGGGACGCCTGCAGGAAGCACGGCTTCGCCCCCAGGCTGAACTTCTCGGTCAGTCCCGCCCTGGCGTACGACCTGATCAGGGCGGGCAGGTGTGTGGGGATGTTCCAGGCGATCTACCAGCCGCACCCGGGGATCGTGGTCCGCCCGCTGGTGGGCACCCCCATGTTGTTCCGCTACATCATCGCCTGGACCAGGCACGGTCCGCTGGCCGAGCACGTGGTCTCCCTGATCAGCAGCGCGATCCGCAGGTACTGGAGCGAAGCGCTGAAGGTCCCCGTCTACGCGGCCTGGCTCGAACGCCACGGACAGCCCCTGCGTTTTCCGTAGTGCCCCATGCCGGTCGTCTTGAGAGATTTCATGTGGCAAATCTGGTTCGAGTGAAAAAATTGGAAAAGTGAAGACGTATCATATCAAGAGGAAAGATTTTCGTCTTCCGGATGAGCGTACCGAGAAGGATGTGGCCGATGCTTTTGAGGCCGCAAACCATGGGATTAAACCGTTGCTGCTCATGTTCTGACATCGTGGAAACGCCGCAATGATCGGCGGCTCAAAAACACGATTCCGGAGGATCAATGAAGCTCTATCGCTCATCGCTCCGAAACGCCGCGACGGCCGCCGCCGTCGCGGCGTTTCTCGGGAGCGGATTGACCACCGTATCGGCCACTCCCGCCCTGGCGGCCCCCTGCACCGTCAACATCTACAAGGTCAACACAGGTCATGGCGGGTCGAGCGTGTACGTCAGTTACATGGGTGCCGAGCTGGTCTATCAGGATCCGAAGGCGGATGATTCCCCCGTTACCGGGCCGAGTTCCTACGTGATGAAGCCCAACCAGGTCAATGGCAGACGTGCCGTCTACCTGGCCGGTGGCCGCCTGGCCTGGATGTACGCTCCGGCGCTGGAATACGAATCCTGTCGTTAGCCGGATTCGAGAGGGCGGCCCCGCGACCGTGCGGTGCCGCCCTCTTCCCTTTTTCTCCCGGTGAACCTTTCCGCCGGAGCCGCCCCGGGCGGCCAAGGAAAACCCGGTTCGGGAAATGATGGCCGTCTTTGCGGTGTTCGGCCCGGGTGGAAAAGGTATGTCCGAAACGCGTCGCCGTTATTCATTGCATAGGAAGGTTTCCTATTTAATACTGTTGTCAACGCAGCGTGTCCATGGTGTGGGACGTCGCCTCTCCGCGTCCTGGCCGCTTCGCCGTACCCCCCGGAGGTTCGTGCGCCCATCGGCCTCGGGGCTCTGACCGGCCCGGTCGCTCCCGCGCGAGCGGTGCCCGGGCTTGACAAGAATATTGACTCCGGTTGTTCCGAAGGCCTTCGGTGTCGGCCCTGATGTTCGCGGGATATGCCATGACCTGCGGATGCTCAAGAACGGCCTGGTCGCGCGACCATCGGCCGGGATGTGACACGGACGATTTCAGCCGCTCGTCCGATGGGTAATGGGTGTCCGCTGACCAGTGAATACATGTCGATCTCCTGTCAAGAGATGAACGCCTGATCACCCCATAGTGGCGGACTATGGGCAGCTGGAGGGTTCCTGACATGTCGTAGTAATGGCACCTTTGGTCCAGCCCTGGCCGGCCACGGCTCCTTGGTCCCTTTCCCCCCAGGGGACTTGTGAGAGGAGTCATCCAGAGTGAGATCCAAGCTCAGAACAGGTGCCGTCGCCGTACTGGCGACAGCGGCGCTGGCGGCTTCCACGCTCGCGAACGCGCCCGGCGCCTACGCGGCCAAGCCCGCGGCGGACGCGAAGCCCACCCCCGTGGGAGCGGCGCAGAAACTCGAAAGGGCGTTCACCCCGCCCAACGCCAGAAGCCGCGAGCGTGCGATCGCGAACGCGGGCAAGGCGCTGGCCGCGGAGTCCGGGACGCTGCGCAAGAGCGCACAGGACAAGTTCACCCTGGCCAAGACCATCGACGGCGCGTACGGCCTGCAGTACCTGACCTACGCCCGCACCTACCGAGGGCTGCCGGTCTACGGCGGCGACGTGATCGTGACCACCGACCGGGCGGGCGACCAGCTCGGCCAGGTCGCCTCCGGCCAGCGGGCGGAGATCAAGGTCGGGGTCACCGCCAAGGTCAGATCCTCGGCGGCGGTGGCCACCGCCCGCGCCAAGCTCGTCAAGGTGGAGAGCGTCGACGCCCCGACCCTGCTGGTCCACGCGGCGGGCACCCAGCCGAAGCTGGCCTGGGAGGTCGTGGTCAGGGGCGCCACCGAGAAGGCGCCCAGCGTGCTGCACGTCTTCGTCGACGCGCTGACCGGCTCGGTGCTGGACTCCTACGACGAGGTCCGCGCGGGCACCGGCAACAGCTTCTACAACGGCAACCCGGTCACCATCCAGACCTCGGGGTCGTCCGGTTCCTACACCATGCGTGACACCACCCGCAGCGGCCTGGCCTGCGGCGGTCAGGGTGGCACGCCGTACACCAAGAGCACCGACTCCTGGGGCAACGGCTCCGGCACCAACCTGGAGACCGCCTGCGTCGACGCCCTCTACGCGGCGCAGACCGAGTGGAACATGCTCAGGGACTGGCTGGGCCGCAACGGCTTCAACGGCCGGGGCAGCGCCTACCCGATCCGTGTCGGTCTCAACGACGTCAACGCGTACTGGAACGGGTCCTACACCAACTTCGGCCACAACCAGTCGAACAACCAGCAGGCGACCCCGATGGACGTCGTCGGCCACGAGTTCGGCCACGCCATCTTCCAGTTCTCCGGCTCCGGGGACGGCGGCAGCGGCAACGAGGCCGGCGGCCTGAACGAGTCGACCGGCGACATCTTCGGCGCGCTGCTCGAAAGCTACGCCAACAACCCCAACGACCCGGCGGACTACCAGGTCGGCGAGGAGGTCAACCTGGTCGGCCAGGGGCCGATCCGCTACATGTACAAGCCGAGCACCAACGGTGACCCGGACTGCTACAGCTCCTCGATCCCGAACACCGAGGTGCACGCGGCGGCCGGTCCGCAGAACCACTGGTTCTACCTGCTCGCCGAGGGCACCAACCCCGGCGGCGGCAAGCCGACCAGCCCGGTCTGCTCCGGATCGTCGAACCTGACGGGCATCGGCATCCAGAAGGCCGGCCAGATCTTCATGGCCGGCCTCAACAACAAGACCTCGCCGTGGACCCACGCCAAGGCTCGCGCGGCCACGGTCGCCGCGGCCAAGCAGCTCTTCCCCAACAGCTGCGTCGAGTGGAACGCGGTCAGGGCGGCCTGGAGCGCGGTCAGCGTCTCCGCCGGTTCCGGTGAGGGCACCTGCACCATCCAGAACCCGAACGACTTCTCGGTCTTCCTCAACCCCACCTCGGGCAGCGTCCAGGCGGGCCAGCAGGCGACCTCGACCGTCGGCACCACGGTGACGGCGGGCAGCGCCCAGTCCATCACGCTGCGGGCCTCCGGTCTGCCTTCGGGGGCGAGCGCCTCCTTCAGCCCGCCGACCATCACCGCGGGCCAGAGCTCGACGCTGAGCGTCACCACCTCGTCGAACACGCCGAACGGCACCTCGTCGATCACGGTCACCGCGGACGGCACCGACGTCGACAGGACCGCGACGTACTCGCTCACGGTCAGCGGCGGCCCGCCCGGCGGCGGTGAGGCACCGGACATCAGCCTCGCCAACGTCAAGGCGCACCTGCAGCAGTTCCAGAGCATCGCCAGCAGCAACGGCGGCAACCGCCGTTCGACCGGCGCCGGCTACACCCAGTCGGTCAGCTACGTGGAGAACAAGCTCCGCGCCGCGGGCTACACCGTCAGCCGGCAGAGCTGCACCTCCGGCTGCAGCGGCGGCGCGGGTCCCAACCTGATCGCGGACTGGCCGGGCGGTGACGCCAACCAGGTCGTCATGTCCGGCGCCCACCTCGACAGCGTCTCCGCGGGTCCCGGCATCAACGACAACGGCTCAGGCTCCGCCACCCTGCTCGAGGTCGCGCTGACCCTCGCCGCGAAGAACCCCACCATGACCAAGCACGTGCGGTTCGGCTGGTGGACCGACGAGGAGCAGGGCCTGCTCGGCTCCAAGTACTACGTCGGCTCGCTCAGCTCGGCGGAGCGCTCCAAGATCAAGGTCTACTACAACTACGACATGGTCGGCTCGCCCAACGGCGGCTACTTCATCAACAACATCGCCACCGCCGCGGCGGCCGATCTCAAGGCCTTCTACACCAAGATCGGCGTTCAGACCGAGGAGAACGTCGAGGGCGCCAACCGCTCCGACGACGCATCCTTCCGCAACGCGGGCATCGCCACCTCCGGTGTGGCCGCGGGCGCCAGCGACATCAAGACCTCGGCGCAGGCCACCAAGTGGGGAGGTACGTCGGGCAGGGCGTACGACTCCTGCTACCACTCCTCCTGCGACACCACCAGCAACATCAACGACACCATCCTCGACCGGGCGGCCGACGCCGCGGCGTACGCGGTCTGGAAGGGCGCCGTCGGCGGCGACACCCCGCCCCCGACCGACGACTTCTCGGTCTCGGTCAGCCCGTCCTCGGCCACGGTCCAGGCCGGTGACTCGACCTCGGCGACGCTGAGCACCCAGGTCACCTCGGGCAACGCCCAGTCGGTCTCGCTCAACGCCGGCGGCGTGCCCTCCGGGGCGAACGTGAGCTTCAGCCCGGCGACCATCACCAGCGGGCAGAGCTCCTCGGTCAGCATCACCACCTCGTCCACGACCCCGGCGGGCACCTACTCCATCAGCCTCAACGGCAACGGGACGAGCGCCAACCGCTCGGCCGTCTTCACCCTCACCGTCGGCGGGACCGGCGGCGGGCGCACCTTCACCAACGACACACCCTTCGAGATCAACGACGGCTACCAGGACTACACCGACATCGACGTCGCCCTCGACGGGGAACCCGAAAGCACGTTCACCGTCACGGCCGACATCCAGCACACCTGCTCGCAGGACGTGCGCATCACCCTGTACCAGCCGAACGGGTCCTCCCGGGTGCTGAAGTACGAGGGCTACGAGGCCTGCACCCCCTACGACGGGCCGGTCACCTTCACCGTGAGCAACCCCTCCAGGCTCGGCAACGGCACCTGGTCGCTCATGGTCGGCGACTACTTCCAGGGAGACACCGGAGTGGTCAACTCCTGGAGCATCTCCTTCTAGCGGGAACACCCCAAGAAACCGGAGAGCGAGCACCCGGCGGGGGGGGGGGGCCGGGGGGGGGGGGGGCCCCCCCCCCCCCCCCCACACCCCCCGCGCCCCCCCCCCCGGGGGGGGGCCCCCCCCCCCGCCCCCGGGGCCGGACAGGCACCCGCCCGCGCCCCCGCCGGCCCCCTCGG
>NZ_JBIAVG010000021.1:0-157401 GCF_042893955.1 Streptosporangium sp. NPDC001559
CATTCCGAACCCGGAAGTTAAGCTCTTCAGCGCCGATGGTACTGCACCGGGGACGGTGTGGGAGAGTAGGTCGCCGCCGGACAATCTTTGGGGGGGTCACCTTTGGGTGGCCCCCCCTTTTTTTGTTTGGTAGGGGTGTGTGGGGGTGGCTGGGGGCTGCCCCCTTTTTTGTTTCAGGAGCGAGGAGGGAGGGCGTGTAGCTCGCCGGATAGGACGGTTACCGCTCGTCTGGCCGGCTCGGCCTGGTCTTCCGGGGGTGTTTGGGTGGGTGGGGTTGTGTTCCACGGGGTGTCTGGGGTGTGGGGTGGCGAGGGCCGCCCCCTTTTTTGTTTGTGCCTGGCCCCGGAAGGTGTCGACGACGGGTGAAAACTGACCCTGTGGCGACGGCCGAAAACTGACCCCCCTTCAGTCACTCTGGAGGGTGATCAAGGTGGAGGACTGGGCGGAGATCCGCCGGTTGCACCGAGCCGAAGCGATGCCAATCAAGGCCATCGCCCGGCGCATGGGCATCTCGAAGAACACCGTGAAAAGCGCACTGGCGGCCGATACACCGCCGAAGTACCGGCGGCCCGGCAAGGGCTCGATCGCAGACGCAGCCGAGCCGCAGATCCGAAAACTGCTGGCCGAGTTCCCGGACATGCCCGCGACAGTGATCGCTGAACGGATCGGCTGGCAGCGGTCGCTGACCGTGCTCAAAGACCGGGTGCGGCTGCTGCGACCGCACTACAAGCCCGTCGACCCGTCGTCCCGGACGACCTACCAGGCCGGGGAACTGGCCCAATGCGATCTATGGTTCCCGCCGGTGAAGATCCCCCTCGGCGCCGGGCACCGGGCCAGCCCACCGGTACTGGTCATGGTGTCGGGCTATTCACGCTGGCTGATGGCCCGGATGCTGCCCTCTCGCACGGCCGGGGACCTGTTCGCCGGGCACTGGGCGCTGCTGTCACAGCTGGGGGCGGTCCCCAAGACCCTCATCTGGGACAACGAGTCAGCGATCGGCCAGTGGAAGCAGGGCAAACCCCAGCTGAGTGCTGACGCCAACGCCTTCCGCGGCGCCCTGGGCATCCGGATCGCCCAGTGCAGACCCGGCGACCCTGAGGCCAAAGGGCTGGTGGAAAGAGCCAACGGCTATCTGGAGACCTCGTTTCTGCCCGGCCGCGGCTTCGTCTCCCCCCACGACTTCAACACCCAGCTCGCCGACTGGCTGGCCAAGGCCAACACCCGTCATCATCGGCGCATCGAGTGCCGGCCGGCCGACCGGCTGGGCGCGGACCTGGCGGCGATGGTGGCGCTGCCGCCCGTCGCTCCGGCAGTCGGGTGGCGCGCCTCGGTCCGGCTGCCGCGCGATCACTACGTCCGCATCGCCTCGTGTGACTACTCGGTGCATCCTTCGGTGATCGGCCGGCTGGTCGAGGTCGTCGCCGATCTGGGCCAGGTCGGCGTGACCTGCGCCGGGCAGACGGTCGCCCGGCACGAGCGATGCTGGGCGCCGCATCAGACCGTCACCGACCCGGTGCATGAACACGCCGCCGCCCTGTTGCGCGGCACACGTCTGCGCACGGCGGCCACCATGGCCACCGGCCCAGCCGATACCGACGACGTTGAGCAGCGTCGGCTCAGCGACTACGACACGGCGCTGGGCATCGAGGGGATCGAGGGAGTGGCGTGATGGCCGAGTCGGCGGCTTCGAGGCCGGGCGGCAAAGCGGCGGCGGGCAGTTCCCGCAGGTCCCGCGATATCGGTGCTGAGCTGGCCTATCTCACCCGGGTGCTCAAGGCGCCGTCGCTGGCGGCCGCGGTTGACCGGCTGGCTGAGCGGGCCCGGGCCGAATCCTGGAGTCATGAGGAGTTCCTGGCCGCCTGCCTGCAACGAGAGGTGTCGGCCCGTGAGTCCCACGGGGGTGAGGCACGGATCCGGTTCGCCCGGTTCCCGGCCCGCAAAGCGCTGGAGGACTTCGATTACGATCATCAGCGGTCCCTCAAGCGCGACCTCATCGCTCATCTGGGGACGTTGGACTTCGTCGCCGCCCGGGAGAACGTGGTCTTCCTGGGTCCGCCCGGCACCGGCAAAACCCACCTGTCCATCGGTTTGGGTATTCGTGCCTGCCAGGCCGGGCACCGGGTCGCGTTCGCCACCGCCGCTCAGTGGGTCGATCGCCTGGCCGAGGCTCATGCCGCCGGGAAGCTCCAAGACGAGCTGACGAAACTGTCGCGCGTCCCGGTCCTGGTCGTTGACGAGGTCGGCTACATCCCGTTCGAGCCCGAGGCGGCCAATCTGTTCTTCCAGCTGGTTTCCAGCCGCTACGAACGAGCGAGTTTGATCGTTACGAGCAACAAGCCGTTCGGCCGTTGGGGAGAGGTCTTCGGCGATGATGTGGTGGCCGCCGCGATGATCGATCGCCTTGTTCATCATGCCGAGGTCATCAGCCTCAAGGGAGACAGCTACCGTCTCAAGAATCGTGATCTCGGTCGTGTTCCTGCGGCGGGTCACAGCAGCGATCAGTAACGATCAAGCACATCAGGGGGTCAGAATTCAGGCGACGTCAGAGGGTCAAGATTCAGCCGTCGTTGACAGAAGGTGCGTGGGTGTTTGAGGGGCGGCGGGAGTCGTCCCTTTTTCTGTTTCGGGGTGGGTGTTGGGAGGGTTGGGTTGGTGCTGTGCGGGGTGTGTTCCGTTGCTTGAAGAACGGTGCCCGGCGAGAGCCGCCTTTTTTGTTTGTGGCATGAATAAGCCCGCCCCGTAGAGGAGGAGTCGGCCAACACCTTCCATGTCCAACCAGCTGGTCAACCGGATCAGCGAGGACCTGCCGAGTGGCACGACGCATCGTCAGCTGGCCGGGTGATCAAGGTGAGCATGCCGTTGAGGACGGCATAGGCCAGGTAAGAGGCCTTCAGCGAGGCGGTGTACGCGTGGCGCGGCCGGCTTTCATGTCTGTGTTGGTCGGTGCCGTCAGGTTGTGAAGTTTTCAAGGCCGCCGGTTTCCTCCGGGTGCGGGCCAGGTGCCTTCCGCGACCCATGTCCCCCACCGACGCACGTAGCGCCGAGCCCGGTCTCTGTCCGCGGCATGTCCAGCCACTCCTGGACCGCGAGTCTGAACCCGAGCATGGCCAGGGCATCGATGCCGGTCCCGTAAGCCGACGGGCCAGCCATCGAGGATGTCGTCGATCCCCATCCAGGCGCTGTAGTGCTCGCCTACTCCCGGCAAGTGCTCGAAGGTACGGCCTCTCCGTACAGTTCCACGCCGCTTCGAGGACGAAGACCACTCATCCGCTCCGCACCCCCTTGACGAGGACGCTCCGCATGAGCGGATCGATCTTCGCGGTGAATCCAGTGAGCAACTCCAGATCCACAGGCTCAAGATCGGTCATGACTTCAGCATCGCAAGAGCGCGAACTGCTTGCCGTAGGCACGGCCAGGGCCCCGATGGACGCTAGGCCGACCGGCTATGAGCTGCGATTTCGGGATAAAAAGGACACTGGAGAACGGTATGAGGGTACGGGCAGGTAGGGGCTGGGTAGTCCGTATCCCTGATCGCCCTTGATGCGACGGCATAGGCCTCCGGACTTTGAGTGGCTTGCTAGGCTGGAGGAGCCGGGCCGCCCCACCGAGGGTGGCCTTCGTTGCGCCAGACCACGATAGGACAGGGCAGCGATAGCGAACGGGATGTGTCCTGCGGCCGGAGATCGCCCGCACAGCGAATCGTCCCATTCATCTGAAGATCGGGACGCGCTCGCCGAGTGAGCAAACGAAATGGAACCAGAAGTGAACAGTGACAACGGGCGTGACGGCGCGGGCCGGCGCGAAGAAGGCGAAAACCGCGGATTCGGCGGTCAGGGGGGCTACCGCGACAACCGCGGAGCCGGTGGCAGGGGACGTCCAGGGGACGGTCCTCGATATGGCGAGCGTCGAGAAGGGCGTTCAGAAGGTTCGTACGGCTCCCGTGACCGGGGGGACCGTCCTTCGTATGGTCGTGACGACCGTCCCAGTGGTGAGCGTCGCTCCTACGGTGACCGTGACAACCGTGGCGGTGAGCGCCGCTCCTATGGCGACCGTGACCAGGCTCGTGGTCCCCGTCCTGGTGGTGAGCGTCGTCCCTACGGTGACCGTGATCAGTCGCGTGGTTCGTACGGTTCCCGTGATCAGGGTGATCGTCCCGGCGGTGGTTACCGCGACAATCGTGGTGGCGGTGAGCGCCGTCCCTACGGTGACCGTGACAACCGTGGCGGTGAGCGTCGCTCCTACGGTGATCGTGACCAGGCTCGTGGTCCGCGTCCTGGTGGGGATCGTCGTCCGTTCAACCGTGATGACCGTCCCGGCGGTGGTTACCGCGACGACCGTGGTGGTGAGCGTCGTCCCTACGGTGACCGTGATCAGTCGCGTGGTTCGTACGGTTCCCGTGATCAGGGTGATCGTCCCGGCGGTGGTTACCGCGACAATCGTGGTGGCGGTGAGCGCCGTCCCTACGGTGACCGTGACAACCGTGGCGGTGAGCGTCGCTCCTACGGTGATCGTGACCAGGCTCGTGGTCCGCGTCCTGGTGGGGATCGTCGTCCGTTCAACCGTGATGACCGTCCCGGCGGTGGTTACCGCGACGACCGTGGTGGTGAGCGTCGTCCCTACGGTGACCGTGATCAGTCGCGTGGTTCGTACGGTTCCCGTGATCAGGGTGATCGTCCCGGCGGTGGCTACCGCGACAACCGCGGCGGCGGAGAGCGCCGTCCCTACAGTGACCGTGACCAGTCGCGTGGTTCGTACGGCTCCCGTGACCGGGGAGACCGTCCTTCGTATGGTCGTGACGACCGTCCCGGCGGTGGTTACCGCGACAATCGTGGTGGCGGCGAGCGTCGTTCCTACGGTGACCGTGACCAGTCCCGTGGTTCGTACGGTGACCGTGACAACCGTGGCGGTGAGCGTCGCTCCTACGGTGATCGTGACCAGGCTCGTGGTCCGCGTCCTGGTGGGGAGCGTCGTCCGTTCAACCGTGACGACCGTCCCGGCGGTGGCTACCGCGACGACCGCGGCGGGGAGCGTCGTCCCTACGGCGACCGCGACCAGTCCCGTGGTTCGTACGATCGCGGCGGCGAGCGCCGTCCCTATGGTGACCGCGACCGTGACAGGCCTTCCTACGACCGAGGCGACCGGGGCGACCGGGGTGGCGCGTTCCGCGGCGAAGGTGAGGGTTCCCGTACGCGCTACAGCAGGAACCAAGAGTCCGGCGAGGCCCCGGCCAACGCGCGCGAGGAACTGCCTCCGATGGCTCCCGACATCACCGCCGAGGAGCTCGACAAGGAGGTCAGGGGAGAGCTGAGTTCCCTCCCGCTCGACCTTGCTGACCTGGTCTCCCGCCACCTCGTGGCGGCGGAGCGGGCCCTCGGGGAGGACGAGGCCGAGCAGGCCTACGAGCACACGAAGGTGGCTCGTCGTTTCGCGGCCCGTATCGGCGTGGTCCGCGAGGCCGTCGGCATCGCCGCCTACCGGGCGGGGCACTTCGCGGAGGCGCTCAGCGACCTGCGCGCCGCCCGCCGCATGACGGGTTCCGACTCCTTCCTGCCGGTCATGGCGGACTGCGAGCGGGGGCTCGGTCGTCCTGAGCGGGCGCTGGACCTGGCCCGCTCGAAGGAGGCGGAGCGTCTCGACAGGGTCGGCAAGATCGAGCTCGCCATCGTGGAGTCCGGTGCCCGTCGTGACCTTCACCAGAAGGACGCCGCGGTCATCACCCTCCAGCGCCTGCCCGAGCTGCGTGACACGCGTCCGCACCCCTGGTCGGCGAGGCTCGCCTTCGCCTACGCCGACGCGCTCGCCGACGCGGGGCACGAGGAGGCCGCCACCGAGTGGTTCGGCCGTGCCATGGCCTTCGACGAGGACGGCGAGACCGACGCGGCCGAGCGGTACGCGGAGCTGACCGGAACGATCATCGATGACATCGAGGACCTTGAGGACGACGAGGACTTCGACCTCGACGGGCTGGACGCCGACGAGGTGGCCGACCTTCCCGACGCGGAGGACGAGGGAATCGTCGTGGAGACCGTCATGATCGATGACGCCGCCGTCCTCGACGCGGAGATCGAGGCTGAGGACGACCTTCAGGATCTTGAGCCCGTGGGCGACCTCTCCGCTGGAGAGCCGCTCATCGGCGAGGCCGAGCTCAAGCCCGAGGGCGAGGAGGGCGAGACGGAGGACAAGCCTGAGGACAAGGCGACGGAGCGGATCGAGCCCGGCGTCGGTCCCGCCTTCATCGAGCCCGACTTCGGTGACACGCTCGGTGACTCTCCGGCCGACGACGATGATGACGACGTCGCCAAGGACGAGAAGAAGAAGTGACCCGTACCCGTCCCGGGCGAGGCGCCTGCCCGCCCGGGACGGGACGTCGTCTCACGGCTGGGCGCGGTCCAGCCAGTGGATGATCCCCGCCACGTTGGACGGGGCGCCGCTGAGCAGTTCGAACTGTTCGGCTGTCGCGTCGTCGGCCTGCAGCGCCGCGTATCTCTCCCGGGTACGGTCCCTGACCATCGCCACGGCGTGGTCCAGGTCCATACCGGCGGAGTGCGCCTGGCGGGTCAGATCCACCCAGACACGTAGTTCCTCGGCTGAACGCTCCAGGGTCTCCTGGACGTCGTCAACGGGCCCGTAGTGGCTGAACAGCAGCCGCTGCGGGCCCAACGCCTCGAACAGGGCGATCGAGTCCAGCGCGGTCCGCAGGTCGAAGTCCGGCGGGGGAGTGGCCGGCCGCAGGTCTCCGGTCTGCGGTAGGTAGACCCCGGCGGCGTCACCGACATACAGGTCGCCGGTCCCCGAGTCGATCAGTCCCACATGGTGTTTGGCGTGGCCCGGCGAGTAGTGGCTGCTGAGCGTACGGCCGTTGCCGAGGTCGACGCTTCCCGTGTCGCCGAGCGCACGGATTCTCGCAGCCTCGGTCGGGGACATCTCGCCGAACAGAACGTCCAGTTTGTCACCCCACACCATTCTCGCGCTGGCCATCAGCCGGGAGGGGTCGGCGAGGTGCCTGGCGCCTTTCTCATGAACCACGATCTCCGCCTCGGGATAGAACCCCGCCAGGTCCCCGACCCCACCGGCGTGGTCCAGATGGATGTGCGTCACCACGATTGTCGCGAGATCGCCGGGGCCGACGCCGAGGGAGGCGAGGGCGTCGCGGACCACGGGAGCGGAGGTCGCGGTTCCTGTCTCCACCAGACAGGGACGATCTCCCAGAATCAGGTATCCAGCCGTGATACCTGAGTATCCCGCCATCCTTGTGTCGATCTCATAGACCTCTCCGCCGAGGGCGGTGATGTTGTCCACAGGCCACCTCAGAACTGGAACGGTTATCCCCAGAACGGCGTTCTAGTCGTTCCGGCACAGCTCACATCGTAAAGAGTGGTCCTCGGTCGGCAGAGATCGAAGGAGGACTCGATGGACCGCAACGAGGTCACGCTTGTGGGTCGACTGCCCGAGGCGGTGCGCATCCGGTCGCTGCAGAGCGGCGGCACGCTCGGCACCTGGCGGATGATCGTCAGACGGCAGCGGCGTGGCAGAGGAAGCCAGGTGGACACCATTCCGTGCGCGTCGTTCGAGCCCGAGGTCACCGTGACCGTGGCCGAGTGGCTCGCCGACGACATGGTGGAGGTGGAGGGGGCGCTGCGCCGCCGTTGGTGGGGAAGTGAGGGTTCGAAGTCGTCGGGTTACGAGGTCGAGGTCCGCTCGGCCAGACGTCTCGGGCACCCGGGCGAGCCCGCCGGAAACGAGGGTGAGGCTCCCGGTCCGGAGCAGCCCACGCCGGTGATCCCGTCGCCGGCGGCTTCGGAGAAGGCATCCGAACGCGGGGCCGCTTTCACGAAGGGTGCTCACGAACCGGCCTCGCCTGGGCACCAACCGGAGGGCGAAGATCCGGTGTCCTTTCCCGGGGCCAGGAGAGCGGGGCGGGTCCGCCGACCGGTCACAGGCATGAGCCGATCGGACGGTGGCTGACCGGGAGTCTTCTTTCGTACGGCGCACTCAGCCGAGGGACAGCACGCGCAACACCAGTCCCGTGCGGGGTTTGGGGCCGAAGGAAGTGGACTTGCGCGGCACCCGCTCCGCCTGGGCCGCGACCGTGAGCACGTCGTCGACCGTCAAAGGGTTGAGCAGCACGGCCGTTCCCCCGCTCACCCGTGCGAGCCGTACGGCTGCCGCGGGGTCGTGGTGCACGATGCGTACCGACTGTTCGTCGTCCCGCAGTCCCCAGAGTCCGGGCAGGACGAACTCCGCGAGGACGGCGGTGTTCAGCGCGCGCCACCGAGCGGAGCGATGCCCGGGCATGGCGTTTTCGAGCCGTACGGGGTCGGGGTCGGTGAGCAGATACGTACTGTCCCCGTCCGACAGGAGAAAGGAGGGCTCCTCCGCTTGGGCCAGAGCCGCCAGCCCCTCCGTGAGGTCGGCGTGTCGGCGGACTTTCCAGGCCTGTCCGGCTCGGTCCACGGCCTCCCGAAGCGGCAGATCCGGGATGACCCGGTGGATGGCCCGCAGGTTCGGTGGATAGGAGTCGGAGTCCACCAGAAGGGCCAGGCCGAAGTCCCAGGGCCCCGGCTCGACGGGCTGGTTCTGTGTGCTCGCGCCCGGCGGGGAGCTGTTCATCGGGGAAGTGGTGCCCGCAGAAGAGGAAGGAGTAAAGCCGGAGGCGGCGTGGTGTTCGCGCTGAAGGGCGAGATAGGTGGCGTAACGGTGATGGCCGTCCGCGATGAGGGCCTGTCGGGAACGGAGGTCGGTGTTGATGCCGGAGAGCTCCTCCGGATCGGTGACGGCCCACAGCCGGTGCCTGACCCCGTCCTGGGTCCGTGCCTCGACCAGGGGCGGCCGGTCGGCGGCGATCCGGTCGACAAGACGGGTGGCGGTTCCTCCCGCGCCCTCGTAGAGAAGGAAGATCGGCTCCAGGTTCGCCTCGGTCACCCGCATGAGGGCCAGCCGGTCGGCGACCGGACCGGGCATCACGTCCTCGTGCGGCAGGACGACACCCTGTTCCGGCCCGGCCAGGCCGACGTCGCCGATGAGCCCGCGTTGCAGGACCCCGGGGCCTTCCTGCTCGTAGACGTAGACGGCCGGTGTCTCGTCGGCGGTCAGCACCCCGGAGGAGAGCCACGCGTCCAGGGTCTGCCGTGCCTCGGCGTACCGGTGGCGGTCGGCTCCGGGAAGGATGAGCCGCACCACGTTGTTGGGATGTGAGGTGAGCAGGTCCTGAACGCCGTTTTCCTCGATGAGGTCGTAGGGGGGAGAGGTCACCTCCGCGGGATTGTCGACCGCGAACCGTACGCCACGGAACGGGCGAAGCACGAGCCCGTCGTGTATCGGCAGTTCAGGATTCGCCATATAGGGCATGCTGCCATAAAGGCCTGAAACGTCCAGGGGCCGCCTCGGTGATGCGGCACCCGGGTCCGTCAGGGATCGGTCAGATCTGTCGTCTGTCGATGAAGGAGGCCTAACGCATGGTCCAAGGACGTAGCGGTCCGTCTGATTCCCCCAACCCCGAGACGGGCGCTCCGGTCGGGGACGTCTACGAATGGTTTCAACGAGGGATGAAGCTGCTGGGCGAGGGCAGCCCGGCCGCGGCCGCCGCGCTGCTGGAACGTGCCGCCGGCGCGGAGCCGGAGTCGCGAAGCATCCGTGAGGCACTCGCCCGTGCCCAGTTCAACTCCAGACAGTACGCCGACGCCGCCGACAGCTTCCGATGGATCATCGACGCGAACCCGGCCGAGGACTACGCCTATTTCGGGCTCGGGCTCGCTCTGTGGCGGACCGGTGACATGGAGGGGGCGCAGGAGCCCCTTGCCATCGCCGTCGCCATGCGTCCCGACCAGCGGCACTACGTGTCGGCCCTGAAGAGCGTCCGGGCGACGCTACGCGCCCGCCGGGCGTGATTCCCACGGGTGATGGAATGGGCGGGTGGACACGCAAACGTTGATCGACCCATATGACACGCTTCTCCTCGATCTCGATGGGGTGGTGTATCTCGGGCCCGACGCCGTGCCGGGGGCTCCCGAGGCGCTGCGTGAGGCGGTGGAACGCGGCGTACGGCTCGCGTACGTCACCAACAACGCCTCACGCACTCCTCGCGCGATCGCCCAGCACCTGAGCGCGCTCGGCGCCCCCGCCACGCCCGATGACGTGGTCACCTCGGCCCAGGCCGCCGCGAGACTGGTGGCCGAACGGGTCGAGCCGGGGGCCGCGGTGCTGGTCGTCGGCGGGATGGGTCTGCGTGACGCCGTACGCGCCCACGGACTGCGTCCGGTCAGCACCGCCCTGGAAGACCCGGCGGCGGTGTTACAGGGCATGGCCCACGGCATCTCCTACGGCCTGCTGGCCGAGGGGGCACTGGCCGTACGGCATGGAGCTCTGTTCGTGGCCGCGAACGCGGACTCGACCATGCCCACGGGACGCGGTGAGGTCCCGGGCAACGGCGCGATGATCCGGGTGATCGCCACGGCGACCGGGGTCGAGCCGATCGTCGCCGGAAAGCCGGAGCCGCCGCTGCACCGCGAGTCGATCCTGCGGACCGGTTCGAAGCGGCCCCTGGTGGTCGGCGACCGGCTCGACACCGACATCGAGGGGGCGACCAACGCCGGGGTCGACGGGCTGCTCGTGCTGACGGGCGTGACCACTCCGCTGGATCTGCTGACGGCGTCACCCGAGCACAGGCCCTCGTACGTCGCCGCGGACCTGTCGGCTCTGCACCTGCCCTACCCTCAGGTGCGGCGGGCCGGAGACGGCTGGTCCTGCCGCAGGTGGAACGCCCGCTGGCAGGAGGGCCGTCTCAGGCTGGAGGGGGAGGGGGACTCCGTCGACGGCCTCAGGGCGGCGTGCGCCGCGGCGTGGGAGGCGGCCGGTGCCGGCCGGGCGGACGAGGACGCCGTGAAGGCCGTCCTCGGCTCCCCGCTCTCCGGCCGGACGTCCTCACCCGGGTGAGACGTCCCGAGGCCGGAGGCCGTGACGGCTCACAGGAGCTTACGCAGGCGCATCAGGTCGCCGAAGCTGGCATCGATCTTGACACGGCCGCCGAACACCGCGCGTCCCATGTCGAGTTCGCCGTTGACCAGGGCGATCAGGTCGTCACTGCCTATGGTCAGTTTCACGTTCGCGGACCTGGCGTCGCCTGGAGGCAGGTCGTCGAAGGGGCCGAGCCCTCCGTGGTGGATGCGGCCGTAGAAAGTGACCCCCAGGTCGCTGATGTGACAGCTGATGCTGCGGTCGACCACGTGCCTGGCGCGGCTCTCCTGGTCGAGTTCGTCGAACTGCTCGCCGAGTTTGCGCAGTGCCACCCGGCACTCGTCGACGGTCGCCATCGGTTGGCGCTCCCTTCTGTCCGGGCGGCCCGAACTCCTTGTCGTCTCTACGGACGGTAGCGTTCCACATTGATGCGGCACGTGGTCCGGTGCGCGCGGGAAGGCTCTCGCCACGGTGTTCCTGGATGACGTGAGGGTACGCGCGGGCGGCCTTCCGTTCCATCAAGGTGACAACGAGCGAGACACGTACAGTAGTTCGCGGACCGCCCACTTCGGTCGGTGAGTGGCCGATGCGACGCGCGGCACGGCTTCCGATACGGTCAAGGCGACACGGGGCGGTGTGGATCCGTTCCCGTGCGACCACCGCGCCGGCCGCCGAGCCGGCGGAGAACGGCTTTCGATGGGGGGCGCATGACGGACCTGCCGGGGGAGACCGGAGAGGAGCGGGTCGACATGGCGCTGGGCGGGCTGGCCCGGCTGGGCACGACGCCTGTCTCCGCGCACGCGAGTGTGTTCGAAGAGGTGTTCGCCGGGCTCGAGCAGGCACTCGCCGCGGCGGACGGCACCGCGGACCAGCACCGGTGAGCCGCCGCACACGCCTCGACAGCGAACTGGTACGGCGCGGCCTGGCCAGGTCCCGTGAACAGGCGTCCCAGCTCATCGAGGCGGGCAGGGTCACCGTCGGCGGTCAGGTGGCCGCCAAACCGGCCACCCAGGTGGAGACCGCCTCCGCGATCGTGGTCGCCGAGGCCGCGGAGGGTCCCGACTACGTCTCGCGGGGAGCGCACAAGCTGCTCGGCGCCCTTGAGGCCTTCGGCCCCCGGGGGCTGACCGTCGAGGGACGCCACTGCCTGGACGCCGGGGCCTCGACCGGGGGCTTCACCGACGTGCTGCTGCGCAACGGCGCCGCGCACGTGCTGGCCGTCGACGTCGGTTACGGCCAGCTGGCCTGGTCGCTGCGGACCGACGAACGGGTCACGGTCATGGAGCGGGTCAACGTCAGGGACCTGACCCCCGAGATGGTCGGGCAGCCGCCCACGCTGATCGTCGGGGACCTGTCGTTCATCTCGCTGCGTCTGGTGCTGCCCGCCCTGGTCGCCTGCGCCGCGGAGCGGGCGGACTTCGCGATGCTGGTCAAACCCCAGTTCGAGGTCGGCAGGGAACGGGTCGGCGCCGGCGGGGTCGTCAGGGACCCGGAGCTGCGGGGCCAGGCCGTACAGGACGTCGCCGACAGCGCGCGGGCGCTCGGCCTGACCGTGCGGGGCGTCACCGCGAGCCCGCTGCCCGGCCCTTCGGGAAACGTCGAGTACGTCATCTGGCTGGGCCGGGGAGAAGGCCCGCCACAGGTAGCGGACGTCGCGGCCGAGATCGGTCGCGCGGTCGCGGAAGGTCCCCAGTAGTGCCCGCCCTCCGGGAGAGTGGAACATGACTGCCAAGCGCACCGTGCTGGTCACCGCCCACACCGGGCGGGGTGCGGCCGTTGACAGCGCCCGTCTGGTGATCGGCAGGCTGGTCAAGGCCGGACTGGCCGTCCGTGTCCTGCGAGCCGAGGCCGAGTCGATCGCGTGCGCGGGCGCCGAGGTGACGCCCGCGGGTGAGACGGCGGTGCACGGCGCCGAGATGATGATCGTTCTGGGCGGCGACGGCAGCCTGCTGCGGGCCGCCGAGCTGGCCCGCCCGGCGGGGGTGCCGCTGCTCGGCGTCAACCTCGGGCATGTCGGCTTCCTGGCCGAGGCGGAGGTCGAGAACCTCTCGGACGCGGTCGACTCCGTGGTGCGGGGCCGCTACGACGTCGAGGAGCGGATGACCGTCGAGGTCACCGCCCGCCTCAACGGGCAGCTGCTGGCCGACACGTGGGCGCTCAACGAGGCCACGGTGGAGAAACGCGAGCGGATGCTCGAAGTGGTCGCCGAGATCGACGGACGGCCGCTGTCGCGCTGGGGGTGCGACGGGGTCATCTGCGCCACGCCGACGGGTTCGACCGCCTACGCCTTCTCCGCGGGCGGCCCGGTGGTGTGGCCGGAGGTCGAGGCGATGCTGCTGGTGCCGATCAGTGCCCACGCGCTGTTCGCCAGGCCGCTGGTCGTATCGCCCCGCTCGACGCTGGCGCTGGAGGTCCAGCCCGCGACGGCCGGGGCGGTGCTGTGGTGCGACGGGCGCCGCCGGTTCGACCTGCCCGCCGGAGCGCGCGTCGAGGTCCGCAGAGCCGACCTCCCCGTACGACTGGCGCGTCTGCACGGGATCGAGGACACCGGGGCGCCTTTCACCGACAGGCTGGTCGCCAAGTTCGACCTTCCCGTCCAGGGGTGGCGCGGCCGGACGCGAGCCTAGATCGTCCGGGCGGTGGTCGTCCCGAACGCGTAGGATCGTGCCCGCGCACCGCACTGATGTTCGGTGAATTCGATGTGACGGGAGGGACCAGTGCGACCCAGGGTCGAGGAGGTCCGCATCCAAGGGCTCGGTGTGATCGACGAGGCCGTCCTGGTGCTCTCGCCGGGGTTCACCGTGCTCACGGGCGAGACGGGCGCGGGTAAGACCATGGTTGTGACCGGTCTCGGGCTGCTGTTCGGAGGCAGGGCGGACCCGGCCCGTGTCCGGCCCGGTTCGGACAGGGCGACGGTCGAGGGCACCCTCGTGGTCGATCCGGCGGGCCGGGTCGCCCAGCAGGTGCAGGACGTGGGCGGCCAGGTCGAGGACGGCGAGCTGATCATCTCCCGCACCGTCTCGGCGGAGGGCCGCAGCCGGGCCTGGCTCGGCGGGCGGAGCGTGCCCGTCGGCACCCTCACCTACCTGGCCGAGGACCTGGTCGCCGTGCACGGCCAGATGGACCAGCAGCGGCTGCTGCAGCCGGGACGCCAGCGCGCGGCCCTCGACCGCTACGTGGGCGAGGAACTGGTCAAGCCGCTGCGCTCCTACGAGCAGGCCTACAAACGGCACAGGCAGGTCGCCGAACAGCTGGCCGAGCTCACCGACAGGGCCAGGGAACGCGCCCAGGAGGCGGACCTGCTCAGGTTCGGGCTTCAGGAGGTCGAGCAGGCCGACCCCAGACGCGGGGAGGAGGCCGAGCTGCGTGAGGAGGGGGAAAGACTCGCCCACGCCGACTCCCTCAGGAGCGCGGCCGAGACCGCGCACGGCTCACTGCTCGGCGACCCCATGTCCGGCGAGGGGGAGATACAGGACGCCGTCACCCTGGTCGGACGGGCGCGAGCCGCCGTCGAGGCGGTCCGCGAATTCGACCCGGTGCTCGCCGGGATCGCCGACCGGCTCGCCGAGGCGGGTTACCTGATCTCGGACGTGGCCACCGAGCTGGCCTCCTACGCCGAGTCCGTCGAGGCGGACCCGGCGCGGCTGGCGGCCGTGCAGGAACGGCAGGCCGTGCTCAACCACCTGCTGCGCAAGTACGGCGAGGACACCGGCGTCGTGCTCACCTGGGCCGAGCAGGCCGCGGCGCGGGTCGCCGAGCTGGAGGGCGACGACGAGCGGATCGGTGAACTCGCCCGCGAACACGAGGAACTCACCGGCAGGCTGACCGAGCTGGCCGCCGAGCTGACCCGCGTCAGGACGGCCGCCGCCGAAAGGTTCGGACAGGCCGTCACCGAGGAGCTCACCGCTCTGGCCATGCCGCACGCCAGGGTGACCGTCGTCATCACCGCCGCGGCGGAGTTCGGGCCGCACGGGATCGACGAGGTGGAGCTGCGCATGGCCCCGCACCCCGCCTCACCGGCGCTGCCGCTGAACAAGGGCGCCTCCGGCGGCGAGTTGAGCCGGGTCATGCTCGCCATCGAGGTCGTCTTCGCCGGTGCCGACCCCGTCCCGACGTTCGTCTTCGACGAGGTCGACGCGGGAGTCGGCGGCAAGGCCGCGGTGGAGATCGGCCGCAGGCTGGCACGCCTGGCGCGCACCGCCCAGGTGATCGTCGTCACCCACCTGCCTCAGGTCGCGGCCTTCGCCGACCAGCACCTCGTGGTGGAGAAGGCGAGCGACGGCAGCGTGGTACGCAGCGGTGTGGTCGCCCTGGACAAGGACGGCCGGGCGCGAGAGCTCTCCAGGATGCTCGCCGGGCTTGAGAACTCCGAACTTGGCAGGGCGCACGCGGAGGAGCTCCTGTCGATCGCCGCCGCGGACAAGGCCTGAATCCGTCGCGTGAGGACCCGGCCACCGGCGGCGGCGAGGTAGGAATAACGGGAGGTCTTTCGGATAGCTCAGGGGGCAGGGGCCGCGTGGGGATCTTCAGTGACGAATCTGACACACCGTCAACCGCATGGCTCGGCCGGTCTTTCCCTCTGGCAGGATGGGCGTGATGAAGGTGCCGACGGACGAGCTTCAACGCAGGCTCAACGGTTACCTCCGCCGCAGGAAGGCCACGGACCTTCCCGGGGTGACGGCAGTGGCGAGAATCGATCGGCGGACCAAGAGGCTGACCAAGCGCCTCAAGGCCGGGGAAATCGCGATTATCGATCACGTTGACGTTGACCGGGTGAGCGCGGAGGCGCTTGTCGCGTGCGGTGCGGCGGCGGTGATCGACGTCGCGGCGGGCATCAGTGGCCGCTATCCCAACCTGGGTCCGCAGATCCTCGTCGAGGCGGGTGTGACGTTCGTCGACAACGCCACCGCCGAGATCTTCGACCGTGTCAAGGACGGCGACCTGGTCAGGGTGCACGAGGGCGTCGTCTACCTCGACGACGAGGTGGTCGCCAAGGGCGACGTGCAGTCAGCCGAGTCGATCGAGGCCGCGATGGTCGAGGCCAGGGCCGGGCTGACCGTCCAGATCGAGGCGTTCGCGGCCAACACCATGGAGTACGTCAGGCGCGAGCGCGACCTGCTCATCGACGGGGTCGGCGTCCCCGACATCGCGACCGTCATGGAGGGGCGGCACGTCCTCATCGTGGTGCGCGGCTACCACTACAAGGAGGACATCGCCGTCCTGCGCCCCTACATCCGGGAGTACCGCCCGATCATGATCGGGGTCGACGGCGGCGCGGACGCCCTCCTGGAGGCCGGTTACGTGCCGGACATCATCGTCGGCGACTTCGACTCCGTCTCCACCAAGGCCCTGACCTGCGGGGCCGAGCTGGTCGTGCACGCCTACCGGGACGGCAGGGCACCGGGCCTCGAACGGGTGCAGCAGCTCGGCTGCAGCGCCGTGGTCTTCCCCGCCATCGGCACCAGCGAGGACATCGCCATGCTGCTCGCCGACGACAAGGGCGCCGACCTGATCGTCGCGGTCGGCACCCACGCGACGCTGGTCGAGTTCCTCGACAAGGGCCGCTCCGGCATGGCCAGCACCTTCCTCACCCGGCTGCGGGTCGGGGGCAAGCTCATCGACGCAAAGGGCGTCAGCCGGCTCTACCGCAGCCGGATCTCCACTCCGTCTCTGCTCCTGCTCGTCGCCACCACGCTGATCACCATGGGGCTGGCCGTCATCGTCTCCCCGGTGGGCAAGATCTGGCTCGACAGCGTCCGCGACATCTGGAACGGCTTCATCTTCTGGTTGGTCGGACTCTTCTCGTGATCGATTTCCGCTATCACCTCGTCTCCATCGTCGCGATCTTCCTCGCGCTCTCCGTCGGCATCGTGCTGGGCACGACCCTGCTGAAGGAGCCCGCCATCGACACGGCGGAGACCCTGGCCAACCAGCTCAGGCTGAGCAACAACGAGTTGCGCGCCGAGCTGAAGACGGTGCAGGGCCAGAACGCCGCCAACGACGCGTTCGTCACGGCCGACACCCCCAGGCTCGTGCGGGACACGCTCGCCGGTGAGCGCGTCGTCATCGTCGAGGCTCCCGGCAGTTCGGTGAGCATGCGCGAGGCGGTGCAGCAGGTGGTCACCGAGTCCGGGGCGATCGTGAGCGGCCGGGTCACCCTCACCGACAAATACCTCGACGCGACCCAGTCGGACGTCGTCGACAGGCTGGCCACCGACGCCAAGCCGGTTGAGATGACATTCACCGCCGAGGACACGCCGTACGACAAGGCGGCCGCGGTGCTCGCCAACGCGATCGTGACCGGCGACCCCGCGCAGGTCGGCAAGGCGAACCCGGTCGCGGCCGGAGTCCTTGAGGCCTTCCAGCGCGGCGGTCTGATCAACGTCGCGGAGCAGCCCGCCAAACGCGCCGACCTGGCCCTGGTGGTCGGCCCGGCCGAGCCGTACGCCGGGGAGACCGCCGTCGCGCAGTCGGCCGCGGTGGTCTCGATGGCCACGGCGCTCGACGAGGCGGGCCGGGGGACGGTGCTGGCCGGTCCGCTGAACAGCAGCGCCGCAGGCGGCACCCTGGCCGCGCTGCGGGAGGACACCGTCGCCGCGGAGAAGGTCTCCACCGTGGACAACGTCGATATGCCCGCGGGCAGGGTCGTGGTGGTCTACGCTCTGCGGGAACAACTGTCAGGCTCTTCAGGCCAGTACGGCATGGGCCCCGGCGTCTCGGCCATCGAGCCCAGCGCGCCCGCCGTCCCCACGCCCACCTCCGGAGGATGAACCCCCATGGCTCGTCGCGCTCTTCTCGGCGCCCTGGCCGGCGCCCTCGCCGGAGCGGCCGCCGCCAGGCTCGCCTACGCGGCCTTCAGCCGTAGGCCACCGGTCGGTGACGCGGAGACCTGGGAGAGGACCAACCACAGAGGCGAGCCGATCACCCTGCTCGAAGGGCCCGCCTTCGCCGCCGGCGCCGCCGCGGCCGCCGCGACGCTTCCCGGGCTGCCCGTGAGGACCCGCGCGGCCGTGCTGCTCGCCGTGACGGGAAGCGGTGCTCTGGGCGCCTACGACGACCTGTACGGCGCGACCTCCTCGAAGGGCTTCAGAGGGCATCTGAACGCGCTGGCTAAGGGGGAGATCACCAGCGGCGCCGTGAAGCTGGTCGGCATCGGCGTGACGGGCCTGGCCGCCGCGGCCCTGACCACCCGCGGCCCGGTGGACGTCGTGGTCGACGGGGCGCTCGTCGCGGGCTCGGCCAATCTGGCCAACCTGTTCGACCTGAGGCCGGGACGCGCGATCAAGGTGGGCCTGCTGGCCGGACTGCCCTTGCTGGCGGCAGGACTGCGCCGTGGCGATCCGGTCTCGGCGACTCTGATCGCGCTGCCCATGGGTGCGGCGCTCGCGCTGCTGCCCGAGGACCTGGGCGAGCGGGCCATGCTGGGAGACGCGGGGGCGAACGCCCTGGGCGCGCTGGTGGGCCTGGCGGCGACCACGACTCTCCGCAGGCCTGGCCGCCTCGCCGTGCTCGGCACCGTGGTGGCGCTCACCGCGGCCTCGGAGCGGATCAGCTTCACCAGGGTCATCGCCGCCAACCCGGTGCTCAACCGCATCGACATGTTCGGCCGCCGTCCCGTGGAGCAGGCGCCCGCCGACTGATGATCAGGAAGATCGGGCAGGGGGTCGCGGGGGCGGCGCTCCTGATCGGGATCGTGACCGTCGTGGCTCGGGTGGCGGGGTTCGGCCGCTATCTCGTTCAGTCCCAGACCGTCGGCAACCTCTGCCTGAGCACCGCGTACAACACCGCCAACTACGTTCCCAACATCGTCTTCGAACTGGTCGCGGGGGGCGCGCTGGCCGGGACGGTGGTCCCGGTCCTGGCCTCGGCGGCCTCCAGGTCCGCCACCGATCCCGAGGCCAGGGCCGAGGTCGGCAGGACCACCTCGGCGCTGCTGACCTGGGTGTTGCTGGCACTGGTCCCGCTGACGTCGCTCATCGCCGCTTTCGCGGGGCCGGTCGTCACCCTGCTGGTCGGCGACGTCGGCGACTGTGACGTGAGTCAGGTCATCGGGGTGGGTACGGACATGCTCGTCGTCTTCGCTCCTCGAATGATCTTCTTCGGGCTCGCGGTCATCCTCTACGGCGTGCTCCAGGCCCACCGGCGCTTCATGGGGCCCGCCGTGGCGCCGCTGGTGTCCAGCCTGCTGATCATCGGTTCCTACCTGGTCTTCCAGCCGCTCGGCGGCGACGCCGCACACGACCTCTCCGCTCTCACCACGGCGGGGCAGCTGACACTCTCCCTCGGTGCGACCGTCGCCGCGGCGGCCATGGTGGTCACGGTGATCGGTCCGGTGGCCCGGCTGCGGTTGCGGTTGCGGCCCTCGCTGTCCTTCCCGCCCGGCGTCGCCGCCCGCGCCCGGCGGCTCGCGACCGCGGGCGTCGCGGTCCTCGTGGCGCAGCAGATCGCGTTGACCGTGGTCGTCCGCCTGGCCAACGACCTGGGCGGAGCGGGGGCGACAGGCGTCTACACATACGCCTGGGCGCTGTACCAGCTTCCCTTCGCGGTGCTCGTGGTGCCGGTCGCGACCAGCTCGTTCCCGGTGCTCGCCACGCGGGCGGGTGAGGGGGACCTGGCCGGGTTCGACGACCTCACCGCCTCGACCACCCGGGTCGTGCTGCTGGTCACGGGGCTGGCGGCCGGGGTGATGGCGGCGGTCGCCATGCCCGTGGCCCGGGTGTTCCTCCAGGGGACCCCGGGCGGTGACCCCGCGGAGATGGCACGGGCGGTCGTGCTGTTCGCGCCGGGCCTGGCGGGATACGCGCTGATGTTCCACCTCGCCCGGGTGCTGTACGCCTGTGGCCGGGGCAGGTCGGCCGCGATCGCCTCCGTCGCGGGGTGGATGGCGGCGCTGGTGGCGCAGATCCTGCTGGCCGGCGCCACGGGGGAGCGGACCGAGGTGGTCGGCGGCCTGGCGCTCGGCAGCACCGTCGGCATGACCGTGGGCGGGATCCTGCTGGTGTTCGCCGTGCTGCGGGCCAGGGGGACGGCGGCGCTGCACGGGGCCTGGCGGGGCCTGCTGGCCGCCGTGGCCGGTGGCGGGGCGGCCTGGGCGGTGGGACTGGCGGTCGTCACGGCCTTCCAGAACGTCTCCAAGTGGATGTGCGTCCCGGTCGGGCTGGGCGCCGCGGCGGCGGGTTGCGTGGCGTTCGCGGTCGTGGCCTCGGTGATCGACAGACCGGACGCCCGGATGCTGCTGGCGCGGCTCAGACGGGCGCCTTCCAGAGGCTCTCAGGACATTCAAGACTCTCAGGGCTCCCGGGACCCTCAGGAGTCACGGGAGAGGAACGGTGCCGATGAGTGAGCGGACGGCGCTGGTGCTGGGCACCAGCACGGGCGGTGTGGGGCGGCACGTGGCCATGCTGGCCGAGGGCCTGGCCCGCGAGGGACACCGGGTGGTCGTCGCCGGGCCACCGGGTACCCGGGAGATCTTCGCCTTCGAGCGGCTCGGCGCGGTCTTTCTACCCGTTCCGATCTCCGACAGGCCGCGCCCGCTGCACGACCTGCGGGCCGTACGGGTGCTGCGGGGGTTGCGGGGGGCGGACGTCGTGCACGCGCACGGGCTGCGGGCCGGGGCGCTGGCCGCGCTCGCCCTGGCCGGGACCGGGACAGGCCTGGTGGTGACCCTGCACAACGCCGCGACGGCGGGCGGGGCGGTCGGCACGGTTTACGCCCTGCTCGAACGGATCGTCGCCCGGCTGGCGGACCGGATCCTGGTGGTCTCCCCGGACCTGGGCGAGCGGATGACCGGGCTGGGCGCCCGGAACGTCGCGGCCGCCGTCGTCCCGGCGCCCGTCCTGACCCCCTCGGGGCGATCGGCCCGGGACGTCAGGGCGGAACTGGGCGTCGGTGGGCGGCCCGTCCTGCTGACGGTCGCCAGGCTCGCCCAGCAGAAGGGGCTGGAAACCCTCCTGGACGTCGCCTCGGCCTTCACCGGACGGGGGAGCGCTGAGGAACCGGTGTTCCTGGTCGCCGGGGACGGGCCGTTGCGCGGGCCGCTTGAGGAACGCGTCGCCCGGGAGGGTCTGCCCGTGAGGTTCCTCGGGAACCGGGACGACGTCGGGGACCTGCTCACCGTCGCCGGAGCCCTGGTGGTGCCCAGCCGCTGGGAGGGCCAGCCGCTCGTGGTGCAGGAGGCCCTGCGGGCGGGCACACCGGTGATCGCCACCGCGGTCGGCGGAATTCCGCCGATGGTCGGGGACGCCGGGCTGCTGGTGCCGTACGGCGACGCCGTCGCGCTGCGCGGGGCGGTCGGGAGGCTGCTCGCCGACGGAGACCTGGCCAAGGCCCTGAGAGAGGCGGCCGTACGGCGCGGCGGTGAGCTGCCGGGTGCGGTTGAGGCCCTTGAGGCGGTACAGGAGGTCTACGGCGATCTACGTGGGGATCGGGGAGGGATTACCTGAAGGATCCCATGGCAGGCGGCGATCCGCCGTGGGAACATCCTTGTGGAGCCCGCCACCGAATTGGGCACCGCCAAGCCCGGCATCTATACTGGTTTGGTTAGGGGGGGAGTATCCCTTCGTGACAGTCTCGTCATCACGGTGTTGCCTCGCTCCACGAGGCCCCCGGGGCTGTCGGTTCGTGCTTGGTTACGCACGGGCGGGAGAGACCTCCGGCTGTCAGTCATGCGCGCCGCCGGAGGTTTTGTTGTGACTATTCCCGTATGGGCTTGGATCGCCGTTATCGGTGGTTTGCTGGTTGTTCTTGCCTTTGACCTGTGGATCGTCGACCGGGGTGAGCCCCGGGAGTTCTCCCCGCGGCAGGCCGGCTTCTGGGTCGGTTTCTATGTGACGCTCGCGGTGATCTTCGGTGTGGTGTTGTGGATCTTCGCCGGGCCGACCTCGGCGGGCCAGTTCTTCGCGGGTTACCTGACCGAATACAGCTTGAGCGTCGACAACCTCTTCGTCTTCTACATCATCATGAGCCGCTTCGCGGTGCCGAAGATCTACCAGCACAAGGTGCTGCTGGTCGGCATCCTGATGGCCCTGGTCATGCGAGGCGGCTTCATCGCCGTCGGCGCGGCCGCGCTGTCCAGCTTCGGCTGGCTGTTCTACGTGTTCGGCCTGTTCCTCATCTACACCGCGGTGCAGCTGGTCCGCCAGCACGGCCAGGACGAGGAGGAAGAGGTCAAGGAGAACCTGGTGCTGCGCTGGGCCCGCAGGGCGCTGCCCCACACCGACGACTACGTCGGCTCCAAGGTCCTCGTCAAGGTGGACGGCAGGCGCATGGTCACCCCGCTGCTCATCGTGATGATCGCCATCGGCACCACCGACCTGCTCTTCGCGCTCGACTCGATTCCCGCCATCTTCGGCCTCACGACCGACGCCTTCATCGTCTTCACCGCCAACGCGTTCGCGCTGATGGGACTGCGTCAGCTCTACTTCCTGCTGGGCGATCTGCTGCAGCGTCTGGCCTACCTCAGCTACGGTCTCGCGTTCATCCTCGGCTTCATCGGGGTTAAGCTGATTGCCGAGGCGCTGCACTCCAGCGGCGTGTCCTGGGCACCCGAGGTGCCTATCTGGCTGTCATTGTCGGTCATCGGCGTCACCATGGTGATCACTACCGGAGCCAGCCTGATCAAGGCCCGCCGCGACGCACGCGAGGGCGAGCACATCACCACCGCCGCGAGCGCCGACCAGGGCTAGCGGATTGGCTTGTGACGCGCTTTGCTTGTCTCGTTACGCCGTACCAGGGCTGAGAGACAGGTAGCATCCTGCCGGAGAGCAGGCAGACAATACCGGTCTAATGCCGCAAGACATCAAAAGGTTTCCTGTGTCCCACGATTCAGCAAGCCATAAGCCGGGCCGTGTACGGCTGGCGCGTGGCGTCTCCCCGTGGTTGCTCCCAACCGTGGCCGCCACTGCAGCGACCTCGCTGCTCAGCCGCCGTGACCGGCGCTGGGCGCTGGCGGCGGCTCCGCTGGCCGTACTCACCGGTGGCATGCTCTGGTTCTTCCGGGACCCCGAGCGCACGCCGGGTACGGCGCGGATCCTGTCGCCCGCGGACGGCGTGGTGCAGAGCATCGACCCGTGGCCGGACGGCCGCACACGCGTGGCGATCTTCATGAGCCCGCTCGACGTGCACGTCAACCGTGCCCCGCTGGCCGGTACGGTGACCTCGATCGAGCACGTCACCGGAGGGTTCGTTCCCGCGTTCAACAAGGACAGCGACAAGAACGAGCGGGTGGTCTGGCACTTCGCGACCGAGGTCGGCGACGTGGAACTGGTCCAGATCGCCGGTGCCGTCGCGCGGCGCATCATCCCCTACCTGACCGTGGGAGCCAAGGTGGCCAGAGCGGAGCGCATCGGCCTCATCCGGCTCGGCTCACGGGTGGACGTCTACCTGCCCGAGGGGATCGAGCCCGCGGTCTCGGTCGGCCAACGGACTGTCGCGGGGGTGACCGGCCTTGACCACGGCTGACGCGAGCTGGCCTCTTGACGAGACGGACGAGGAGCCGAGGGGGCCGGTCGGCAAGGCCTTCCGGCTCTCCGCGGCCGACTCGCTGTCCCTCGGTAACGCGCTGTGCGGCTTCCTGTCGGTCTGCGTGCTCGCCTGGTCGGCGATCCGCGCGCTGCAGGAGCACAAGCCCTTCGCCGCAGACCCCCGATTCTTCGGCACCGCCGTGGTGCTGTTGCTGATCGGCGCGACCTGTGACCTGTTCGACGGTCTGGTCGCGCGCAAGTTCCGCGCCTCGGCGATGGGCGCCGAACTGGACAACCTGGCCGATGTGATCAGCTTCGGGTTCGCCCCGGCGTTCATGGTGGTCATCTGGGCCGGATTCACCCCCCAGGTGCCCTTCCCGCTGGTGATGACCGCCGCGGGGTCCGTGCTGCTGGCAGGGGTCATCCGGCTGGCCAGATTCGCCTGCGTGAAGACCAAGAGCGGTGACTTCATGGGGCTGCCCATCCCGATGGGCGCCATGACCGTGGTCTCGGTCGTGATGCTGTTCGCACCGTCGATCTGGACGGTGCTGCCGATCTTCGGGATCGCCTACCTCATGGTCAGCCGGATCGAGTACCCCAAGCCCAAGGGCAACCTGGCGGCCGCGGTCCTGGCCTGGATGATGATCAACGTGGCCTGCCTGACCATCTGGGCCGCGGGCCTGGCGGGCGGTGACACGCTCATCAAGGTCGGCGCGATCATGCAGATAGCGATGGTCTCGGCCATCCCGCTGCGCGTGCTCATGTTCAAGCGGGAGAAGCGCAGGGAGCAACGCAGGGAGTCCGAACTCTCCTCCCTGTGACGGCGACCGCCTGAGGGACGTTCCGTTCGCCCGGGGACCATCCGAGGTCCCCGGGCGAACGCGTTCCGGGGAGGCTCACCAGCCCCGTGCGCGCCACTCCGGCAGGGACGGGCGTTCGGCGCCCAGCGTGGTGTCCTTGCCGTGGCCCGGGTAGACCCAGGTCTCGTCGGGCAGCCGATCGAAGATCCGCTCGGAGACGTCGGTGAAGAGCCGGTCGAACCGCTCGGGGTCCTTCTCGGTGTTGCCGACACCGCCGGGGAAGAGCGAGTCACCGGTGAACACGTGGCCCGGGCGGTACAGGGCGATCGAGCCAGGCGTGTGCCCGCGCAGGTGGATCACCTCCAGAGTGACCACGCCGACGGTGACCCCGTCTCCGTGCTCGACCTTCAGGCCGACGGGAACCGGTAGCGCGGGCGCGTCGAGCGGGTGCGCCACGACGGTCGCGCCCGTCGCGGAGGCGACCTGCTCCAGGGCCTGCCAGTGGTCACCGTGCCGGTGGGTCGTGACGATCTTGCTGATCGGGCGGTCCCCGATGAGCGCCAGCAGCCGGTCGGCCTCGGCGGCGGCGTCGATGAGCACGCCGTCACCGGTCTCGTTGCACCGCAGCAGGTAGGCGTTGTTGTCGTAGGGGCCTACCGCCAGCTTCGAGATCGTCAGGTCGGGCAGCTCGCGCACGTCGGCTGGACCGCCGACCCGTACATCGCCGGTGTACGTCATGGATACTCCTCTGGCGGGTTCGAGGGAAGGCCGGTAGGAGCGGAGCGGGCGGGCCATCCGGGCGGTGCGGGCACTGCCTGCGCCTCCGCGGGCAGGTTGCCCGCCGTTCCCTCCGGCATCACCTTAAGCCCCGCACCCGACGCCCGGCCGGTCAGCCACCCGAGCAGGCTCCAGACGTCACCCTGGAGCGCCGGCCCCGTGCCGAGGTCCCGCCAGACCTGGTGGTGATTCTCCCCGTCCCTGAACTCCTCGACCACGATCTCGCTCACCACTGAGAGCTCCCGGGGCCAGCACAGCATCGCGTCGTGCAGTTCTCTGCGGGCGAACGCCTCCGGCCAGTCGGCGGGGCCGTACCCGGTGCCGAGGTCGGCGTGGTGCACCTCGACCTCGCGTGCCCGGCGCGCCAGCACGTACCAGGCGGGGTGGAGGACGGGGGCCGTGCCGATCAGTGCCGACCAGTTCGCGCCGGACAGGGCGGCGGCCGCCTCGGCGAAACGCGCCGTACTGGCCTCGAGGTCGGCGAACTGTTCCCGCGCGGGCCGTCCCGCGCCCGCCTCGATGTCAAGGTCGCGCCTGCCCGGATCGGGATACTGAGGGGTCTCCACGCCCGTCCTGGCCCATGTCAGCAGGTTGACGAGGCTGTCGGCGTTGCGGGCGAGGTGCGTCAGGACGTGCCCCCTGCTCCAGCCGGGCAGCCGTGAGCCGTCTGCCACGTCGGCGTCCGACAGTTCGGCGACACCGGCCAGCAGGCGGTCGTTCGAGGAGGAGAGCTCGGCTTGGAGAACGTCTGTGACATCCATCCCTCCACTCCACCACCGCGGCGGGTGATTGGGCCAGGGCATAAAGGGCGTGTCCCGGCGGTTGACATCGGAAGCGGCCCGAAGGGCCCCCGGGAAGGCCGTAACCTGGTGAGGGCGGGGAAGGACCACCAGGCGCATCGCCGCTTGCGGATTTTTGTCGGACCCCGTGGCTAGTCTTCCCGCGACCGCTTCTCAACCCTCTACATCGACGTCGGGATCGCAGTGGCTGACCGCCTCATCGTGCGTGGCGCACGTGAACACAACCTCAAGGACGTCTCGCTGGACCTGCCGCGGGACTCTCTGATCGTCTTCACCGGGCTGTCCGGCTCGGGCAAGTCGAGCCTGGCCTTCGACACCATCTTCGCCGAGGGCCAGCGCCGCTACGTGGAGTCACTGTCCGCATACGCCAGGCAGTTCCTCGGGCAGATGGACAAGCCGGACGTCGACTTCATCGAGGGGCTCTCGCCCGCGGTCTCGATCGACCAGAAGTCGACGAGCCGCAACCCCCGTTCGACCGTCGGCACGATCACCGAGGTCTACGACTACCTGAGGCTCCTGTGGGCCCGCATCGGCAAGCCGCACTGTCCGCAGTGCGCCCGCCCGATCGCCAGGCAGAGCCCCGAGCAGATCGTCGACCGGGTGATGGAACTGCAGGAGGGCACCCGCTTCCAGGTGCTCGCGCCGGTCATCCGCGGCCGCAAGGGGGAGTACGCCGAGCTGTTCGGCCAGCTCCAGGCCAAGGGCTTCGCCAGGGCACGTGTCGACGGCACCGTGGTCCGCCTCGATGAGCCGCCCACGCTGAAGAAGCAGGAGAAGCACGACATCGAGGTGATCGTCGACCGCCTCACGGTCAAGGAGAGCTCGCGCAGCCGCCTGACCGGGTCGGTCGAGACCGCCCTGCAGCTGTCCGGCGGCACGATCACACTGGAGTTCGTCGACCTTCCCGAGAAGGACCCGAACCGCGAGCGCTTCTACTCCGAGCACCTCTACTGCCCCTACGACGACGTGTCGTTCGAGGAGCTGGAGCCTCGCTCGTTCTCCTTCAACTCGCCCTTCGGCGCCTGTCCCGAGTGCACGGGCCTCGGGGTGCGCATGGAGGTCGACCCCGAGCTCGTCGTGCCCGACCCGGAGAAGACACTGGAGGACGGCGCGCTCTCCCCTTGGGCGGGCGGGCACACCAGCGACTACTTCGTCCGTCTCATCGAGGCGCTGGGCCTGGCCACCGGGTTCACACTGGGCACCCCGTGGGAGCGGCTGCCGAAGAAGGCCCAGAAGGCGTTGCTGTACGGCCACGACGAGCAGGTCCACGTCCGCTACAGCAACCGCTACGGCCGTCAGCGCTCCTACTACACCACCTTCGAGGGGGTCATCCCCTGGGTGCAGCGCCGTCATGCCGAGTCGGAGAGCGACGGCATGCGGGAGAAGTACGAGGGCTACATGCGGGAGATCCCCTGTCCCGCATGCCAGGGGGCCAGGCTCAAGCCCGTCTCGCTGGCCGTCACCGTCGAGGGGCGTTCGATCGCCGACGTCTCGGCGATGTCGATCGGCGACTGCGCCCGCTTCCTGGCCGGGCTCACGCTGTCGGACCGGGACATGCAGATCGCCGAGCGGGTGGTCAAGGAGATCAACGCCCGGATGGGCTTCCTGCTCGACGTGGGCCTGGACTATCTGACCATGGATCGCGCCGCGGGCACCCTCGCCGGTGGCGAGGCGCAGCGCATCCGCCTGGCCACCCAGATCGGCTCCGGCCTGGTCGGCGTCCTCTACGTGCTCGACGAGCCGTCCATCGGCCTGCACCAGCGTGACAACCAGCGGCTGCTGGAGACCCTGATCAGGCTGCGTGACATGGGCAACACGCTCATCGTGGTCGAGCACGACGAGGACACCATCGCCGCCGCGGACTGGGTGGTCGACATCGGCCCCGGCGCGGGCGAGCACGGCGGCCAGGTCGTCGTCTCCGGCACCGTGGCCGACCTGCTGTCCGCCGAGGACTCGCTGACCGGCGCCTACCTGTCGGGCCGCAGGACCATCGCCGTCCCCGCCGCCCGTCGTAAGCGGGACAGGAAGCGGCAGATCACCGTCAAGGGGGCCCGTGAGCACAACCTCAAGGGTGTCGACGTCGAGTTCCCCCTGGGCGTGTTCACCGCGGTCACCGGCGTCTCCGGGTCGGGCAAGTCCACGCTCGTCAACGACATCCTCTACAATTCCCTGGCCAAGGAGCTGAACGGCGCCCGCACCGTCCCCGGGCGTCACGCGCGGATCAACGGCATGGACCTGGTCGACAAGGTCGTGCACGTGGACCAGTCGCCGATCGGCCGCACCCCGCGCTCGAACCCGGCGACCTACACCGGGGTCTTCGACAAGGTACGCGACCTGTTCGCGCAGACCACGGAGGCCAAGGTCCGCGGATACGCCAAGGGCCGCTTCAGCTTCAACGTCAAGGGCGGTCGCTGTGAGGCCTGTTCCGGCGACGGGACCATCAAGATCGAGATGAACTTCCTGCCGGACGTCTACGTGCCGTGTGAGGTCTGTCACGGCGCGAGATACAACAGGGAGACCCTGGAGGTCCACTACAAGGGCAAGACCATCTCCGAGGTGCTCGACATGCCGATCGAGGAGGCCCTGGAGTTCTTCGACGCGATCCCGGCGATCAAGCGTTACCTCAAGACGCTCAACGACGTCGGTCTGGGCTATGTCCGTCTCGGCCAGCCCGCGACCACCCTGTCGGGAGGCGAGGCCCAGCGCGTCAAACTCGCCTCCGAACTGCAGCGCCGTTCGACGGGCCGGACCATCTACGTGCTGGACGAGCCGACCACCGGCCTGCACTTCGAGGACATCCGGCGACTGCTCGGCGTGCTGGGCAAGCTCGTCGACGGAGGCAACACCGTCATCGTCATCGAGCACAACCTCGACGTGATCAAGACCGCCGACTGGATCATCGACATGGGACCGGAGGGCGGTTCGAAGGGCGGCACCGTGCTGGCCACCGGTACGCCCGAGGACGTCGCCCTGGTCGAGGACAGTCACACGGGGCGTTTCCTGCGCAAGATCCTGGGTTCCTAGGCCTGTTCCGCGGGTGCCCGCCCGGGCGGTCGCAGAAGGTATGAAGATCTACAAAACGGGACCCAAGGGTCGATCCGGAGGGCGGCACTCCTCGCCAATATCCTTGACGAGGATGCCCGCCTCCCGGCCGGGCGACGTCGGGGGAGGTCCCAGTGAGCGGTAACGACGACTTCGCCGCGCCCACACGCAGGCATGTGATCGGCGCCACCGCCGTGGCGGTGTGCGGGGTGGCGCTCACCGGGTGCGCCGCCGCCGAGCCGGGCCCGGCCATCGTGCCCCCGGGCATCAAGGGGAAGGTCATCGTCAAGACCGCGGACGTCCCCGTGGGGGGCGGCAAGGTCGTCAGCAAGTGGAAGATCGTGATCACCCAGCCGCAGGCGGGGGTGTTCAAGGCGTTCAACGCGAGCTGCCCGCACCGGGGCTGTTCGGTCGGCCGGGTCGCGGACGGCGTCATCCACTGCCCCTGTCACGGCAGCGAGTTCGCGGCCGACTCCGGCAAATGCCTCAAGGGCCCGGCTGAGGCCCCGCTGGTGGAGTACACCCTGAGGGTCGACGGCGATGGCATCGTCATGGTCTGAGCCCCGGTGACCGTTATGGGAGAAGATTAAATCTTCCGCATGCGTAATTCTTCACAGTCTCCTGACGGCGGGTACGGCATGCTGAACCAGCGGCGATGCGCTGGTGTGCCGGCCGTACCCGCAGGAACAGGAAGACGAAAGGGACGACCATGACGGAGACGACGCGTCGCTCGGTGATGCTGGGCGCGGGAGGCATCGGGGTCGCGGCGCTGCTGACCGCGTGCGGCAGCGAGGGGGGCGGTGCAGGCGGCGGCGAGCCGGTCGCGGAGGCCCCGGCTTCGACGCCCTCGGGTTCGCCGGTTGCCGGGAAGAAGGAGGCCCTCGCGCAGACCGCCGACATCCCGGTGGGGGGTGGCACGGTCTTCAAGGACAAGAAGATCGTGGTCACCCAGCCGAAGGCGGGGGAGTTCAAGGCCTTCACCTCCGTGTGCACCCACCAGGGGTGTGACGTGGGGAGCGTTTCCGACGGTGTCATCGTGTGCCCCTGCCACGGCAGCAAGTTCGCCATCGCCGACGGCTCGGTCACCGACGGCCCGGCGAGCAGGCCCCTGGAGAAGAAGGAGATCAAGGTCGAGGGCGGCTCCATAGTCCTGGGCTGAGCGGCGGTTCGCGCGGCGCCGAGCAGGAGGGGGCGGCGCCGCGTGCCTCCGCCGTACCGGATGAGCGGGCTCGCCGGGCAGGGGTCCTGTCGGTGAGGGCCGATAGGCTTTCGGGCGTGGCGAGATCTATGGGCGGTCCGGTGAGTTTCCGGCCCGAGCCTGGCACGATTCCCGAGTCCCCCGGCGTCTACCGGTTCAGGGACGCCGGTGGCAGGGTCATCTACGTGGGCAAGGCCAAGAGCCTGCGCCAGCGACTCAACTCGTACTTCGCGGACTTCGCCGGACTGCATCCGCGCACCCAGACCATGCTCACGACGGCCGTCGGCGTCGACTGGACGGTCGTCGGCACCGAGGTCGAGGCGCTCCAGCTCGAATACTCCTGGATCAAGGAGTACGACCCCCGGTTCAACGTCAAATACCGCGACGACAAGTCCTACCCCTATCTCGCGGTCACCGTGGGGGAGGAGTTCCCCAGAGTCCAGGTGCTGCGCGGAGCCAAGCGCAAGGGCATCCGCTACTTCGGCCCCTACTCCCACGCCTGGGCCATCAGGGAGACGGTGGACCTCCTGCTGAGGGTCTTCCCGATCAGGAGCTGCTCGGCCGGGGTGTTCCGGCGCGCCGCCCAGATCGACCGCCCCTGCCTGCTGGGCTACATCGGGAAGTGCTCGGCTCCCTGCGTCGGCAGGGTCACCGCAGAGGAGCACCGGGCGCTGGCCGACGACTTCTGCGACTTCATGGCGGGCAACACGGGCCGCTTCACCAAACGCCTTGAGCGTGAGATGCGTCAGGCCGCCGCCGAGCAGGAGTACGAACGCGCGGCCAGGCTGCGCGACGACATCCAGGCGCTGCGGCAGGCGATGGAGAAGCAGGCGGTGGTGCTGGCCGACAACACCGACTGTGACGTGATCGCCCTGGTGGAGGACAATCTCGAGGCCGCGGTCCAGGTCTTCTACGTGCGCTCGGGGCGGATCAGGGGCCAGCGCGGGTGGGTGGTGGACAAGGTCGAGGACGCGGAGCCCGGCGAGCTCGTCGAGCAGTTCCTGCTCCAGATGTACGGCGAGGCCGCCCCCGAGGCGCTGCCCCGCGAGGTCCTGGTACCCGCCATGCCCCCCGACGCCGAGGCGGTCGCCGAACTGCTCGGCGAGCACCGCGGGGCCAGGGTGGAGATCCGCGTCCCGCAACGCGGCGACAAGAAGACGCTCATGGAGACCGTCGAGCGCAACGCCAAGGAGGCCCTCAAGCAGCACAAGCTCAAGAGGGCCAGCGACCTTAACACCCGCAGCAGGGCGCTGCAGGAGGTCGCCGACGCGCTCGGGCTCGACCAGGCGCCGCTGCGGATCGAGTGCTACGACGTCTCGCACACCCAGGGCACCAACGTGGTCGCCTCCATGGTGGTCTTCGAGGACGGCCTGGCTCGCAAGAGCGAGTACCGCAGGTTCGCCGTCAACTCCACCGAGGGTGACGTCGCCTCGATATACGAGGTGATCTCGCGCAGGTTCAGACGCTACCTGGAGGAACGTTCCGAGACCGGGGAGCTCGACGTCGAGACGGGTACGGCGGCGGACGCCGGTGGGAACGGCACCGGGGCGGCTCTCGACCCGGAGACCGGCAGGCCGCGCAAGTTCGCCTATCCCCCCAACCTCGTCGTCGTCGACGGCGGCCCCGCCCAGGCGGCCGCCGCCCAGCGGGCGCTGGACGAGCTGGGCGTCGACGACGTGGCGGTCTGTGGCCTGGCCAAGCGGCTGGAGGAGGTCTGGCTGCCCGGAGAGGACCTGCCGGCGATCCTCCCCCGGTCGAGTGAGGCCCTCTACCTCCTGCAGCGCGTACGCGACGAGGCCCACCGCTTCGCCATCACCTACCATCGGTCGAAGCGGTCGAAGAGCGTGAGGGAAAGCGCCCTGGACGAGGTTCCCGGCCTCGGCCCAGCCCGCAGACAGGCGCTGATCAAACACTTCGGATCCGTGAAGCGGCTGAGTGAGGCCACCGCCGAGCAGATCCGCGAGGTTCCCGGGATCGGCCCCGCCACGGCCGAGACGATTGTGTCGGCGTTGAAGGGGGAGCACCCATGAACGACAGAGAGACCGCGTTCGTCATCGTCACCGGCATGTCGGGCGCCGGACGCAGCACCGCGGCCAAGGCGCTCGAGGACCTGGGCTGGTTCGTCATCGACAACCTGCCCCCCGGCCTGCTGTTCGCCATGGCGGAGGAGGCCGGGCGGGTCAAGCTGGCCGCGGACAAGGTGGCCGCCGTGGTCGACGTGCGCAGCCTGGCCTTCACCACCGACCTCAACGCCGCGATCGAGGAACTCGACGGGCGCGGCGTCGCGGTGCGGGTGGTGTTCCTTGAGGCCAGCGACGAGGAGCTGGTCCGCAGGTTCGAGAACGTCCGCCGCCCGCACCCGCTGCAGGCGGAGGGCAGGCTGGTCGACGGCATCGCCAGGGAGCGCGGCATCCTGCGCGAGGTCCGCGCCAACGCCGACCTGGTCATCGACACCTCCAACCTCAACGTCCACGAGCTTCGCGGCAAGATCGTCGCCTTCTTCGGCGGGGAGGACCGCCCCGGGCTGCGGGTCAACGTGGTCTCCTTCGGCTACAAGTACGGCCTGCCCGTGGACGCCGACCTGGTCGTCGACTGCCGCTTCCTGCCCAACCCCCACTGGGTCCCCGAACTGCGCCCGATGAACGGTCTGGACGCCTCCGTGCGCGACTACGTCCTCAACCAGGCGGGCGCCAAGGAGCTTCTCGACGCCTACGAGGAGGTGTTCGGCATCATCGCCGCCGGTTACACCCGTGAGGGCAAGAGCTACGCCACGCTCGCCGTCGGCTGTACCGGCGGCAAACACCGCAGCGTCGCGATGGCCGAGCAGATCGGCGGCCGATTGCGAGATCGGGGAGGAATGGAGGTGCAGGTGAGCCACCGGGATGTGGGCCGCGAGTGAGCGAGGATCTCAAGGTCGTCGCGCTGGGCGGCGGACACGGACTGTACGCGTCTCTGTCGGCGCTGCGCAGGGTCACCTCCGAACTGACGGCCGTCGTCACCGTGGCCGACGACGGCGGGTCGAGCGGACGGCTTCGCCGTGAACTCGGCGTGCTGCCCCCCGGAGACCTCAGGATGGCCCTGGCCGCGCTGTGCGGCGACGACGAGTGGGGCCGCACCTGGAGCGAGGTCGTCCAGCACCGCTTCCGCAGTGAGGGCGACCTGCACGGGCACGCGGTCGGGAACCTGCTGATCGTCGCCCTGTGGGAGCGTCTCGGTGACACGGTCGCCGGGCTCGACTGGGTGGGGCGGCTGCTCGGCGCGCACGGGCGGGTCCTGCCGATGGCCTCGGTACCGCTCGACATCGCCGCCGAGGTCGAGCTGGACGGCCGGGTGAGCACCGTGTACGGCCAGGTGGCCTGTGCGCTCACCCCGGGCAGGGTCCGCGCGATCTCACTGCTGCCCACCGACCCGCCGGCCTGCCCCGAGGCGGTCCAGGCGGTGCTCGAAGCCGACTGGGTGGTCTTCGGGCCGGGGTCGTGGTTCACCAGCGTGCTGCCTCACCTCAAGGTGCCCGAGCTGGCCGACGCCCTGCTGCGCACCCGGGCGCGCAGGCTGGTCGCGCTCAACCTGGCCCCGCAGCCGGGTGAGACCGACGGGTTCTCACCGCAGAAGCACCTGGAGGTGCTGCGTCAGCACGCCCCCTCCCTGACGATCGACGTGGTTCTCGCCGACACCGGTGTCGCCGAGGACGGTGAGGAGCTGGAGAAGGCCGCCGCCGAGCTGGGCGGGCGGCTCGTCATGGCCCCGGTCGCCGACGAGGACGGCTCCGCGCGGCACGATGCGCAACGTCTTGCCTCCGTCCTGGACGAGATTTTCCGTGAGAAGCGTTGATCCTGGTCAGCGCCGCTCAGGAGTGCGAGAAACTTCTGTGAGCCTGGTTTCTCGGCCGCATGAGGTCTGTATGGGGGAGGACGAACGCGCATGGCGATGACAGGTGTGGTGAAAGACGAGCTGAGCCGCTTGCCGGTCCTGAAGCCTTGCTGTCGTAAGGCCGAGGTGTCGACGCTGCTGCGGTTCGCCAGCGGGCTGCACCTGGTGGGCGGGCGGATCGTGATCGAGGCGGAGCTGGACACCAACGTCACCGCGAGGAGGCTCATCAAGGACATCGGAGAGGTGTTCGGGCACAAGGCGGAGGTGCTCGTCCTGGCACCCGCCGGGTTGCGCAAGGGGTCACGCTACGTGGTCAGGGTCTACCGCGACGGCGAGGCCCTCGCCCGCCAGACGGGGCTGATCGACAACCACGGCCGTCCGGTCCGAGGCCTGCCGCGTCAGGTGGTCGCGGGGGCGACCTGCGACGCGGAGGCCGCCTGGCGGGGCGCCTTCCTGGCGCACGGCTCGCTCACCGAACCGGGCCGTTCCATGTCGCTGGAGGTGACCTGTCCCGGCCCGGAGGCGGCGCTGGCGCTGGTCGGCTCCGCACGGCGGCTGAAGATCCACGCCAAGGCGCGCGAGGTGCGGGGCGTCGACCGCGTGGTGGTCCGTGACGGTGACGCGATCAGCGCGTTGCTGACCCGGCTCGGTGCCCATGACAGCGTGCTGGCCTGGGAGGAACGGCGGATGCGCCGCGAGGTGCGGGCCACGGCCAACCGGCTGGCCAACTTCGACGACGCCAACCTGCGGCGCTCGGCCCGTGCCGCGGTCGCGGCGGGGGCCCGGGTGCAGCGGGCACTGGAGATCCTCGGGGAGGAGGCACCGGAGCATCTGGTGATCGCGGGCCGTCTGCGGGTCGAGCACAAGCAGGCCTCCCTGGAGGAGCTGGGTCAGCTCGCCGACCCGCCGTTGACCAAGGACGCCATCGCCGGGCGCATCCGCCGTCTGCTGGCCATGGCCGACAAGCGCGCCCAGGACATCGGCATCCCCAACACCGAGGCGAATCTCACGGTGGACATGCTGGCGCCGTAGTCCGGTCTCCTCGTCTCGCGGGCGGTCCCGGTTCCGGGACCGCCCGTTCGCGTGCCCGGCCATCGTTTTGAGATGTCTTTGCTGGTCACAGCAACGTTGTACGGATTTATCGTGACAAGCCGGGCACATCACTTGAATAGTGCGATACCTACGCATGGGGTGAAGGAGAAGAGACCTGCCCCCGCAAGTGGTCTAAACCAATTTGGGTCCGATAGTGTTCGTGCTTGAGGTATCAGCCCGCCCAAGTCGCCGGTCTTCTCGGCCGGCGCATGACGTACGAGGAGACCGGAACCGTGAGCATCCGCGTAGGCGTCAACGGATTCGGCCGTATCGGCCGCAACTTCTGGCGTGCGGCCGCTGCCAGCGGCAAGGACATCGAGATCGTCGCGGTCAACGACCTGACCGACAACGCCACGCTCGCCCACCTGCTCAAGTACGACAGCATCCTCGGCCGTCTGCCGTACGAGGTGAAGAGCACCGCCGACGAGATCATCGTGGACGGCAAGACGATCAAGGCCTTCGCCGAGCGCGACCCCGCCAAGCTGCCCTGGGGCGACCTGGGTGTGGACGTCGTGGTCGAGTCCACCGGTTTCTTCACCGACGCCAACAAGGCCAGGGTGCACGCCGAGAACGGCGCGAAGAAGGTCATCATCTCGGCCCCGGCCAAGAACGAGGACGTCACCGTCGTGATGGGCGTCAACCACGACAAGTACGACCCGGCCAGTCACACCGTCATCTCCAACGCCTCCTGCACCACCAACTGCCTGGCCCCCATGGCCAAGGTCATCAACGACACCTTCGGTATCGAGAAGGGTCTGATGACCACGATCCACGCCTACACGCAGGACCAGAACCTGCAGGACGGCCCGCACAGCGACCTGCGCCGTGCCCGCGCCGCCGCGCTGAACATCGTGCCGACCTCGACCGGCGCGGCCAAGGCCATCGGCCTGGTGCTGCCCGAGCTGAAGGGCAAGCTCGACGGCTTCGCGCTGCGCGTGCCGATCCCCACCGGCTCGGCCACCGACCTGACCGTCGACGTCAGCCGCGAGACCACCGTCGAGGAGGTCAACGCCGCGCTCAAGGCCGCCGCCGAGGGCGCGCTCAAGGGCTACCTGACCTACACCGAGGACCCGATCGTCTCCGCCGACATCGTCACCGACCCGTCCTCCTGCATCTTCGACGCGGGCCTGACCAAGGTGATCGGCAACCAGGTCAAGGTCGTCGGCTGGTACGACAACGAGTGGGGTTACTCCAACCGTCTCGTGGACCTCATCGAGCTGGTCGGCGCCGACCTCTGATGAAGGACCTCTCCGAGTTCGACGTGAAGGGTCGGCGCGTCCTGGTGCGCGTCGACCTCAACGTCCCCCTGGACGGGGACGTCATCACCGACGACGGCCGCATCCGGGCCTCGGTCCCGACGATCCAGGAGCTGGCGGGCAAGGGCGCGCGTGTGATCGCCTGCGCCCACCTGGGGCGTCCCAAGGGCGAGCCCAATCCGAAGTACTCCCTGGCGCCCGTCGCCAGGCGCCTGGGCGAGCTGCTCGGCGCCGAGGTCGCCTTCGCCTCCGACGTGGTCGGGCCGTCGGCCCAGGCCGTCGTCGCGGGTCTTGAGGACGGCCAGGTGGCGCTGCTGGAGAACCTGCGCTTCGAGCCGGGCGAGGAGTCCAAGGACGACGCGGTGCGCGCCGCCTTCGCCGAGAGGCTGGCCGCCCTGGCCGAGCTCTACGTCGGCGACGGCTTCGGCGCCGTCCACCGCAAGCACGCCAGCGTCTACGACGTGCCGCTGCTGCTGCCGCACGCGGCGGGCAGGCTCGTCCTGGCCGAGGTCGAGGTGCTCAAGAGGCTGACCGAGGAGCCCGCCAGGCCGTACGCCGTGGTGCTGGGCGGGGCCAAGGTCTCCGACAAGCTCGGCGTCATCGGCAACCTGCTCACCAAGGTCGACCGGCTGATCATCGGCGGCGGCATGGCCTACACGTTCCTGGCCGCCCAGGGCCACGAGGTCGGTCAGTCGCTGCTGCAGCGTGACCAGCTCGACCAGGTGCGCGACTTCCTCAACGAGGCGATCAAGCGCGGCGTGGAGATCGTCCTGCCCGTCGACGTGCTGGCCGCCACGCACTTCGCCGAGGACGCCGACCACGAGGTCGTGGACGCCACCGCGATCCCGGCCGACCGGCAGGGGCTGGACATCGGCCCGCGCAGCCGTGAGCTGTTCGCGACGAAGCTCGCCGACGCCCGGACGGTGTTCTGGAACGGCCCGATGGGTGTCTTCGAGTTCGAGGCGTTCTCCGGGGGAACCCGAGCCGTGGCTGAGGCGTTGATCCGTTCGGAGGCCTTCACGGTCGTCGGGGGTGGTGACTCCGCCGCCGCCGTACGACAGCTGGGCCTGCCGGAGGACGGTTTCTCGCACATCTCGACCGGTGGCGGCGCCAGCCTCGAATATCTTGAGGGCAAGACCCTGCCCGGCCTCGTCGCCCTGGAGGCGTAGGGGTGGACCGACGCGACGAGCGCCGTGCCGCCCGCCGTCCCCGGCACACGGGGGCGGCGGGTCCGGGACATGACCGAGACGAAGGCGGACGAGAGACGGTGAGCCACTGATGAGCACGACGCGCAAGCCGCTCATGGCCGGCAACTGGAAGATGAACCTCAACCACCTTGAGGCCATCGCCACCACCCAGAAGCTGGCCTTCGCCCTCAACGACAAGGACTTCGACAAGGTCGACGTGGCGGTGCTGCCGCCGTTCACGGACCTGCGCAGCGTGCAGACCCTGATCGACGGCGACAGGCTGCGCATCCTGTACGGCGCCCAGGACCTCTCCCTGCACGACGCGGGCGCCTACACCGGGGAGGTCTCCGGGGCGATGCTCGCCAAGCTCGGGTGCACCTTCGTCGTGATCGGGCACTCCGAGCGGCGGCAGTACCACCGCGAGGACGACGACGTGGTCAACGGCAAGGTGCAGGCGGCCTACCGCAACTCGCTCACGCCGATCCTGTGCGTGGGAGAGGGGCTGGAGGTCCGCAGGGCGGGTGACCAGGTCTCCCACAGCGTCTCGCAGCTCGACGGGGCGCTCAGGAAGGTCCCCGCGGAGCAGGTCAGGTCGATCGTGCTGGCCTACGAGCCGGTCTGGGCGATCGGTACCGGTGAGGTGGCGACCCCGGCCGACGCGCAGGAGGTCTGCGCGGCGCTGCGTTCCCGACTCGCCGAGCTGTATGACGGCGAGGTGGCCGCCGCCGTCCGTATCCTTTACGGAGGATCGGTCAAGTCTGACAACGTCGCCGGCATCATGGCTCAGCCCGATGTGGACGGCGCCCTGGTCGGCGGCGCGAGCCTCGACCCCGGAGAGTTCGCCAAAATCTGCCGCTTTAGCGAAATGTCCGGCTGACTGGGCCATTCGGAGGGTACGACTTGACAACAGGTCGTACCCTCTTAGAGCAAGTTTGAATCGTCACGCCACAGGCGTCATCCAGGGACACACCCGGACGCGGGTCGCACACAGGGACAGGTCACGGTGACAATCGGAATCTCCATCGCCCTCATTTTGTCGAGCATGCTGATGGTGCTGCTTGTTCTGCTCCACAAGGGCAAGGGCGGCGGCCTCTCGGACATGTTCGGCGGCGGCTTCTCGTCGTCGTTTGGTGGCTCCTCCGTGGTGGAGCGCAACCTCGACCGGCTCACCGTCATCACCGGTGTGGTCTGGTTCGTGTGCATCATCGCGTTGGGCCTCATTCTCAGGCCCTGATCCGGCTACGCAAGCGTGACAGTGGTTCAGCCCCCCGCATCCAACCGAGCGCAGGGGCCATCGAGCGAGGAGTTCATCCGTGGGTAGTGGCAACGCGATCCGTGGCAGTCGTGTCGGCGCGGGCCCGATGGGGGAGGCGGAGCGTGGCGAGGCGGCTCCCCGGGTAAGGGTTCCGTTCTGGTGCGCGAACATGCATGAGACGCGCCCAAGCTTCGCCAGCGACGCCGCCGTTCCTGAGTTCTGGGACTGCCCCCGGTGCGGCCTTCCCGCCGGTCAGGACGAGGCGAACCCGCCCGCTCCGCCGCGCAACGAGCCCTACAAGACGCACCTGGCCTACGTGAAGGAGCGTCGCAGCGACAAGGACGGCGCCCAGATCCTGGCCGAAGCCCTGGAGCGGCTGCGCTCCTCCTCGCGACCCATTTACTAGTACGGCATGCCGAGAGGCCCTCGTGGAACATCCGTGCGGGGGCCTCTCGGCATGACTACGGAATGATTACGGATCTTGTCATGCGGAGATTTCTCCGCTTATATGGGGGGTGATGGCTCCGGCTGGGGCCGATCTTCGAACTCGAAGTCCGGTTGCCCGAGAGTGCGCACCAGTTCGTCCAGACCGGCTTTCACCCGTTCGACGTCCATGCCCAGTGTCCTGCGCTGGTGCAGGTAAAGAGGAGCGGCCAGCGGGGCAAGCAGGGCGTCCGCCAGGTAGTGGACGTCAGTGTCGGGACGAAGGTTCAGCAGCAGCGTCGTCAGATGCAGGTGGTAGGCGGCGTAGGAGCCGCCGGTGTACCGCGCCTCCGGCGCGCTGGCTTCTGCGAAGAGCAGCAGGTCGGCCTGTTCCTCGGTGCGGTCGACCAACGCCTCCATGAAGGCGATGATCCGTTCGGAGGCCGGCGCCCCCGGCCCGAGTGGTGGCGGCCCGTGCAGGAACGCGGACTGCAAGGTGCGTTCTCGCTCGTCGATCAGCGCGTACGCCAGACCGGCCCGATCCCCGAATCGCCGGTAGACCGTGCCGACTCCGACACCTGCGACCTGAGCCACTTCGTCCATTGACAAGCTCTCCACACCGCCGGAGGCCGTGATGCGCCGGGCGGCGGAGAGAATCTTTCTCCGGTTCTCCGCCGCGTCGGCCCGCTCTCTGGGAGCGTCTCCGACGAGTGGTAGCTCCTTCCCCGTTACTGAGGGCTCCTTCCTGGTCGGCTCAGCCATCGAAGGCGGTTCCGGATGCGGCGCCCGTTTCCCCGGCCGCGCCCATGTCCTTCTTCATATTCATGATCGTATCTGTGTGGAGGCTTCCGCGTGTCTCGGTGGCGAAGATCCTTATGTCTTCCTTTCTGGACATAGGGAGGTATGGCAGACATATCCCTGTGCTTGCTGGGCTGTGCTGGTTTATCCGTTGGCTCGCGTCCCGGCCGGGACTGTAGGTTCCTGCCGTGACCGGCACAGGGGCGACGACGAGGATCAGGTCCGCGAACACGGCGGACGCGGCGGCGATAGCGCACATCCACATGACCTCCCGGGCGGTGGCCATGCCGTACCTGCCGCCGCAGAGACGCGACCACGCCCAGGTCACCCGATGGATCGAGGAGGTCGTGCTCACGTCGTGCCGGACCTGGGTCGCGGTGCGAGACGGAGAGATCGTCGGCTACGCCGCCCTTGAGGGGGACATGCTCGAACATCTCTACCTGAGACCGGACGTCCGCCGCCAAGGCGTCGGCACGCTCCTGCTCGACGAGGTCAGACGGCACAGCCCGGACGGCCTCTCCCTGCACGTCTTCCAGAGCAACGTCGAGGCCCGCGCCTTCTACGAGCGCCACGGTTTCACCGTCTTCGACACCGACGACGGCCGACGGAACATGGAGAAACTGCCCGACATGACCCTCCGCTGGACACCGTACGGCGCACACCACTGATTCAGCCGCGAGCCGTGCGGTCACGGCATCATGGGGAAAACGGGGATAAGCCCTCGGAAGGGGGTGGAACCAAATATCGTTTCCAGTGTCTCCGGGGGCAGGAAGGCCGGTTGTCACCCGTCGAGGCGGTGGCCGTACCCGGTGAATTGGATCTTCGTCGTGACTCCGGGTAGCGTGCGCGAGGCCGCCGGACGCTCCGGCGCGGCCCAGAGCCCGGATGACCGCAACGCTGGAAGGACACGAACATGAACGCCGGAAACCCCCGTCCCCTGCGGATGCTCGTCACCGGAGGCGGAACCGGCGGTCACACCTACCCCGCGCTGACCACGGTCGCGGCCGTCCGCGAGCAGGCCGCCGCCCGCGGCCTGGGCCTCGACGTCCTCTGGGTGGGTACGGCGAGCGGCCTTGAGGCCCGTGTCGCGGCCGAGCACGGCATCCCGTTCCGCGCGATCAAGGCGGGCAAGCTCCGGCGTTCCCCCAATCCGCGTGAACTGCTCACCAATCTCGCCGACATGTTCCGCATCCCCGTCGGCGTCCTGCAGGCCTTCGGCATCGCCGCCCGCTACCGTCCCGACGTGGTGCTGTCGACCGGGGGATACGTGTGCGTGCCGCTGGGACTGGCCTCCAGGCTGCTCGGCCGGCCGCTGGTGATGCACGAGCAGATCACCGCGCTCGGCCTGGCCAACCGCATCCTGGCGCGCTTCGCCACCCGCGTCGCGCTCACCCACCCCTCGTCGGTCGAACACCTGCCCGCCTCCGCGCGGGAACGTGCCGTGGTCACCGGCAATCCCGTCCGCCCCCACCTGCTGAACGGCAACGCCCCGTCGGGCCGCTGGCACTTCCGTCTCTCACCCGAACTGCCGCTGGTCTACGTGACCGGCGGAGCACAGGGCAGCAGGCAGATCAACACCATGATCGAGGCCGTCCTGCCGTCGCTGCTCACCAGGGCGCAGGTGCTCCACCAGTGCGGCGCGGGCTGGATCGACGGGCTCAGCCGGACCGCCGCGGCCCTGCCTCCCGAACTGGCGGGGCGCTACCAGCCGGTGGCCTATGTGGGGGAGGAACTGGCCCACGTGTTCGCGGCCGCCGACGTCGTCGTCTCCCGCAGCGGCGCCGGTACGATCGCCGAGCTGACCGCGATCGGAAAGCCGTCCGTCCTGATCCCGCTGATCCCGTCGGCGGGGGACGAACAGCGGCAGAATGCCCGCTACCTGGCCGAGGCGGGGGCGGCCAGGGCGCTCCTCGACGCGGGTCCCACCCCGGAGCACCTGCTCGCCGAACTCGGCCCGTTGCTGGCCGACCCCCACGCCCGCGCCACCATGGCCAAGGCCGCCAAGTCCCTCGGCCGTCTCGACGCCGCCGACGCCCTCGCCCGCGTCGTCCTCCAGGAGGCGGCCGTCGGCTGATCCCGCGCGCACGTGATCTCGTAGGGCGACCACGCACCGCCGAACTCCCGAGAGCGGGGGACGGACAGCCGGGTCTCGGGGTGCCGGGCCGGGCCGGTACGTGCTCCGGGCACAGTGCCCGGTACGGCCGCCGTGAGGCGTTCACGGCCGCGCTCGACCGGTGGGCCTGAGACGCGGCCCGCCCCGGTCACCAGTGCGCGACCTCGAACATCATGCCCGGCCGGATGTCCTGACGTGCGAGGCGGCCTGGGCCCGTCGCCCTGTCCGGCTCGGGCACGGTCTCGCCCGAGAGCAGCGCCTGCAGGATCGTCTCCCAGGTGCCGTCCGTCGACCAGCGCCGATGGCGGTTGTAGACGGTCTTCCACCGGCCGTAGACCTCGGGGACGGCACGCCACGAGCAGTCGGCCCGGCTGCGGAAGAACACCCCGTTGATGGTCGCCCGGTGATCGGCCCAGCGATGACCCCTGCGGGGATGCGAGGGTAAAAGCGGCGCCAGCCGTACCCACTCGTCCTCGGTCAGGTCGTGACGCTTCAACCGGTTGTCCACGACCTCATGATGTACACCATTTGTGCCTACTGATCTATCCGCCGCGTCTTCGCCCTGACGGGACGGCGTGTCGCCGTGGTGTATCGGGCGCCCGTTAGGTGGGCGCGCCCACCGAGTCCTCGCCGCTACGGGGCCGGGGAAGGGACGGCGCGGTCGTTACGGGACACCTCTCGTGGGACGCGCGTCGCGCCGCCGGTCGCCCGAAAAGCGCCGGACATTGCCGTGCCGCTGGCGAATTTGTATTTTCCAGGAGAAAACGACCCGGGCGACGGGCGTTCTCCACGTGTCGATTCTGACGAGGAACCCCCCAGAAGAAGGAGCCGTCAGATGACCTCCAAGATCGTGCTGGGCGCCGTCGTGGTCGTGACGACGCTGGCGCTGGCCACACCGGCGACGGCGTCCGAGCCGGAGAGCCCGGTCCAGCAGGGCGTGGGCCACAGCTACTACAACGGCGACCCGGTGTCCCTGCGGACCGCGGGAGGCCCCGACTACTACACCATGAGCGATCCCACCTACTCGGGACTGAGCTGCAACGTCGGGGCGTTCGGTGTGCCCCTCATCAAAAGGGGCAACGACTGGGGCGACAGGAGCCCGGTCAACCAGGAGACCGCCTGCGTCGACGGCATGTTCGCCGCGGAGCGGTACATGGACATGCTGCGCGACTGGTTCGGGCGCGACGGCACCGACGGGGAGGGCCGTACTCCACCGGTGTATCTCAGGCCGGACGTGGTCGGCTCCTATCTGAGCGGATGGGTCGCCCTGGGCCGGAACCAGGCGGGCACGAAGTGGGCCACCTCACTGGACACGGTCGGGCACGAGTACGGTCTGCGGACCTTCCTGGAGTCCGGCTCGGGGTGGAGCGGCTCCTCCGGCGGCGACGGCCAGGAGCATCAGGGGCTCAACGAGTCGTCGGGTGACGTCTTCGCCACGCTGCTCGAACACTACGTCGGCCACCCGGACACACTCGACGAGCCGGACTACCTGATCGGTGAGGAGTTCGACCTGAAGGGCGACGGGCCGGTCCGCAACATGTACAACCCCTCCCGGCTGGACGGCAAGAACTGCTACACCCGCTTCACCACCGACGCCGGCCCGCAGAACCACTGGTTCTACCTGCTGGCCGAGGGGACCAACCCGGCGGGCAAGCCCTCCAGCCCCGTCTGCTCCGGGCCCTCGGTGCTGAGGGGCATCGGCATCCGTAAGGCGGGGGAGATCTTCTACCGCGGCATCCAGCTCAAGACTGCCCCCTGGAACTACGCCAAGGCACGCGCGGCCACCGTACAGGCCGCCGCGACCCTCTACCCGGGAAGCTGCACCGAGGTGAACGCCGTCAGGGCCGCCTGGAGCGCGGTCGGGGTCGCCGCCAAGACCGGGGAACCGATCTGCGACTGAGATCCCGTCGCGGAGGCAACGCGCGGCGCCCCCGGACGGGTCCGGCCCCGGGGCGTCCGCGCCTTTCCCGGCGGTGAGGGCCTCACCGCCGGGAGCGTCGATCGCGTTGTCCGGCCGGGTGGGCGGTCCGAGACCTCCCCTCTGGGCGCCTTCGCCGGGACCCCGGCCGCCCAGGCGGAACGATCGAGGTCTTCCCCCGGCGGGGGCCGCCGTTCAGCGGTGGTAGACCTCCTCGCCGCCGACGAAGGTCATGGCGACCCCGGTCCGCCAGATGTCGGCCGCCGGTTCGGCGAACGGGTCGCGGTCGAGGACGACCAGGTCCGCCCGGTTGCCGGGGGTGATGACCCCGGCCTCGTCGTCTCCGTTGATCCAGGCCGAGCCCGCGGTGTAGGCGGTCAGCACGGTGGACAGGTCCAGGCGCTGACCCGGCAGGAACGGTGTCCGGGCGGTCGGGTAGTCCACGTGGACCGAGCCGCCGGGTTCGGTGCGGTTGACCCCGACGTGCATGCCCTGGAACGGGTCGGCGGTCGAGACGGGCCAGTCACTGCCCGCGCAGAACCGGGCGCCCGAGCGCAGCAGGTCGGCGAAGGGATACTGCCAGGCGGACCGCTCCTCGCCGAGGAAGGGGATCGTCAGCTCGTCCATCTGCGCGTGGTGGGTCGCCCACAGCGGCTGCAGGTTGGCGGCCACCCCGAGGGCGGCGAAGCGCGGCACGTCCGAGGGCTCGATGATCTGCAGGTGCGCGATGTGGTGCCGGTTGGCGGGGTCCGTCCCCTCGAAGCTGTCGAGGGCCTCGCGGACCGCGCGCTCGCCGATGGCGTGGAAGTGCACCTGGAAGCCGTGCCGGTCCAGCTCGGCGACGTGGCCCTTCAGCAGCGCCGGGTCCACGTAGGAGAGGCCGGTGCCGCCGCAGCGGCAGTAGGGCTCGATCACCGCGGCGGTGAAGTTCTCGGTGATGCCGTCCTGCATGATCTTCACCGAGGTGGCGCGGAAGCGCTCCAGGCCCTCGGCCGAGGCACGGCGTTCGATCAGTTCGGGGATCTGCTCGGCGCCACGGGTACGGTCCCACCACAGCGCGCCGACGACCCTGGCCCTCAGCCGTCCCGAGGCGGCGGCCGACAGGTAGACGGGCAGCTGGTCGTCCCAGCCCGCGTAGGAGCCGACGATGGCGTCCTGCCAGCCCGTGACGCCCAGGGAGAACAGGTGGTTCTGGGCCTCGACGAGCGCGTCGGCCATGTCGCCCGGCGTCGGGCTCGGTGTGAGCAGCCCGACCAGGTCCATCGCGCCCTCGTGCAGCACGCCGCTCGGCGTGCCGTCCGGGTCGCGCTCGATACGGCCGTCCGGCGGGTCGGGCGTCTCGCGGGTGATGCCCGCACGCCGCAGGGCGAGGGTGTTGACCCAGGCCGCGTGGTGGTCGCGCTGGAGCAGGTAGGCGGGCCGGTCGAGGAAGTCGATCTGCGAGCGGTGCGGCAGGCCGCCGGGGAAGGCCGCCATGTCCCAGCCGCCGCCGTCGATCCACTCGCGGGTGGTGTTCGCCTCCGCGTAGGAGATGATCCGCCCCAGGTACTCCGGCAGGCCGTAGACCTCGGACAGGTCGCATCTGGCCCGTTCGAGGCCCGCCTGCACCGGGTGGATGTGCGCGTCGGTGACGCCGGGGATCAGCAGGCCGCCGCCCAGGTCCACGGTCTCGTGGCCGGGGGCGGCCCGCCGTACGAGGTCGGCCTCGGGGCCGACGGCGGCGATCCTGCCGTCACGGACCAGCACGGCCTCGGCGAAGGCGTCCGCGGCCAGGAACGCCCGGCCGCCGCGGAACAGGATGTCGTTCACCGCTCCTCCGCGTACACGTGGGACGGGTGGGTCATGGCTCTCCTCTGTGTGCGGTGACGGTCATGGCTCAGCGTCCGGTGATGGAGTCGGCGACCCGCGCCAGGACGGAGGTACGGCCCAGCCCGGCCCGCTCCCTGGCGTCCGCCCTGCGGTACAGGTCGTACATGGCGTGTACCCCGATCCAGCGCAGCGGCTCGACCTCCCAGCCCCGTACCCTGCGGCCGACCCAGGGCAGCGAGGTCAGCTCGGTGTCCCGGCGCAGGATCAGGTCCCGCAGTGTACGGCCCGCCAGGTTGGTCGTGGTCACCCCGTGCCCGGTGTAGCCGCCCGCCCAGCCGACGCCGGTGGCGTGGTCGACGTGCACGCTCGCGCACCAGTCGCGGGGCACGCCGAGCACGCCGGACCAGGCGTGGGCCACCCTGGAGGCGCGCACGGCGGGGAACATGCCGGTCAGCAGCTCCCACAGCGCCTCGATCGTCCAGCTGTGCGTGTGCCCCCTGTCGTCGACGCGCGAGCCGTACAGGTAGGGCTTGCCGCGCCCGCCGAAGGCGATCCTGCCGTCCGCGGTGCGCTGGGCGTACATGTAGTAGTGCGCCATGTCGCCGAGCAGCTCGCAGCCCTCCCAGCCGATCTCGTCCCACAGCTCGCCGAGCGGTTCGGTGACGATCATCGAGCTGTTCATCGGCAGCCAGGCCCGGTGGTACTGCCGGAGTTCCGCGGTGAACCCCTCGGTCGCCCTGATGACGTAGCCGGCGCGGACGGTGCCGTACGGCGTGCGGGCCCGTCCCGGCGCGATCTCGGTGACGGGGGTGCGTTCGAAGATCTCCACCCCGAGATCCCGTACGGCCCGCGCCAGGCCACGGGCGAGCTTGGCCGGCTGGATGCGGGCGCAGTGCGGGCTCCAGATCGCGCTGACCGCTCCTTCGACCCGCAGGCGGGCCTCCCGTTCGGCCGGGTCGAGCAGCCTGACGTCCTCCTCGGTCCAGCCCCAGTGCCGTTCGTGCGCGAGCAGCTCGCGCAGCCGCCGGTCCTGGGCGGCGTTGGTCGCCACCGTGGTCACGCCGCCCTTGACGATGTCGGCGTCGACGCCCTCCTCCCCGGCGACGGTCACGACCTCGTCGACAGCCTCGAACATCACGCGCTGCAGCCGTCTGGCCGCCTCGACGCCGTGTGTCCTGGCGTAGCGTTCCGGGGTTCCGGCCAGCTCGCCGACGAGCCAGCCGCCGTTGCGTCCCGAGGCGCCGTATCCGGCGAACTCCTTCTCCAGTACGACGACCCGCAGTTCCGGTCGCGCCTTCTTCAGGTAGTAAGCCGTCCACAGACCGGTGTAGCCCGCGCCGACGATCGCCACGTCGGCGTCGCGGTCGCCACCGAGGGGGGCACCCGCCTCGGGAAGGCCGAGGGAGCGGTACCAGAAGGAGACGTCTCCGTTGACGAAGTCATCGGAGAGTGGAACACGCGTGCTCATGGCCATACATACTGCTATATCCGTCAATTAGTACGAACCTTCCAACGGAAACCGTTGTATAAACGCATCATGGGTGATATTTCATGACGTAACTGGGGTCTCACTCCCGTGTAGCGCTCCCGTAACGGAGACGCGGCAGGCTGTGCCTGACAGAGGGAGTGATCCGATGGGGTTTCTGAGGATTCGTACCACGGTTGACGAGCGTCCCGGGCGGCTGTCCTCGCTGGCCGCCGCACTGGCGGACAAGGGTGGCAACATCCTGGGCCTGAGCGTCCAGTCCGACACCGGGGGCACGGTGGACGAGTTCCTCGCCGACATCCCCTCGGGACCCGAGGTGGTGCGCCGGGTGCTTGAGGAGGCGGGCGGCCGCCAGGTCCAGGTCGTCACCGCGACCGCCCACGAGCTGACCGACGAGCCGACCCGCGTCCTGCTGCTCGCCGCCGGGCTGCGCGCGGAGCCCTGGCGCCTCCCCGAACTGCTGGCCGAGCTGCTGCGCGCCGAGGACGCCCGCTGGGTCGGCGGCGCGGAGCGGGACGACCTTCCGGACCCGACGCTGTTGACCGTCCCGGTGACTCCGCGCCGCTCCGTCCGGCTGCGCAGGGCCGGGCTGCCCTTCACCCTGACGGAGGCCGCCAGGGCCGCCTCCTTCGTACGGCTGGCCCAGCCCGCCCTGCGGCAGCGGCCCGGCGCCGAACGGGTCGTCACGCTGTCCGACGGCACCCAGGCGCGGGTCCGCCCGCTCACCGAGCTCTACCGCGAGGCGGTCCGCGACCTGCACGACCGCTGCTCGCCGGAGTCCCGCCGGTTCCGCTACCTCACCCCGGCGCCCGCGCTGCCGCCCCAGGCCTTCGACCGGCTCTGCGACCGCTCCCGGGGCCGGTCGCTGGTGGCCGGGCACGACGGGCAGGTCATCGCCGTGGCCACCCTCGCGCTCACCCCCGGACCGGGGACCGCAAGGATGGCCCTGCTGGTCGAGGACCGCTGGCAGGGCATGGGACTGGGCGCCGCGCTGGCCAGGATGATCCTCACCGTCGCCCGCGACCTGGGACTCGCCGAGGTCAGGGCCGCGATGCTCACGGACAACACGCGAATGCGCGCTCTGCTGACCTCACTGGGAGCGGCGGTCGCCCCGACCGACGACCCCGGCGTGGTCGAGGCCAGGCTCGCCGTCGGCACACTGGCCGGGACGTCCCCGGAGTGAGTCTCCAGCCGGGGGCGCGACGTCTCCGCCGACCCGCCGTCATACGGCGGGGGACGGGCTCAGGGGGAGGAGATCCGGCCGAGGGAGGCGGGGATCTTGGTGGCCGCGGCCCTGTCCAGCAGGAACAGCGTCCGCTGCCTGCCACGGGCGCCCGCCGCGGGGATCTGCACCGGCCCCGTGTCGGACAGCGCCAGCCGTACGGCGGAGGCCTTCTCCGCGCCGGCGGCGACCACCCACACCTCACGCGCCGCCTGGATGACCGGCAGCGTCAGTGAGATCCGGGTGGGCGGCGGCTTCGGCGAACCGTGCACCGCGACCACGGGACGGGTCTCGTAGAGCGCGGGCATGCCGGGGAACAGCGAGGCGACATGGCCGTCCGGGCCCATGCCCAGCAGGAGGATGTCGAACGACGGCGCGGGCCCGTGATCCTCGGGGAGCGCGGCGCGGTGCAGCTTCTCGGCGTAGGCGTCGGCGGACTCCTCGGCCGTCATCCCGGAGTCGGGGCCGCGCATCACGTGGACGCGGGCGGGGTCGAGGTCGACCTGGTCGAGCAGGGCGGCACGCGCGCCGGTCTCGTTGCGCTCGGGATCGCCGGACGGCAGGAAACGCTCGTCGCCCCACCAGATGTCCAGGTGCCGCCAGTCGATCGCGTCACGGGCGGGGCTGGCCGCGATCTCGGCCAGGGTCGCGATGCCGACGGTGCCACCGGTCAGCACCAGGGAGGCCGAGCCCCGGCTCGACTGGACGTCGACGAGGCCGGTGATCACCCGGGCGGCGACCGCCTTGGCGAGCATGTCGGCGTCGCGATGAATGATCACAGTTGGAACGCTCACGGGACTTCTCTCTCAAGAACTCTCGGCGGGTGCCACGGCCGGGCCTTCGGTACGGGAGCCCCGCCGTGAGGGCGTCCCGCGGCGGACCGCGGGACGCCTCACCCGGGTTTCAGGACTTGCGGCCGCGGGCGATCCGCCGGATCGCGGCCTCGTAGATCTCGTCCGGGTCGAGCCGGCGCATCTCCTCGGCGAGCAGCTCCGCGGTCGGCCTCCTGGTCAGCGCGACCTGGCGGTCGGGCCTGCCGGGACGAGACAGCGTGGCCAGCCGCCCGTCGCCACGGGTGATGACGACGTCGCCGTCGGCGGTGGTCAGCCTGACCGCGGTCAGGCCGGGCCCCTCCGAGTCGACGACCTTGACCGGCACGCCGAGGCGCTCGCTCAGCCAGGCCGCCAGCAGCAGCGCGCTCGCGTGCCCCGGCGCGGCCTCGACGACCCCCTTCTTGACCTTGCCGACCGGCTGGTCGAACACGGCGGCCAGCAGGCTCCGCCACGTCGTCAGCCGGGTCCAGGCCAGGTCGGTGTCGCCGGGCACGTACCCCTTCGACCGGCTCGTGATCGCCTCGACCGAGTCGGCGGCCGACCTGGCGTCGACGATGCGGCGCTGCGCGAGCAGGCCGATCGGGTCCTTCGCCGGGACGGAGGGGCAGGAGCCCGGCCACCAGACGACCACCGGGGTGTCGGTCAGCAGCAGCGGGCCGACCACCGAGTCGGCGTGCTCGGTGAGCTCGCCGTACAGGCGCAGCAGGATCACCTCGCCCGGCGTCGACTCGCCGAAGCGGATCTCAGCGTCGAGACGGTTGTGCTCCTTCGGGTCACGGGGGATGACGACCAGTATCCGGGAGGGGTGCTCCCTGGCCGCCTCGGTCGCCGCCCTGACCGCGTCGTACTGGTTGCCCTCGTCGCAGACCACCACCAGCGTCAGCACCATGCCGACCGCGGGGGTGCCCATCTGGTGCCGCAGCTGGGTGAGCTGGGAGGAGATCTTCGACGCCGTCGTGCCGGTGAGCATGAAGCTCGTCATCTACAACCTCCTCCACTCGCGTCCGTCGCGGGCCATCATCTCGTCGGCCGAGGCGGGGCCCCAGGTTCCGGAGGGGTATTCCTCCGGCGGGCCCTGGGTGGCCCAGAAGTCCTCGACAGGGTCGAGGATGGACCACGAAAGCTCGACCTCGCGCTGGTGCGGGAAGAGCGGCGGATCGCCGATCAGCACGTCCAGCAGAAGCCGCTCGTAGGCCTCGGGGGAGGACTCCATGAACGACTCGCCGTAGGCGAAGTCCATCGAGACGTCCCTGACCTCCATGGCGGTCCCCGGCACCTTCGAACCGAAGCGGACCGTGATGCCCTCGTCCGGCTGGACCCGGATGACCAGGGCGTTCTGCCCCAGGATCTCGGTGTCGTCCTTGCTGAACGGCAGGTGCGGCGCACGCTGGAAGATCACCGCGACCTCGGTCACCCTGCGGCTGAGGCGCTTGCCGGTGCGCAGGTAGAACGGCACCCCGGCCCAGCGGCGGTTGGCGATCTCCAGCTTGACCGCGGCGTAGGTCTCGGTGATGGAGTCCGGCGGGATGCCGTCCTCCTGGGTGTAGCCCGCCACCGGCTCCCCGCCCTGCCAGCCGGGCCCGTAACGGCCCCTGGCGGTGGACAGCTCCAGGTCCGGCGGCAGCTGCACCGCCTTGAGGACCTTCTCCTTCTCCCTGCGCAGCGAGTCGGCCCCGAACGACGTCGGGTCCTCCATCGCCACCAGCGCGAGCAACTGCAGCAGGTGGTTCTGGATGACGTCACGGGCCGCGCCGATGCCGTCGTAGTATCCGGCCCTGCCGCCGATGCCGATGTCCTCGGCCATCGTGATCTGGACGTGGTCGACGTAACCCCGGTTCCAGATCGGCTCGAACAGGTTGTTGGCGAAGCGCAGCGCCAGGATGTTCTGGACGGTCTCCTTGCCCAGGTAGTGGTCGATGCGGAACACCGAGCTCTCCGGGAAGACGGCGCTGGTGATCGCGTTGAGCTCCTGGGCGCTCCGCAGGTCGTGCCCGAAGGGCTTCTCGATCACCACGCGGCGCCAGGAGCCCTCCGGGGCGTTGGCCAGCCCCGTGCGCTTGAGCTGCTGGACCACCACCGGGAAGAACTTCGGCGGAACCGACAGGTAGAACCCGTAGTTGCCGCCCGTCCCCCTGGTCTGGTCGATCTCCTTGAGCATCATGGCCAGCGCGTCGAACGCCCCGTCGTCGGTGAACTCCCCGGGGCAGAAGAAGATGCCCTCGGAGAGCTGCTTCCAGACCTCCTCGCGGAAGGGCGTGCGCGCGTGCTCCTTGACGGCGTCGTGGGTGAGCTGCGCGAAGTCCTGGTCCTGCCAGTCGCGGCGGGCGAAACCGACCAGGGAGAAACCGGGGGGCAACAGCCCCCGGTTCGCCAGGTCGTAGATCGCCGGCAGCAGCTTCTTACGCGCCAGGTCGCCCGTCACGCCGAACAGGACCAGCACGCACGGGCCCGCGACCCGGGGCAGCCGCTTGTCGCGGGGGTCGCGCAGCGGATTGGACTCGATCAGGGCCTCGGTGGTGCTGACGGTCGCCGCCGCGGATGTCTCCGCCGCGGACCGCTCGCCCCCCACGGGGTCGACGTGCGCGTCCTCGCCGCGCACGTCCTCCGGCTCCGCCTCTGCCGGGCGGGCTCCGGACTGCTTGTCACTCATTCAGGCCTCCCGCGCAGCCTCAAGGAGGCGTGCGACACCGGCGGTGCGGTCGGTCAGGTGAAGTCGTACGGCGGGTCGTCCCCGCCCGGCCAGCGCGTCCTGGTCTCCCAGAGCCTGCGCCAGTTGCAGCCTGCCCAGCGTGTACGGCTTGCCGGGCACCTCGACGTCCTCCTCGACGGCCCCGGTGATCTGCAGGAACACACCGTTCTGCGGGCCGCCCTTGTGGTACTGGCCGGTCGAGTGCAGGAAACGGGGGCCCCACCCGAAGGTGACCGGCCGCTCGGTGCGCACCGCGAGGCGACCGCGCAGCGTCGCCGGGTCGGCGGCGCTCCAGGCGTCGGTCATCTCCTCGAAGGAGGCGTCCTCGGCGTGCGGGGCGTCGAAGGCCGCCTCCCTGTCGAGGTAGGCCATGATCGCGAGATAGCCGTCCTCGGGAACGGCCTCCAGCAGGCGGGTGAGCACCTCGGGCAGGTCCTTGGGGACCTCGCCGCCGGGCAGCTCGCCGTACACCTCGACCGGGCCGTCGACCAGGATCGGCGTGCCGGTGGGCAGTTCCTCCCGGTCGAGCAGCCTGCCGGTGTTCTCCTTCGACTCGGCCACGTTCGGCTGGTTGAAGGGGTCGATGCCCAGCAGGCGGCCCGCGACGGCCGTGGCGTACTCCCACACCAGGAACTGGGCTCCCAGCGGGCCGCCGACCGTGACCACCCCGTCGGAGTCGATCCCGGCGACCAGCTCGTCCGGAGCCTCACCGGGGTCGGCGCCGACGACGGGCAGGATGCCCCTGCCGGACTTGCCGGTCGACTCGGCGATCAGCTGCTCGATCCAGTCGGGCAGACCGTTGATCTCGGACAGGCCGTCCTCAAGCACGAGCTTGTCGCGCCCGGCGAGCGCGGCGGCGCCGAGGGCGGCGCCCAGCTCCAGGCCGGGATTGCCCTCGGACCGCGAGAGCAGCGGCCGTACCTCGGCGGCCTCGTCGAGCAACCGCTCGACGTCGGCGCCCGCCAGCGCGCTGGGCACCAGGCCGAAGGCCGTCAGGGCACTGTAGCGGCCGCCGACGTTCGGGTCCGCCAGGACGACCGGGTAACCGGCCTCGACGGCGGTCCGCTCAAGCGGCGAGCCGGGGTCGGTGACCACGACGATCCGCTCGGCCGGGTCGATGCCCGCCTCACGGAAGGCCTTCTCGTAGATGCGCCGGTGGCTGTCGGTCTCGACGGTGCCGCCGCTCTTGCTGGCGACGACCAGGATCGTGCGGTCGAGCCTGTCGCGCAGCGCGCGCAGCACCTGGCCGGGGTCGGTCGTGTCGAGCACGGTCAGCGGCACGTCGGCGGTCGTGGTGATGACCTCGGGGGCCAGGGAGGAGCCGCCCATGCCGGCCAGGACCACGTGGTCGAGGCCCCGCTCGCGGGCCCGCTCGACCAGCTCGCCGATCTGCGGCAGCAGCTGCCTGCTGCTCAGCGGGAGGTCGAGCCAGCCGAGACGGATCGCGGCCTCGGCCGCGGCGTCCGGGCCCCACAGGGCGGGGTCTCCGTCGGAGAGGGCCTCGGGAACGCCCTCTGAGGCGAGCCGGGCGGCCGCCTCGGCGGCCTGCTCGGCGAGCTTCTCCTCGGCGAACGTCACGGAAACCGACATGTGTTTCACGCCTTCCGGAGCTCGGCGGCGACGGTGGCCAGCAGTTCGTTCCAGGAGGCCTCGAACTTCTCGACGCCCTCCTCCTCCAGGACCCGCACGACGTCGTCGTAGTCGATGCCGGCCTCCTTGAGGGCGGCCATGGTGTTCCAGGCGTCCTCGTAGTGGGGGCGGACGGTGTCACCGGTGACGCGGCCGTGGTCGGCGACGGCGTCGAGGGTCTTCTCCGGCATCGTGTTGACCGTGTTCCGGGTGACCAGCTCGTCGACGTAGAGGGTGTCGGGGTAGCTGGGGTCCTTGGTGCCGGTCGAGGCCCACAGCGGACGCTGCGGGCGGGCCCCCGCGGCGCTCAGCGCCTGCCAGCGCGGAGAGTTGACCACGTCCTCGTAGGCGGCGTGGGCCAGGCGGGCGTTGGCGACCGCGGCCTTGCCCTTGAGGGCGCCGGCCTCGGGGGTGCCGATCTTGTCCAGGCGCTTGTCGATCTCGGTGTCGACCCGGCTGACGAAGAAGGAGGCGACCGACTCGATGCCCGCCAGGTTCAGGCCGTTGGCCTTGGCCCGTTCGAGGCCGGTCAGCCAGGCGTCCAGGACCGCGCGGTAGCGCTCGAGGGAGAAGATCAGCGTGACGTTGACGCTGATGCCCTCCGAGATCGCCTGCGTGATCGCGGGCAGGCCCTCGGCCGTCGCGGGGATCTTGATGAACAGGTTGGGACGGTCCACCATCCACCACAGCGCCCGCGCCTCGGCGACGGTCTCGTCCGTCTTCCTGGCCAGGCGGGGGTCGACCTCAATGGAGACCCTGCCGTCGACCCCGCCGGTGGCGTCGTAGACGGGCCTGAGCACGTCGGCGGCCCAGCGGATGTCGTAGGTGGTGATGGCGCGCACCGCCTCCTCGACCTCCACCCTCCGCACGGCGAGGTCGTGGAGCTGGGTGTCGTAGGCGTCGCCCTTGCTCAGCGCCGAGGCGAAGATCGTCGGGTTGGAGGTGACGCCGACCACGTGCTTGTCGCGGATCAGCGCCTCCAGGTTGCCGGTGCGCAGGCGCTCCCGGCTGATGTCGTCAAGCCAGATGGAGACGCCCTGGTCGGATAGGCTCTTGAGAATCTCACTCATGATCAATTTCCCGTCGTCTCGCCCTTGTCGGCCCCGGTCCTGGCGAGGCTTGCCTTGGCTGCGGCGGCCACGCGCTCGGCGGTGAGACCGAACTGCTCGTAAAGGGTCCTGTAGGGAGCCGAGGCTCCGAAGTGCTCCAGGCTGACCACTTCCCCCTCATCTCCCACGAACTCCCGCCAGCCCAGCCCGATTCCCGCCTCTACGGCGACCCTCGCGCGGACCGCCGGAGGCAGCACCGTCTGCCGGTAGGCGGCGTCCTGGGCGTTGAACCACTCGACGCACGGCATCGAGACGACCCGGGCGGAGATGCCCTGGGCCTCAAGGAGCTCACGGGCCCCGACGGCCAGCTCGACCTCCGAGCCGGTGCCGATCAGGATGACGTCGGGCTGCCCGTCGGAGGCGTCCTGGAGCACGTAGGCGCCCTTGGCGACCTTCTCCGCGTCGGCGGTGCCCTCGTAGACCGGCAGGTTCTGCCGGGTCAGCGCCAGCGCGGCCGGGCGGTCGGTGTGCTCGATCACGGTCCGCCAGGCGGCGACGGTCTCGTTGGCGTCGGCGGGACGCACCACGTCGAGGCCGGGAATGGCGCGCAGCGACCACAGGTGCTCGATCGGCTGGTGGGTCGGGCCGTCCTCGCCGAGGCCGATGGAGTCGTGCGTCCACACGTAGGTGACCGGCAGCCGCATCAACGCCGCCAGCCGTACGGCGGGGCGCATGTAGTCGCTGAAGACCAGGAACGTGCCACCGTAGGGCCGGGTGCCGCCGTGCAGCGCGATGCCGTTGAGGATGGCCCCCATGCCGTGCTCGCGGATGCCGAAGTGCAGCGTCCTGCCGTAGCGGTTCCCGGGGAACTCCTTGGTCTGGTACTCGTCGGGGATGAAGGACGGCTCGCCCTTCATCGTGGTGTTGTTCGACTCGGCGAGGTCGGCCGAGCCGCCCCACAGCTCGGGCAGCACCCGTGCCAGGCTGCCCAGCACCTCGCCGGAGGCCTTGCGGGTCGCCACGGAGGCGCCGGGCTCGAAGGTCGGCAGCGCCTCGGTCCAGCCGGCGGGCAGCAGCCTGGCGGAGATGCGGTCGAACTCCGCGGCCCGCTCGGGGTTGTCCTCCCGCCAGGTGGTGTAGCCCTTGTCCCACTCGGCGTGGGCGGCGCGGCCCCGCGCGACCACCTCGCGGGCGTGCTCCAGCACCTCGCCGGGGACGTCGAAGCTCTTGGCCGGGTCGAGACCCAGGATCTCCTTGGTGGCGGCGACCTCGTCGGCGCCCAGGGCCGAGCCGTGGACCTTGCCGGTGTTCTGCTTGTTGGGCGCGGGCCAGCCGATGATGGTGCGCAACCTGATGAAGGAGGGCTTTCCGGTCTCGGCGCGGGCGGCCTCGAGGGCCTGGTACAGCTCCGCGACGTTCTCCGAGTAGGTGTCGCCCGCCGTCCAGTCGACGGTCTGGACGTGCCAGCCGTAGGCCTCGTAGCGCTTGACGATGTCCTCGCTCAGCGCGATCTGGGTGTCGTCCTCGATGGAGATGTGGTTGCTGTCGAAGACGACGACCAGGTTGCCGAGCTTCTGGTGACCGGCCAGGGCGCTGACCTCGTGGCTGATGCCCTCCTCGATGTCGCCCTCGGAGGCGATGCACCAGATCGTGTGGTCGAAGGGGCTGGTGCCCTCGGCGGCGGCCGGGTCGAACAGGCCGCGCTCACGGCGGGCGGCCATGGCCATGCCGACGGCGTTGCCGATGCCCTGGCCCAGCGGGCCCGTGGTCGTCTCGACGCCGACGGTGTGGCCGTGCTCCGGGTGCCCCGGGGTGAGGCTGCCCCACTGGCGGAGGCTCTTCAGGTCGTCGAGGGACAGCCCGTAGCCGGACAGGAAGAGCTGGATGTAGAGGGTCAGGCTCGAGTGCCCGGCGGAGAGCACGAAACGGTCCCGGCCCACCCACGTGGGATCGGAGGGGTCATGGCGCATCAACCGCTGGAAAAGCAGGTAGGCGGCGGGCGCCAGGCTCATCGCGGTGCCCGGGTGACCGGACCCCGCCTTCTCTACCGCGTCCATCGCCAGGGCCCGTACGGCGTCGACCGCCCGGCGGTCAAGGTCGCTCCATTCAAGGGCTGGCACGAGTTCGCTGCTCAACTGCTCGATCTCCGGATCTATTCGTGTGATGGTGGCGCCGGTTTGGCTTTTCCCGCCCACACCGGACCCTAACGGTTCGGCATCACTACCGTTGCGTAGGCTGAGCCGGGGCGAGTCCGCAGGAGCTTCAACAGATGTGGACACAGCCCACCAAGGCATCACATCGTGCCGCTTCCCCACCCCATGCCGGAACCGGCCACCCCAACAACTACAGTTGATTGCTCAGGCTGGCTGGTGCCCGCATCCACGGATTCGCTCTAAATCAGAGGTTACGCGTTGACCCCGCACGTGCTGGAAGCGCCGTAAATGGTGCTGACCGACAAGCAATCGACGACCCCGCCCGCGACGGAGGCGGCCGCGTCCGACGCGCCGCGCTCGTTCGGCGACGTCGTGAAGGCCTATGTCGCCCTCACCAAGCCGCGGATCATCGAGCTGCTGCTGATCACGACGCTGCCGGTGATGTTCCTGGCGGCCAAGGGCCTGCCCCCGCTGTGGATCGCCGTCTGCACGCTGGTCTTCGGCACCCTGTCCGCGGGCAGTGCCAACGCGCTGAACTGCTACATCGACCGCGACATCGACGCGGCGATGCGCCGCACCCGGCGCCGCCCGCTGGCCCGTGACCAGGTTCCGCCGACGAACGCGTTGATCTTCGGTGTCGTCCTCGGCGTGCTGTCGACTCTTGGCCTGGGTTTGACGGTGAATTGGCTCGCCGCGCTGCTCTCGCTGGCGGCCAACCTCTTCTACGTGCTCGTCTACTCGATGATCCTCAAGCGCAGGACCCCGCAGAACGTGGTGTGGGGCGGCATCGCGGGCTGCATGCCGGTGCTGATCGGCTGGGCGGGCGTCACCGGGAGCCTCTCCTGGGCCCCGGTCGTGCTCTTCGGCGTGGTGTTCTTCTGGACGCCGCCGCACACCTGGACCCTGGCCATGCGCTACAAGGAGGACTACGCCGCGGCGAAGGTCCCCATGCTCCCCGTGGTCGCCACCGAGCGCCGGGTGGTGCTGGAGAGCCTGGCCTACACCTGGGCCACCGTGCTGTGCTCGCTGCTGCTGTGGCCGATCGCGGGGACGACGCTCCTGTACCCCGTCGTGGCCACCGTCCTCGGCGCGGCCTGCCTGTGGGAGGTCTACCGTCTCCTCGGCCGGGTCAACGCGGGCAAGACCGGTGTGGATCTGCGGCCGATGCGCTTCTTCCACTGGTCGAACGCCTACCTGGCGCTGCTCTTCCTCGCCGTCGCCGTCGACTCCCTGCTCGTCTGAGTCCGCCCGTTCCGAGGGGTCCCACCACCGTTTCGTGCCGCCCTGTCCGGCAATACCTCTTCGTGGCCGGTTACGGACCACCATGAGGCGAGAGGGGACACGTCGTGGCTGATCGGTTACGGTTGCCGCATGGCGAGCCGTGATCCCCGCTGGGTCTTGAGGGACCGCCCGTCCGTCGCGCTGATCGCGGGGCTCGTCGTGGCCGGCCTGTGCGCGCTGGCCTCCTTCTCCTTCGACCTGATCAACGGAGATCCGGTCTACTTCTTCATCGCCCTGGCGCTGGCGCTCGCGCCGGTCCCCGTGCTGCTGGCGGCGGTGCTGGCACTGGACCGGATGGAGCCCGAGCCCCGCAGCAACCTGATCTTCGCCTTCGCCTGGGGCGCCGGGGTCGCGGTCCTGGTGGCCGGCGTGGTCAACTCCCTCGGCCTGATCTACATCGAGAGCACCGTCCAGCTCGGCTACGACAGCGCGCGCAACATCGCCGCCACCTTCGGCGCCCCGGTGGTCGAGGAGACGATGAAGGGCCTGGTCCTGCTGGGCCTGCTCAGGTTCAGGCGGGCCGAGCTCGACGGGCCGACCGACGGCGTCATCTACGCCAGCATGGTCGGCCTCGGCTTCGCGATGAGCGAGAACGTCAGCTACTACGTGGCCGCCCTGCACGAGATGGGGGCCAGGGGACTGGCCGTGACGGTCGTGCTGCGGGGCATCCTGTCGCCGTTCGCCCACCCGCTGTTCACCTCGATGATCGGCGTCGCGGTCGCCTACGCCGCCCAGCGCCGGGGGCCGGGGCGCATCTGGGTGGTCGCGGCGGGCTGGGCCGGCGCCATGCTGCTGCACGGCATCTGGAACGGCCTGGCCTCCTACGTGGGCGTGGGCGGCCTGGCCGCCGCCTACCTGCTGCTGCTGGTCGTGCTGGTGGTGCTGATCTGGATCGTCTTCAGGGACCGCAAGCGGATCGTCGGGCTGATCACCACCTACCTGCCCGCCTACGGGGCGACGGGCCTGGTCGGGCCGTACGACGTGGTCATGCTCTCCTCACTGCCCGGGCGCCGCAACGCCAGGCAGTGGGCGAAGGAGAACGGTGGTGGCGCGGGACTGCGGGCGATGCGCGACTACCAGCTCGCCGCCACCGAGCTGGGCCTGCTGCACGAGCGGGCCAGACGGCACGTGATCGACGAGCGCACGTTCAACGAGGAGCAGCAGGCCCTGCTGCAGTGCATGGCCGACGCCCGCTCGGCGTTCCCGCCGCCGAGCGCCCCCGGCGGGGCCGGGCCGTACGGCGCGCAGGCGCAACCCTGGGGGCCCGCGCCGTACTCGCCGCGCCCCCAGCAGGCCCCTTACCCGCGTCCCGACTGAGCCGCCGCGTGGAGCGCGGTGTCCAGGGTGGTCTCGCGCGGCCCGGGGAAGACGGGGGAGGAGCGCAGCACGACCGCGTCCAGGAAGCCCTTCGCGGCGGCGCCGAACTCGCGGACGGCGCCGGCGTAGGTGGTCGCGGCCCATCGGGTGGCCGAGTCGTCGCCGACGCCGAACGTCTCCAGGCCCGCGGCGCGGCACAGCGTCACGGCCCTGGGCAGGTGGAAGAGCTGCGTCACCACGGTGACCTTGGTCGCCCCGAACACCTGGCGGGCCCGTACACACGAGTCCCAGGTGTCGAAGCCCGCGTAGTCGAGCACGAGGGCGCGCGGGGGGACGCCGCGGGCGACCAGGTAGTCGCGCATGGCGGTCGGCTCGTCGTAGTCCTTCCTGCTGTTGTCGCCGGACAGCAGCAGGGTCCGCACCCTGCCCGACCTGTACAGCTCGGCGGAGACGTCCAGCCGCCTGGCCAGTATCGGGGAGGGGCGGCCCCCGGGGGCGGCGGCGCCGAGGACCAGCGCCGTGGGGGCCGGGGGGACGTCAGTGGTCCAGGCGGGGGAGGAGTCGGCGACCGCCGTGTGCCCGGAGCTGGACAGCCGGGCCCAGGCCGGCGGGGCGAGCGTCAGCACGCTCAGCAGGACGAACCCCTGGTAGAGGCGTCGCATGGTGGGGCGTGACAGCGCCAATAAGCCGGTCATACGGCCATTTTTGCCGATATTTCCAGGCTATTTGTGATCTTCAGGTAGATCAGGAGGACGCGAGACGCTCGGTCCCGAGCGGCCCCCGGGAGCGCAGCGTGAACCCCACCCGCAGCGCGTAGATCCACACCAGCGTCGAGCCGAAGACGTGCAGGCCGACCAGGAAGGCGGGCAGGGCCAGGAAGTACTGGACGTACCCGATGACGCCCTGGGCCAGCTCCACGCCCAGCAGCGTCAGCGCCGCGCGCCGGGCGGCGGCGGGCGCCCCGGTGACGTACAGCGCGAACAGCAGGGCGAAGGTGAGCCCGACCACGACGTAGACCACGTCGGCGTGGATCCTGGCCACCGTCTCGATGTCGAAGGCGAAGCGGGAGGCGGCCTCGTCCCCCGAGTGCGGCCCGGTGCCGGTCACCACGACACCCGCGACGAGCAGGACGGCCACCGCGGGCACGAGTGCGAGGCCGAGGGTGCGGATGGCCGGATGCACCAGCGGTTCGGGCGCCGCGTCGCCCTCCTGGGAGCGGGCGAGGAAGACGACGGCGGCGGCGAGCATGCCGATGGAGAGCAGGAAGTGCACGCTCACGGTCACCGGGTTGAGCATGGTGCGCACGACCAGGCCGCCCCACAGCGCCTGCGCGGCCACCCCGGCCGGCTGGATCCAGGCCAGCGTCGTCAGGTCACGGCGCCGGGGGCGCAGCCGCGCGGCCGAGACCAGGCAGGCCAGCCCCACGATCAGGACCACGAAGCTCAGCAGCCGGTTGCCGAACTCCACGGCCATGTTGATCGGGGAGATGTCGGCGTGGGCGACCGGGATGAAGCTGTCGGCGGTGCACCGGGGCCAGGTGGGGCAGCCGAGGCCGGAGCCGGTGACCCGTACGACGGCACCGGTCACCACGATGCCCACGTTGACGACGACGGTCGCCAGTGCCCACCGGCGCAGGATCGCGGGCGTGGGGGACAACACCCCGGGCAGGAAGCCAAGGGCACGTGGACGTGCCTGGTCGAGGAGGTGGTTCACGGCTCACATGCTAGGTGGCGTGGGCGGTGGTCCCGCTTCTGCCCCACGGGCTCGGGCCGGGGCGCGGCAGGGCGGCTGGACCGCGCGGCGGAGAACGGCTGAACTGGAGGGTGGCGGCCGATTGATCCCTCCAAAAGCATGTGACATGTTACTGGTAGGCCGATCCGGGAACGAGGTGGATCATGCCGGACGTCGTGGTGATCGGCGCGGGAGCCGTCGGGGCCGCCTGCGCCTACTACGCGGCGCGCGCGGGCCTGGACACCCTCGTCGTCGACAGGGGGTCGGTCGCGGCGGGCACCACGGGGGCGGGGGAGGGAAACGTCCTCGTCTCGGACAAGACGCCGGGGCCGGAGCTCGCCCTGGCCCTGCTCTCCCGCGACCTCTGGCTCGGCCTGGCCGCCGAAGGCGGTGACGGGGGGTTCGAGTACGAGCCGAAGGGCGGCCTGGTGGTCGCCAGGACCTCCCGGGAGCTCACCGTCCTCATCGCCCTGGCCGCGGCGCAGGCGAGGCAGGGAACAGAGCACGTCGTCGTCCCCCCGGACGCGCTCGGAGACCACGAACCCCACCTGGCGGACGGCCTGGCCGGAGGCGTGCTTTATCCGCAGGACGCCCAGGTCCAGCCCGCGCTGGCGGCGGCCGACCAGTTCTTCAACGCCCGCGCCAGAGCATCCAGGCCGGTGTTGCAGGCCTCCTTGGAGTTGTCCGCCCACCACGGCGCGATCGTGTTCTTCGCCGCGTTCCATGCCCGGCGCAGGGCGTACAGGTTCCACGGCACCTCGGTCAACCGCCCGCCGGGGATGCCGTAGGACTTCTCCGCCTCCCGCTGCGACAGGGCGGCTTTGACCATCCCCAGGCCCCAGTTGAACGCGAACCGTGCCGCACCGCAGTGCGACGCCAGCGCGACCACCTGGTCAGGGGTGGGATCAAGCGCGTACCGGTATGCCTGGACGACCTTCACGAGCCGTCCCCGCCGGGGCCGGCTTTCGCGGCGGCAACCGCCCGCGCGTACAACGCGGCTCCACCCGAACCGGCGGTGGGACGGTCGTCCACAACGATCGTGCCGGTGGGCAGACGGCGGGCCGGGACAGGCATCTTGCCCTCCCTGAAACACCGGTAAGCGGTCTGCGGGTGAATGCCCTGCGACCTCGCCCACTCGGAAAACTTCACCCACCTAATGAAACATGCATTCGCTCACGCTTCAGCGAACAGCTCCGCACCCCATGGACCTGGCCGGGCTGCGGGGCGGGCCGTGCCGCCCGCCGAGGCTTCCGCTGTCACCGCAACAGGAGGCCGCGGTGCGCGAGGCGACCCTGCGGGCCCTTACGGTTACGGGGGAGGGAACCGAGAAGGAGGGCCGATGAGGACAAGACGGGTCTTCCACGCGGTCGACTCCCACACCGAGGGCATGCCGACCCGCGTGATCACCGGGGGAGTCGGCGTCGTTCCCGGCGCGACCATGGCCGAGCGCCGCCTGCGCTTCATGGCGGAGATGGACCACGTCAGAACCCTGCTCATGTACGAGCCGCGCGGCCACTCGGCGATGAGCGGGGCGATCCTGCAGCCGCCGACCCGTCCCGACGCCGACTTCGGGGTCCTCTACATCGAGGTCTCCGGCTGCCTGCCCATGTGCGGGCACGGCACCATCGGCGTGGCGACCGTCCTGGTCGAGACCGGGATGGTCGAGGTCGCCGAACCGGTGACGGTCGTGCGCCTGGACACCCCCGCCGGGCTGGTCGTCGCCGAGGTGCGAGTCGAGGACGGCGCGGCGACCTCGGTGACCATCACCAACGTGCCCTCCTTCGTGGTCGGCCTTGACCGTACGGTCCGGGTCGACGGGCTGGGCGAGGTCGTCTACGACCTGGCCTACGGCGGCAACCACTACGCGATCCTGCCGATCGAGTCCGTCGGCCTGCCGTTCGAGCGTTCGCACGGGCGGCGCATCCTCGACGCGGGCCTGGCGATCATGGAGGCGATCAACGAGCAGGACGAGCCGGCGCACCCGCTCGACCCCGCGATCAGGGGCTGCCACCACGTGCAGTTCACCGCCCCCGGTTCGGACGCCCGCCACTCGCGGCACGCGATGGCCATCCACCCCGGCTGGTTCGACCGCTCGCCGTGCGGCACGGGTACCAGCGCCAGGCTGGCCCAGCTGCACGCCAGGGGTGAGCTCGCCCCCGGTGCCGACTTCGTGAACGAGTCGTTCATCGGCACCCGCTTCGTCGGCAGGATCACCGGGGAGACGAGCGTGGCCGGGCTGCCCGCGGTGATCCCGGCCATCACCGGCAGGGCGTGGATCACCGGGACCGCGCAGTACTTCCTCGACCCCCGCGACCCCTTCCCCGAGGGCTTCCTGCTGTGAACCAGGGGGCGTCCCGGCGAGCACGCCGTACGCCCCCGGGATTCCCCTCCACGGGAGTAGGCTGACCCGCGACGGCCTACCGTGGTCACGGCCGCCCCCTCCCGAGCCGTTCGCCGGGTACGGCGGCGCGCACCGGACGTCGGAAGCCGTCGGAGCCCACGGAGTGGTCCACCGAGTGCGGAGGATCGGCCCATCCCTCTGTGGAGCGCTATGATCACCACCGGTCATCCGGCCGGGAACCCGGGAACCTGTCGCCGGTGCCTCACGGCACGGGACCCGGGCGTTCGAGAAAGTGGGCACGGAGCGGGGAGGCCTCGACGGCGTCCGCCGCCTGCAAGAGTCGACGAGTGCGAGACGAGAGGCACGGGAATGGCTCCTTCGGCGCAGGACCGGCTCGACCTGCCGGCCGTGGGCGAGCGGCAGAGCCTGCGCGAGCAGGTCGCCCACGCGTTACGGGCCGCTCTGATCACCGGTGAGATGCGGCCGGGCGTCGTCTACTCGGCGCCGGTGCTGGCCGCCCAGTTCGGGGTCTCCGCGACCCCGGTGCGAGAGGCGATGCTCGACCTGGCCAAGGAGGGCCTGGTCGAGGCGGTGCGCAACAAGGGCTTCCGGGTCACCGAGTTGTCGGAACGCGATCTGGACGAGATCACCGAGATCCGCAAGCTCATCGAGGTGCCCACGGTCGCGAGGCTGGCCGGCGCGGGCCTGGCCGAGAGTTTCGAGGCGCTGCGGCCCGTGGCCCAGGAGATCGTCGACGCGGCCGAGCGCGGTGACCTGCTCGCCTACGTGGACGCCGACGTCCGTTTCCACGTGGACCTGCTGGCGCTCGCGGGCAACGCCCACCTCGTGGACGTGGTGCGCGACCTGCGTAAACGCGCCCGCCTCTACGGTCTGTCCGCCCTGTCGGCCCGGGGCGCGCTGGTCGGTTCCGCCCGCGAGCACCTCCAGCTCCTGGACCTGCTCGCGGCCGGCGACAGCCAGGGCTCGGAACGGCTGATGGACGAGCACATCCGGCACGTCAGGGGCATCTGGGCCAAACCCGGGCCCGAGTAGGACGGCTCAGCCCGGCGTGCCCCTGGAGGTCCGGGTGGCGCCGACACTGGCGATGACCACGCAGCCGATGGCCGCCCACTCGCGCGCCTGGAGCACCTCACCGAGCACCAGCAGCCCGACCAGCGCGGCGACGGCGGGCTCCAGGCTCATCAGGATGCCGAAGACCCGCTTCGGCATCCTGCGCAACGCCTCCATCTCGATCGAGTACGGGATCACCGAGGACAGCAGGCCGACCCCGAGCCCGATCAGCAGTATCTCGGGACGCAGCAGGTCGGCGCCCCCTGCCGCGATCCCCGCGGGGGCGGCCAGCAGAACCGAGACGATCATCGCGAAGGACAGTCCGGTCGCGCCGGGGAAACGACGTCCCGCGGCGGCGGCCAGCAGGATGTAGCCCGCCCAGCAGACCGCCGCGATCAGGGCGAACCCGATGCCCGCCCAGCCGATGCGCGAGCCGGAGGCCCCCCACGGCGCCAGCAGCGCCACGCCGGAGCCCGCGAGGACGACCCACAGCAGGTCGAGACGGCGGCGCGAGGCGGCCACCGCGACCCCGAGCGGGCCGAGGAACTCGATCGCGACCGCGATGCCCATGGGCAGTTCGGCGAGAGCCTGGTAGAACGACAGGTTCATCACGCCCAGTGTCACGCCGAAGCCGATCCCGACCCCGAGGTCGGAGCGGCTGAGCCCCCGCAGCCTGGGCCGCGCGACCAGGCCGATGATCAGCGCGCCCGTCGCGATCCGCAGGAAGACCACCGCGCTCGGCGGGAGCTGGGCGAACAGGTTCTTGGCGAACCCGGCTCCCACCTGGACGGACAGGATCGCCAGCAGCACCAGCCCGGACGGCGGGATGGAGTCGGAGGCGGACCGCAGCAACATCCCCGGCCTGGGCATGCCGGACTTGTACGGCTCGGCGGGCCCCTGCAGGGCTTCGGCGGTCATGGAACTCCTCGTGTCACGAACCACATAGGCGTTCACACCTTACCTATCCGGTGGGTCACTCCCAGCGGAATGTCCGGGATGCGAGACCGAGGGTCAGCGCGGCCCACACGGCCAGGACGAGCACCGCTCCCAGCGGCAGCCCGGTGCCCGAGGTGAGGACCGAGCGGAGCCCGCCGGTCAGCGCGCTGATCGGCAGCAGCCGCAGCACGGGCTCGACCGAGTCGGGGAAGACCGACAGCGGGAAGACGACCCCGCCGCAGCCGAGCAGGACCAGATAGACCAGGTTGGCCCCGGCGAGCGTCGCCTCGGCGCGCAGCGTGCCCGCCATCAGCAGCCCGAGCCCGCTGAAGGCCGCGGTGCCCAGCAGGAGCAGCAGCAGCGCGGCGAACGGGGAGCCCGTCGGGCGCCAGCCGAGGGCGAGGGCCACCAGGCACAGGACCGTGATCTGGAGGGCCTCGACGGCGACGACGGAGAGCGTCTTGGCCAGCATCAGGCCGGTCCGCGACAGCGGGGTGGCACCCAGCCGCTTCAGCACGCCGTACCTGCGCTCGAAGCCGGTCGCGATGGCCTGCCCGGTGAAGGCCGTCGACATCACCGCCAGCGCGAGCACCCCGGGGGTGACGAAGTCGACCCGGGAGCCGCCGCCGACGTTCACCAGCGGGGCGGCGGAGAAGCCGACGAGCAGCAGCACCGGGATGACCAGCGTCAGCAGGAGCTGCTCCCCGTTGCGGAGCGTGGCTCTGATCTCCGCCCCGGTCTGCGCGAGCACCATCCGGCTCAGCGGCGCGGCGCCGGGGGCGGGGGTGAGGTCCAGGGTGGTCACTGCGTTCTCCTGCGGGTCCGACACGGGCCGTGCTCGGGAGGGGTCACCGCAGCTCACGTCCCGTCAGTTCGAGAAAGACGTCCTCCAGGGTGCGGCGCTCGATGCTCAGATCGTCCGCGGTGACCCCCTCCGCGGCGCACCAGGTCGTCACGGTCGCCAGCAGCTCGGGCACGACCTGCCCCTCGATGATGTAGTGCCCGGAGGGCGACTCCTTGGCCGCGCTGCCCGCGGGCAGCGCGGTGAGCAGCTCGTCCAGGGCGAGGCCGGGTCGGGCGCGGAAGCGCAGCTGCCGTTCGGCACCGGTGAGCGAGGCGGGGGTGCCGTCGGCCACGACCCGGCCGCGGTCGATGATCACGACCCGGTCGGAGAGCCTCTCCGCCTCGTCCATGTGGTGGGTGGTGAGCACCACGGAGACCCCGGCGGCGCGCAGGTCGCCGACCAGTTCCCAGCAGGCGTGCCGCGCCTGCGGGTCGAGGCCCGCGGTCGGTTCGTCGAGGAAGACCAGCTCGGGGCGGCCGATCACGGCCGCGGCCAGCGAGACGCGCTGCTGCTGGCCGCCCGACATCCTGCGGTACGGCGTGCGGACGTGTTCGGACAGGCCGAGCCGCTCCAGCAGCGCCGGGGGGTCCAGCGGACGGGCGTGGAAACGGGACATCAGGCGCAGCCACTCACCGCAGCGCGCCGCCGGGGGCACCCCTCCGGCCTGCGGCATCACCCCGACCCTGGCGCGCAGCTCCGGCCTGGACGGGTCGAGCCCGAGCACCCGGACCGTGCCGCCGTCGGCCTTGCGGAACCCCTCGCAGATCTCGATGGTCGAGGTCTTGCCCGCGCCGTTCGGGCCGAGGATCGCGGTCACCGCGCCACGGTCCGCGCTCAGCGTGAGACCGTCGATCGCGGTCGCGCGGCCGTATCTCTTGACCAGATCGCTGATCTCGACGGCTGGGGATTCCATGGGCACGAGTTTAGGGACTCACCGGGGCGGTCACGCTGGCGGACCTGAGACGGGGAGCACGGCGGTGCCCGCGGGGGCGTCACGGCCACGCCCGGTCAGAGGACCGGGGAGGGCCGCGCCGAAGCCCCGGACCCGTGACCTCGTACGTCACACGAAGTGACACGCCCTCCCGCCCGCCGGGGGACGGTCGTCCGGGCCGTCCTCGATCGGGTGTCAAGGACGCCGGACGCATGGCGCGCCGACGCGTGACGGTGCCGTACGGCGGCGCCGCCACGGCGTCACAGAGCCGGGTCCCGCGGAGAGGTTCGGCCGGGCAAAAACTTCTTTGCCGAGACTTTTCGTGACAGGGAATGGGGAGGTCCCGGCCCGGGTTGGGAGTCCCGGGCGTTCGAGAGGGCCGGGACGGTGGGCGCCGCCCCATGCCTCCTCGCCGACGCCCGCTGTGGGCGCGGGACCGGGCAAGCCACAGGATGACGTTTCCGCAGCTTAGGTAAGCCTTACCTGCGTGATAAATCGCATTCTTCGCAAGCCGGACGACGGTTTGTAAGCGGGGAAGCAATTACGGCACACTGATGTTGTGAAATACGTGACCAAGATGTCGGGCACGGAAGAGGCCGCCCCCGCGCGGCTCTCCGGCGTGTCCGCCGAGCGCAGCACGCGTGCGCGTGTCGCCCGGCTCATCCTGGAACGCGGACCGATCACCGCCCCCGCCCTCGGCGAACGGCTCGGGCTCACCCCCGCCGCCGTCCGCCGCCATCTGGACGCGCTGCTCGCCGACGGGATGATCGAACCCCGTACGGCGCGCCCCCGGGGCCAGCGCGGGCGAGGACGGCCGGCGAAACTGTTCGCCATAACCGACGCGGGCCGCAGCGCCTTCGAGCACGCCTACGACGGGCTCGCGGGAAACGCGCTGCGCTTCCTGGCCGAGCGGGCGGGCGAGGGCGCCGTCGCCGAGTTCGCCAGGTCACAGGTGGCGGGCCTGGTCCGGCGCCTGCGACACGAGCTGCGCGACGTCCCCGCCGACCAGCGGGTGCGCTTCCTGGCCGAGGCCCTGTCCGCGGACGGCTACGCCGCCTCGGCGAGCAAGGCGAGCCTCGGCGGCGAGCAGCTGTGTCAGCACCACTGCCCGGTGGCGCACGTCGCCGCCGAGTTCCCTCAGCTCTGCGAGGCGGAGACGGAGGCGTTCGCGCAGATCCTCGGCACCCCGGTGCAGAGGCTGGCGACCATCGCCCACGGCGACGGGGTGTGCACCACCCACGTGAGTCCCCACCGGGGGGACGGCAGGGCCCGGGACGGCCGCGTGGCAGGCGCGGCGACGGACCCGCGGGGCACCGCCCCGGCAACCCATGAAGTGATCGACGAAACGAGCAAGGAGACCGGAAGGTGACTGTCACCGACCGCCCGGAGCTGGAAGGCCTCGGGAATTACAAGTTCGGCTGGGCCGACTCCGATACCGCGGGGGCCGCGGCCCGCCGTGGGCTGTCCGAGGAGGTCGTCCGCAACATCTCCGCGCTCAAGAGCGAGCCGGAGTGGATGCTGGACCTCCGTCTGAAGGGCCTGCGGCTGTTCGACAGGAAGCCCATGCCCAACTGGGGCTCCGACCTCAGCGGAATCGACTTCGACAACATCAAGTACTTCGTGCGTTCGACCGAGAAGCAGGCCTCCTCCTGGGAGGAGCTTCCGGAGGACATCAAGAACACCTACGACAAGCTCGGCATCCCCGAGGCGGAGAAGCAGCGCCTGATCGCCGGCGTCGCCGCCCAGTACGAGTCCGAGGTCGTCTATCACAAGATCCGTGAGGACCTTGAGGAGAAGGGTGTCATCTTCGTCGACACCGACACCGCCCTCAAGGAGCACGAGGAGATCTTCAAGGAGTACTTCGGCACCGTGATCCCGGTGGGCGACAACAAGTTCGCCTCGCTGAACACGGCCGTGTGGAGCGGCGGCAGCTTCATCTACGTGCCGCCGAACGTCAACGTCGAGATCCCGCTGCAGGCCTACTTCCGGATCAACACCGAGAACATGGGCCAGTTCGAGCGGACCCTGATCGTCGTGGACGAGAACTCCTACGTCCACTACGTGGAAGGCTGTACCGCGCCGATCTACTCCTCCGACTCGCTGCACAGCGCGGTCGTGGAGATCATCGTGAAGAAGGGCGCCCGCTGCCGTTACACGACCATCCAGAACTGGTCGAACAACGTCTACAACCTGGTCACCAAGCGCGCCGTCGCCTACGAGGGCGCGACCATGGAGTGGATCGACGGCAACATCGGCTCCAAGGTCACGATGAAGTACCCCGCCGTCTACCTCATGGGCGAGCACGCCAAGGGCGAGACGCTGAGCGTCGCCTTCGCCGGTGAGGGCCAGCACCAGGACGCCGGGGCCAAGATGGTGCACCTGGCTCCCAACACCAGCTCGACGGTGATCTCCAAGTCCGTCGCCAGGGGTGGCGGCCGTACCTCCTACCGCGGCCTGGTGCAGATCGAGGAGGGCGCGCACGGCAGCGCCAGCACGGTCAAGTGCGACGCGCTGCTGGTCGACCAGATCAGCCGCTCCGACACCTACCCCTATGTGGACGTGCGCGAGGACGACGTCTCCATGGGACACGAGGCCACGGTCTCCAAGGTCTCCGACGACCAGCTCTTCTACCTCATGAGCCGCGGTCTGGACGAGGACGAGGCCATGGCGATGATCGTGCGCGGCTTCGTCGAGCCGATCGCGCGCGAGCTCCCCATGGAGTACGCCCTTGAGCTGAACCGCCTGATCGAGCTGCAGATGGAAGGAGCCGTCGGCTGATGGGTCTCGAAACCAAACCCCTGTCGACCCTCCACGAAAAGGCCTCCTACGACGTCGCGGACTTCCCGGTCCCGACGGGCCGCGAGGAGGAGTGGCGCTTCACCCCGCTGTCTCGCCTGAAGGGCCTGCACACCGGTGCCGCCGCCTCCGGCGGAGTCGTGGTCCGGATCGAGGCGGCACCCGAGGTCACGGTCGAGACCGTGGGCCGTGACGACGAGCGGCTCGGCAGGGCCTACGTGCCCGCCGACCGGGTCAGCGCCCAGGCCTACGCCGCCTTCGAGAAGGCGACCGTCATCACCGTGCCGCGCGAGGCGGTCGCCTCCGCCCCGACCGTCGTCACCGTGACCGGCTCGGGCGACGGCCCGGCCTACGGCCACACCCTGGTCAGGCTGGAGCCGATGGCCGAGGCCGTCGTCGTCATCGAGCACCAGGGCAGCGCGGTCTACGCCGACAACGTCGAGTTCGTCGTCGGGGAGGGCGCCACGCTCAAGGTCGTCAGCCTGCAGGAGTGGGACGACGACGCCGTCCACGTCGCGCACCACCACGCCCTGCTCGCCAAGGACGCGACCTTCCGCAGCTTCGTGGTCACCCTCGGCGGCGACCTGGTACGGCTTTCGCCCTCGGTCTCCTACGAGGGGCCCGGCGGCGACGCCGAACTGACCGGCCTGTACTTCGTGGACGCGGGCCAGCACCTCGAACACCGCCTGCTGGTCGACCACTCCAAGCCCAACTGCAGGAGCAACGTCGTCTACAAGGGCGCGCTGCAGGGTGAGGACGCGCACGCCGTCTGGATCGGCGACGTGATCATCCGGGTCGAGGCGGAGGGCACCGACACCTACGAGCTCAACCGCAACCTCCTGCTCACCGACGGCGCCCGCGCCGACTCGGTGCCGAACCTGGAGATCCTCACCGGAGAGGTCGCGGGGGCCGGTCACGCCAGCGCCTCAGGGCGTCTCGACGACGAGCACATCTTCTACCTCCAGGCCCGCGGCATCCCGTTCGAAGAGGCCCGCCGCCTGGTGATCAGGGGCTTCTTCGCGCAGCTCCTGGAGAAGATCGAGCTCGACGAGCTGCGCCGGCGGGTGTTCGCCAAGGTCGAGGCGGAGCTGGAGAAGTGACGTTCGAGAAGGTCTGCAAGATCACCGACATCCCCGACGACGGGGTGATCGGCATCGAGGTCGGGGAGACACCGGTCGCCCTGGTCCGCAGGGGAGCCGAGGTCTACGCCCTGCACGACGTGTGCTCCCACGCGGAGGTGAAGCTCAGCGAGGGCGAGGTCTACGACGGCACGCTCGAATGCTGGCTGCACGGCTCGTGCTTCGACCTGCGCTCAGGCAAGCCCACCGGCCCGCCCGCCTCAAAGCCCGTCCCCGTATACCAAGTGAAGATCGACGGCGATGACGTTCTCGTCTCGCTCTCGAAGGAGTCGTAACAGTGTCTGATTCGAGCCGAGTCCACCAGGGTTCCACCCTTGAGATCCGTGACCTGCAGGTCGCGGTCGAGGACAAGGAGATCCTGCGCGGGGTCAACCTCACCGTGCGGGCGGGCGAGACCCACGCCATCATGGGCCCCAACGGTTCGGGCAAGTCCACGCTCGCCTACGCGATCGCCGGTCACCCGAAGTACACCGTCACCGGCGGGCAGGTCCTGCTCGACGGCGCCGACCTGCTGGACATGACGGTCGACGAGCGCGCCCGCGCGGGCCTGTTCCTGGCCATGCAGTACCCCGTCGAGGTCCCCGGCGTCAGCGTCTCCAACTTCCTGCGCTCGGCGGTCACCTCCGTGCGCGGCGAGGCCCCCAAGCTCCGCGAGTTCGCCAAGGACCTCAAGGCCGGGATGGACGCGCTGTCCATCGACGCCGCCTTCGCCCAGCGCAACCTGAACGAGGGCTTCTCCGGCGGCGAGAAGAAGCGCCACGAGATCCTCCAGCTCGAACTGCTCAAGCCGAAGATCGCCGTCCTCGACGAGACCGACTCCGGGCTCGACGTCGACGCGCTGCGGGTGGTCTCCGAGGGCATCAACCGCTTCCGCTCCTCCGGTGAGACCGGCGTGCTGCTCATCACCCACTACACCCGCATCCTGCGCTACGTGAAGCCGGACTTCGTCCACGTCTTCGCGGGCGGCCGCATCGTCGAGCAGGGCGGTCCCGAGCTGGCCGAGAAGCTGGAGGCCGAGGGGTACGAGGCCTACGTGAAGGCCTCCGCCTGATGGAAACCGGATTCGACGTGGAGAGGGTGAGGAAGGACTTCCCCGCCCTCTCCCGCGAGCTGCCCGGCGGCAGGCCGCTGGTCTACCTCGACTCGGCCAACTCCTCGCAGAAGCCGACGCAGGTCATCGAGACCATGCGCGAGCACCTGGCCACGCACTACGCCAACGTCGGCCGTGCCATGCACGTGCTCGGCGCCGAGTCGACCGAGGCCTACGAGGGAGCCCGCGACAAGGTCGCCGCCTTCGTCGGCGCGCCGAGCCGTGACGAGATCGTCTTCACCAAGAACGCCTCCGAGGCGCTCAACCTGGTCGCCTACGCCTTCGGCAACCCCGCCGGCGACGACCCCAGGTTCCGGATCGGCCCCGGCGACGAGGTCGTCATCTCCGAGATGGAGCACCACTCCAACATCGTGCCCTGGCAGCTGCTCGCGCGGCGCACCGGTGTCACGCTGCGGTGGTTCTCCGTCACCGACGAGGGCCGTCTCGACCTGTCCAACCTGGACGAGCTCGTCAACGAGCGCACCAGGATCGTCTCCATCGCGCACCAGTCCAACGTGCTCGGCACGGTCAACCCGGTCGACCGGGTGGTCGCCAGGGCCCGTGAGGTCGGCGCGCTGACGATGCTCGACGCCTCCCAGTCGGTGCCCCACCGGCCGGTGGACGTCACCGAACTCGGCGTCGACTTCCTGGCCTTCACCGGGCACAAGGCCGTCGGCCCCTCGGGCATCGGCGTGCTGTGGGCGCGCGGTGAGCTGCTCGACGCCATGCCGCCGTTCCTGGGCGGCGGGGAGATGATCGAGGCGGTCTGGATGGACCACTCGACCTATGCCCCCGCGCCGCACAAGTTCGAGGCGGGCACCCCGCCCATCGTCGAGGCCATCGGCCTGGGCGCGGCGCTCGACTACCTGACGGCGATCGGGATGGACGCCGTGGCCCGGCATGAGCGCGAGCTCACCGGCTACGCGCTCGAGGCCCTGAAGGAGGTCGAGGGGCTGAGGGTGATCGGCCCGGGGAACCTCGACGAGCGCGGCGGGGTCGTCTCCTTCACCCTTGAGGGGATTCACCCGCACGACGTCGGGCAGATCCTCGATGACAACTTCGGGGTGGCCGTGCGGGTCGGGCACCACTGCGCCCGTCCGCTGCACCTGAGGTTCGGGATCCCCGCGACGACGCGGGCCTCCTTCTATCTTTACAACACCCCGGCCGAGATCGACGCCCTGGTCCGCGGCCTCCACCACGTGCGGAAGGTGTTCGCCTAGCCATGCCGGAGCAGCCCAGATGATCGCCGAGTCCATGTACCAGGAGCTGATCCTGGAGCACTACAAGCATCCCCAGGGGCGGGGACTTCGAGACCCGTACGACACCGAGGTCCACCATGTGAACCCGACGTGCGGCGACGAGATCACCATGCGCGTGAAACTGGGCGACGGCGGCAAGGTCGAGGACGTGTCCTACGACGGCCAGGGGTGTTCGATCAGCCAGGCGGCGGCCTCGGTGCTGTACGAGCTGGCCACCGGATCGACGGTCGAGGAAAGCCTCGCCGTCGTGGAGGAGTTCACCCGGCTCATGCAGAGCAGGGGTCAGGTCGAGGCAGACGAGGACGTCCTCGGCGACGCTGTCGCCTTCGCCGGGGTGGCCAAGTTCCCCGCGCGGGTCAAGTGCGCGCTCCTCGCCTGGATGGCCTACAAGGACGCGGTCGTGAGGAGTAGCGAATGAGCAAGCCTGTTGAGACGCCGACCTCGGCGTACGACGGGGAGACCACCCTTGACGAGGTCATGGAGGCCCTCAAGGACGTGGTCGACCCCGAGCTCGGCATCAACGTCGTCGATCTCGGCCTGATCTACGGGATCAACCTGGACGAGACCGAGGCCGGCGGACCGCCGATCGCCACCATCGACATGACGCTGACCAGCGCGGCCTGCCCGCTGACCGACGTCATCGAGGACCAGGCGCACTCCGCCCTGGACGGCATGGTCTCCGACGTGAAGATCAACTGGGTCTGGCTCCCGCCGTGGGGTCCCGACAAGATCACCGACGAGGGGCGCGAGCAGCTGCGCATGCTCGGTTTCAACGTCTGATCGGCGTTCCGGTACGGCCCGCACCCGGAAAAACGGGTGCGGGCCGTACCGGAATGTGTGAGAGAATGCCCGGGCCGGGAAGAAAGGCCCGGCGGCGGAGCGTTGACTTCGTAACGGACAAGCGTCGGCCCGTGCCGTACGCCCCGGCCGGACCCGGCACTGCGAACGCCGGGTATGCTTGATCGTGGTTTGACTGCGTGCGGGTAATATTCACCCGTCTCGTGCGGTGCGCCTCGACTTGCGCCGCACCACCGCCCTCACAGTGGGCGTAGATCGAGCGTGGCCTCAGGCCACGCGTTCCAGGCTCGTCCTTTCGCAGAAGTGACGTGCCCCCGTCCTTCTATCGAAAGGCACGAATCTTCGTGACCATGCTTGACGCTGCCCTGCCCGAAATCACCGAGGTCGCCGAGGTCTCCGCGACTCCCTCCGAGGTGTCCGAGTTCACGCTCCTCGGCCTGCCCAAGCCGCTGGTGAACGGGCTCTCCCGTCAGGGCATCGACAGCCCCTTCCCCATCCAGCGGGCCACCATCCCCGACATTCTCGCGGGCAACGACGTCCTCGGGCGCGGCCAGACCGGCTCGGGCAAGACGCTGGCCTTCGGCCTGCCCATGATGGCCCGCATCGCCGGAGGCAAGGCCCGTCCCGGCCGGCCGCTGGCGGTCGTCCTGGTGCCGACCCGCGAGCTGGCCATGCAGGTCACCGACGCGCTTGAGCCGCTGGGCCGCGGCCTGTCGCTGCGGATGAAGACCGTCGTCGGCGGCATGTCCATGGGCCGTCAGATCGAGGCGCTGCGCCGCGGCGTCGAGGTCGTCGTCGCGACCCCCGGACGCCTCACCGACCTGATCCAGCAGGGTGAGTGCACCCTGGACGAGGTCCAGGTGACCATCCTGGACGAGGCCGACCACATGTGCGACCTGGGCTTCTTCCCGGTCGTCAGCGCCATCCTGCAGCAGACGCCCCCCGACAGCCAGCGTCTGCTGTTCTCCGCCACCCTCGACGGTGACGTGGACAAGCTGGTGCGGCGCTTCCTCACCAACCCGATCACCCACTCGATGGCTCCGCCCGCCTCCTCGGTCGAGACCATGGAGCACCACGTGCTCGAGGTCCACCGCGACGACAAGTTCCCGGTGACCGCCGAGATCGCCAACCGTGAGGGCCGCACCATCATCTTCGTGCGTACCCAGCACGGGGTCGACCGCCTGTGCAAGCAGCTCGCCCAGGTCGGCGTCAAGGCCGGAGGCCTGCACGGGGGCAAGCGCCAGAACCAGCGGACCCGCATCCTCGCCGAGTTCAAGGAAGGCGAGATCAACGTCCTGGTCTGCACCGACGTCGCGGCCCGGGGCATCCACGTCGACAACATCAGCCTGGTGCTGCACGTGGACCCGCCGCAGGACCACAAGAGCTACCTGCACCGCGGTGGCCGTACGGCGCGCGCGGGGGAGAAGGGCACCGTCATGACGCTGGTGCTCCCCAACGAGCGCCGCTCGACCGACGCGATGACCCGCCGCGCGGGCATCAAGCCCTTCCGGCTCAAGGCCACCCCGGGGCACCCCCGCCTTGAGGAGGTCGCGGGGGCTCGCCAGCCCAGCGGCGAGTCGATCCCGGTCTGGGAGCCCGCGGCTCCGGTCGCCAAGCAGCGCGAGCGGCGCGGCGGCTTCGGTGGCGGACGCGGTCCGCGCCGTTTCCGTGACCGTCCCGGTCACGGCGGCGAGGGCTACCAGCCGCGCGAGCGTTCCGCGGGCGAAGGCGGGCGCGGCGAGCGTCCTTTCCGCTCCGAGCGTCCCGAGCACTCCGACTTCCGCTCCGAGCGTCCCGAGCGTCGTTCCGAGGGCCGCGGCACCGGCACCGGCACCGGCGGCGGCTACCGCGGTGGCGAGCGCAGGGAGCCGTTCCGCGGTGACCGTCCCCCCTTCCGCGGGGAGCGTCCCTTCAGGTCCTCCGAGCAGCGCCCCTCCGGCGACCGTGAGGGTTACCGCGGTGGCGAGCGCAGGGAGCAGCCGTTCCGCGGTGACCGCCAGGGCGGCTTCCGCAGCGGTGGCGGTGAGTTCCGCAGCGGTGGCGGTAACGGCGAGTTCCGGGGTGGGGAGTTCCGTTCGGGCGGCCGTCCCGAGAGCCGTGGCAGGCGCGGCGGCTACCACGGGCGCTGAGCGTCCCGCACCTTTCCACGACACCCCGACGGGGCCGGTACGGCACATGCCGTACCGGCCCCGTCCGGCGTTTCATGGCGATATGCCCGGGTGGGAGGGGGTGTGGCCGTGTCCAGAGCGTGGACGCCCATCCGTGGTGGTCCCCGGGGCCGTTAGGCTTGGCAACGACATCCCACGACGCCGAGAGAGACCATGAAGACCTTCGAAGAGCTGTACGCCGAGCTGTCAGACAAGGCGCGGACCCGCCCCGAGGGGTCGGGCACCGTGGCCGCGCTGGACGCCGGGGTCCATGCCATCGGCAAGAAGGTCGTCGAGGAGGCCGCGGAGAGCTGGATGGCCGCCGAACACGAGTCGAACGAGCGGGCCGCTGAGGAGATCTCCCAGCTGCTCTACCACGTGCAGGTCCTCATGCTCGCCAAGGGGATCGGGCTGGACGAGGTCTACAGGCATCTGTGAGCCGGTGCGCCCGGCTCACGTTCCCATGACCGCAGATCCGTCAAGGAAAGCCACCACCATGCTCCGTCTCGCCGTTCCCAACAAGGGCGCCCTCAACGAGGCCGCCCAGACCATCCTCAAGGAAGCCGGATACCGTCCCCGTAAGGACAGCAAGGAACTCGTGGTCGTCGACCCGGAGAACTCCTGTGAGCTGTTCTTCCTGCGTCCGAAGGACATCGCCGTCTACGTCGGCGAGGGAACCCTCGACGCCGGCATCACGGGCCGTGACATGCTCCACGACTCGGGCGCGCAGGTCGAGGAGATCATGCCGCTCGGCTTCGGCGCCTCGACCTTCCGCTTCGCGGCCAACCCGGGCGCCTTCGCCACGGTCATGGACCTCAAGGGCAAGCGCGTCGCGACCTCCTACTCCGGTCTGCTCGGCGCCTACCTGGCCGAACAGGGAGTGGACGCCCGGGTGATCAAGCTGGACGGCGCGGTCGAGACGGCGATCCGGCTGGGGGTCGCCGACGCGGTCGCCGACGTCGTCGAGACCGGCACCACACTGCGCAACATCGGCCTTGAGGTCTTCGGTGAGCCGATCGCCACCTCGGAGGCCGTGCTGATCAAGCGGATCGGCGCCGGGGAGAGCCCCGGGGTGCAGCAGCTCGTCCGCAGGCTGCAGGGCGTGCTGATGGCGCGCGACTACGTGATGATGGACTACGACATCAGGGTCGAGCGCATCGAGGAGGCCATCGCCCTGACCCCGGGCATGGAGGGGCCCACGGTCTCCCCGCTGCACCGGGAGGGCTGGGTCGCGGTCCGCGCCATGGTGCCGCGCAAGGGGCACCAGCAGGTGATGGACCAGCTCTGGGAGATCGGCGCCAAGGCCATCCTGGTCACCGCTATCTTCGCCTGCCGGGTCTGAACCGGTTCTTCTCGTCCTCGTCCGAGGGGCGGGCCTTCCGACAATGTCACCGTCAACGCCGGATCACCGGCACTGACGCCGTCGGCGGGCCCGCTCCTGGCGTTGCGCCCATGAACGCCATCGCCTTCACCGGTGTGAGCGGGTCCTACGGGAACGTGCTCGCCGTGACGGCCTGAACCTCACCGTGGAGACGGGCGGGACCGCCGCGCTCCTCGGCCCGAACGGAGCGGGTGGGTCGGCCTCCGTCAACGGGCCGCTCGGTCTGATCCGTCCGATCGGCGGCAGGATCGAGCTCTTCGGCCGTTCCCCGGAGCAGGCCGTGGCGACGTCCTGGCCACGGCGGCCGACGGCTCGACCATCGGTGACATCGCCCTGGGCCTGCACCTGTCAGAGGGGACGGTCCGCGACCACCTGTCCTCGGCCGTCCAGAGGGCCCGGGCCCGCAACCGCGTCGAGGCGGTACGGCGCGCCCAGGCGCAGGGGTGGCTCTGATCGGCCCGCCCACGTCAGGACGGCAGGGCCGCGGCCTCCTCTTCCTCGATCTGCCGGTTCCAGTCCTGCTTGACGGCGCGCCAGGTCTCGTCGTCGCGGCCGACGCGCCAGTAGCCGGAGATGGACAGCCGTGACAGCGGGATGCCGCGCTCGGCCCGCAGGTGACGGCGGAGCGTCCTGACGAAGCCGGCCTCGCCGTGGACGAAGGCGTGCGGGGTCCCCTCGGGGAAGTCCAGCTCGCGCACCGCGGTGACCAGCGTCTCGCCGACCGGAGCGTCGCCCCGGTGGAACCAGACGATCTTCGTGTCGCCGGGGGAGTCCAGCCGCTGCTCCTCCTGCGGGCCCGCGACCTCGACGAACACGTGGGCCAGGACGCCGGAGGGGAGCCGCTCCAGGGAGGCCGCGATGGCGGGCAGCGCGCTCTCGTCACCGACGAACAGGTGCCAGTCCGCCTCGGGGTCGGGGGCGTAGGCGCCGCCGGGACCGAAGAAGTGGATCTCCTCGCCGGGCTGTACGGCCGCCGCCCAGGGGCCGGCCAGGCCGCTGTCGCCGTGGTGGACGAAGTCGATGGCCAGTTCGAGGGCCTCGGGGTCCCACGAGCGCACGGTGTAGGTCCGGGTGGTCGGCCACTGCTCGCGGGGCAGTTCGCCCTGAATCCGCTCCAGATCGAACGGTGCGGAATAGGTTACCCCGTGTGGGGGGAACAGGAGTTTGACGTAGTGGTCGGTGAACGCGCCCGCGCCGAACCCCGCGAGTCCGTCGCCGCCGAGCACCACCCGGATCATGTGCGGGGTGATCCACTCAACCCGTTTCACCTGGCCACGGATGGTCTTACGCGCCGGTCTGCCCTCTGCCATGGTCGCTCTCCGATGGTCGTCAAGTTAGGTTGCCCTAAGTAGTAGCATACGGTGATTTAAGTGGCATAGCCGCTTGGCGGTTTCTCTAGATGGCTCTTGGTTATGTCGTCTTAAATCCCTTTTGTGGATCAATATCCCTATTTTGGGCTCGCGGCGAGTGTCTGGAGTCCGCTTCCCTGTCCTTTCTCGTCCGCGGGGTCTCTAGACTGCTATTCTAGATAGTGCTCTCTAGAACTATTGGAGGTTCAGGTGAACGCGGTCGACCGTCTGTATCAGGGGTTCGCCGCCCGCGACCCCGAGGCGATCCTGGGTGCGCTCCATCCGGAGTTCGTGGGCACCGTGAGCGCGGGCATGCCGTTGGGGGTCGGCGGCACGCACGTCGGCCCCGAGGCGATGCTCCGTGACTGCTGGGCGGTGGTCTTCTCGCACCTGGACAGCGTGCCCTACGCCGAGGAACAGGTCTGGCCGGAGTCGGAGAGGGCCGTGGTGTTCGGGTACTACCGGGGGGCCGCCCGTGCGACCGGCAGGGCACACGAGGCGGCCTTCGCCCATGACCTGCGCCTCAGGGACGGCCTGATCGCCGGGCTGGTCCAGATCACCGACACCGCTCGATGGGCCGAGGCCCTCGCCTGATGATCTACGATGTAAAGGTGTCAGCGCTGTGCGGCGACCTGGCGGATCAGGTCGGCCACCCGGACGATGCCCATGCATCGGCCGAACTCGTCCACGACGACCAGATCGTCGTAGACGCGCTCCGCGTCGCGTCCGGCAACCTGCATGGCGGCGATGACAGGGGTGGACTTCGGGGCGTTGCGAGGCGAGTCCGCCAGGCGCAGGGCGGGCTTCTTGCCGTACAGGGCGTGGCCGAAGCGGCTGGCGATGGACAGCAGGAACCGGCTGCGGTCGAGACTGCCCTTCGGCCGCTGGTACTCGTCCACCAGGATCACGCTGGTGATGGACGGGTCGGTGCCGAAGGCCTCGACGACGTCCTCCGCGGTCGCCTCGACGGGCAGGGTCATGGCGGGCAGCAGGAACTCCTGGACGCGGGGGCCCAGCAGCGCCTGTGACGGCTCCTGCCGCGGGGCCGCGATGGGCACGTGGACCCTTCCCGAAGGGCCGGGCACCAGCAGCGGGCCCTGCGCCAGCCGTACCCCCCAGGAACGCAGCGCGGTCAACTGGGCCTCCTCGGACACGCCGGGGGCCAGAACATGGGCGCCGATCCCGCGGGCGAACGTGGCCAGTGACTCGGTCAGGGCCGCGCGACGCGGGTCACGGGGCATCTTGGCGACCAGGTCGGGGGAGAGCACGGCGAGGTACGGCGCCGCGTCGGTGAGCAGGTCCAGCGGGATGTGGGCGGTGCCCAGGTCGCCGACCGCGATCAGGTAGCCGATGGCGCGCAGCCCGTCGAGCCCGGTGATCAGGGACTGGCGTTCGACCTGCGCGAAGTCCCCCCTGACCATCAGGATGACCTCGCGCGGCCTGCGGCCCGCGGTGCGCAGGGCCTCGTGGAGCGGGGCCAGCGCGGCCGATCCGCCGATCACCGCGGAGGAGGGGATCGGAAGCACCAGGGGGAGCAGCGCCTCACTCCTGGAGATCTGCAGGACCGTGCGGACGGCGGAGGAGAGGTTGCCGTGACCGTCGCCACGCGCCTGGAGGGCGATGACGCCTCCGGTGTCGAGGTCGACGATCGGGGTGGCGTCCATGGCGGACGCCGATGTGGGCCCCGCTGTGGCCGCTGTGGCGGCCGTAGCGGTGCCCGGCGGGAGGAGATGTGTTCTGCTCGACACGTACAGAGAATGGACCATCGTCAGCAACCGCATAAGCGACGTTCAATGATGTTCACCGATATTTCGCCGTTCGTTGAAGGCGGTTCGCCCGGAGAGGAGCCGGTAGTGTCCCGTCATATGACGTCACGACCGGCGAAGGGGGGCGGCCGCTGGGTCAGCGTCGGCCCGGCTCGTCTCGGCCGCTGGATCGACGGCTTCGTCGAGCGGCACGGGCCGCCCTCGGTGACGGCCGGGGAGCAGGTCGTGCGGCTGCTGGGAGCGGACGGCGCCGCGGCGGAGTGCCAGGTACCGTTCCCGCCGCTGACCCCCTCGGGCGGCGGCCCGCTGGCGCGCCTCATCACCCACGCGCGCGTCGAGCGCCGGGTCGGCGTCCTGCTGGTACGGCTCGGCGGCCACGCGGCGGGCATCTTCCAGGGCGACGAGCTGTTGTCCTCCAAGGTGGGGTCGCGGCAGGTCCACGGCCGCAGCGCGGCGGGCGGGTGGTCCCAGCAGAGGTTCGCCAGGCGCAGGGAGAAGCAGGTGGGCCAGGCGCACGAGGCGGCGGCCGAGGTGGCGCTGCGCGTCCTCGGGCCGCATGTGGCGGAGCTGGAGGCGGTGATCCTCGGTGGCGACAGGCGCGCGGTCGACGCGCTGCGGGCCGACCGCAGGCTCGCGCCGGTCTTCGCACTGGAGACGGGGCCGTTCCTGACGGTGCCCGACCCCCGGCTCGTGGTGCTCGCGGGGACCCCGGCGGAGTTCCGCGCCGTCAGGATAAGGGTCACCGATCCCGGCTGAACGATCCGGAAGGGGATCGCCGGGGCCGGTCGAGGCCGCCGGACCGGCGGCTTCGGGGAGACCAGGGCTGCTCGGGTGCGCCGTACACTGATCGGTATGCGCACTTCCGATTGACGCCGCCCCCGATGAGGCGAGACAGCCGGGCCGGAGCCGGGAGACACAGGGCGGCGGCGGGTTCGGCCAGTGAGGTGAGCCCGTGTACGTCCATTCTGGGAGTGTTCTCCAACCATGATCGTAGCTTCTGACATCGAACTCCGCGCCGGGGCCCGGCTGCTCATCGAGGGGGCCTCGTTCCGGGTCGGCCCCGGCGACAAGATCGGTCTGGTGGGCCGAAACGGCGCGGGCAAGACCACCCTGACCAGGGTGCTGGCCGGCGAGGGACTTCCCGCGGCGGGCACGGTCTCGACCTCGGGCTCCGTCGGCTACCTGCCACAGGATCCGCGCACCGGTGACCTGCAGGTGCTGGCCCGCGACCGGATCCTGTCGGCGCGGGGTCTCGACGAGGTCCTGCGCGAGCTGCGCGAGGCCGAGCAGGGCATGGCCTCGGAGGACCGGCGCACGAGGGACCGCGCGGTGCGCGCCTACGGGCGCCTTGAGGACCGGCTGCACGTCCTGGGGGGCTACTCCGCCGAGTCGGAGGCGGCCTCGATCGCCTCCAGCCTGGGATTGCCCGGCAGAGTGCTCGGACAGCCGCTGGAGACGCTGTCCGGAGGGCAGCGCAGGCGGGTCGAGCTGGCCCGCATCCTGTTCTCCGGAGCGGAGACTCTCCTCCTTGACGAGCCGACAAACCACCTCGATGCAGACTCAATCGGGTGGCTTCGTGATTTTTTGCGATCGCATCAAGGTGGTTTGATCATTATCAGCCACGACGTCGGGCTTCTTGAAGCGACGGTAAACCGGGTCCTGCACCTGGACGCCAACCGTGCGGTGATCGACACCTACAACGTCGGCTGGAAGGCCTATCTGACCCAGCGGGAGACCGACGAGAAGCGCAGGAGGCGCGAGCGGGCCAACGCGGAGAAGCAGGCCTCGGCGCTGATGTCGCAGGCCGACAAGATGCGGGCGAAGGCGACGAAGGCCAAGGCCGCGCAGGACATGCAGCGTCGCGCCGAGCGGCTGCTGTCCGGACTGGAGGCCGAGCGGCGCAGTGACAGGGTCGCCAAGCTGCGCTTCCCCGAACCCGCTCCCTGCGGCCGTACGCCGATCAGCGCGGAGGGCCTGTCGAAGTCCTACGGCTCGCTTGAGGTCTTCACCGACGTCGCCGCGGCCGTCGACAGGGGCAGCAGGGTCGTCATCCTGGGGCTGAACGGCGCGGGCAAGACCACCCTGCTGCGCATCCTGGGCGGTCTCGAGGAGCCGGACACCGGCGAGGTCAAGCCCGGCCACGGGCTCAAACTGGGCTACTACGCCCAGGAACACGAGACGATCGACCCGGGCAGGAGCGTGCTGGAGAACATGCGCTCGGCGGGCGGGGAACTCGCGGACTCCGACCTGCGCAAGGTCCTCGGCTCGTTCCTGTTCACCGGGGACGACGTGGACAAGCCCGCGGGGGTGCTCTCCGGCGGGGAGAAGACGCGGCTGGCCCTGGCCACGCTGGTGCTCTCCTCGGCCAACGTCCTGCTGCTCGACGAGCCTACGAACAACCTCGACCCCGCCAGCAGGGAGCAGGTTCTTTCTGCACTAAGATCCTATTCTGGGGCGATTGTCCTTGTTACGCATGATGAGGGGGCTGTAGAGGCTCTCCGACCCGATAGGGTGATCTTGCTACCAGACGGAGTTGAAGACGCTTGGAGCGAGGAATTTTCCGATCTTGTGGCACTTGCCTGATCTTAATTTGAGCGGGTACGGATCTTTTCCCATGGAGTAGGTAGCCGATCTCGCAGAAATGACTGATCATGGCGTGAGTAACGCTGCGGAAGTCTGGCACTACAGGAGGTACTCGTGGCCGAGACTCTCAAGAAGGGCACCCGGGTGACCGGGGCCGACCGTGAAAAACTGGCCGCCGATCTGAAGAAGCGCTACAGCGCGGGTGAGAGCATCCGGGCGCTGGCCGCTTCAACCGGCAGGTCATACGGCTTCATCCACCGCATCCTGAGCGAGTCCGGTGTGACTCTGCGTGGGCGCGGCGGCGCCACCCGAGGCAAGTCGAAGCGCTGACCCCGCCTCGGAAACGCGCGACCGCAGCCGCTCGTCCTCCGCTGACACGTCCCGCTCGGGCCTGTAGAACCTCCTTCTAGAGAGTCGATAGGCTCGGGCGAGACGTACGAACGACAGCTGGAGCGGGCGATGGCGGAAGCGGCGATCGGGGGGAGCGCGGAGAAGGTCTCTCACGAGGAGGCCGGTCTGCGCTTCGAGGTGGACGGCGAGATCGCGACGATCACGCTGGATCGGCCGGAGAGGCGTAACGCACAGACGTTCGCCACCTGGTCCGAGCTGGCTCGCATCGGTGACTCCCTGCCGCAGCAGGTGAGGATCGTCGTGGTCCGAGGTGAGGGGCCGTCCTTCTCGGCAGGCATCGACCTGCGTCTGCTCAGCCCCGAGGGCATCCCGGGTCAGGGCTCGCTCGCGACTCTCGCGGCGGCCGACGACTCGACCTTCGAACAACGGATAGCCCAGGCGCAGCGGGGATTCCTGTGGTTGCGCCGCCCGGACATCGTCTCCATCGCCGCCGTGAACGGCCACGCGATCGGAGCCGGGTTCCAGCTGGCCCTGGCCTGTGACCTGAGGATCCTGGCCGAAGACGCCACACTGTGCATGAGGGAGCCCGCCCTCGGGCTGGTCCCCGACCTGACGGGCACCAAGCCACTGGTCGACCTGGTCGGCCTGCCCAGAGCCCTTGAGATCTGTCTCACCGCCCGTGCCGTGGGGGCGCGGGAGGCGGCCGCCCTCGGCCTCGCCGAGCTGGTCGTCGCCGGGGAGGAGCTGACGCGGGCCGTACGGGATCTGGCCGCCGCGCTGCTGTCGGTCGACAGGGGCGCAGCGACCGCGACCAAACGCCTGCTCCAGGGAGCACGGGAGCGCACGCTCAAGGAGCAAGGCGCCGCCGAGCGCCGCGAGCAGATCGCCCGGGTCAGGGCGTTGTTCGCCGGAAGCTGACGCGGGAATGCCAGGGCCCGCCACGGTGCTCGCACCGGCGGAGGAGGCCACATGACGATGATGGGCGGGGGGTTCGGCCCCCAGGCGATGCGTTCCCTGCGGCGCGACAGCTCGGTGACCAAGGAGCGGCTCACGCCGGGCACGGTCAGACGCATCGCGGGCTACGCGCGCCCCTTCACCCGGCACATCCTCGCCTTCCTCACGCTGGTCGTGGCCGGGTCCGTCATCGTGATCGTCAACCCGCTGCTGATGAAGGCCATCATCGACGACGGCATCACCCCGGGCCGCTCCGGCGTCGTGGTCACCCTGGCGGGGGTCATCGCGGCGCTGGCCGTCGCCGACGCCGCGCTGACACTGGCGCAGCGCTGGTTCTCCGCCAGGATCGGTGAGGGCCTGATCTACAACCTGCGCACCGAGGTCTTCGACCACGTGCAGCGCATGCCCGTGGCCTTCTTCACCCGCACCCAGACCGGGGCCCTGGTCTCCAGGCTCAACAGCGACGTGATCGGCGCGCAGCGGGCGCTGACGAGCACGTTGTCCTCCGTCGTCTCGAACGTGGTCATGCTGGTGCTCGTCCTGGGCGCCATGCTGGTGCTGTCCTGGCAGATCACGCTCGTCGCGCTGGTGCTGCTGCCGCTCTTCCTCCTGCCCGCGAGGTGGGTCGGCAGGAAGATGTCCGGGCTCACCCGCGAGCAGATGCAGCTCGACGCCGAGATGAGCTCCATGATGACCGAGCGGTTCAACGTCGCGGGCGCCACCGTCGCCAAGCTGTACGGCAGGCCGCAGGAGGAGGCCGACGCCTTCGGAAGCCGGGCCGGCCGGGTGCGTGACGTCGGCGTCGTCGTCGGCATGTACGGGACGGTCTTCCGGGTCGCGCTCGGCCTGGTCGCCGCGCTGGCCACCGCCCTGGTCTACGGCGTGGGCGGCGTCCTGGCCGTCGGCGGCGCCTTCGAGCTGGGCACCCTCGTCGCGCTCACCGCCCTCCTGATGCGCCTGTACGGCCCGCTGACCAGCCTGTCCAACGTGCACGTCGACGTGATGACCGCCCTGGTCAGCTTCGACCGGGTCTTCGAGGTGCTCGACCTGAAGCCGATGGTCGCCGAACGGCCGGACGCGGTCGCCGTCCCGCCGGGGCCCGTGACCGTCGAGTTCGAGAACGTCCGCTTCCGCTATCCCGCGGCCTCGGAGGTCTCGCTCGCCTCGCTTGAGACGGTGGCCCGTCCCGAGACGTCCCCCGGCCAGGAGGTGCTGCGCGGGGTCTCCTTCACCGCGCGGGCCGGGGAGATGGTCGCGCTCGTCGGCCCCTCGGGGGCGGGCAAGACGACCGTCACCAGCCTGGTCTCCCGGCTCTACGACGCGGACGAGGGCACGGTCAGGATCAACGGCCTCGACGTCCGCGACGTCGGCTTCGCCTCCCTGCGCGAGAGCGTCGGCGTCGTCATGCAGGACGCCCACCTCTTCCACGACACCATCGGGGCCAACCTCGCCTACGCCAGGCCGGACGCGACGGAGGAGGAGATCTGGGAGGCCCTGCGCGCGGCGCAGATCGCCGACCTGGTCGAGGCGCTGCCCGAGGGCCTGGAGACCGTGGTCGGCGACCGGGGCTACCGGCTGTCCGGCGGGGAGAAACAGCGCCTGGCGCTGGCCAGGCTGCTGCTCAAGGCGCCCAGGGTGGTCGTCCTCGATGAGGCGACCGCGCATTTGGACTCCGAGTCCGAGGCCGCGGTGCAGCGTGCCCTGAAGACCGCGCTGGCCGGGCGGACCTCACTGGTCATCGCCCACCGGCTGTCCACCGTCCGGGAGGCCGACCAGATCCTGGTCGTCCAGGACGGCCGCGTCGTGGAACGGGGCCGACACGAGGAACTGCTGGCCGGGGGAGGGCTCTACGCGGAGCTCCACCGCACCCAGTTCAGCTCCCCCTCGGGGCCTCGGGAGTGACGGCTCAGCGATAACCGAGCCGGGTCAGCTCCTCACGGGCGACCTTTCCGACGAGCTCGGCGTCGGTACCGCGCAGCCGGGTGTGCCAGACGCCGACCTGCGGCGCGTGCCTGCCGTACAGGGCGACCTTGGAGACCCGGGTGCCCAGGAAGTCGGACAGTCCCTGGGCGGCCTCGGCGGGGGAGGCGGCCAGGTCCTCGTAGCGCAGGGTCAGCAGCTGCTCGCGGGGCAGCTCCCGGTGGAGCGTGGCCGACAGGCGTACGGCGCTGCGCCAGCGCAGCGCGCACTTGCCCGCCGTCGGCATGGCCTTCCAGCGCTCCCCGTGCTCGCCCGAGTTGACGCCGAGGAAGGGGTTGGGGAACTCGGTCTCCTCGCTCAGCATGGCGGGCCTGAACCACGAGAGCGCCGCGGGGTCGGCCATCATGTCGGCCGCCACGTCACGGCCGTCCCTGATGAGCTGGACGAACCTGGCGTCGGGGAACGCCTGCAGCAGCACCGAGGCGCTGTAGATCAGGTCGGGGCTGGCGTCGCCGAACCGGGCGACGGAGCCGGAGGTCACGCACGGGCCCTCCCCGGTCACCCCGCCCGCCTCCCGGCAGGGGACCGGGCACTCCCGGCAGGCGCCGGGGACGATCTGCCACGACTCGGCCAGGGCGTCGCGCAGCACCCGTGTCGCGCCCATGCCCCTGCGGGTGATGGAGGGCCGCCTGGCGAAGGCGTACACGACATGGGTCACCGAGGCGCGTCCCATGGTGACGTGGAAGCCGGGGGAGCGCTTGAGGGCCCGGGCAAGCAGATCCGAACCGGAGTGCGGGGCGGCGAGCACGAACACCGGCTGGCGGACCTTGATGCCGTTGACCACGAGGATGTGGGTCGGAGGTCGCATATGTGAGCCCAGTGTGGCACCGTTTGGGGGGTGAGCGAACCGGTCGCGCCCGATCCCGTGCCCGATTCAGTGCCCGATCCCGCGCGTGATCACGTGACCGTCCCGCGCCGTCTCCGCCCCGGTGACCTGGTCGCGGTCGTGGCGCCCTGCGGGCCTCCCGACCCCGAACGCCTGGCACGCGGGGTTCGGCTGTTGCGGGAGCTCGGTCTGGAGGTCGTCACCGGCGCCCACGTGCTCGACCGGGAGGGCTACCTCGCGGGGACGGACGCCGTGCGGGCGGCCGACCTGCAGGCGGCCTGGTGCGAGCCGGACGTGGCCGCGGTGTTCTGCGCCAGGGGCGGTTACGGGGCGACGAGGGTGCTCGACCTGCTCGACTGGGAGGCCATGCGGGCCGCGGGGCCGAAGGCGCTGGTCGGTTCGAGCGACGTCACCGCGCTGCACCGGGCCTTCGCCGTCATGCTGGGCGTCGCCTCGTGGTTCGGGCCGATGCCCGCCTGCGCGACCCTCAGTGACCCTGAGGGGCCGGAACCCCGTACGCTTGAACATCTCGCCGCTGCCCTGTTCGGCACGCCCGCGCCCGTCGAGGGGGATCGGGTGATCGTTCCGGGCCGGGTCGAGGCGCCGGTGACCGGCGGGAACCTCAGCCTGCTCGCGGCGTTGTGCGGCACGCCGTACGAGCTGCGGGCGCGGGGGAGGATCGTGTTGCTTGAGGACGTCACCGAGGCGCCCTACCGGATCGACAGGATGCTCACCCAGCTGCTCATGTCAGGTGCGCTGGACGGGGCCGCAGGCTTCGCCCTGGGCTCCTGGGAGCGCTGCGGCGATCCGTATCCGGTGCTGCGGGAGCGGCTCGCGCCGCTCGGGGTGCCGGTCATCGCGGGCCTTCCCGTGGGGCACGGCACACCACAGCTGAGTGTGCTGTTAGGGGCACTTGGTGCTATTGATGCAGAATCGTGCTCTCTGACCGGCTCAAACACCGCTCCCGTGGAGGCAGTCTAGGTGCGGACCTAGGAGGAGAGCGCAGAGGGGATGGGCGTGTGAGGCTGTTCCGGCGGCGTCGCGACCGGCAGGCCAGGAGAGCCGCGCGGCCGGTCGAGGACGTCGATCTCGACTCCCTGCTCGCCCTGGTCGCCGACACCCTCGGCTACTCCTGTGCCTTCTCCGCCGACGGCGGGACGCTGACCCTGTCGGACTCCGGCGAGCGGACGGTCAGGCACGTGGTGCGGCTGGCGGGGCTGCGGGCCGAGGCGCGCAGGCGCTCGCGTGAGGACTGGCCGGTGCTGGTCTCCGAGCACCTGTCCCACGTCCTGGCCACGGCCGGGGAGCCGTTCGACGCCTGCGACCTGGACCAGGTCCGCCCGCTGCTGCGCACCCGGCTCCAGCCCGCCGACGACCTGGCGGGCGCCGTCGTCGGCCGCCACCTCAGCGCCGACCTGATCGAGGTGCTGACCGTCGGGTACGGCGAGGCCGCCAGGCCGCTCCGTCCCGAGGAGGTCGGCTGCTGGCCGGTCACCGCCGCGCAGGCGCTGGAGGAGGCCGTGGGCAACGCGGCGAGCGACGGGCGCCTTTCGGCCGACGCCATCGACCTCGGCGGCGCCACCGCGCTGCGGCTGAGCGGCGCGACCGCCGGCGCCGCCGCCCACCTGCGCCGCCTGGGTGACTACCTTCGCGTGCCGGCCGACGGGGTGCTGGTCGCGCTGCCGAGCCGCTCGGAGATGATCGTCCATCCGGTCGAGGGCATCGAGGTCGTCCGCGCGATCGAACGGCTGAGGTTGTTCGCCCAGCGCGAGTGCGACCTGCGGGCCGACGGGCTCAGCCCCCAGGTCTACTGGTGGCACGACGGCAGGCTCACCCTCATCAGGGCCGACCTCGTCAGCCAGGACGGCCAGATCCGGCTGGTGGTGGCCCCGCCCAAGGCGTTCGCGCGGGTGCTCGCCTCCCTGGCCACCCGCCCGGAGGGCGGCCCCGGAGGCTGAGACGGCCCGGGAGGCCACCGCTGGACCGGCATGGGATCATCCAGGATCACCCAGGATCACCGTGAGAGCGCGGAGAACCGTAAGATGGTGCCCTCCCGCCCCGCACTCATCCCGAGGAGCCTCCCGCGCACCCCGGCCGCCCCCGGCGTGCCCGCCACGATCGGCCGCGGCCTGTGAACGTGGGACGACCGGGTCCGCATCTACGAGGAGTGGCAAATGGCGCAGTGGTGCCTCGGTGTCGATCTCGGGACGAGTTTCTCCGCCGGGGTCATAGCCGCCGAAGGGCGCTTCGACGTCCTGGAGGTCGAGGGGGAGCGGCGCATTCCCTCGGCCGTCATGCTCGACGAGCGTGGCACGCTGGTCGCGGGCAGGATCGCCCAGCGGGGCATCGCGCTCAATCCGGAACGCGTCGAGCGCAACCCCAAGCGCTACGTCGGCCGGGGCCGGATGCTGCTCGGCGGGGTGCCGGTCGCCGTCGCCGACGCCATGGCGGCGCTGCTCGAACTGTTCGTGAGTGAGGGCAGGCGGCGTTTCGACGGCGCCTCGCCCGACTGCATCGCGCTGACCCACCCCGTCGCCTGGGGCGAGGACCGCAAGGCCGTACTGCTAGAGGCGGCCAGGCAGGTCGTGCGCGGGGTGCGGATCGTGCTCGTCGACGAGCCCGTCGCCTCGGCCCGCTACTTCGCAACCGCCAAACGGGCCGACGGCTCCCACCTGGCCGTCTACGACCTCGGCGGCGGCACGTTCGACGCGGCCGTGCTCACCGCGGACGGCAGCGACTTCAAGGTCGTCGGCGAACCCGGCGGCAGCGACGAGATCGGCGGGGAGGTGTTCGACGAGCAGATCTTCGCCTTCCTCGGGGCGCAGATCGAGCGCCTGGACGCCGACTGGTGGCAGCAGGTGACCAGCAACCCGGAACGCCGCTACGTGAGCTACGCCGCCGACCTGCTCAAGATGGCCAGGGAGGCCAAGGAGGCGCTGTCGAAGTTCGACACCTCCTCCCACTACGTGGTCGGCATCAACGAGGACGTGCACATCGCCAGGAGCGACCTGGAGGACCTCATCGGGACCGAGATCGTCAAGACGGTCGACATCCTGGAGGAGACGATCCGCGGGGCCGGGATCACGCAGGACGAGCTGGCGGCGGTGTTCATGACCGGCGGCGCCAGCCGGATGCCGCTGGTCCAGGAGGCCGTGCGCGACAGGCTCGGCGACCGGGTGCGCACCTACGACGACCCGAAGATCGTCGTCGCGTACGGCGCCGCCCAGCTCGCCTGGAAGCTCAAGGTCGAGCAGCGGGACCCCGAACAGTCCCAGAGCGTCCCGGTGGCCCGTGCCGAGCCCGCCACGCCCGCCAAGCTCTCCGCGCGCCCCGGCGTCACCGGCGGCGGGCAGGTCTTCACCGGCCCGGAGAGCGGTCACACCGGCGGCCACAAGGTCGTCCCCGAGGGCGGCACGCAGGGGGCGCAGCGGGGCGGGCAGGGCGGGCCGGTCGTCCCGGGCGTGGCCAAGGTGCTCGACGGTGTGCTCGAGGCCCGCGCCGAGGCGGGCAGAGTCTTCGTCCACCAGGCCTTCGACAGCGGCCACCTGCTCCGCAGGCTCGACGGCGTCGAGGGCAGGCACGACCGTGAGCTGCGCTTCGGCAGGCTGGTCGAGTGGGACGTCTCACGTGAGGGCGTCGCCGCGGTCGAGCAGGTCGGTCCCGCGCAGACCCTGGTGCGCGTCCTCACCCCCGACCTGGCCATCCGCGGCACCCACCCGCTCCAGGTGTGGGGCAACCCGACCGTGATCGCGCACGGCCGTACCGCCTGGGTCTTCTTCCAGCCACGACAGCCGGTCCCGGTGGACAGCTCGGTCGGTCTGCCCTGGGGGGAGACGGGCCAGCTGTCGGTGGTCGAGTTCGACCTGGGCGGGGGCTTCATGTTCCAGGCGCCGCAGCCGCGCGACCTGGGGCCGTACACCCAGTGGTTCCTCAACGAGGACAACCGGTCGCGGCGGCTCGTCGACCAGGAGGGGCCCAGTGGCAACGACCCCGCGCCCTCCGTCGGAGCACCCGGCTGCACGGTGGTGCTCGGGCAGTTCAGCAGCAACAAGCCGATGTTCCAGAACAGGCACCACGACTTCAGGCCCTGGCAGGTGCTGTGCCTGATCGACCCCGGCGGTGTCGTGCGCCCGACGGTGCGGGAGCCCGGCCGTAGCTGGCTGCACCAGGTCGTCCTGCACAACGGCAGGTGGTTCACCTCGAGCTCGGCCGGTCTTGAGGCCGACACCGCCGACGGCAGGACCAAGCTCGTCATGCCCCGCCCCAGGGCGGGCGCCCTGCGCTGGGTCCCGGCGGGAGGCCAGATCTACGCGGTCGGCGCCGACCAGGTGAGTCCCGCCAGGGGCTGGTCGGTGGGGATCTTCAACCAGCGTTCGCACACGCTGGAGTTCCTGATGGGCAAGCAGTCGGCGACCCTGGCCGGTCACCTGACCTCCCGGAACCGCTGGGAGCGGCCGAGGCTGGTCGTGGACGGCGACTCGATCTGGATGACGATGCTGGACGCCGGTCGCAGCAGGCTCGTGCACGTCACCCCCTCAGGGGCGCGGGAGGTGCACCGCACGCCGGGGTTGTTCGAGCCGGTCGTACGGGTCTCCGGCGGCCTGCTGTGCCTGCACCGGCCGGGAGACGTCACCGGCGCCGCCCGTGACCAGCCGGCGACCCTGGTGCATCTGCCGCTGTGACGCCCGGAAGACGACCGTGCCCCCGGCGGACGTCGCCGGGGGCACGGGGCGGGAACGGGGACAGGACGGTCAGGGGGCCGATCCCAGGGCGGCGACCGCCGCGGCGAGCTCCTCTCGCAGCTCGTGGCCGCGCCTGGTGAGGGTGTTGATCGCGGCGATGCGGTCCTGGCCGGACTGCCGCGACCTCTGACGGTCGGCGGCCGAACGGGCCGAGGCGGACTTCAGCTCCGCCCGCCTGCCCTCAAGGTCCTTGCGCCTTCGCATCAGGTTGTCGTCGGCGGCCTGCTCGACGCCGACCCGCCAGGTGGCGACCATCCGCTCCAGGTCGAGGGTCATCTCCCTGGCGACGACGGAGAACTGGTCGCGCAGCGCCCCCCTGATCGCGGCCTGGTTGCGCTGCACCTTCTCCAGCGAGCGCCGCCCGAAGAAGATGGAGGCCCCGATGGCGGGGGCGACCAGGAGGAAGCCGATGGGGCCGAGCATGGCCGCGGCCAGGCCGCCGAACGAGGCGGCCATCGAGATCGAGGGCAGCACGTCCCGCACCATGTCCACGTCGACCGGCGCGTCCGCGGCCTGGTCCCCCTTGACCTGGACCTGCGACAGGTTGGGCATCGCGCGCCTGTCGGAGGTCAGCTCGACCGGGTCGAGGCCCAGGTCGCGGGCGAAGGCGTCCAGCGTGGTCCTGGCCAGGTTCTCCACGTCGTAGACGATCTGCGACCAGACGGCCTCAAGCGAGCGCTGGACGCTCTCCGGCAGCTCCGCCATGTACCTGTCGATCTGCTCCTGCTTCTTCAGCGTGGCGATCGCGTTCTCGTACGGCTGGCGGATCTCGGCCACCCGGGCGGCCACGATCCCGCCGACCTCACGCCCGAGGAAGGTGTTGGCGACGGCGCCCGCCCTGCGCTTGGCCGTCAGCTCCCCGAGGGCGGCCAGCTCCGCGTCCAGCTCGGCGAGCCGTGCGGTGACGTCCCCGGCGTCGTCGGAGCCCGCGGCGACGTCGTCCTGCGCCCCGGCCGCCAGCGCGTTCAGCGCGGAGAGCGCGGCGGCGACCACGGTCGCGCCGCGCGCGGACTCCCGGCCGCCGGCGAACCCGCGCAGGTACCGCTCCAGGACGTCCATGCCGCTGCGGGCCCGCAGCGCGTCGGCCCGTTCGGTGCGTCCCTCCCGCCGTTTCGCCTCGGCGGCCTCGGCGAGCTTCGAGCTCACCGGAATCCAGGGCGCCCGCAGCAGCGGGCTCAGCGTCGCCGTCCTGCCGGGGTCGGCGGCGATCGCCTCGGTGACGAAGGTCCTCAGCCGGGCCTTGTTCTCCTCCTGCAGGCTGTGCCAGTTGGTGGAGTCCTCGACCTTGGTCAGCACGAACACGATCGCCTGGACCCGCTCGGCGGCCTCGGCGAGGAACTCGAGCTCGTGCCTGAGCACCGGCTGGTCCTGCGCGCTGAGCGTGAACAGCAGGGCGTCGGCCCGCTGGAGCATGGCCACGGTCACCTGCCTGTGCCCGACCGTCAGGCTGTCCACCCCGGGGGTGTCGAGCAGCCGCAGGCCGTCCAGCAGCGGGTTGTCCAGGGTGACGTCCACGCTGACGACATCGCGCCGCTTGCCCGCGTCGCCGCGCATGGAGGCGTAGTCGGGGATCGACTCGACGGTGATCGGGGTCTCGACGAGCCCGGTGTCGGTGTTGCGGTGCACGACGGCGGTGAGGCGGGGGCCGCGCCGCAGGGAGAGGAAGCAGTTGGTCGCGACGTCGGCGTCGACGGGCAGCAGGTCGGGGTGGCCGACCAGGGTGTTGAGCAGGCGGCTCTTACCGCGTTTCTGCGCGCCCGCGACCACGATGTCGGTGCACTCGTCCTTCCACCTGGCCGCGCTCGCGGCCAGCACCTCGGCCAGGTCCGGCCTGCCGCACCGGCCTGCCAGGCCGTGGACCTCGTTGGCGTAACGCAGCAGCCGGGCCACCGGGCCCGCCTGGTCGGGGGTCGTCAACTGACGTTCTCCTGTCGGGATCGTGCCGGTGAGGGGGTGCCGGAAGGGCCGTCCGGCCGGTCGCACCACGCCCAGACGGCCTCGTAGGCCTCGCAGAGGGTCTCCGCCGCCCTGCGCTGCCTGATGGGGAGGGGCCTGTGGGTCAGCACGCGGAACCTGGCGGCCAGCGCGGCGGCGTAGCCGGCCAGTTCTGCGCGGGGGGCCGAGGGCGGTGCGCCGAGCTGGAGCGCCAGTTCGGTCCCGGTCAGCAGCAGTTCGACGGAGCGCCGCTCGTCCGCGGGGACCATCGGGGACGACCGCAGCGCCTCGGCCGCCGCCCGGTCCACGGAGACCGGGGGCAACGGGCCCGCCCCCGTGGGGGTGGCCGGTCCCCGGTCCTCGGTGAGCGCCGCGCCGACGACGTCCTCAAGGACGGTCAGCACGTCCCTGGCCCGGTGCCCGCCGGTGCGGCCCTCGCTCATCATGGCCAGGGTGCGCCAGCGCATCGAGGCGGCGGTGGCCGCGGCGGCGATCTCCGGCTTCGGCGCCCCGGCGGCCAGGCCGAGCTGTTCGGCGGGGTCGTCGTGGCGGGCCATGCGCAGCAGCTCCGCCGTCATCTCCTCGTTCAGGACGAGCGTGCCCCTGCCGAGCGCCTCGGCCGCGGCGAAGATCCGCAGGCCGCCGAGCGCGGTGGCGATCGGCTTGTTCTCGTCGAGCTGGGCCGCGAGCGCGTCCAGGGTGACGCGATCCGAGCCCAGCGCCGGGGTGCGGGCGAGGGCGCGCAGCCTGGTCAGGGCGTCGAGCGCCTTCAGGTGGTCGGCGCGGCGGGCGAAGTGGGCGATGCCCGCGGCGACCGAGCCGGTCGCGGCCTTCCCCGCGGAGGCGTATCCCGACCGTTCCAGCAGGTGCGCCGCGAGCCCCTCGGCGTCCCCGGCGACGCCCTCACGCAGCGCGCGCACCGCGGTCATGATGCCGTAGCGGTGCAGCTTCCCGACCAGGCGGTGCCGTACCTCGGCGGGGACGGGAAGGTCGGGAGCGGTGCGGAAGTCCTCCAGGTCGAGGAGGTAGTCCTCCAGGTCGTCCTCGTCCATCCGGGCCAGTTCGGACAGCGCCGCGAACTCCTGGGCGTCCGGCGGGCACGCCCGCGCGGTCTCGGCCAGCAGGCCGATCACCGGGACCACGTCGAAGACGGAGGTCCGCAGGTCCTGGTAGCCCTTGGCCGCCAGGCGGCGCGCGGTGGGCCAGGGGTCGTCCTCGTCGCCGCGCCGGTCGACCTGGCCCAGCACGGCCAGGGTGTTGACGCAGCTCATCCCGCAGGCGCCGGTGAGGCCGCGGAACTCGGCGAGGGTGGTGTCGTCGAACTTCTGGACGTAACGCAGCACGTAGATCATCGCCTGGGCACGGTCGTCCTCGTCCCCGGAGCCGAACAGCATGCTCCTTGCGGCCTGTTCGTTGGCCGCCGTCACCGTGTTCATGCCAGGGGTGTCGACGATGGTGACCGTGCGCAGGGAGGGCTGGTCCAGCGTGACGCGAAGGCGCCTGACGCGGGCGACCTCGACCCCCAGGTCCGAGGGCAGCCGGTGGCCGGGCAGCAGCCGCGAGTGGGCGACGCCCCCGTCCTTCAGCTCGATCGTGACGAGTCCGTCGTCCTCGCCGTACTCGTACTGGGTGACGACGAAGGTGCACTCGCCCGCGTCGACCGGGGCGACGGGCAGCCCGAGCAGGGCGTTGACCAGGGTCGACTTGCCGCTGCTGACCGCGCCCGCGACCGCGACCCGCAGCGGGGCGTCGAGGCTCGCGCGCACCTGGGCGATCCGCTCGCGCAGCTCGGGCCCGGCGAGCCTGGCCGAGGTGGAGTCGCAGAGGTCGCGCAGCAGGTCAGCGGGGCCCGCCGTCACGCGTCACCGCCGGATGCGGGCCGTAGGCGGGGGGCGGGCGGGAACGTCCGCGGCACCATGGGCAGGTTCTCCTCCTGTATCGGTTTCCCGGCCCTCCCTGAGGGAGTCGACGCAGGTCGGTCAGGCCGTCTGACTCGTGATGGGACGACCGGGAATGGGGATTATCACGGTCCAATATCATGGCGGACCACCACATACCGGGCGGTCGCGGAACGTGATGTCATTGGCTGATTTTCCGCTCCCGGACGATGGGTGACCGATGACGAGCGTGTCGCTGGGCGGGGCCGTCGAGGACAGGACCGAGGACGCCGCCGACGGCGAGAGCCTGCTCGTCGCGGCGGCCCGCGGGGGTGACGAGAGGGCCTTCGCCGAGCTGTGGTCGATGGCGCGGCGCCCGGCCTTCGGCGTCTGCTACCACCTGACCGGCAACCGCGCCGACGCGCTCGACGCGCTCCAGGACACGCACCTGGCGGCCTGGCGCGGTCTGCCGGCCTTTCAGGGCAGGTCGCCCTTCAGGGCCTGGGTGCTGGCCATCGCGCGCAACGCCTCCCACTCGGTGATCAGGCGCCGTCCTCCCCGGGACGCCCTCATGGCCGAGGTCGCCGAGGAACTCCTGGTCGCCGATCCCTTCGAGGACTCGGTCGCCAGGCTGGCCGACCTGCGCAGGGCGCTGACGGGGCTGCCCGCCTCCCACCGGGAGGCGTTGCTGCTGTGGGCGGGCGGCCTGACCTACGAGCAGGTCGCGCTCTCGCTCGGGGTGCCGCTGAACACGGTCCGGGCCTGGATCCACCGTGCCAGGAGGCGGCTGCAGACCGGTCTGGCCGACGGCTGAGCGCCTCACCCCGCACCCTCGCCTCCGGGTGCCCGGTGACGGTAGACGGCGACCTGCGGCACGCGGATCACCCGGCCGCCGTCGGCGTACCCCCTCTTGACGGTCTCCGCCACCGTGTCGTGCAGTTCGGGCCGGTCGGTCGGCTCGGAGCCGAACGCCTCGTGCAGGCGCGGGTCGAACCGCTGCCCGTCCGGGACGATCTCCCGCACCCCGGCCCGGTTCAGGCCGTCCCCCAGGGTGTCGGCCAGCCGGGGGTGGCGTTCGGCGATCTGGTCCCGGTAGCCGATGCAGGCCTCGACCAGGGTCTCCCTGCCCGGATGTCCTCCGGAGAACAGCCGATCGACCTGCTGGGTGAGCGCCTGGCTGATCCCGCTGCCCGCCACCTCGGTGAGCGCCTCGGCCAGCGGGTCACGCTCGGGTGCCCGCGGGTGCGGCGGCGCATCGGCGGCCATCGCCCCGGGGGGAGCCTGGGGGGTCAGGGGCGCCTGAGGGGCTTGAGGGGCCGTCTGCCACGGCGGCGCCGGGGACGGTGTGGTGGCGACCGTCCGCCTGCCGCGCGACCACAGGTAGAGCCCTCCCGCGCCCGCCACGGCGACCCCGCCGCCGATCGCGAGCATCAGGGGGAGGGGGAGCGGGAACGGTCCGCCCGGCGTCCCCGTTTCGCCGGGCGTCACTCCCCGCCCCTTGCGCAGGGGCCGTACGGCCTCTCCTTGGGAGACACCCGGCTCGCCGGGCTCCGATGACGTGGCGACGGTCCGCGTCTGCCCGCCCGTCTCCCCTCCCACGAGGCCGCAGGCGGTCAGTGCCGCGCAGGCCAGCAGGAGCATCAGGGGCAGGAGCGCGCGTCGATCTTCCATCGGTTGTCTTCCTCGTCATTCGCCCGTGTGGTCCGCGACGGGATCACACGTGAGGACACACGGGCTCACGCTGCTCGTGCGGTCAGGCGGTGGGGAAGGGGCCCGAGGTCTGGGTGTAGTCGGCGACGCCGTCGCCGTCGTAGTCGATCCGGGCCTCGTCGATGTAGCCGTCACCGTCGTTGTCGAGGTAGACGACGTCGGTCACCCCGTCACCGTCGGTGTCGTAGCGCTCCTCGTTGGCGTAGCCGTCGCCGTCGGTGTCGATCAGCTGGGCGTCGGCGCTGCCGTCGCCGTCGTAGTCGACCAGGTCGGAGGTAGCGAAGTCGCTCATGTTCGTTCCTTTCGGGTGGTGTTCAACAGGTGAGAGTGACCTTGGCCGTGTTTAGTTGCACCCGAAGGGGAAAATTTTTTCACGACTTTTCCGGCCTTCCGGATCCGCCGCATTTCGGCTCGTCAGCGCCTTCCAGGGGTCTTCCCGAGGAGTACGGCGGGCGGGGTCAGCTCAGCGCGCGGGCCGTGTGGATCAGCGGGACGTGGCTGAAGGCCTGCGGGAAGTTGCCGACCATGCGGCCGTAGCGGGGGTCGTACTCCTCGGAGAGCAGGCCGACGTCGTTGCGCAGCGCCAGCAGGCGCTCGAACAGCTCGACGGCCTCCTCCTTGCGCCCGATCATCGCCAGCGCCTCGGCCAGCCAGAAGCTGCACGCCAGGAACGCGCCCTCACGCCCCGGCAGGCCGTCCACGTCGTTGTCCTCGTCCAGCGGATAACGCAGCACGAAGCCGTCGACCATCAGCTCACACTGGATCGCCTCGACGGTGCCGACCACCCTGGGATCCTCGGGAGGCAGGAAACCCACCATGGGGATCAGCAGCAGGGAGGCGTCGAGCTCCGCCGAGCCGTACGACTGGGTGAAGGTGCCGCGCGCGGAGTCGAACGCCTTGTGGCACACCTCGGCGTGGATCCGGTCGCGCAGCTCCCGCCAGCGCGCCACCGGCCCCGTCCTGCCGAACTCCTCGACCTGCTTGACGGCCCGGTCGAGGGCGACCCAGCACATCACCTTGGAGTGGGTGAAGTGCCTGCGCGGCCCCCTGACCTCCCACAGTCCCTCGTCGGGCTCGTCCCAGTGGGCCTCCACGTATCCGAGCAGCTCGCGCTGGATGGTCCACGCCCGGTCGTCGGGCTCCATACCCGAGGTGCGCGACAGGTACAGGGCGTTCATCACCTCGCCGTACACGTCGAGCTGGAGCTGGGTGACGGCGTCGTTGCCGATCCTGACCGGGCGGGAGGCCTCGTAGCCGGGCAGCCAGGACAGCTCGAGCTCGGTCAGCCTGCGCTCTCCGGTCACGCTGTACATGATCTGCAGGTCCTGGGCGCGGCCCGCGATGGCGCGCAGCAGCCACGCCCGCCAGGAGCGGGCCTCCTCCAGGTAACCCGCGCCGATGAGGGCCTCAAGCGTCATGGTCGCGTCACGCAGCCAGCAGTAGCGGTAGTCCCAGTTGCGGACCCCGCCGAGGTCCTCGGGCAGCGAGGTGGTCGGGGCGGCGACGATGCCGCCGGTGGGGGCGTAGGTGAGGGCCTTGAGCGTGATGAGCGAGCGGACCACGGCGTCCCGCCACGGGCCCTGGTAGGCGCACTGACCGAGCCACTCCTCCCACAGCTGCTCGGTCTGCGCGAGCTGCTCGAAGGGGTCGATCTCGACGGGCCTGGTCTCGTGGGAGGGATGCCAGGTGAAGACGAAGGCCAGGCGCTCGCCCTCGGCGACCTGAAACCTCGCCTTGTGGGCGTAGTCGCCGCCCTGCAGCGGGATCGGGGAGTGCAGCCACACCGAGTCGGGACCGCCGACGGCCTGCAGCAGCCCGTCGGTACGGCGCACCCAGGGCACGATGCGGCCGTAGTCGAAGCGGACGCGGATCTCGGTGGCCATCTCGACGGTGCCGGAGACGCCCTCGACGATCCTGACCAGGTCGGGGTTGACGTGCCTGGTCGGCATGAAGTCCGTGACGCGGACCGTGCCGCCCGGGGTGTCCCACTCGCTCTCCAGCACCAGGGAGTCGCCCTTGTAACGGCGCCTGGTGGCGTCGGGCCGCCGGGCGCCTGCGGGACCGAGCCACCACTGCCCGTGGTGCTTGTCGCCGAGCAGCGCCGCGAAGCACGCGGGCGAGTCGAACTTGGGCAGGCAGAGCCAGTCGATGGAGCCGTTGCGGCCGACCAGTGCCGCCGACTGCATGTCGCCTATGAGGGCGTAGTCCTCGATCCGCATGTGCTCGACGCTAACGCCTCCGCGGCGTCCCGATCAGTCCTTGGGGCGCATCAGCGGCATGAAGAACTGGCTCAGCGGGCCGATCGCCAAGGCGAAGACCACGGTTCCCAGGCCCACGGTCCCGCCGAGCAGCCAGCCGACGGCCAGCACCGTCACCTCGATGAGGGTCCTGGCCGAGCCGATGGACATGCCCAGGCGGTTGAGGCCGGTCATCAGGCCGTCGCGCGGCCCGGGGCCCAGGCCCGCGCCGATGTAGAGCCCGGTGGCCGCGCCGGTCGCGACGACGCCGAGCAGCAGGTAGACCCACCGCAGGGCCAGCGGTCCCGGCTCGGGGGCCAGCCACATCGCGGCGTCGGCGAACAGCCCGAGGAACAGGACGTTGCTGAGGGTGCCGATGCCGGGCCGCTGCCTGAGAGGGATCCACAACAGCATCACCGCCGCGCCGACCACGATGATCCAGGTGCCGATGGACAGGCCGAGATGGATGGACAGGCCCTGATGGAAGACGTCCCACGGGCTGCCGCCGAGCCGTGACTCGATCTGCAGGCCGATGCCGACGCCGTAGAGCGCCAGTCCGGCGTACAGGCGCAGGAGGCGGCCGGGGAACGACCCGAGGGTGGGAAGTGTTGCCTCGCTCATAATGGCACTTATCGTCCATGCCATTACCGCCACCCAAAAGGGCCAATCACGAAAAGTGGCCTTATAGTGGGGTGGGTGGACCGCTATCTGAGTGGCGTCCAGCTCGCTCGCCTCCTGGCGATCGACCCCGGCGCCAAGCCGTACTACCGGACCCTGGCCGCGACCGTGCGGTCGCTGATCCTCGACGGGCGGCTGCCCGTGCGGGTGCGGGTCCCGGCGGAACGGCACCTCGCCGAGGCGCTGGGCGTCAGCCGTACGACCGTGACCTCCGCCTACGACCGGCTGCGCGAGCAGGGATACCTGGAGAGCAGGCAGGGGGCGGGGAGCTGGACGGCGCTGCCGGACGCGGGCTCGCTCGGCGCGGAGAACCCCTGGATCGCCGCCGAGGACGACGGGCTGCTGCCCCTGCACTGCGCGGCGCCGTCCGCGGCCAGGACGCTGCCCGCCGCGATCGCCGCCGCGGGGGAGGGCTATCCGCGCTACACCCTGGGCATGGGATACGACCCGGTCGGGATCGCGCCGCTGCGCCAGGCGGTCGCCGCCCGGTACTGCGCGCGCGGGCTGGCCACCAGGCCGGAGCAGATCCTCATCACCGCGGGCGCCCAGCACGGCCTCCACCTGCTGGCCATGGCGCTGCTCGCGCCGGGCGACCCGTTCCTGCTCGAGTCGCCGACCTACCCGCACGCCATCGACCTGGCCAGGGCGCGAAGCGCCAGGATCGTCCCGGTCGGCATCCCCGACGACGGCTGGCACCTGGACCTGCTCACCAGCGCGATGCGCCAGTCAGGGGCCCGCCTGGCCTACGTCATCCCCGACTTCCACAACCCCACCGGTCACCTGATGGACGACGCCACCCGGGCCGGGCTGGTGAGCGCGGCCAGGAGACACGACACCACGCTGATCGTGGACGAGACCTGGAGCGAGCTGGACATCGACGAGGTGCCCCGGGCCGCCCCGCTGGCCGCCTTCGACACCGACGGCAGGGTGATCAGCCTGGGGTCGGCCTCCAAACTGTGGTGGGGCGGGCTGCGCATCGGCTGGATCCGCGCGGGCGCGGCCATGGTACGCCGCCTGGCCGCCCTGCGCGCCTCGGTCGACATCGCGAGCTCCCTGTTCGAGCAGCTCGTCGTGGCCAGGCTCTTCGAGGACATCGAGGAGACCAGGGCCGAACGCCGCCGCAGCCTCGGCGCGTCACGGGCCGCCCTGACGACCGCGCTGGCCGAGCACATGCCGGACTGGGACTACACCGTGCCCAGGGGCGGCGGCTCGCTGTGGATCAGGCTGCCCGACCACTCGGGCAGCCTGCTGGCCGAGGCCGCCGCCTGCCAGGGCGTACGGCTCGCCCCCGGCACCTGGTTCGGCGTCGACGGCACGCTTGAGGGCCGGCTCCGGCTTCCCTTCACCCAGTCTCCGCAGGTCATCACCGAGGGGGTGGCCCGCATCGCGGAGGCCAGGATCAGGGGCCCGTACGGCGCCCGCCCGGCTCCGCCGCTCACCCCCGCCCTGTGATCGTCAGGCGGCCTCCGCCGCCTCTCCGGCCTCCTGCAGGAGGTGGGAGCGATGCTGCTCGGAGAGCAGGTGGCCGACCCCGACGACGATCGCGACGGGCCAGTCGATGACCTCAAGGGCGCCGAGCACCCCCAGCACCGCGTAGAAGGCCAGCCGCTCGGGTGGCGGCACCGCCACCGTCCCGACCAGCGGCAGACTGACGGTGCGGAGCCGTTGCCCGTGGCCCGCGGTCTTCTTCCCCTTGGCCATGGTGGCCTCCCGTGAGTTGGACGCCTACCGCCGCGATGCCCGGGCCGTACGCCGTGTAACACGACTTGACCAGGGTTTTCACCGGGCTACTCCGGTGCGACCCCCCTGGCGAGCGGGGCGCGCCAGCGCAGCCGCATCGCGGCGATGCGCAGCCCGAACCCGAGTATGGCGGCGGCCAGCGTGGCGGGCCAGCCGTGCAGGTCCAGGATGTAGAGCACGGCCATCACCGCCGAGCAGAACAGGGCGGGCACCGCGTAGAGCTGGCGGTCGTAGAGCAGGATGGGGATCTGCCCGGACAGGACGTCGCGCAGCACGCCGCCGCCGACACCGGTGGTGACCCCGAGCAGTGTCGCGTGCAGCGGGCTCAGGCCGTAGCTCAGCGCCTTCTCCGTGCCCACCACGGAGAACAGGCCCAGGCCGGCCGCGTCGAACACGTTGACGGCGGGCATCACCCGCTCCACGTGCGGGTGCCAGAAGAACACGATGGCCGTCGCGATCACCGGGGCGAGCACGTATCCGGTGCTGGAGAAGGCAGCGGGCCGGACGTTGAGGATCAGGTCACGCAGGATGCCGCCGCCGAGCGCGGTCATCTCCGCCAGTACGGCCATGCCGACCACGTCCAGTCGCCTGCGGACGCCCACGAGCGCGCCGGAGAGAGCGAAGACGAAGATTCCGACGAGGTCAAGCCATTGGTTCACTGATAAATCATCCCATGACCGGCTCTATGGGTCTTACGTCATATTTTCTGGGATCCGGAAGGCGCGTGGTCGTGCTCCCGCATCAGGACGCGCAGTCGCGGCACGAACAGGAACAGCAGCACGCCCGCCACGACCGCGATCGCCGCCAGCGTGAGGAAGTAGGCGGGATCGGACATGTGCTCCCTGAGCCTGCCCGTCTGCCCGCCGACCGCGTCGCCGACCGAGACGGCGATGAACCAGACGCCGAGCATCTGCCCCTTGAACGCCTGGGGGGCGAGCTTGGTGGTGACCGAGAGCCCGACCGGACTCAGCGCCAGTTCCCCGAAGACCTGGACGAGGTAGACCGCCACCAGCCACCACACCGAGACCCTTCCGTTCCCGGCCAGGGCGGCGGCCGCCGCCATGATCACGAAGCTCAGGCCGACCATGACCAGCGCGAAGGCGAACTTCTGCGGGGCCGTGACCCGATCGCCCAGCTTCACCCACAACGCCGCGAAGACCGGTACGAAGATCATGATGAACAGCGGGTTGAACGACTGCGTCGCCGCGGCGGTGATGCGCACCCCGGACAGTGAGAGGTCGGTGTGGTCCGCCGCGAAGAACAGCAGCACGGTCGGGGCCAGGTCGTAGATCATCCAGAAGACGGCCGCGGCGGCGAACAGCCAGATGTAGGCCCGCATCCCGGCGCGCTCCTCCGGCGTCAGGTTGTGGCTGCCCAGCAGGATGTAGCCGAAGTAGACCACAGGAACGATCACGATCACCACGGTCAGCGCCAGCGCGAAGGCGTCGAGGCTGAAGGTCCCGGAGAGCGCCCAGAGCGTCAGGGCCACGACGATCACGGCCGTCGAGCCGAGGGCGACGAGGGTGAAGTGCCGGTGCTCGGCGGGGGTCAGCCGGTGCCCGGGCTCGTCGCCGACGCCCCGGAGGCGGGAGCGGCCCGCCACGTACTGGACCAGGCCGAGGGCCATCCCGACGGCCGCCGCCCCGAAGCCCAGGTGCCAGCGGTCGCCGTCGGCGAGCCAGCCGACCACGATGGGGGCGACGAAGGCCCCCAGGTTGATGCCGAGGTAGAACAGGGAGAAGCCCGCGTCCCTGCGCGCGTCGGCGTCCTCCGGATAGAGCTTGCCGACCATCGCGGAGATGTTCGGCTTCAGCAGCCCGGTCCCGGCGATGATGAGCAGCAGGCCGAGGGCCACGAAGAGGCCCGTCCTGGCCGGTATCGCCATGCTGATGTGCCCGAACATGATGATCAGGCCACCCCACAGCACCGCCCTGCGGGCGCCGAGGACGCGGTCGGCGATCCAGCCGCCGGGCAGGGCCACCAGGTAGATCAGGGCGCCGTAGACGCCGACGAGCGCCTGCGCGGTCCCCTTGCCCATGCCCAGCCCGCCGACGGCGGGGGAGGCGGCCATGAAGGTGGCCAGGATCGCGCGCAGGCCGTACCAGCTGAAGCGCTCCCACATCTCGGTGCCGAACAGCGTGGCGAGGCCGCGTGGATGCCCGAAGAAGGAGTTCTCATCCGCCTTTGTCTCCGATGTCATAGCGCCCCCCGACCTCAGTGTGTGATCGAACTGTAACTCTGCGTGTTCATTACGGCGAGGGCGGACCGAAAGGTCGTGCGTCGTCGGTCCCTTAACGCCGAAGGTCTTGTCCCTCCGTATCCCGTGTGATGCGATGCATGCCTCACGAAGGCAAGTGAGCACTTCCAGGAGGCGCTTCGATGGCCGGTGTCCTTGAGGAACGGGCCGCGATCGAGCGGGAGATCGCGGGCCGTACCGTCTGCGCCCAGTTGAGGGAGGCGGCCGAACGGGACGCGGGAGCCCCCGCCTACTCCGACCCCTCGGGGCAGGGGTGGACGACCATGACCTACGGCGAGGCCAGGCGGAGGGTGCTGGAGATCGCCGCGGGCTTCGCCGCCCTCGGGCTGCGCAGGGGCGAGGCCGTCGCCCTGATGATGGTCAACCGCAGCGAGCACGTCCTGGCCGACCTGGGAGCGGTGCACGCGGGCGGCGTCTCGTGCTCGGTCTACGCCACCTTCGCCCCCGAGCAGGTCGCCTTCGTCGCGGCCGACGTGGGCGCGCGGATCGCGGTGCTCGGCGGCCCTGACGACCTGGCCAGGTGGGAGCCGATCCTCGGAGACCTGCCCGCGCTGCGCAGGATCGTCATGCTGGAGGGAGCCCCCCGGGACGACCGCTTCGTCTCCTGGGACGACCTGCTGGCCATGGGCCGCGAGCGGCTGGCCGCCGAACCCGGCGAGGTCGAGGCCCGCTGGCGCGCGGTGACCGCCGACGACGTCCTGACGGTGCTCTACACCTCCGGCACGACCGGTGACCCCAAGGGCGTGCCGCTCACCCACGCCAACGTGTTCTACGAGGTCGTGGCCACCGACCGGCTGGCGCGGGTGCCCGAACGCGGCACCCAGATCTCCTACCTGACCTACGCGCACATCGCCGAGCGGGTGCTCAGCCTCTACCTGCCGCTCTTCAAGCTCTCCCACACCTACTTCTGCACCGACATGTCCCAGCTCGGCGTGATCCTCGGCCAGGTCAGGCCGGTGCTCTTCTTCGGCGTGCCGCGCGTGTGGGAGAAGATGATGGCCAGGCTCCAGGCCCTGCTGTCCATGCAGCCGCAGGATCGGCGCGAGCAGGCGCGCCTGGCCATGGCCGCCGGTCTCGCCCACATCGAGGCCTGTCAGTACGGCCGCACGCCCTCACCCGGGGTCCGCGAGGCCTACGAGCGGGCCGACGCCGCGCTGCTGTCCGGCGTGCGCTCGCTGATCGGCCTGGACAACGCCGGCTGGCTCGCCACCGCCGCGGCGCCGATGCCGCGCGAGGTCCAGCGCTTCTTCGCCGGTCTCGGCCTGCGCGTCCTGGACGTGTACGGCATGACGGAGACGACGGGCGCGTTCACCGCCAACGCCCAGGACCGCTTCAAACTCGGCACCGTCGGGCAGGCCGGGCCCGGGGTGGAGATCCGCGTCGCCGAGGACGGGGAGATCCTCACACGCAGCCCGGCCAACGCCGTCGGCTACCTCAACCGGCCGGGGGAGACCGCGGAACTGCTGGACGAGGACGGCTGGCTGCACACCGGCGACGTCGGCGTGGTCGACGAGGACGGCTTCGTCAGCATCCTCGACCGCAAGAAGGAGCTCATCATCACCTCGGGGGGCGAGAACATCTCCCCGGCCAACATCGAGGGCCTCCTCAGGGAGCACCCCATCGTCGGCCAGGCCCTGGCCTACGGCGACGGCAGGCCGTACCCGGTGGCGCTCCTCACCCTCGACGGTGAGACGGCTCCCGGCTGGGCGAAGGAGCGGGGCATCGGGTTCACCTGCCTGGCCGACCTCGCCGAGCACCCCGAGGTCCTCCGGGAGGTCGCCGGGGCGGTCGCCGCGGCCAACGGGCGGCTCGCCCGGGTGCAGCAGGTCAAGCGCTGGCGGCTGCTGCCGGTCGAGTGGACACCGGAGAGCCGGGAGCTCACGCCGAGCCTGAAACTCAGACGCCAGATCATCCACACCAGGTACGCGGAGGTGATCGACGGCCTGTACGCGTCCTGACCCGTGCCGGTCCCTTTGCCCAACGGGCGCGTGTCCGTCCCCCGGCCATTACCGCGCCGTTCCTAGCGTCCTGGGTCATGAGATTCCTTTTCGCGTTGCTGGCGGCGGCGACCGTCGCCCCGCCTGTCCCGGCCGGGGCGGTCGTGGCCGAGGAACCGGTGATCCGCTCGGTGACCGTGATCCCGGGCGCGCCCGTCGTCGGGCCGTCCGGATCGGTGCGGGTGGTGATCGAGGTGGTCGCGGGCGGGGTCGCGGGGCCGGACGGGGTGACGATCGAGGTCGAGCCGGGAGCCCCGGACGCGGCGGGCGAGCCGTCCTCCCCGCCGATCCAGGAGGACGCCGAGGACACCGGCGCCACCGGGACCACCGACGGTCAGGGGGTGTCGGCGCCTCCTCCGGGACGGGAGTGGGAGATCTGGAGGTTCGTGCCCGACAAGGGTCTGAGCCGCTGGTACCCGACGGGGCGCTGGACCGTCACGGTGACCGCCAGGGGCGCCGGCGGGGAGGTCGTCACCGGGCACACCGTCTTCAGGCTGCGGAGGGAGACCAGGTTCAGCGCGGTGCGGGTGGCCGCGGGGGAGACGGGCGCGCGGGTTCGCGGAGTCCTGAACCGGGTCGATCCGCAGGGCTACCTGGACTACGCCCCCTTCCCCGGCCAGCCGGTGGGCATCCTGCACCGGAGCGAGCCCGGGGAGCCCTGGCAGAGCGTGGCCTCGGTGACCACCGACGCGCAGGGCCGCTTCATCAGGGACGTTCCGGGGATCAGGGACGGCCAGTGGCGCCTCCTGTTCGCCGGAACGGGACACTACGCGGGCAGACGCAGCATCATCCACCCGACCACCACATAAGTGCATTTAATAGGGCAAATCGCCATATCGTTATTCCATTTGGAGTGGCTAATTTCCTATTTACTGCGACTTTTCCTTATGTTGAAGCGTCTTTGACGGTAGGCGCGCCCCGCCGCGGGGCGCGTCCTTCAACGGGGAAGGAAGTTCCAGATGCTGCGACGCATCGCGACCGTCCTGGCCACGGCGGCGCTGAGCGCCTCCGCGCTCGCGGTCACCGCACCGGCGCAGGCCGCGACCACCCAGGTCGTGTCCGCGCAGGCCGGGAGCCGGGCCTACACCGAGACCAGGATCGCCGGCTTCAGCGCCGACCCCAACCCGGCCCGCAGGTTCCAGCGCATCACGCTGAGCGGCCAGCTCCAGGTCGGCGAGGACTGCAACCCGCACGAGCGCGGTCCCGGCCTGGCCACCCGCCACAACCCCTGCGACAACGGCAGGACCCAGTGGGCGGGCTCCGCCGGCTGGCAGAAGATCGTGGTGCTCTTCCGCGCGAGCGGCAGGAGCAAGTGGGAGTTCGTCGACGCGATCGAGACCGGCCGTGACGGGCGTTTCGCCACGGACGTCCGCGTCTACACCTCCGGCACCTGGCGCGTCGTCTTCGAGGGCGCCAGGGGCCTGGCGCCGTCCGAGGACAGCGACTGGGTCAGGGTCTTCCGCTGACCGACCGGTGAGCGAGCCCAGGACCGCCCCGCCCGCGCGGGGCGGTCCGCCGCCCGGGACGCGCCCGCCGAGACCCTCACGAGAGCGCGTGCACCGCGGCCCCGAACAGGACGGGCAGCCGCCGGGCGGCCGGGACGATCAGTCGCGCGGCCCCGCGGTACCGCCGGGTCCCCAGCAGCGCCCCGGTGAGCAGCCTGTGCCTGCGCGACAGACGCAGCCAGGCCTCCTCGTAGGAGTCCGGGTCCCCCGCCCGCAGGCAGCCGACGAGCGCCCGCGCGGACAACAGCGCCAGGGAGAGCCCCTCGCCGGTGAGGGCGTCGATGTAGCCCGCGGCGTCGCCGACCAGCAGCACCCGCCCCGAGACCCGATGACGCACCCGCTGGCGCAACGGCCCCGCCCCCCGCACGCTGGTCGCCGCCGGTCCGGTGAGCCTGGCCGCCAGCTCGGGGAAGTCCGCCAGATGTTCCTGGTATCCCCGCCGCCGTGAGCTGAGCACGGCCACGCCGACCAGGTCGTCGCCGACCGGCGTCACGTACGCCTCGGACTCGTCGGCCCAGTGCACCTCGACGAAGTCCGTCCAGGGGGCGACGAGATAGTGCCGCCGCAGGCCGTACCTGCGGGGGCGGGTGTCGGGAAGCCGGAGCCCGAGCATGGCGCGCAGCGGGGAGTGCAGGCCGTCGGCGGCCACCAGCCACCTGGCCCGCAGCCCCGCGGCCTCGACACGGTCGTGGTGCTGCCGTACCTCCTCGACCCTGCCCCGCACGACCCGCACGCCCACCTCGGCGGCGCGCCGCGACAGCGCGTCGTGCAGGGCGGTGCGGCGCACCCCGAGCCCGCTGCCCTTCCTGAACTCCGCCTGGACCCGGTCGCCGCCGTCCACGTAGCGGATTCCCGCCAGAGGCCTGCCCTCGGGCCGCACACCCAGCGCCAGCAGCGCCGCCGCGCCACTGGGCATCAACCCCTCGCCGCACGCCTTGTCGACAGGGCCCGGCCGGGGCTCGACCACGACGGCCTCCATCCCGGCCAGCGCCGCGTGGATGGCGGTGGCGAGACCGGCGGGCCCCCCGCCCGCGACCAGGACGTCGATCACGCGGGGGCCCGCCCGGCGGACGGCGCGGGGGAGAGCGTGGCCAGGGCGGCCTCCTCACAGCGGATCCGCACCACCATGAGCGCGGCGTTCAGCACCGTGAACGTCACCGCGGTGATCCAGGCGCCGTGCACCAGCGGAAGCGCCACTCCCTCGGCGGCGACCGCCACGTAGTTGGGGTGCCGCAGCCACCGCAGCCGGTACGGCCCGCCCGTCACCGGGGACAGGCCGGGGACCACGATCACCTCGGTGTTCCACTGCCTGCCCAGCGTGGTGACGCACCACCAGCGCAGCGCCTGCGCCGCGACGACCAGGGCGAGCATGGGCCAGCCGAGCGCGGGGACGAAGGGCCGTCCCGCCAGGCCGGCCTCCAGCGCGCACCCGGCCAGTAACCCGGTGTGCAGGACGACCATGAACGGATAGTGGCCGCGCCCGTGGACGATCCCCCCGCGCGCCAGGCTCCAGCGCGCGTTGCGCCGGGCGACCACCAGCTCCGCCAGCCGTTCCACGCCGACGAGCAGGACGAGCGACAGATACCAGGACACCGTTCCCCCCACGGGTCACCAGCGCAACAGGACGAGTTCGGAGCAGAAGCCGGGGCCCATCGCGATGAGCAACCCCGGAGTCCCCGCCGGAGGGGGGCGCAGCGCGAGGGTGTCCCGCAGCACGTGCAGCACCGAGGAGGAGGACAGGTTGCCGACCGAGGCCAGCGAGCGCCAGGTGAGTTCGAGCGCCTCCTGCGGCAGTCCGAGCGTCTCGGCGACGGCGTCGAGCACCTTCGGGCCGCCCGGGTGGCACACCCAGGCCGTGATGTCGTCCCTGGTCAGCCCGTGGTCGGCGAGGAAGCCGTCCACGTCGTCGGCCAGGTAGGTCCGCACCACGTCGGGGACGCCGGCGTCGAGAACCACCTGGAACCCGGTGTCGCCGACCTCCCAGCCCATGACGTGCTCCGAGTCGGGATACAGGTGGCCACGGGTCGCCACGACCGTGGGCCCCCCTCCCGGCAGGGCGGCGGCCCGTTCGGCGCCGCAGGCGACCACGGCCGCCGCGCCGTCGCCGAACAACGCGCCCGCGACCAGGTTGGCGACCGAGGAGTCGCCGCGCTGCAGGGTCAGCGAGCACAGCTCGACCGAGAGCAGCACCGCCACGTGCCCGGGCCAGCCGCGCAGGTAGTCGTGCAGCCGGGCGATCCCCGCCGCCCCCGCCACACAGCCGAGCCCGAAGATCGGCACCCGTTTGACGTCGGGACGCAACCCCAACCGGCCCGCCAGCCTGGCGTCGACCGAGGGCGCGGCCAGGCCGGTCACCGAGGTGAACATGATCATGTCCACGTCCCCCGGGGTGAGCCCCGCGGCGTCGAGCGCGGCGCCGACCGCCTCCGCGCCCAGTTCCACGGCGCACTCGACGAAGGCGTCGTTGGCCGCCCCGAACCCGTCGAGCTTGGCGTAGCGGTGCAGGGGCAGCGCCAGGTGGCGGAAGCCGACCCTGGCACTCGCGTGCAGCCGGTCGAGCACCCGCCGGTCGGCGCCCTCGGGCAGGCACATCCGCGCGATGGCGTCGGTGATCTCGGCCTGGGGGTGGCGGTTCGGCGGAAGCGCGCCGCGGACGGCGGCGATTCGCGTCATGAAAGGGTCACTCCCGGGCCTCGTGGGAAAGGGGGATGCGGACATCTGGCTTCTGCCCGTCCGTGTCCGTGGCAAGCCTGCTTCCCGCCGCGGGTGTGCCTACCATCGACTCTGTGACGAGCCGGTGGGCGGGGCGGGTGCGGACGGCCAGCGGGCCGGTGGTCGGGTTCACGACGGTCGTCGCGCTGGCGCGCGCCTGCCATCCCGGGCCGACGGCGGCCGTCACCGTCCTGGTGGGCGCGCTGGCCCTGACCTGCGGGCACGACGCGCTCGGATGCGCCCTGGTGGCCGCCGCCGTGCTGACCGGCCAGCTGTCGATCGGCTGGTGCAACGACGCGGCGGACGCGGCCAGGGACACCGCCGCGGGCCGTACGGGAAAGCCGGTCGCCGAGGGCCTGCTCGCCGCGCGCACGGTGTGGGCCGCGGCGTGGACGGCCCTGGCGCTCTGCGTGCCGCTCTCCCTGGCCTTCGGCCCCGTCGCGGGGGGCGTCCACCTCACAGGCGTCGCCGCGGCCTGGGCGTACGACCTGGGGCTCAAGGCGACGGTGTTCTCGTGGCTGCCGTACGCGGTCGGGTTCGGCTCCCTGCCGCCGTTCGTGACGCTGGGGCTGCCCGGCGCGCCGTGGCCCGCGTGGTGGGCGGTCCTCGCCGCGGCCCTGCTGGGCTGCGGGGCGCACCTGGCGAACGTGCTGCCCGACATCGAGGACGACCTGGCGACCGGGGTCAGGGGCTGGCCGCAGCGGCTCGGTGCCGCGCGGGTGCGCGCGCTTGTCCCCGTCCCCCTGCTGCTGGCGACCGTGACGCTGGTCCTGGGGCCGCCGGGGGCGCCCGGGCCCGGGGAATGGGCCGCGCTCGCCGTCGCTGTGGCGCTCGCCTGTGCCGGGCCGCTGGCGGCGAACCGGTCGCCGAAGGCCCCCTTCGCAGGAGCCGTGGCCGTCGCGGCGCTCGACGTCCTGCTCCTGCTCGCCACGACCACCACGATCACCGTGTCCTGAACCGCGTCCCGCCGGAGGCAACCGCGCATACTGCGATCTTGCAGAAGAACGGCGGGCGGGGCAAGATCCCGCCCGCCGTACGATCAGCCCTTGTAGTTGAAGATCTGGCGCAGGGTGTGCCGGACCTCGACGAGGTCCTTCTGGTCGGCCATGACCTGGTCGATGGGCTTGTACGCCTCAGGGTGCTCGTCGACCAGCGAGGCGGCCCTGTCGGAGTTCCACGTACGGCCCCGCATCGCCTGGGTGAGCGAGTCGGCCGAGAGCTCCCGCTTGGCCTTCGTCCGTGACATCCGGCGTCCCGCCCCGTGCGAGCAGGAGGTGTAGGACTCCGGGTTCCCCAGGCCGCGGACGATGTACGAACGGGTGCCCATCGAGCCCGGGATCACGCCCTCGTCGCCGGTGTCGGCCTTGATGGCGCCCTTACGGGTGATCCACAGGGACTTCCCGTAGTGGGTCTCCCGCTGGGTGAAGTTGTGGTGGCAGTTGATCGTGCGGACCCGCTGCCCGCCGCCGACGATCCGGAACAGGGCGTTGACCAGCACCCGGTCCATCCGGGCCCGCGAGGCCATCGCGTAGCGCTGGGACCACAGCATGTCCTCGATGTAGGCGGTGAACTCCGGGGTGTCCTGGACGAGGTAGGCCAGGTCCGGGTCCTCAAGGCCGACGGCCTGCTTCCTCATCATCCGCTTGGCGCCCGTGATGTGCATCGTGGCCAGCTGGTTGCCGATGCCGCGCGACCCCGAGTGGAGCACCGTCCAGACCCGGTCGCGCTCGTCGAGGCAGACCTCGACGAAGTGGTTGCCCGAGCCGAGGGTGCCGAACTGCTCGGCGACCTTCTTCTCCTGCCTGGGGTTCAGGTCCGTGTACGGCAGGCCGAGGTCGTCGAGCGCCCGGTCGATGGACGGGTCGCTGTGCCCCTTGCCGACCCCGGCCGGGATGCGGCGCTCGACCATCGGCATCAGCGCGGCGAGGGTGTCCGGCAGGTCGGCGGCGGTGAGAGTCGTCTCGGTCGCCACCATGCCGCAGCCGATGTCCACTCCGACGGCGGCGGGAATGATGGCGTTCTCGGTGGGGATGACCGAGCCGACCGTCGCCCCGATGCCGACGTGCGCGTCTGGCATGAGAGCGACGTGGCCGGAGACGAACGGCAGGCGGGCGGTGCGTGCGGCCTGCGTGATCGCGCCTTCGTCGATCTCGCTGGCCCACGACAGCAGGTTCGGTGCGGGCTGGTTCGGCATCGTGTGAATCTCCTTGGACCGGCTGTCGATCAGTGTGACGAGCCCAGAAAGGAAATCCCACTTATTTTACCGTTCGCCGGATTCACCCGCCGGGACGCGGAGCCCGGGACCGGCGGCTCACGCGGGGGAGCCGGGCTCCGGCTCCGGGCCGCGCTCCTCCTGGGGAACGGCCCGGCGCCTCGAACGTTCCAGGCGGGACCTCCGGTTCCGCTCCGCGCGCAGGTCGGCTCGCAACGTTCCCCGGAAGAGCAGGGCGACGGCCAGCAGGATCATCCCGGAGCCGACGAGGAAGGGGACGGCGGGGATCGCGTCCTCCCCGGACTCCTCCGGCTTCTCGGACGGCTTTCGCAGCCCGGTCGCGTCCACGCCGGCCGCCCGGAACGCGGCATGCGGAAACGGGTGAAGAAATCTCTCCGGAATCGGCCCGGCCAAAAACCCGGAAGGCGGCTCCGGGAATTTCTCTATAAATCCGATTCCGTTACCTTCCAGTGGCGTTCGGCGGCCGGGGAATGTGGCGTTCCCGACAGTTCTTGCGGGGGCGACGGCCGGGCCGGACGGAGGGCCGGTCACGCCCTGAAGCAGGCAGGGGGCGGCTATGAGCAGGGGGGTCGCGAGGATCAGCGCGCTCAGGCGGTTGTCCGCTACCGGTCTCACGTGGGTCCGGCTCCTTTCGCGATCCCGGGGTCGTCGCTACGGATTATCGGCGCGATTCCCGGGATCTCCCCGGTGTGGAGGGGCCTTGGCATCAAAGCGTTATGTGATAATTAGACATATATCCATGAATCGCCTGAATTTTTCTGTGATTCATGGAGGCGCTTGTGGCCTGCATGACGCTCCGGAAGCCCGATCGCGCAGGTGAGAGCGCTCCCAAGGGCCGGACATGTCCTCCTATGGAGGAATCAACCCTCCGGTGGTGATGTTGTCGCCAGGAGGAGACCCGTGGGAGGTCCCGGCGGGTACCGGCCATAAGCTGGGCCCCCTGCCGGTGCGGACGGATGTGAGGAGGTGACGCCCCGTGCTGCGAGACTCGTTCGGCCGGGTGGCGACTGATCTGCGGGTGTCCCTCACGGACCGCTGCAACCTGCGCTGCTCCTACTGCATGCCCCCCGAAGGGCTGGAGTGGCTGCCCAAACCCGAGCTGCTGACCGCCGACGAGATCGTCAGGCTGGTGACCGTCGCCGTGGAACGGCTGGGCGTCACTGAGGTCCGCTACACCGGCGGTGAGCCGCTGCTGCGCCGCGAACTGGTCGACATCGTGGCCCGCACCTCGGCCCTGCGCCCCGCGCCCCAGGTCTCCCTGACCACGAACGGCATCGGCCTGGCCAGGCTGGCCGTCCCCCTGGCCGAGGCGGGCCTGAGCCGGGTCAACGTCTCCCTCGACACCCTCGACCGGGAGACGTTCAGGAGACTCGCCCACCGCGACCGGCTGCCCGACGTGCTCGACGGCCTGGCCGCCGCCGACGCCGCGGGACTGCGCCCGGTGAAGATCAACTCCGTGCTGATGCGCGGCGTCAACGACCACGAGGCCGCCTCGCTGCTGCGCCACTGCCTGGAACGGGGCTACGAGCTGCGCTTCATCGAGCAGATGCCGCTGGACGCCCAGCACGGCTGGCGCAGGGAGGACATGATCACGGCCGAGGAGATCCTCGCGAGACTGCGGGAGAGCTTCGACCTGACCGAAGCCGACCCGGGGGAGCGCGGCAGCGCCCCGGCCGAACTCTTCCTGGTCGGCGGCGGGCCGGCCAGGGTCGGCGTGATCGGTTCGGTCACCCGCCCGTTCTGCGGCTCCTGCGACAGGGTACGGCTCACCGCCGACGGCCAGGTCCGCAACTGCCTGTTCGCCACGGACGAGTCCGACCTGCGTGCGGCGATGCGTGCGGGCGCGGACGACGAGGAGCTGGCCGAGCGCTGGCTGGCCGCGGTGCGCGTCAAGAAGGCAGGGCACGGCATCGACGACCCGTCCTTCCTGCAACCGTCCCGCCCGATGTCCGCCATCGGCGGATGAGCGGGATGAGCGTCCGTCACGACGCCTGCATCCTGGCGGGCGGCATGGCGAGAAGGCTCGGTGGACAGGACAAACCGGGCCTCCACGTCGGCGGACGCCCACTGGTCGAGCGGGTCGCGGCGGCCGTACCGGACGCGGGGCGGCTGATCGTCGTCGGTTCCCCCCGTCCCGGCCTGCCCGGGGCCGTCTTCCTGCGCGAGTGCCCGCCGGGCGCGGGGCCCGTCCCCGCGCTGCGGGCGGGGATGACCGCTGTGACCGCGCCCTGGGTCGCGCTGCTCGCCGCCGATCTGCCGTTCCTGACGGCCGGGCACGTCTCGGCGCTGTTCGCCGCCGCCGAGGGGGCCGCGGGGGCGGTGCTCCTCGACGAGGAGGACAGACAGCAGTGGCTCGCCGGAGTCTGGCGTACGGCGGAGCTCACCCGGGCACTGGACGGCTACGAGGGGCGGTCGCTGTACGGACTGCTCGGCCCGCTCGGGCCCGTCGGGCTCCGCCTTCCCGGGAAACCGTGGTTCGATTGCGACACACCGGATGATCTGCTGCGTGCCGGAGGCGGTGAGCCGGGCGCGGCGGAGAACGCCGACAAGGCCGTCGACGAGGAGCGAGCGATGAACGTGCTGGAGGAGTGGACCGAACTGGTCTGCCGGGAACTGGGCGTCGACCCGGCGCGGGTCGACAGGGACGCGGTGCTCGACCTGACGAAGGAGGTCGCCCACGGGGTGGCACGCCCGGCCGCCCCGCTGACGGCTTATCTGCTGGGCCTGGCCCAGGGAGCGGGAACCGCGGGCGACGACACGCTCAAACGGCTGATCGAACTCGCTCAGGAATGGGAGAGAAAGACCGGAGACTGAGATTCCGGAGAAAAGGGCGACGCCGGGTGGTTACGGGGGCAAACCACCCGGCGTCGCTTCATCGGCGTTCCGACGGGGGCCCGGAACGCCGGCACCAGTGCCCCGACGGGGGACCAGGGCACTTGCTTAAAGCGTACACCTCCAACCCCTGAGATGCGTCAAGAGTTAGTCACGACCCGATCTCGCGTCGGTGGCGTGGGATCTCGTTCTGGCTGTCATCCGTAATGCCGAAGCCAGTTTCCGCCTCGCGACGTGGTGCGTTGGCCCCGATCACGGCAACATACGGTAAAAAGATCGCACCGGCGAAGAGCAGCAGTCTCACGGGCAGCGGGGCGGGCACCGTGAAGGCGAGGATGAGGCAGAGCAGCCGGATCCCCATCTTGATGAGGTAGTTCCTCTCACGCCTGCCGATGTCCTCGCTCAGGGAGGGCTGCGCGTCGGTCACCTGGTGGACCTGTCGGCGTCTGTGCCATTTCCTCACATCTCCAACCTAGACCTCGCCTCCGGCGGGCGGGAAAGCGCGTGCGACCCTGGCCTCCAGGGGCCTACGGGGGTCTCCGGGGCCTTCGGGCAAGGAGGACACGATGACGGATCGTACGTACCGGGTGACCGAGATCGTGGGCACGTCGGGGGAGAGCATCGAGGCGGCCGTGCGCAACGGTGTCCGGAGGGCCTCGCAGACCCTGCGTCACCTCGACTGGTTCGAGGTGACCGAGGTCAGGGGGCACATCGTGGACGGTGAGATCGGGCACTTCCAGGTCGGCCTGAAGGTGGGCTTCCGCCTGGAGGACGACGCCTGAGGCCGCGCGGCGCCCGGGGCCGTCCGTGGGGGACGGCCCGCGGGCGCCGCGGAGGGCTCAGCTGGCCTGGCTGACCGTCGACATGTTGAAGTCGGGGACCCGCACCGCGGGCATGACGGCGCGGGTGAAGTAGTCGCTCCACTCACGGGGCAGCGTCCGCTCGGCGGCGCCGACCTCGGTGAGGCGGCCGAGCAGGCCGACCGGGCTCTCGTTGAAGCGGAAGTTGTTCACCTCACCCACGACCTCACCGTTCTCGATCAGGTAGACGCCGTCGCGGGTCAGGCCGGTCAGCAGCAGGCTCTGCGGGTCGACCTCGCGGATGTACCACAGACACGTCAGCAGCAGGCCCCGGTCGGTCGAGGCCACCATCTCGTCGAGCGAACGGCCGTCCCCGGGACCCGTCATGATCAGGTTGTCCGTCGCCGGGGTGACGGGCAGACCGGTCAGCTCCGCCGAGTGCCTGGTCTGCAGCAGGTTCGCCAGCCTGCCGTCGGAGATCCAGTCGGTCGGCGCCAGCGGCAGTCCGTTGTCGAAGACCGAACTCTGCCTGTTCGAGGAGTGCGCCACCACGAAGGGGGCGGACTCGACGCCGGGCGCCGCGGGGTCGCTGCCCAGACGGACGGGCAGCGGGCAGAGCGTGTCCCCGACACGGGTGCCGCCACCGGGCCTGGAGAAGACCGTGCGGCCCTCCATCGCGTCCCTGGCCCCGGCCGTCCAGTACAGGTAGATCATCAGATCGGCGACGGCCGACGGCGGAAGCAGCGTCTCGTAGCGGCCCGCGGGCAGGTCGATCCGCCTTCTGGCCCATTCGAGACGTGTGGCCAGTGAGGCGTCGAGCGCAGCCACGTCGACGTCGGAGAAGTCCGGGGTCGCCACACCCGCCCAGGCCGAGCGCCGCATGTCCGGCGACTTGGCGTTCAGCTCCAGGCGCCCCGTCGGCTGTGTGTGGCGGAGCCTGGTGCCCGCCGAGGTGCCGACGAAGGTGGTGGTGACGAGGTGCTCGGCGAAGCCGTACAGCCTGCGCCCGCCCGACTCGGCGGCGGCGAACGTCTCGCCGAGCGCCGGGGCGAACGCGCCGAAGACCCCGATGGAGGTCGGCTCGGCCGCCTCCTGCCAGTCGGCCGACTGGGCGCCCTCGGCCAGTGGCCTGGCGTCCTCGGACGGCCTGGCGTCCTCGGCCGCGTGGTCGGCCGCCGCGACGATGTCGGCGAGCTGCTCGGGGCGGGCCGCCGCCCGCGAGACCACGCCGACCCCCCGTCCCGCGACCGAGATCACGGTGAGCTGCGACGAGCGGGTCACGCCGTTGGTCGTGAGCGTGTTGCCCGCGAACCGCAGGTTGGCGCTTGAGGTCTCGTCCACGATCACGACGGTCTCGTCGGCCGTGGACAACTCCAGTGCCCTCTCGATGATTTCCTGGGGACTCATCCCACTCCTTGCCCGGTGGTCCGCAGGGGCGTCCCCCGGCGTGCGGTGTTCGTCGGTTGCCCGCTCGTGGGCGTGCTCTCCAGGCCCGGGCCAGGGAGGGCGCACCCGTCTCCCCACCGGCTCACGTGCCACTCTCCCGCAGGGTATTCAGGACACGCACATCCCGGAAGAGCGCCGTGGGGCAGCCGTGGCTGACCGGGGCCACCTGGCCGGGCTGGCCCTTGCCACAGTTGAACGCGCCGCCGAGCACGTAGGTCTGCGGTCCGCCGACGGCCGCCATCGACCGCCAGAAGTCGGTGGTCGTCGCCTGGTAGGCGACGTCGCGGACCTGGCCGGCGAGCCTGCCGTTCTCGATCCGGTAGAACCGTTGCGCCGTGAACTGGAAATTATATCGTTGCATGTCGATCGACCAGCTTTTGTCACCGACCACGTAGATGCCGCGTTCGACCCCGGAGATGAGCTCCTCGGTCGAGGGGCCCTCGGGGGCGGGCAGCAGCGAGACGTTGGCCATGCGCTGGATCGGGGGGTGGCCGGGGGAGTCGGCGAACGCGCAGCCGTTTGAGGCGCCGAGCCCCTTCAGCAGCGCCATCCTGCGGTCGAGCTGGAAGCCGGTCAGGACGCCGTCCGAGACGATGTCGAACCGCCTGGCCGCCACGCCCTCGTCGTCGTACCCGATCGTGGCCAGGCCGTGCTCGGCGGTGCGGTCACCGACGACGTTCATCGCCCGCGAGCCGTACACCAGGGTGCCGAGCTGGTCGAAGGTGGCGAAACTGGTCCCGGCGTAGGCCGCCTCGTAGCCCAGGGCCCGGTCGAGCTCGGTGGCGTGCCCGACCGACTCGTGGATCGTCAGCCACAGGTTCGACGGGTCGATCACCAGGTCGTAGCGCCCGGCCTCGACGGAGGGGGCGGCGAGCTTCTCCGCGAGGTGCTCGGGGATGCGGGCCAGCTCGCCGGGGAAGTCCCAGCCGGTGCCGGTGAGGTACTCGTAGCCGCGCCCGACCGGAGGGGCGAGCGTGCGCATCGACTCGAACCTGCCGTCCTGGGTCCGTGTCGCCTCGAGCTGGGGGTGCACACGCACCCGCTGCTGCGTGATCGAGGCGCCCGCCGTGTCGGCGTAGAACTTCTGCTCCTTGACCTGCATCAGCGAGGCCTGTACGTGATCGACCCGCGGGTCTCGCAGCAGCCCCTCCGACCAGGCCGCCAGCAGGGCGACCTTGTCGCGCATCGGCACCTCGAACGGGTCGACGTCGTAGGAGGAGACCCAGGTGACCTCCGAGTGGACCGGCTCGGGGGCCAGCTCGACCGGCTCGCGGTTGACCGGCGCGCAGACCACGGCCACCTCGACCGCCTGCTCCGCGACCCGCGCGGCCGCCTCCGCGGTGAGCTCGACACCGGCCGCGAACCCCCAGGTGCCGTTCTTGACGACCCGTACGGCGTAGCCGAGGTCGTCGGCGTCGGAGGACCCCTCGGGCAGCGCGTCGGACAGGTTGAGCGTCTCCGCGCGGACGCGCTCGAACCGGAAGTCGGCATGCTCGGCGCCGAGGTCGCGGGCGCGCTGCAGGGCCGCGTCCGCCAGTCGCCTCATCGGCAGGGCGAGGAAATCGGGATCGATCTGGCGCATGTCAACGATCCTAACCCTGTGATCTTGTCCCTCACGGACAAGAGGTTTACCGCCGGGTAGCCGCTAGCGTCGTGTGCATGGCTCGATCTGTTCTCGTAACCGGCGGCAATCGCGGCATAGGCCTCGCGATCGCCCGCGAATTCGCCAGGGCCGGTGACTCCGTCGCCGTGACCTACCGCTCAGGGCAGCCCCCGGAGGGTCTGTTCGGCGTGCGCTGCGATGTGACCAGCATGGCCGACGTCGACGCGGCGTTCGGGAAGATCGAGGCCGAGCACGGCCCGGTCGAGGTGCTCGTCGCGAACGCGGGCATCACCAAGGACACGTTGCTGCCGACGATGAAGGAGGAGACCTTCACCGACGTCATCGACGCCAACCTGACCGGCGCCTACCGGGTCGCCAAGCGGGCCACGCGCGGCATGCTCAGGCTCAAGCGCGGCAGGATCGTGCTCATCTCCTCGGTGGTCGCCATGCTCGGCTCGGCCGGGCAGAGCAACTACGCCGCCTCGAAGGCCGGGCTGATCGGCTTCGCCAGGTCGGTGGCCAGAGAACTGGGCTCGCGCGGCATCACGGTCAACGTGGTCTCGCCCGGGTTCGTCGAGACCGACATGACGGCCGAGCTCGAAGAGGCCTACCAGGAGCAGATCCGTAAGAACATCCCGCTGGGACGCTACGCGAGCACCGAGGAGATCGCGCGCGTGGTCGGGTTCCTGGCGAGCGAGGACGCCGCCTACATCACCGGGGCCGTGATCCCCGTGGACGGCGGCCTGGGAATGGGGCACTGACAATGGGAATTCTCGAAGGCAAGCGCATTCTGGTCACCGGTGTCCTGACCGAGGCCTCCATCGCGTTCTCCGTCGCCAAGCTGGCCCAGCTGGAGGGCGCGCAGGTCGTGCTGACCGGCTTCGGCAGGCTCAGCCTGGTCGAGCGCATCGCCAAGCGGCTGCCCGAGAAGCCGCCGGTGATCGAGCTGGACGTGCAGAACACCGAGCACCTCGACTCGCTGGCCGACCGGGTCGGCGAGCACCTCGACGGTCTCGACGGCGTGGTGCACTCCATCGGCTTCGCCCCGCAGAGCTGCCTCGGCGGAAACTTCCTGAACACCTCGTGGGAGGACGTGGCCACTGCGGTGCACGTCTCGACCTACTCGTTCAAGTCGCTCGCCGTGGCCTGCCTGCCGCTGATGAAGGAGGGGGGCGCGGTCGTCGGGCTCGACTTCGACGCCAGCAAGGCGTGGCCGGTCTACGACTGGATGGGCGTGGCCAAGGCCGGGCTTGAGTCCTGCTCCCGCTATCTGGCCCGTGACCTGGGCAAGCACAACATCCGGGTCAACCTGGTGGCCGCGGGGCCGCTGCGCACGATGGCCGCCAAGAGCATCCCGGGCTTCGCCGAGTTCGAGGACAGCTGGCCGGAGAAGGCACCGCTCGGCTGGGACCTGCGCGACACCGTGCCCGCGGCCAAGGCCTGCCTGGCGCTGATCTCCGACTGGTTCCCCGCGACGACCGGGGAGATCGTGCACGTCGACGGCGGCGTGCACGCGATCGGCTGACCCGGCGGCTCAGGCCGTCCTGTGCCGCTTCATCCGCAGCGGCTCAAGCGGGATGGACTTCTCGCCGATCCGCCTGACGTACAGCAGGCGGACGGCGAGGATCGCGGCGAGCAGCAGCACGGCGGTGAACGCCGTGCCCAGCGGGTCCGGTGTCCTGGTCGGCGTGACGGCCCGCTGGAACGTGCGCATGACCGGGCCCGCGGGCCACAGCAGCTCCAGCCGGGGCGCCTCGGCGTCGACCGTGGGCGGCGGGGTCTCGGAGCCGGTGACCTCTCCACGCCTGCCGTCGCGCTCGTCGCCCCCGTCGGTCTCCGCCACGTGCCTGCGGGTCTGCGGAGGACGCGCCTGCTCACTCGGCGGCCGCCGCGTGGTCTCGTCCGCGGGTACGGTTCCGCCGTCGTGGGAGGGCAGAGGGCTCGGGGAGGCGTGCGGGGACGGTGTCGTCTTGTGGGCCGGGCTCGCCGAGGTGCCCGCGCATCCGGGGGAGTCGGACAGCGGGGAGCAGGCGCCGCCCGGGTTCTGGGACGCCGGGACGTCGTTGTCCGCCGGATCCTGGATGTCGGGGACGTCCTGGACGTCCGCGGTGTCCTCGCCCCAGGGGGTCATGAGGACCTCGGGGACCGTGTCGGGAAGGACGGACGGCTGGGGCTGGTCCAGAACGCTCTCCGCGTCCAGCACGTCGGCCCCGCTCTGCGCCTTTCCGATTTTATCGCCTTTTTTAGCGTTATCGTCTTTCTTGCTTTTTTCGGCTTTTTCGGTATGCGGTGGAGTTTCCGTGCTCTGTCCGTAGCCGTAGCCGTGGCCCTCCCCGCCGGGAGAGGGGCCGCCGGCCGGTCCGCTCGCGGGGCCGCTCGTGGCATCACTCATGGCGCTGTTCATGGCTCCGCCCGGAGTGGCGCTCACGGTGTCGTCCGGCGGGCCCCCCGCCGTGTCGCTCACGGTGGTGTCCGCGGTGGAGTTCACGGTGTCGTCCACGACGACGACGCCGCCGAGCGGGGCGCCGCTCACAGCGTCGTTCACGGTGTCGTTCACAGTGTGATTCGCGGTGTCACTCACGGTGTCGCCCAGGACGCCGACCGCCTCGCACAGGCCGCCGGTCACCCCGCCGAGAAGTCCGCCGCCCTCACAGTCACCCGCCTGGGTGACGGCGCTCACGGGGGCGGGTGCGACGGCGAGCAGTACGCCGCCGAGTGTCAGCGCTAAGGCGCCGACGGAGATCGCGGTTCGCAATTGTCCCCCTTGTGCATCGGTGACGGAACGTCGCTGACACCTGAGTGCCCCTCCTGTCACCATTGACAGTTTTGTGGGGAGGCCAGGGTTTTCCACGTAAAGTTGCCATTCGGTATCGAGTAGTGATACGCGAGATGGATTCTCGTTCTGTTCGGGCTCGCTTTCCTCGTTTCGAGTTCCTCAGTCCGCCGAGACGTCGTCAAGGGCCTCTCTGATCTCCACCGGCAGGACGAGGTCCTCCGACTGGAGCACTCCGGTCAGCTGGGCACAGGTCCTGGCGCCGACGATCGCCGCCGTGACCCCCGGCTGGTCACGTACCCAGGACAGGGCGACCGACAGTGGCGAGACCCCCAGCCCCTCGGCCGCGGTCGTCACCGACTCCACGACCCGCCGGCACCTCTCGTCCAGGTACGGCGTGACGAAGTCGGCGAAGTGCGGGGTCGCGGCCCGGGAGTCGGCGGGGATGCCGGTGCGGTACTTGCCGGTGAGGACCCCCCTGCCCAGGGGCGACCAGGCCAGCACCCCCGCGCCGACGTGCTCGGCCGCCGGGACCAGCTCGCGCTCGGCCTCCCGCGTCAGCAGTGAGTACTCGACCTGGGCCGCGACGATCGGCGTCCGCCCGGGGACCGCCCGCTGGCTGACGGCCGCCGCCGCGAGCTGCCAGCCCGTGTAGTCGCAGACACCCGCGTAGGCCGCCCTGCCTGAGGACACGATGGCGTCCACCGCGGCCAGGGTCTCCTCAAGCGGCACCTCCTGGTCGAAGGCGTGCAGCTGCCACAGGTCGACCTCGTTGACCCCGAGGCGACCGAGGGAGGCGTCGATGGCCGAGATCAGGTGCCTTCTTGAGGCGTCGCGCGGCCTGTGCCCGGCCGGGGTGAGCACGGCCTTGGTCGAGATCACCAGCTCGGAACGGGGCACCGAGTCCCGCATCATCCGCCCGAGCAGCCGCTCCGCCTCGCCGCCCGAGTAGACGTCCGCGGTGTCGATGAGGGTGCCGCCGGCTTCGGCGAACGTCCGGAGCTGCGCCGCGGCCTCCTCCGCGCCGGTGTCGCGTCCCCATGTCATCGTCCCGAGTCCGAGGCGGGACACCGACAGGCCGCTCCGGCCCACATAGCGCTGCTCCATGATCCGGCCAGGGTACCGCCCGGCCGGTTAAAAGTAGTGGAGCGAGGCCTGCAAGACTTGCCCGCGTGACGACCCTGTTGCTGGCCAGACACGGCCTGACCCACCTCACCGGTCCCGTGCTGGCGGGCTGGACGCCAGGACTCCACCTCAGCGACGCGGGCCGGGCCCAGGCCGAGGCGCTGGCCGTACGGCTGGGCCCGCTGGAGCTGGACGCGATCGTCTCCAGCCCGCTGGAACGCTGCCAGGAGACGGCCGGAGCCGTGGCGGCCGGGCGGGAGACGGAGGTGGTGACCGACGAGCGGTTCGGGGAGTGCCGCTACGGAGACTGGACCGGCCGCCCGATCGCCGAGCTGGCCAAGGAACCCCTGTGGCGGGTCGTGCAGACCCATCCGAGCGCCGTGACCTTCCCCGGCGGGGAGTCGCTGGCCGCCGTACAGCACCGGGCGGTGAGCGCCGTCAGGGAGTGGAACGAGCGGCTCGGCCCGAAGGGGGTCTATCTCGTCTGCAGCCACGGAGACGTGATCAAGGCCATCGTGGCGGACGCGATGGGCCTGCACCTTGACCAGTTCCAGCGGATAACCGCCGACCCCGCCTCACTCACCGCGATCCGCTACACCCCCCTGCGCCCCTTCGTGCTCAGGCTCAACGACCTGGGTGGAGAGGTCGCCGGACTGCGCCCGCCAGAGGAAACCCAGGACGGAGCGGGGGAGAAGGACGGGGGACAAAACCTCACCGAGAGCGACGCCGCGGTCGGCGGCGGCGCCGGGACCACGTAAGGTCAGGGCTATGCCGGTCTTCGACTACGACCCACCTGAGAGATTCGTGGCCGGTGCCGTGGGGCAACCGGGATCGCGAGCGTTCTTCCTGCAGGCCCGTGGGCAGGGCCGGCTGACCACGGTCGGACTGGAGAAGTTCCAGGTCGCCGCGCTGGCCGACCGGCTGGACGAGCTGCTCGACGAGGTGCTGCGGCGCGGAGGGGCCCAGGTGCCCGCCGCCGCCCCCGCCGCGCTGACGGACAACGACCCGCTCGACGTGCCCATCAGCGAGGACTTCAGGGTGGGCGCCATGGCCCTGGCCTGGGACGCGGAGACCGCCCAGGTGGTCATCGAGGCGCAGGAGGCCGTCGCGGAGGACGAGGAGGACTTCGAGCCCTCCCCGCTGTCGGAGCCCGCGGTGCTGCGCGTGCACATCAGTCCCGCCGCCGCCAGGGCCTTCACCAGGCGTGCCATGGCCCTGGTCGCCGCAGGGCGCCCACCGTGTCCGTTGTGCGGCCAGCCTCTCGATGCGGATGGGCATATTTGCGTGCGCCTCAACGGTTACCGGGGTAGGAGCGCTTCACAGGCAGAAGGAGGCGAATGAGTGCCGAGGGCGAGTTCACGCTGAGCGCGGCTCCCATGGCGGGACTGGACGACGAGACCGCTCTGCGTCTGCTCCGCGACGGGCACCTGGAGGTCGAGGGCCGTCTGGTCGAGGCGAGCAACATGACGCTCTACTGTTCGGTCCGGCTCGGCGGCCTGTCCGCCGCCTGCGTGTACAAGCCGGTGCGTGGAGAACGCCCGCTGTGGGACTTTCCCGACGGCACCCTCGCCGCCCGCGAGGTGGCGGCCTTCGAGGTCTCCGCGGCCACCGGCTGGCGGATCGTCCCGCCGACGGTCTACCGTGACGGCCCGTTCGGCCCGGGAATGTGCCAGATGTGGATCGACGCCGACCCCGACGCCGACCTGATGGTCCTCATCCGCAGCCGCCAGCCCTCCCTGCGGCGGATGGCGGTCTTCGACGCCGTCGTCAACAACGCCGACCGCAAGGGCGGCCACCTGCTGCCGCTGCCCGGGGGGCACGTCCACGGCGTCGACCACGGGGTCTGCTTCGCCACGGAGAACAAGCTGCGCACCGTGCTGTGGCAGTGGCGCGGCAAGCCGCTGTCCCGTGAGGCCGTGAACGTCCTGGCCCGCCTCGAACGCGACCTGGAACAGGGAGGTCTCGGCCGCCGCCTGCGCGAGCTGCTGACCCCCGCCGAGGTCCAGGCGACGGGCGAACGGGTTCGCAGGCTCCTCGACACCGGCCTGCACCCCCTGCCCTCCCAGGACTGGCCCGCCATTCCCTGGCCCCCGATCTGAGGACCTTGATCTGAGGTCCCGATCTGAGGGGCCCGGTCCGACCCGTCCGGCGGCGGGGGCGTAGCCTGCCGGGCATGTGCACGGTTGTGGTCAGCGTCGATCCCGGCGCCGACGTTCCCCTGATCATGGTCGGAGTGCGCGACGAGTTCGTCGACCGGCCGTGGTCGCCCCCGGGGCCGCACTGGCCGGGCCTGTTCGGCGGCCGCGACCTGCTCGCGGGCGGGACCTGGCTCGCCGTACATCCGGAGGAGGGCAGGATCGCCGCGCTGGTCAACGGGCAGGGCGTGCCCGCCCCGCAGGAGGGCAGGGTCTCACGTGGGGGGCTGCCGCTGACGGCCGCGGCCGAGGGCGGTCTCACGGGCCTCGACCCCGCCGGCTACGACCCCTTCCACCTGGTCCTGGCCGACCGGGCCGGAGTCCGCCTGTGGCACTGGGACGGGACCGGGCTGTGGGACGAGGAGCTCCCCGGGGGAACGCACATGATCGTCAACAGCGGCTGGGAGCGCGGCGAGGAGAACGAGCGGGTCGCCTTCTTCCGCCCGCTGTTCGCCAAGGCCACCAGGCCGGACACCCTCGGCGGCCCCTGGCGGGAGTGGCGGGAGGCCGCCACCGGTGCGGGCCTGGCCAGGGACGATCCCCGGGCCATGATCGTCAGGCGTGAGCTGCCCGACGGGCGCGTCTTCGGCTCGCTGTCGGTCTCCCTGCTCGGGCTGTCCGCCGAGGGCGTCCGCTACGACTTCACCGGCGATCCGCGGGACCCGGCGGCCTTCCGTCGCGTCCTGCCGGAATGATCCACGGGGTCGCCGAGGTTGAGAAAGTGCCCCTGTACCACCCACCGTCCCTGCCTGACCGGGACGGTCTGTCTGCTGGATAGGCTCATCACATGAGATCGTGGTCTGCGCCGAAGGTCCCTCGGCTTCCCGGTGCCGGTGTCCCGTTGCGGTTGTTCGACACCGCCTCCGGGGAGACCGGCCCCACCAGGCCGGGCCCGACGGCGCGGATGTACGTCTGCGGCATCACGCCGTACGACGCGACCCACCTCGGGCACGCCAACACCTACCTCGCCTTCGACCTGGTCAACCGCGCCTGGCGGGACGCCGGTCACGAGGTCCACTACACCCAGAACGCCACCGACGTCGACGACCCCCTGCTTGAGCGGGCGGAGCTGACCGGCGTCGACTGGCGTGAGCTGGCCGAGCGTGAGATCGAGCTCTTCAGGACCGACATGGAGGCGCTGCGCATCCTCCCGCCGCGCGAGTACGTCGGGGTGACCGAGGTCGTCGACCAGGTCGCCGAGCTGATCGAGCGCCTGCGCGACAAGGGCGCGACCTACGAGCTCGACGGCGACGTCTACTTCGACGTCGCGGCGGCGCCCAAGTTCGGCGCCGTCTCCGGATATCCGGAGGAGCTGATGCTCACCCTGTCCCGCGAGCGCGGCGGCGACCCGGACAGGGCGGGCAAGAAGCACCCGCTCGACTGGCTGCTGTGGCGCGCCGAGCGTCCCGGTGAGCCGTCCTGGTCCTCACGCTTCGGCAGGGGCAGGCCGGGCTGGCACATCGAGTGCACCGCCATCGCGCTGGCCAACCTGGGCAGCGGGTTCGACGTCGCGGGCGGCGGCTCCGACCTGATCTTCCCGCACCACGAGTGCGGCGCCCACGAAGGTCACGTGGCCTGTGGGGAGTGGCCCTTCGCCAAGGCGTACGTCCACGCGGGAATGGTCGCCCTCGACGGCGAGAAGATGTCCAAGTCCAAGGGCAACCTGGTCTTCGTCTCCAAGCTCCGCCGGCAGGCCGACCCGATGGCCATCCGGCTGGCGCTGCTGGCCCACCACTACCGCGCCGACTGGGAGTGGACCCCCGACCAGCTGGCCTCCGCGGAGGTACGGCTGGCCCGCTGGCGCTCGGCGACCGGGCTGCAGACCGGCCCCGAGGCGCGTGACCTGCTCGAAGAGGTCAGGGCCAGGGTCGCCGACGACCTGGACGCCCCGGGGGCGCTGGCACTGATCGACGGCTGGGCGGAGCGGGCGCTGGCGGACGGCGGCACCGACCCGCAGGCGCCCGGGCTCGTCAAGGACATCACCGACGCGTTGCTCGGCGTCGAACTCTGAGAACGCGTGGGCCCGTGCCGCGGGAGAGCGGCACGGGCCCGAGGCCGGGACGCGCTACCGGAAGGGAATCCGGTGCTCCGGCGGGAGACCTGAGGTCAGGGTCAGAGGATCCGGACCTGCTCGGCCTGCAGGCCCTTCTGGCCCTGCGTGATGACGAAGCTGACCCGCTGGTTCTCCTCCAGGGAGCGGTAGCCCCCGGAGTCGATGGCCGAGTAGTGCACGAAAACGTCGGCGCTGCCGTCATCCGGCGCGATGAATCCGAAACCCTTTTCGGCGTTGAACCACTTGACGGTGCCTTCGGACAAAACCCACTTCTCCTCGTCGGGAGCCTCACCGGACCGCCAAGCCGGCGGTTCGGGGCTGCGTTGCGGGCCTCGCCTGCACCCACGAAAACCATCGGGAGAAACCGGAAAGCCCGCCGTCGGCGGACCTCATTGAGCACTTGAGATGATAAGGCTTGCTGAGAACTACGACTGCAACCGGGCGACTTTATCAGAATGGTTACCGTCTGACAAGTCACGAGTTGGCGGCGAAGAACCGTTCCCGCTCCTCCTCGGGGAGCCGGTCGACGAACAGGACGCCGTCGAGGTGGTCGGCCTCGTGCTGCAGGACCCGGGCGAGGGTCCCCAGGGCGCGGACGGTCACGGGCTTGCCGAACATGTCGCGGCCCCGGGCCGTGACCATGTAGGAGCGTTCCAGCGGCCACCAGAGGCCGGGCGCGGACAGGCACGCCTCGTCGGCCACGATCCTGCGCTCTGACGCCTCGACGCGCGGATTGACCAGATGCCCGGATCTGCCGTCGAGCTCGTAGACGAGGACCCGCAGCGAGACGCCGATCTGCGGGGCGGCCAGACCGGCTCGGCCCGAGCCCGCGCGCAACGTCGCCTGGAGCGACTTGACCAGGCCTCGCAGCTCGCGGTCGAAGTCGGTCACCGGTTCGGCCGCGGTCCTGAGCACCGGGTCTGTGAACAGTCTGATCGGCTGGACGGTCACGCGCACTCCCCGGGTCGGCGGGCGGACAGGCACACGATTCCCATTGTCGCCTCCGGCCAACCCCCGTGGGGGCCGCTTGGCGGTATGGGCGAAGGGGCGCACCGGCCTTCCCGGCCGGTGCGCGGGCTCACTCCGGCGGGGCGCCGCCGGCGGGGTCCTCGCCGGGGGCGCGCTCCAGGCGCAGCTCGCGGATGATCTCCTCGGCGCTGTCGTCCCGCGACGGCAGGAAGCCGGTGCCGACGAACATCTCGTAGTAGGCGTGGCGGAAACACCCGGCCAGCAGCAGCCGGGCGCTGGCCAGCGGGTCCGCGTCCGCCGAGATCCGGCCTATCCGCTGCTCGGCCGCGAGGTACTCGGCAAGGGGGACGACCTCGGACATGGGGCCCATCTCGCTGTCACGCATCGCCTCACGGAAGCGGACGGTGACCGAGGGGGAGGTGAAGGCGGGCAGCGCCGCGGCCTGGACCTCCAGGTAATAGTCGATGCCCGCCCTCGCGATGGGCAGCAGGTTGTCGTTCACCCGCCCTTTTCCGACGAGATACATGAGGTCGTCGAGAATGCGCACCCAGACCGGAAGCCGGTCCTGCAGCAGGGCGAGGAACATGTCGACCGCCTGCCCAGGGGTCGTGCCCCGCACATGAGGGTAGGAGGGGACGTTCTCACCGTCCTCACGTTTCATGATCACGGCCATCTCGAGGACACGGCGTCGCGCCTCCTGTGCCTTCTGGTGCGGATCGAGCTGTGGAGTGGCCATGATCGCCCTAACGTGCGCTGTCACGTGGACAATGTTCGGCGCGGTGACGGGCCCGTTCACCGGTGTTTACAGAACGGTGTTTCTCCTGGTCGTCCAAACGTCGTGAACCGGTTTTCCAACCCGGTGCGACCCGAAGGAAGACCCGGATGGTCACCGATTATCACTCTAAATCAGTGGAGAAAGGAGTAAACGATTATAACTATGTCGCGGGCGTCTCAGCCATCGCCGTCGCGATCTCTGCGCCGGAGATAGCGTTCGAACTCCGCGGCGATGGCGTCGCCGCTCGCCTCGGGCAGCTCGGCGGCGTCCTTGCGCTCCTCGAGCTCCTTGACGTAGTCGGCCACCTCGCTGTCCTGCGAGGCCAGCTCGTCCACCCCGTGCTCCCAGGCCCGCGACTCCTCCGCCAGGGCGCCCATCGGCATCGGGATGTCGAGAAGGTCCTCCATCCGGCTGAGCAGCGCCATGGTGGCCTTGGGGTTGGGCGGCTGCGCCACGTAGTGCGGCACCGAGGCCCACAGTGAGACCGCGTGCACCCCGGCGGTGCCGAGCGCGTGCTGGAGCACGCCGACGATGCCGGTCGGCCCCTCGTAGCGGTTCAGTTCCAGGTTGATCGCCCTGGCCAGCCCCTCGTCGGTCGCCGAGCCGACGATCGGCACGGGCCGGGTGTGGGGGGAGTCGTTGAGGAGCGCACCGAGCAGTACGGCCAGCTCGACGCCCAGCTCGCGGCAGATCACGACGATCTCCTCGCAGAACGAGCGCCAGCGCATGTTCGGCTCGATGCCGCGCACCAGCACCACGTCGCGGTCGGCGCCGGGAGGACGGGCGAAGGACAGCTTGGTCGTCGGCCACGTGATGGACCTGGTCAGGCCCTCACCCATCTCCACGATGGGGCGCGTCACCTGGAAGTCGTAGTACTCCTCCGGATCGAAGGAGACCAGCGGGGTGGCCTTCCACTCCTCCTCAAGGTGTGCGATCACTCCGCTCGAAGCCTCGCCCGCGTCGTTCCACCCCTCGAACGCGGCGATGAGCACCGGGTCGACGAGCTCGGGTAGACCTTCGAGTTCGATCACGCGCGGCCTCCTCCTGGTTTCCTCGCCGTACTGTCTATCCCGCTAAGCCTATGCTGTGAGGGGGCCTTTACGTCACCTTCCCAGGGGTGCGCATGATCGGGACGGGCACGGCACGTTCGCCCCGTCCTGCCCGCCGCAGGTGCCGTACGGCGGGGCGATGACGGTCGCAGGGGCCCCAGTAGTCTTGTCCCATGACGAGCACCCCGTCTTTCCGTGAGGCTCTGGCCGAGCGGGTGATGGTCGCCGACGGGGCCATGGGGACGATGCTCCAGGCCCACGAGATCACCCTCGACGACTTCGAGGGGCACGAGGGCTGCAACGAGGTCCTCAACGTCACCCGCCCCGACATCGTCCGCGCCGTGCACGACGCCTACTTCGAGGTCGGCGTCGACTGCGTCGAGACCAACACCTTCGGCGCCAACCTGGCCGCGCTGGGCGAGTACGACATCCCGGAACGCGTCTTCGAGTACTCGGAGGCCGGGGCCAGGGTCGCCAGGCAGGCCGCGGACCACTGGTCGGCGCCCGGCCGTCCCCGATACGTGCTCGGATCCATCGGGCCCGGCACCAAGCTGCCCACCCTGGGGCACCGGCCGTACGGTGTGCTGCGCGACGCCTACTACGACAACGCGGCCGGTCTGATCTCCGGCGGGGCCGACGCCCTCATCATCGAGACCTGCCAGGACCTGCTCCAGGTCAAGGCGGCCGTCGTCGGGGCGAAGCGGGCCGTGGCCGACGCGGGCGGGGACGTGCCGATCATCGCCCAGGTGACGATCGAGACCAACGGCGCGATGCTGCTCGGCTCCGAGATCGGCGCCGCGCTCACGGCCGTCGAGCCCCTCGGCGTCGACGTCATCGGGCTCAACTGCGCCACCGGCCCGGCCGAGATGAGCGAGCACCTGCGCCATCTGGCCAACCACGCGCGGGTGCGCCTGTCCTGCATGCCGAACGCGGGCCTGCCCGTGCTGACCTCGGACGGCGCCTACTATCCGCTCTCCCCGGAGGAGCTGGCCTCCGCCCACGAGACCTTCGTCCGCGACTACGGCCTGTCCCTGGTCGGCGGCTGCTGCGGCACCACGCCGGAGCACCTGCGCCAGGTGGTCGAGCGGGTACGCGGCCACGAGGTGCCCGCCCGCCGTCCCCGTCCAGAGCCGGGCGCCTCCTCGCTCTACCAGAGCGTCCCCTTCCGCCAGGAGACCTCCTACCTGGCCATCGGCGAGCGCACCAACGCCAACGGCTCCAAGGCCTTCCGCGAGGCGATGCTCGCGGGCGACTGGGAGGAGTGCGTCGAGATCGCCAGGGCGCAGGCCCGCGACGGCGCCCACATGCTGGACCTGTGCGTCGACTACGTCGGCCGTGACGGCGCCGGCGACATGCGGGAGCTGGCCTTCCGGCTGGCCACGGCCTCGACCCTGCCGATCGTGCTCGACTCGACGGAGCCCGCCGTGATCGAGGCGGGACTGGAGATGCTCGGCGGGCGCGTGATCGTCAACTCGGTCAACTACGAGGACGGCGACGGCCCGGACTCGCGCTTCCACAGGATCATGCGGCTGGTCCGCGAGCACGGCGCCGCGGTGACCGTCATGACCATCGACGAGCAGGGCCAGGCCCGCACCGCGGCCGACAAGGTCAGGATCGCCTCCAGGATCATCGACGACCTGCGCCGCGACTGGGGGATGCGGATCGAGGACATCGTCGTCGACACCCTCACCTTCCCCATCGCGACCGGCCAGGAGGAGACCAGGCGCGACGGCGCCGAGACCATCGAGGCGATCAAGGAGCTCAAGCGGCTGCATCCCGGCGTGCAGACCGTGCTCGGCCTGTCCAACATCTCCTTCGGCCTCAACCCGGCCGCGCGGGTGGTCCTCAACAGCGTCTTCCTCAACGAGTGCGTCAACGCGGGCCTCGACTCGGCCATCGCGCACGCCTCCAAGATCCTGCCGATGTCACGCATCCCCGACGAGCAGCGCCAGGTCGCCCTGGACATGGTCTACGACAGGCGCAGGGAGGGCTACGACCCGCTGCAGCGGTTCATGGAGCTGTTCGAGGGGGTGGACGCCGCCTCGGTCAAGGCCGACAGGGCCGCCGAGCTGCTCGCCCTGCCGCTGTGGGAGCGGCTCAAGCGCCGCATCGTCGACGGCGAGCGCAAGGGGCTCGAAACCGACCTCGACGAGGCCCTGACCCTGCGCCCCGCCCTGGAGATCGTCAACGACGTGCTGCTCGACGGCATGAGGACCGTCGGCGAGCTGTTCGGCTCCGGCCAGATGCAACTGCCGTTCGTGCTCCAGTCGGCCGAGGTGATGAAGACCTCCGTCGCCTATCTCGAACCCCACATGGAGCGGGTCGAGGGCGAGAGCAAGGGCCGCATCGTGCTGGCCACCGTCAAGGGCGACGTGCACGACATCGGCAAGAACCTGGTCGACATCATCCTGTCCAACAACGGCTACGAGGTCGTCAACCTCGGCATCAAACAGCCGGTCTCGGTGATCCTCGAGGCGGCCGAGGACAAGGGCGCCGACGTGATCGGCATGTCCGGCCTGCTGGTCAAGTCCACGGTCGTCATGAAGGAGAACCTGGAGGAGATGAACTCCAGGGGCATCGCCGGGCGCTATCCCGTGCTGCTCGGCGGCGCCGCGCTCACCCGCGCCTACGTCGAGCAGGACCTCGCCGAGCTCTTCCAGGGTGAGGTCCGTTACGCCCGCGACGCCTTCGAGGGGCTGCGCCTGATGGACGCCTTCATGGCGGTCAAGCGCGGTGAGGAGGGCGCCAGGCTGCCCGAGCTGCGCGAACGGCGGGTCAGGACCGGGGCGAGACTGGTCAGGACGCCGGAGGAGGAGCTGCCCGCCCGCTCGGACGTGGCCGCGGACAATCCCGTGCCGAGGGCGCCCTTCCACGGTGAGCGCGTCGTCAAGGGCATCCCGCTCGCCGACTACGCCGCCTTCCTCGACGAGCGCGCGACCTTCATGGGCCAGTGGGGCCTGAAGGCCGCGCGGGGCGGGGACGGCCCCTCCTACGAGGAACTGGTCGAGACCGAGGGCAGGCCCCGCCTGCGCATGTGGCTGGAGCGGATGCAGACCGAGGGCCTGCTCGAGGCGGCCGTCGCCTACGGCTACTTCCCCTGTGTCAGCGAGGGGGACGCGCTGATCGTCCTGGACGAGGCGGGCGGGGAGCGCACCAGGTTCACCTTCCCGCGCCAGCGCCGTGACCGGCACCTGTGCCTGTCGGACTTCTTCAGGTCCAGGGAGTCCGGTGAGACGGACGTGGTCGCCCTCCAGATCGTCACCATGGGCGGCCGGATCTCCGAGGCGACGGCCGAGCTGTTCGCCAAGGACGCCTACCGCGACTACCTGGAGCTGCACGGCCTGTCGGTGCAGCTCACCGAGGCGCTGGCCGAGTACTGGCACGCCCGGGTCCGCGCGGAGCTCGGCATCGGCGGCGACGAGTCGCTCGAGGACATGCTGAAGGTCAACATCACCGGGTGCCGTTACTCCTTCGGCTACCCCGCCTGTCCCAATCTGGAGGACCAGGTCCAGCTGACCCAGCTGATCGACCCGGCCAGGATCGGGGTGAGCCTGTCGGAGGAGTTCCAGCTCCATCCGGAGCAGTCGACGTCCGCGCTGGTCGTCCACCACCCTGAGGCCAAGTACTTCAACGTCTGACGTGTAAGGGGTTTTCAGGGTATGGACGCGGTTCTCTTCGACATGGACGGTCTGCTCGTCGACAGCGAGAAGATCTGGTTCCAGGTCGAGAGCGAGGTGATGGAACGGCTCGGCGGCGGCTGGGGGCCGACCGACCAGGAGAACCTGGTCGGCGGTTCGATGCCCTCGACCGTCGCCTACATGTTGAGGGCCTCCGGCTCCGACGCGGACCCCGCGGACGTGGCGGCCTGGATGCTGGAGGGTATGACCTCCAGGCTCGCCGAGGGGGTCGAGATGATGCCGGGCGCCGCCGAGCTGCTGGCGGCCGTACGGCGGGCGGGGCTGCCGACCGCGCTGGTCACCTCCTCGCTCAGGCCCATCGCCGAGGCCTGTCTCGACGGCATCGGCAGGCACAACTTCGACCGGGTCGTCACCGGGGACGACGTGACGAGGACCAAGCCGGACCCCGAGCCCTACCTGCTGGCCGCGAGTCTGCTCGGGGTCGGCCCGGCTCGCTGCGTCGTGCTTGAGGACTCCCCGAACGGTGTGACCTCCGCCACCGCGGCGGGCTGCCGGGTCGTGGCCGTGCCCAGTGTGCTGCCCGTCCCTGCGGCCCCGGGGCGCCTGGTCGTCGGCTCGCTGCGCGAGGTCGGCGTCGAGACGCTGCGGGAGCTGTCCGCCGCGAGCCTGTGACCCACCCGGACTCTTCCCTGAGAGGGTCCCCGGCGGCCCCCTAGGGGACGTTCCCTCCGCTGGGAGGAGGAACGGCCCTCGCGCGACATGCCAGGATGGATCGGGTAAGCCGACTTTGAGGGGCGGTCCGCATGTTGTCGTTCGGTCAGATCGCGTGGTTGCCACTGTGCGCCGGGGTCACCGGGGTGGGGCTGGTGCTGAGCTTCCTGGCGCTGCGCCGCAGAGGCGCGGCCGCGGGGCTGAGAGGGGCGGCCTGGTCGCTGCTGCCCATGGCGGCGTACCTCACCGGTGCGCTGCCCGCGCTCTGGCAGGCGGGCACGGCCATCGCCGGATTCCTCACCGGCCTGGTCTTCAACCCCATCGTGTGGTCGGGGGTCGCCGTCACGGGACTTTCCGCGCTGCTGTTCCTGGTGTCCGGCGTGCTGCGCCGACGCGCCGCCCCCAAGGCGGCCGCGGCTCCCGCGGCCTCCGCCGCCCCCGCCGCGCCCGGGGTCACGGCCGGGTCCCCGGCCACCCAGCCCCTGCCACGGCGTCAGCCCCAGGCCGGGGCGAAGCCGGGCGCCCAGACAGGTGCCAAGCCCGGCGCCCGGGGGGCCTCGCCCGCCGCAGACGATGACTTCTCGGATATCGAGGCCATTCTCAAGCGCCGCGGGATCGGATGACCCAGCGTCACCCCTTGGGTGCAATGTCACAAATCTGAGACACAAGCCGAACGGCTTCCGGACATTCGCTTCAAGATCAAAACAAATGAATTTCGCATGAATCACAGTTGAGCCACATGGTGTGCCAGGGGACTAGTCAGCGCAGATCAGCCCATAGATTCTGCGTCACGGGACCGTCAAACGGCCCATAGACTTCAGGCGCGCTACCCGACCCGGGCACGCGTAATAGGACAATGTCGTCTGGGACCCAGGGGGCCACTGGTATGACCGCACCGCTCGATGTCTCCGGGCAGGCCATGGAGGCCCAGCCCGAGGCCGTTCTCGAAGGGGCGGGCGGAAAGGCCATCGAAGGCCGTTCGCTCGGGCGGATCGCGTGGATTCGCCTCAAACGCGACAAGGCGGCGATCATCGGCGCCTTCATCGTGGTCTTCCTGACCTTGGTCGCCATCTTCGCCGAACGTCCCTTCGGGGGCCTGATCGCGTTGTTCGGTGACAACCCGAACATTCCGAACAACGACCTGATCGACCCGCTCACCAGCGCCCCCAGCGGCGCCTGGGGCGGCATCAGCCTGGAGCACCCGTTCGGCCTCGAACCGGTCAACGGGCGCGACCTGTTCGCCAGGGTCCTGTCGGGTGCCCAGATCTCGCTGCTGGTCGCCTTCCTCGCCACCCTGATGTCGGTGGTGATCGGCTCGCTGATGGGCGTGCTGGCCGGCTTCTTCGGCGGCTGGGTCGACACGCTGATCAGCCGCCTGATGGACATCTTCCTGGCCTTCCCGCTGCTGCTGTTCGCCATCGCCATCGTGGGCGCGCTGCCCGACTCGGCGCTCGGCCTGACCGGCAACGGCCTGCGGATCGCCGTGATCGTTTTCATCATCGGTTTCTTCAGCTGGCCGTACATCGCGCGTATCGTGCGCGGTCAGACGTTGTCGCTGCGTGAGCGGGAGTTCGTGGACGCCGCGCGTTCACTCGGCGCGGGCAACGGCTACATCATCTTCCGCGAGATGCTGCCGAACCTCGTGGCGCCGATCCTGGTGTACGCGACGCTGCTCATCCCCACGAACATCCTCTTCGAGGCCGCGCTGTCCTTCCTCGGAGTGGGCGTGAACGAGCCGCAGGCCTCGTGGGGCGGCATGCTGACCCGGGCGGTGGACTACTACCAGATCGCCCCGCACTTCATGATCGTTCCGGGCCTCGCGATCTTCATCACCGTCATGGCCTTCAACCTGCTGGGCGACGGGCTCAGGGACGCCCTCGACCCGCGCGCCCGATAGCGGAACACGACCGTTTCTCCATATCACTGTCACTCATGACAAGGGGTGTACCACCACGATGAGGAAGACCAACGTCCTGGCGCTCGCGGCGCTGGGCACCGTGCTGACGATGGGGCTCGCCGCCTGTGGCGGCACAGCCGGTGGCGGTGGCAACACGTCCCCCGCGAACAACAGCTCGGCGGGTGGCGACAACGCCTCGGCCGCCAAGTACAACGACGGCTACACCAAGGTCGTCAACCCGTCGGACGCCAAGGGCGGCACGCTCAAGTTCGCGCTGACCGACGAGCCGGACTCCGCCGACCCGGGCAACACCTACTACGCCTGGAACTGGAACTTCACCCGGCTCTACGCCCGCCCCCTGATGACCTACACGGCCAAGCCCGGCCCTGAGGGCCTGAAGCTGGTCCCCGACCTGGCCGAGGCCCCCGGTGAGGTCAGCGCCGACGGCAAGACGTGGACCTACAAGCTGAAGAAGGGCATCAAGTACGACGACGGCACCGAGGTCAAGGCCGCGGACGTCAAGTACGCCATCGCCCGCAGCAACTTCACCGCAGAGCTCACCGACGGTCCGAAGTACTTCGCGCAGTACCTCGACGCCGGCGACTACAAGGGTCCCTACAAGGACAAGAACCTCGACGACTTCAAGGGCATCGAGACCCCCGACGACTACACGGTCGTCTTCAAGCTCAAGGCGCCCTTCTCCGAGTTCGACTTCCTGGTCGCCAACCCGCAGTCCGCCCCGGTGCCGCAGGCCAAGGACACCGGTGTCGACTACGAGAAGGCCGTCGCCTCCACCGGCCCCTACAAGTTCGAGAGCTACGAGGTCGGCAAGCAGCTCAACCTCGTCAGGAACGAGAACTGGGACCAGGCGACCGACACCACCCGCAAGCAGCTGCCTGACCGCATCGAGGTGCAGTACAAGCAGAACGCCGAGGACATCGACAACCGCCTGATCGCCGGGCAGATCCAGGTCGACCTGGGCGGCACCGGTCTGCAGCCCGCAGGCCGCGCGAAGGTCGTCAGCAACCCGCAGCTGAAGGACTCGACGGACAACCCGTTCACGCCCTTCAACCGCTACGCGATGATGTCCACCAAGGTCGCGCCGTTCGACAACGTCGAGTGCCGCAAGGCCGTGCAGTACGCCACCGACAAGGTCGCCACCCAGGCGCCGTGGGGCGGCCCGCTCGGCGGTGACATCGGCACCACCGCGATGACCCCGACCACGGTCGGCTACAAGCCGTTCGACCTCTACCCGAACGGCGCCGACCACAAGGGCGACCTGGCCAAGGCCAAGGAGGCCCTGGCGGCCTGCGGTCACCCGGACGGCTTCTCGACCAACATCGCGGTCCGCGGTGACCGGACCAAGGAGGTCCAGGTCGCCGAGGCGATGCAGGCCTCCCTCGACCGGGTCGGCATCAAGCTCACGATCAAGAAGTACCCCTCGGGTGACTGGAGCGCGCAGTACGCCGGCAAGCCGGACTTCGTGCACAAGAACAACCTGGGCATCATGATCGCCGGCTGGGGCTCCGACTGGCCGTCCGGCTTCGGCTTCCTGTCGCAGATCGTCGACGGCCGGGCCATCAAGCCCTCCGGCAACTACAACATGATGGAGCTCGACGACAAGGCCATCAACGAGCTGCTCGACAAGGGCGTCCAGACCTCCGACGCCGCCGCCCGCAACGAGATCTGGGCCCAGGTCGACCAGAAGGTCATGGAGTCGGCCGCGTTCATGTCCTTCGTCTACGAGAAGACGCTGATCTTCCGTCCCGCCAGCCTCACCAACGCGTACGTGCACCCCGCCTGGGGCATGTACGACTACACGTGGCTGGGTGTCAAGCAGTAGTCCTTCTCTAGCTAGCCAAAGGCAGGTGAAGGCCTGACGATGCCCGGGAGTGACCCTCCCGGGCATCCCGGCCGAACGATCGTGGTCGCTTTCATCGTCCGCCGCGTGATCGCCGCCGTGCTGATGCTCGCCGTCGTCAGCATGGCCACTTTCGCGATCTTCTTCCTCATCCCGCGCGCCCTGGGACAGACCCCTGAGGGCATGGCGTCGCGTTACGTGGGAAGGGACGCCACACCCGAGGCGATCCAGGGAGCCGTCAAGCGGCTGCACCTGGACGACCCGCTGCTCGTGCAGTACGGGCGTTTCGTCAAGGGCATCGTCGCCGGTGAGGATTACTCCCTCGGCCCCAAGAAGGCCGAGTGCCCCGCGCCCTGCTTCGGCTTCTCGTTCAACAACAACCAGCCGGTCTGGCCGACGCTGCTCGACCGGTTGCCCGCGACGCTCTCGCTGGCCCTCGGCGCCGCCGTCCTGTGGCTCGCCACCGGTGTCAGCATCGGTGTCATCTCCGCGCTGAAACGCGGCACCGCACTGGACAGAGCGGCCATGACGATCGCCCTGGCCGGAGTGTCGTTGCCGATCTACTTCACCGGCCTGGTCTCCCTGTCGGTGTTCGCCTACACGCTCGGGATCTTCCCCGGCGGCGGCAGCTACACCCCGATCACCCAGGACCCGGTCATGTGGTTCCAGGCGCTCGTGCTGCCCTGGATCACCCTGGCCTTCCTCTACGCCGCCCTGTACGCACGACTCACCAGGGCGGGCATGCTGGAGACGATGGGCGAGGACTACATCCGTACCGCCCGCGCCAAGGGGCTCAAGGAGCGCACGGTCGTCACCAAGCACGCCCTGCGCGCCACGCTGACCCCCATCCTCACCATCTTCGGTCTCGACCTCGGGCTGCTGCTGGGCGGTGCGGTGCTCACCGAGAGCACCTTCTCCATCCAGGGAGTCGGCAAGCTGGTGATCGACGCGATCCGCGGCAACGACCTGCCGGTCGTGCTGGGGGTGACCCTGTTCGCGGCGTTCTTCATCGTCCTGGCCAACCTCATCGTGGACATCCTGTACGCGGTGGTCGACCCGAGGGTGAGGCTCTCATGACGACTCAGCCACCCGAGTCCTTCCTCGAACTGCGCGACCTGCGCATTCACTTCCCGACCGAGGACGGCCTGGTCAAGTCCGTCGACGGCCTGTCGTACAAGCTCGACCGGGGCAAGACCCTGGGCATCGTGGGCGAGTCCGGCTCCGGCAAGAGCGTGACGAGCCTGGGCATCCTCGGCCTGCACAAGGGCGGCAGCGCGAAGATCTCCGGTGAGATCTGGCTCGACGGCGAGGAACTCGTCAGCGCCGGCGCCGACCACGTGCGGACGCTTCGTGGCAAGAAGATGGCGATGATCTTCCAGGATCCGCTGTCGTCGATGCACCCCTTCTACTCGGTCGGCGCCCAGATCGTCGAGGCCTACCGGATCCACAACAAGGTCAGCAAGGCCGTCGCGCGCAAGCACGCGATCGACATGCTCGGCCGGGTGGGCATCCCGCAGCCCGACAGGAGGGTCGACGACTTCCCCCACCAGTTCTCCGGTGGCATGCGCCAGCGCGCGATGATCGCCATGGCGCTCTCCTGCGATCCCGAGCTGCTGATCGCCGACGAGCCGACCACGGCCCTCGACGTGACCGTCCAGGCGCAGATCCTGGACCTCATGACCGACCTGCAGCGCGAGTTCAACTCCGCGCTGATCATCATCACCCACGACCTCGGCGTGGTGGCCGAGCTGTCGGACGACATCCTGGTGATGTACGGCGGCAAGTGCGTCGAGTACGGCTCCGCGGAGGACATCTTCTACCGTCCGGAGCACCCCTACACCTGGGGCCTGCTGGGGTCGATGCCCCGCCTGGACCGTGACCGGACCGAGCGCCTGCTCCCGATCAAGGGCAGCCCGCCCTCCCTGATCAACGTCCCGAGCGGTTGTGCCTTCAACCCCCGGTGCGCCTACGCGGGCCGTACCGAGGGCAAGTCCACCACACAGGTGCCCGAACTGCTGGAGACCGAGGGCGGTCACCTGGTCCGCTGCCACATGCCCCGCGCGGAGCGGCGGTCCATCTGGGACAACGAGATCAAGCCGATGATGGAGAGCACGTGAGCGAGCGTAGCCAGCGAGCCGGTGGGCACACCGTATGCCCGCGAGTGACGGGAGAGGGCGCGTGACCTCGCACGAGGACCACAAGAACAAGGCCGAGGCCGAGGTCCTGCTGTCCGTCCAGGGGCTCCAGAAGCACTTCCCGGTGACCAAGGGGCTGCTGCGCCGCCAGGTCGGCGCGGTCAAGGCCGTCGACGGGGTCTCCTTCGACGTCCGCAAGGGAGAGACGCTCGGCCTGGTCGGTGAGTCCGGCTGCGGCAAGAGCACCACCGGCAGGCTGATCACCCGGCTGCTCGAACCGACCGGGGGGAAGATCCACTTCGAGGGTCACGACATCACCCACATGTCGGCGTCGCGGATCCGCCCGCTCCGCCGGGACATGCAGATGATCTTCCAGGACCCCTACTCCTCGCTCAACCCCAGGCACACGGTCGGCGCCATCGTCGGCGCCCCCTTCCGCATCCAGGGGATCGAGACCGAGCAGGGCACGAAGAAGGCGGTCCAGGACATCCTCGAACTGGTCGGCCTCAACCCGGAGCACTACAACCGCTATCCGCACGAGTTCTCCGGCGGCCAGCGCCAGCGCATCGGCATCGCCCGCACGCTCGCGCTCAAGCCCAAGCTCATCATCGCCGACGAGCCGGTCTCCGCGCTGGACGTGTCGATCCAGGCCCAGGTGGTCAACCTCCTGGAGGACCTGCAGGACGAGCTGGACCTGACCTACGTCATCGTCGCGCACGACCTGTCGGTCATCCGGCACATCAGCGACCGGGTCGCGGTCATGTACCTCGGCAAGATCGTCGAGCTGGCCGACCGCAAGTCCCTGTACGACACGCCGATGCACCCGTACACCAACGCCCTGATGTCGGCGGTGCCGATCCCCGACCCGGCCAAGCGTAACGACCGCGAGCGCATCCGGCTCCAGGGCGACGTGCCCAGCCCGCTCAACCCGCCGCCCGCCTGCCGCTTCCACACCCGCTGCTGGAAGGCGCAGGAGGTGTGCAAGACGGTCGAGCCGCCGCTGGTCGAGCTGGCCCCCCGGCACCAGGTGGCCTGCCACTTCCCGGAGAACGCCCCGGAGTCAGGCCTGGCGACCCCGGCCGAGACGGTCTCCGCCTGAGGCGCCCACGCGCCGGGGTGCCGAGGCATCCGGACCTCCCGCCCCGTACGGCCCCGCCGTACGGGGCGGTCGGCGTTCAGGGGAGCAGGGCTCCGGCGAGGGTGCCCAGCAGCACGGCGGGCAGGAACCCGGTACGGCGGGCGCACAGCCCGGCCACCGCGGCGGCGACGGCCAACCGGACCGAGGGGGTGCCGCCGGGCGCGGCCTGGACGATCACCACGGCGGCCAGCAGGGCCACCGGCAGCGCCGCGGCCGCCGCGCCGAACCCCGGGCCGCCGACGCGTCCCGAGGCCGCCGCGCTCACCCCGGCCAGCCGCAGCAGGTAGGTCGTCACCGCCAGCCCCGCCACGAACAGCACGACGCTCACGCCCGTCTCACCGCCCTCGGCAGTACGGCCAGCGCCGCGAGCGCGACCGGCAGGCCCGCGGGCAGCCACCACGAGGACACCAGCGCCGTCGCCGCGGCGCCCGCCGCGACGGCCAGATCGGCACGGGTGCGCAGCAACGGGGCCAGCAGGGCCGCGAAGGCCGCGACCGCGGCGCCGTCGACGGCCCGCCGGGCCTCGGCGGGCAGCACGGCCCCCAGCGTCGCGCCCACGACGGTTCCCGCCACCCAGCCCGCGAAGAGCACCGACCCGACGACGAGGAAGGTCCGCCTGCGCGCGCGGGGGGACTCACGCGTCACCGCCGCGGCCACCGACTCGTCGGAGACCAGGTGCGCGGCGAGCGCGCGCCCCCACCGGGTCGGGAAGACGTCGCCGAGCGCCAGGCCGAAGGCGGTGAGCCGCAGGTTGACCAGTGACGCCGTGGCCACTGCGACGGCCACTGAGGCGGCCGCCGCCGTCCCCGAGATCGCCGGAGCCGGCGTTCCCACGTCGTCCAGTGCGGCCAGCCCGACGATCTGGCTTCCGCCCGCGTGCACCGCCACGCTGGCCAGCACCGCCTCCCAGACGGACCAGCCCCGCTCGACCGCCGCCGCGCCGAACACCGCCGAGTAGACGGCCGCCCCGCCCGCCGCGCCCAGCGCGAGCCCGAGGTCCTCCCGGAGGCCGTCCCGTCGCCCGGGAGGGGGCGTGCCCGTTCGTCGTCTCATGCGCCGATCCTCGGCGAACGATCCCCGTCCTGTTCAACAGCCTCCGGCTATGCCCATAGCCGGAGACTATCGTTGCGGGATGGAGGTTACGCTGCCCGCGGTACGGGCCTTCGTGGCCGTCGCGAGGGAGGGCTCGTTCGGCGGGGCGGCCGCCCGGCTCGGCGTCAGCCAGCCCACGGTGAGCGCCGCCGTCAGGCGCCTGGAGACCGCCGTCGGACGGCCGTTGCTGGTCCGCGAACGCGACGGCGTACGGCCGACCGAGCTGGGCCACCGGCTGCTGGCCCATGCGGTGGCCGTGGTGAGCGCCGCCGACGACTTCGAGGCGCTGCTGGCGGGGGAGACCCCGGAGCTGACGGTCGGCTTCATGGGTGAGGCGGCGGGCCCGCTGACCTCCCGGCTGCTCGCCGTCGTGCGTCGCGCCCGCGGCGGGGAGGTACGGCTGCGCCGGTTCGACTTCGACGACCCGTCCTGCGGCCTGCTGACCGGGGCCAGCGACCTGGCCGTGGTGTGGCCGCCGCTGGAGGCGGGCGACGCCCTGGAAACCCTGCTCCTGGGCACCGACCGGCGTGCCGTGGCCGTACCCGTCGGAGACCCTCTCGCCGGGCTCGCCACCGCGGGCCCGGCCGAGCTGGCGGGCCGCGTCTGGGTGGTGCCGCGCAGCCGGGACGAGGTCTGGCGGGCCTTCCGCCGTCCTGAGGCGGTCGGGGTGACGGACGTCGCGGGGGAGGTCGGCTCGGACGCGATCGAGGAGACCCTGGAGCTGGTCGCGGCGGGACGGGGCGTCGCCCTGCTGTCGGAGGGGACCGACGAGCACTACGCCCGCGCCGGAGTGGTCTTCGTCCCGCTCACCGGCGGGCCCAGGTGCGCCACCGCCCTGGCCTGGCGGCGCGCGGACACCCGCCCTGTGCTGGCCGGCGTGCTGCGGGCGCTCGGGGCTAGGGAATGGCGCCCGGAGTGATCAGGCCGGTCTCGTAGGCCAGGACGACGGCCTGGACACGGTCGCGCAGGCCGAGTTTGGTGAGCACGTTGCCGACATGGGTCTTGACCGTGGTCTCGCTGACCACCAGCTCGGCGGCGATCTCCGCGTTCGACATGCCTCTGGCGATCAGCTTCAGCACCTCGAGCTCCCGCTCGGTCAGCCGGTCCAGACGGGCCGGGGTCGACTGCTGGTAGGCCGAGGGCAGCCGGGCCCCGAAACGGTCGAGCAGCCTGCGCGTGACGCTCGGCGCGACGATGGCGTCTCCCGCGGCGACCACCCGGATGGCCTGCACCAGCTCGTCGGGCGGGACGTCCTTGAGCAGGAAACCGCTTGCCCCGGCGCGCAGCGCCTCCACGATGTACTCGTCGAGGTCGAAGGTCGTCAGCACCAGCACCCTGGGCACGTGCGCCCCACCGGTCGCCTCACGGACGATCCTCCGGGTCGCCTCGATGCCGTCGACCCCGGGCATCCTGACGTCCATCAGCACCACGTCGGGCAGCAGAGCCCGCGACTGGTCCTGGGCGGCCTTGCCGTCCCCGGCCTCGCCGACCACGGTGACGTCGGGCTCGGCCTCCAGGATGAGACGGAAGCCGGTGCGCAGCAGTGGCTGGTCGTCCACCAACAGCACTCTGATCGTCATCACACGTCCTTGAGGGGGAACCGGGCATTGACCTCGAACCCGCCCTCTGGGCGCGGGCCGATCCTCAGGACTCCACCATAGAGGGCCACACGCTCACGGATGCCGACAAGGCCGTGGCCGCTGCCCTCCCCGGGGACGGCGTCGCCGTCGAGGCCCCGGCCGTCGTCCTCGACCTCAACGGCCAGCTGGCCGTGCTCGTGCCGTACCGTCACCCAGGCGCGGGCCATGGGACCCGCGTGCCGCAGGCTGTTGGTCAGCGCCTCCTGGACCAGCCGGTAGGCGGCCAGGTCGATCCCGGGCGGCAGCGTCCCCGGGGTGCCCTCGACCCACAGCTGCGCGCGCAAGCCCGCCTCCCGCATCTGGTCGACCAGCGCGGGGATCTCGGAGACCCCGGGCTGCGGGTTGCGTTCGGCGGGGGAGGCGTCGGTTCTGAGCACACCCACGATGTTGCGCATCTCCGCCATCGCGGTGCGGCCCATCTCCTCGATCGCGGACAGGGCCTCCCGCGCCCCCTCCGGGTTGGTCGCCAGCACCCGGCGCGCCGCGGAGGCCTGGACGGTCATCACGCTGACGTGGTGGGCGACCACGTCGTGCAGCTCCCTGGCGATGCGGGAGCGTTCCTCCGCCCTGGCCGCCCTGGTGTCGGCCTCCCTGGCCCGTTCGGTGCGCCGGGCCCGGTCGCGCAGCTCCTCCAGGTACGCCCTGCGCAGCCGTACGCTCCGGCCGGTGATCCACATGGTGACGGTGAGGACCGTGACCGGCAGGTGGACGCCCCAGTCGCCGAGCGTGCCGCCGGGAACCGCCGAGACGAAGTGGCACACCAGGCTCCACACCAGCGCGCACAGGCTCAGCGCCAGGCCGCGGTGGGCGGCGACCGTGTAGACCAGCAGCAGCACCGCGGGCCACAGCGGCAACCCGTCGACGCCCAGCGTCGACAGGGCGATCCCCGCCAGACAGGTCGTCAGCAGCATGGAGAAGGGCGCGCGGCGGCGCAGGACCAGGGACAGGCACCAGGCCACGGTCAGCGCGGCGACGAGGCCCTCCTGCGTCCCCTCGCGGGGTGGGACGGCGCGCAGGAGGAGCACGGCGGCTCCCGCGAGCGCCACCGCGAGGGCCGTGTCGGGGACCAGTGGACGGTCGTTGAGCCAGGCCCGCAGGACGCCGGAGGGGTTGCGCACACAATCAATTTAGGCGCCCAGTCTCCGCCGCCGCCCTGCTGCGGGTGGATATCACACTCATACCCACGGATGACGCGGAACGCCTCAGAGGTGCTGCGGAGGCGCTCAGAGCTCGTCGGTCGCGGCCCTGGCGGGACGTCTTCTCGTGCTGCGCACGGTGTCGCCGGGCTGCCGCTCGGGCAGCGGCGGGGGAGTGCCGCCGAACTGCGGGCACAGCTCCTGGTAGTTGCACCAGTCGCACAGGCGGCTCGGTCTCGGCGGCCACTCGCCGGTCTCCATGGCCCGTTCGATGGCCGTCCACAACGCCCGCACCTTGCGCTCCGTCGCCAGCAGGTCGGCCTCGTCGGGGGCGTAGCGCAGGACCTCCCCCTGGCCGCCGAGGTACATCAGCTGCAGCACGCGCGGCACCGAGCCGTGCAGCCGCCACAGCGCCAGCGCGTAGAACCTCATCTGGAACAGCGCCTTGGCCTCGAAGGCGGGGCCGGGCGCGCTGCCGGTCTTGTAGTCGACGACCCGGACCTCCCCGGTCGGCGCGACGTCGAGCCTGTCGATGTAGCCCCGTAGCACCAGGCCGTTGTCCAGCGTCGCCTCGATGTAGAGCTCCCTCTCGGCGGGCTCGAGGAGGGTCGGGTCCTCAAGGGTGAAGTAGCGCTCGACCATGACGGCCGCCTGGGAGAGCCACGCGGCCCGCTCCGCCTCGTCGGTGAACATGTCCTCATAGGACGGCTCGGCGGCCAGCAGTCTGCGCCACTGCGGTTCGAGCAGGTCGAGCGCCGCGGCCCGGGTGCGCTCGGCGGCCGGCAGGTCGTAGAGGCGTTCGAGCACCGAGTGGACCATCGTGCCGCGCACCGCGGCGGGTGACGGCGGCTCGGGCAGCCGGTCGATCACCCGGAAACGGTAGAGCAACGGACATGTCATGAAGTCGCCCGCCCGGGACGGCGACAACGCTCCGATGATCGTGGGCTCGGTCGGTGGCATGTCCGCACTGTAGGTCACGGTGACGACAGTTCGGGACGGCTCACGGAACCCCACGCGGACCTCACAGGTTCTTCCGGGGGTCTCACGGGCGCGAGGTCTCGGGAAGATCTCGGAGGGGTCTCGGGAGGACCAGGTTGGCCGCGGGCGGCTGCGGGTGGCCCGATGGCGCGTAGCATCGAGGCCTGAAGACGATGTGAGCGAGGAACGGTGAGCCAGCGGTGAGCAGCGACAGCCCGCGCCAGGACAAGCCCGGACTGCGGATGGGACGGCCCTTCGGCATTCCCGTCTACGTCTCGCCGACCTGGTTCATCGTCGCGGCGTTCATCACCTTCACCTTCCAGGGTTCGGTGAGCGCCCAGCTGCCCGAGCTGAACGTCCCGATGACCTACGTCGTCTCCTTCGTCTTCGCGGTGCTGCTGTACGTCTCGGTGCTCCTGCACGAGCTGGCCCACTGCGTGGTCGCCAGGATGTACGGCCTGCCGGTCCGCCGCATCACCCTCTACCTGCTCGGCGGCGTCTCGGAGATCGAGCGCGAGCCGGAGACTCCCGGCAGGGAGTTCATGGTGGCCTTCGCCGGGCCGCTGCTGTCCCTGGGTCTGGCGGTCATCGGGTTCCTGGCCTACCGGGTCATCGACCCCGACACGATCGCGGGCGTCCTGGTCTTCCAGCTGTGGCTGGCGAACCTGATCGTCGGGGTGTTCAACCTCCTGCCCGGCCTGCCCCTGGACGGCGGGCGCATGCTCCGCGCCGGGGTGTGGAAGCTCACCAAGAGCTCAGGCTCGGGCACCGCGACCGCCGCCTGGGTCGGCCGGGCGCTGGCCGTCCTCCTGGTCGCGGTGCCGGTCGGCCTCGCGCTGATCAGCGGGCAGGCGCCGAACACCAGCATGCTCATCTGGTCGATCCTGCTGGCCTCCTTCATCTGGCTCGGCGCCACCCAGTCGCTGCGCAGCGCCCGGGTTCGGGCCCGCATCCCGCAGGTCAACGCCCGGGCCCTGGCCAGGCGCGCCATCCCGGTGACCGCGGACGTGCCGCTGGCCGAGGCGCTGCGCCGGGCCACAGAGGCGCAGGCGGGGGCGATGGTCGTCGTCGACCACGACGGCCGCCCGACCGGGATCGTCAACGAGGTCGCGGTCGAGGCGACCCCGGAGAACCGCCGCCCCTGGGTGAGCGCGGGCTCGCTGGCGCGCAACCTCGAACCGTCGCTGGTGCTGGCCGCGGACCTGACGGGAGAGGCCCTGATCGACGCCATGCGTGAGACCCCCGCCGGTGAGTACCTCCTGGTCGAGCGCGGCGGCGAGATCTTCGGGGTGCTGGCGACCTCCGACGTGAACCGTGTGTTCAGCGGGGTCTAGACGGTACGGCACGGGCCCGTCCCGCGGCCGCTGGGGGAGAGACGCCGTTCGGGTTCGCCGGCCCTCGTCCCTGAGGGTCTTCTGCTGTACTTTTTGCTACGGTCCGATGCGGTTGATTTGATTGACCCGGTCCCACCTGCCGTGTTCTGGACGCGCACAACCGTCCGGGCTGGGTGCGGCTGGTGACGGACGGGCCGATGCGGGTTCCGTTCATCGGGTGGCGTTTCCGGGAGGGAGAGTTCTGTGACCGACGAGGGCTTCGGAGTGGTGCGTCCACTTCCAGGCAACGGGCTGGTCGCCCATGTGGGGGGCCTGCTGCTGGTGTGTGACGCGGCTGAGCCCGTCGTCGAGGACCTTCTGGGCGCGCTCAGGGAGACGGCGGCCTCCGGCGGCGACGGCCGGGCCCTGGCCCGCCGTGTCGCCCAGGTGCTCGCGGTCGTGATGGGCGAACCCGTGGCGTGCGCCGTCGCCGGTCCGGTGGCCTCCGGGGTGGCCGTGCTGGTCAGCGGCCCGGCGTTCGCCTCGGTCACCGGTCAGGGCGGTGAGGTGCAGCTCGCCGGGCGCGACGCGCTCACCTGGTCCGACCGGCTGGTGCCCGGCCCGGTCACCCGGGTCGAGCTGCGCCTTCCCGAGGCCGGGCAGGCGCATCCGCTGACCCGGCTGGACAGCGGCGTGGTCACCGCGGGCGGCGTCCTGTGCGACCCCGCCGAGCCCGGGCAGGAGCCCGTAGGGATCCCGCGCCGTGAGCCGGCGGCCGAGGCCCTCCCGCAGGCCGCGCCCGCGGCGCCCGCCGCGGAGCCGATGCCCTCAACGGGAGCTCAGGCGGCGCCCGCCGAGTGGGGCGAGCCCATGCGGTCCCAGCCGTCCGTGGACTGGTCCGTACCCGAGGCGGCGTCCCCTGAGCCCCCGGTGCCCGCAGCGCCCCCGCTGCCCCCGGGGCCGCCCGCCCCCTACCCGATGGGCTCCCCGGACCACTACGCCTCCGGCCCGCCCGCGCACCAGTCCGCTCCCCAGGGATGGCACTCCGATCCGGGGCCGCAGATTCCCGCCATGGCCCAGCACGAGGAGCCGGAGCCCGTCCCCGACGTCCGTGACCAGCCCTTCGAGTACGAGCTGCTCATGCCGGGCGGTCTCCAGGGCACGGCGGAGTCCCCGGTCTCCCCGGCGCCCGCGGACCAGCAGGCCGAGTCCCGCCCGCTGGTCTACGGGGTCGACTGCAAGAACGACCACTTCAACGACCCGCGCGTGCCGTACTGCGCGGTCTGCGGCATCGCGCTGGTTCAGCGCACGCTCGTCCCCTACAAGGGGCCGCGCCCGCCGCTCGGCGTGCTCCTGCTCGACGACGGCATGACCCTCCGCCTCGACAGTGACTATCTGGTCGGCCGCGACCCCGAGCGGGCCCCCGAGGTCGCCGACGGGTCGGTGCGTCCCGCGAAGGTCACCAGCCCCGACGGGTCGGTCTCGCGCCGTCACCTGCGGGTCGCGCTGGACGGCTGGGACGTCAACCTGGTCGATCTGGGCTCGGTCAACGGCACCCAGATCCAGCCGCCGGGCGACCCCAACTTCTACGACATCCCGCCGAACGAGCCGGTCGCCATCCTGCCGGGCACGACCGTGCGGATCGGCGTCTCACGCACGATGCGTTACGAGTCGCACCGTAACCGCTGACGACCGGCGCGGACCGCGCTCAACTCCGTACGGAGGCCTCGACGACCTCGACGGGGGCTCCGGCAGGGGTCTGGCGCAGCGTGGAGACGAGCGCGGGCCAGTCCACCGGGTCGGCGTCCCGCTCGGCCCGGACCAGCAGGTGCGCCGCCGGCCCCGTGGCCTGCCCGGCGCCGTCCCCGGCCACGGTCAGGGCGTCCTCGGGCACCGGGCCGCCGGTCACCTCGACCCCGAGCCGGGTCAGCCGCCTGACGAGGGCCGTGGCCCTGCCGCCGCCCTCGACGACCAGCGGGCGCCCGCAGGCCAGGGCCAGGGTGAGCGCCACACGGACGGCGTCCTCGCCGGCCTGTCCATGAGGCACCGCGACCGGCCCGCCGGGCGGCAGGCCCGAAGGACCGGGTGAGGCCACCGTCACCACGGGGCAGGCGACCCCGTCGCGGATCGCGGCGTGCCCGGGGGTTCCCCGGGGCAGTACGACGAGGCCGGGAGCGGTCTCCACGGCCAGCTCGGCGAGTTCGGCGCCGACGGAGGCGCTGAAGCGGCTCACCACCCTCACCTCGGGGCCGTGCGCGCGCACGACGTCCGCGAGGATCTCAAGTTCGTGGAGGGTCTCGGCCAGCTCGGCCAGCTCCGACGACAGGCCCCCGCCGAGTTCGAGACGGCCGCCGGGATAGGGCCGCAGATGGGCGAGGATCACCTCGGCGGGCGCGGCGGAGCGGGCCAGGAGGGCCGCCAGCTCCGCCAGTGGGACCTGCTCGGCGGGGGAGCCGGGCACGACGACCAGCACGCGGGTGGCGGCGCGTGTGCCGAGGGCCTCCCGTCCGGCCTGCTCGATGTCGCGCGCGACCCGCCGCCCGGGGTAGACCTTGCGCAGCAGCGGCTCCGTCATCGCCGTGGTCAGCAACGCCATCACCACCATCAGCGAGTACAGCTCCTCGTCGAGGACGCCCTTCTGCAGCCCGACGGACAGGATGACGAGTTCGGTGAGCCCCCGGGTGTTGAGCAGCGTGGCGATCGCCAGCGCCTGCCGTCCGGGAAGCCGTGTGCGGGCCGCGGCGTAGGAGCCGAGCAGCTTGCCGCCGATCGCGACCACCAGGATCGCGGCCAGCGTCCCCAGGCTGGACAGGTCGAGCGTGCGGAGGTTGACGTCGAGCCCCGCGACCACGAAGAACATCGGCAGCAGCAGGAGCACGGCGAGCTGTTCGAGGCGCTCCAGGATCTCGTGGTTGAGCCGTTCGGCGCCCTCACGGGGCATCACGGCGCCGAAGACGAACGCTCCGAAGATGAAGTGCACATGCATCCACTCGGTGGCCCAGGAGGAGGCCAGCAGGCCGATGAGCACCAGGGAGAGCAGCCCCGGGGTCAGCCTGCCCGCCCGCTGCCTGGCGGGCACCAGGCGGGCCAGCAGCGGCCGGACGACCAGGAACATCAGCAGCCCGTACGGCAGGGCCAGCGCGACCCGCCACTGGTCCGCGCCCTCGTTGACGCCTCCACCGGCGCTCGCGAGGCCCGCCACGACGGCGAGCGCCGTCCAGGCGAGCACGTCGATCACCGCGGCCGAGGCCAGCGAGAGGCCGCCGACCGTGGAGCGTTGCATCCCCCGGTCGGTGATGATCCTGGCCAGCACGGGGAAGGCCGTCGCCGCCATCGCCGCGCCCATGAACAGCACGAACGGCAGCGTCCTGGCCCCGTCGACGTGGTCGCCCGCGATGCCGAGCGCCAGCGCGCAGCCGAGCACGAACGGCACGAGCGTCGAGCCGAGCGCCACGGTCACCGCGGTCCTGCCCCTGCCCCTGACCAGCTTCTGGTCGAGTTCCATGCCGACGACGAACATGAACAGCACGAGCCCGACGTCGGCCAGGGCGCGCAGCGGGGGCATCATCCCGTCGCCGAACAGCCGGTCGCCGAGGAGTGGCCCGAGCAGGGTCGGGCCGAGAAGGATGCCGGCCACGATCTCCCCGACGACCGGTGGCTGGCCGAGTCGCCGGGCCACGGCCCCCAATAATCGCGCTGAGATGAGGACGATCACGAGGTCGAGCAGCAGCAGATCAACATGGAACACTGGGACACGCTTCCCCGTAAGTAATGAAAGTAATGAAAAGCCCCGAGGGTGACCAAGGCGACGTTACCGTCTTAATGGATCATCGCGAGCGTCGCGAGGCACGTCGAAGGGAACGCCGGTGGAGGGTATCGCCGATTACGAGTTCGTCCGTCCGCTGGGAACGGGCAACCATGGCGAGTTCTACCTGGCGAGGAGACCGCGGCGGCTGCCGGTTGAGACCGACCTGGTGGCGGTGAAGGTGGTCGGCGGCACCGGCAAGGACGCCTTCCGGCGGGCGACCAGGGAGCTGAAGGCCTTCGCCACGGTGCGCTCGCCCTACCTCGTGACGCTCTACGACGCCGGGCAGCAGGGCGGGGTCTTCTACTACTCGATGGAGTACTTACCCGAGGGCTCGCTGAGACTGCCCGCCGGGACGCCCTCGCGGGAGCGGGTCCTGCGTTCGGTCGCGTGCGCGGCCCAGGCCGTCCAGGCGCTGCACGAGGGGGGCATCCTGCACCGGGACGTCCATCCGGGCAACGTGCTGCTCACCGAGACCGGGGGCAAGCTGTCGGACCTGGGCCTGTCGCAGGTGTTCGCGCCCGGCGCGACGGTGACCGGGATGGGCGGCATCGGGTCGGCCGAGTTCACCGACCCCGCGCTGCTGCGGGGCGGTGACCCCTCTCCCGAGGGGGACGTGTGGTCGCTCGGAGCCACGCTGCACTGGTCGATGACCCGCACCGGCCTGTACGGCGAGCTGCCCGTTCACGACCCGCTGCTGACCCTGCGCAGGGTCAGCACGACGCCGCCGTCGGTCAGCGGCGATCTGGAGCCGGAGCTGGCCGACCTCGTCCGAGCCTGCATCGGGGACATGGCCGCGCGGCCGACCGCCAGGGGGGTCGCGGACCGCCTGCACGCGCTGCTCGACTGAGAGGGGCCGGGGTCCTACCCCCGCAGCCTGTACCACTGCAGGTCGTCCAGGCGGGTGCCGTCAGGGCCGGGCAGCAGGCCGTGGACCAGACCCTCCTTGGTGAAGCCCGCGCGCTCAAGCACCCGGTGCGAGGCGTGGTTGTCCGGGGCGGTGCCCGCGACGACCCTGGCCAGCGGGGTGTGCTCGAAGACCCATTCGACGAGCAGGTTCACCGCCCGTGCGGTGAGACCCCTGCCGCGGAAGGCGGGCAGCAGGCTGTAGCCGGTCATCGCCTGGCCCAGCATCGGGATGATCGAGGTCAGCTGGATGTGCCCGGCGAAGGCGTCCGTCGCGGCCTCCCTGATGGTCAGCTCGACACGTTCGCCCGCCAGCCAGTGCGCCCCCGCCTCCCGGCACAGTTTCTCGACCCTGGCCATGTCCGGCCCCTCCGGGGGGACGCTGTAGCGCACGACGTCGGGCAGGTTCTCCAGCCCGTGGTGGTCGGCGGCGTCCTCGGGGCCCAGGGGCCTCAGCCGTACCACGCCGTCGGACAGCGAACCGCCCGGCAGGGCGGGCAGGAAGGGCTGGACGCGTTCGCCGGGCTCGCCGTACAGGCGGGCGAAGGCGATCAGGTCGCTCCTGCCGCCGTCCCTGCGGGCCTCGGCCGAGCGCCTGACGCCCTCGCGCTGGAAGCCCGCGGCGAGCGCGACCCGCTGACTGGCCAGGTTCTCGACATCGGCCAGCAGTTCGATCCGCCGCACGCCGAGGGCGAAGGCCCACTCGGTGAGCGCCCTGGTGGCCGCCGTCGCGACCCCCCGTCCCTGCGCCCACGGCGCGACCAGGTAGCCGACCTCGCCGTTGCCGCGCGCGTCGAGCGGCTTGAGGCCGATGTTGCCCATCCACTCGTCCGTCTCGGTGTCGGCGATGGTGAAGGAGGCGCCGCCGTCCCGCCAGGACCGCTCGGCCGCCCTCAGGTAGGCGAACGCGTCGTCACGGGTGTACGGCGCCGGCAGGGTCGGCAGGAAACGGCTGATCCGGGAGTCGTCGCAGGCACGGGCGATCGCCTCGACGTCGGTCTCGGCCGGTGGGCGCAGCACGACGTCCCGGGAAAGGATCACATCTTGTGGGAGCATCCCCAAGTGCTATCAGTTCCCCATGAAGGGGGACCAATCATTTCGGTCCGGTCACGCGCCCCGGCGTGCGCCGAGGCCTTCACCGGGCCTTCGTCGGGCCTTCGTCGGGCCCTCGCCGGGGTCTCTCCCGGGTCTTTCCTGCGGGACAGGGTGGCGGCCGGGCGCCGATAACCTTGCGGGCATGGGTTTTCGCAGGCATGGGCCGTTTCAGGCCGGGGATCAGGTTCAGCTCACCGATCCCAAGAACAAGCGTCACACGGTGACGCTGAAGGAAGACGGGGTCTTCCACACACACAAGGGCGGCATCCCGCACAGCGACCTGATCGGCCAGCCCGAAGGGTCGGTGGTGCGCTCGTCCGGCGGCACCCAGTATCTCGCGTTCCGGCACCTGCTCCAGGACTACACGCTGTCCATGCCGCGTGGCGCCGCGGTCATCTACCCCAAGGACTCGGCGCAGATCGTCGGCATGGCCGACATCTTCCCGGGCGCGCGCGTCGTCGAGGCGGGGGTCGGCTCGGGCGCGCTGACCTGCTTCCTGCTGCGCGCGGTCGGCTCCGAGGGCCGGGTCACCTCCTACGAGCGGCGTGAGGACTTCGCCGAGGTCGCCACCAAGAACGTGGAGAAGTTCTACGGCGGCCCGATGGACCAGTGGCGCCTGGTCGTCGGTGACTTCGTGGACGCGCTCGACGAGAGCGACGTCGACCGGATCATCCTGGACATGCTCGCGCCGTGGGAGTGCGTCGACGCCGCGGCCAAGGCCCTCACTCCGGGTGGTGTCATCTGCTGTTATGTGGCGACAACCACCCAATTGTCCCGCACGGTGGAAACTCTCCGCGAACACGGGAGTTTCACCGAGCCTCATGCGTGGGAGACCCTGGTTCGCGACTGGCATGTCGAGGGACTCGCCGTACGGCCGGACCACAGGATGGTCGGGCACACCGGGTTTCTCGTCACCGCGCGTCGCATGGCGGACGGGGTGACCCCACCACCTCGTCGCAGGCGTCCAGCAAAGGGGGCATATGGCGAAGAGTCCACCTCTTCCACCAGTTGATGACGATTCAGCCACGAGGGTGCGCCGGAGAGTGACGCGGGAACAGAACTCCGTGTTCTTATGCTCCAAGGACTAAACGCACCATAAGGGATTGTTAAGTGCCTACTTAATGTAGGCATACGAACACTGCTCGGCCAGGTAAGGGACAGCCCCCAGATGGGTAGGGTTTTGAGTAGTCGGTCTCGACTGGGAAGGAGGTGACGCCGTGGCAGCTCGCGACGACGCCGAGGCTCGTGCCGCGCAGCGCGAACGGGAGGTCGCCGACCTCACAGCACAGGTCTCCTTCCTGCAGGAGGAGATCACCACGCTACGTCGGAAGCTGACGGAGTCTCCCCGGCAGGCCAGGATTCTCGAAGAGCGTCTCCATGAAGCACAGGCGAACCTCGCGGCCGTAACCGGCCAGAACGAGCGGCTCGTGGCCACCCTCAAGGAGGCCAGGGACCAGATCGTCGCGCTCAAGGAGGAAGTCGACCGGTTGGCGCAGCCGCCCTCCGGCTTCGGCGTGTTCCTTGAGTCCAGGGAAGACGGCACGGTGGAGGTCTTCACCGGCGGTCGCAAACTTCGAGTGAACGTCAGTCCAGCGGTGGACGTCGACTCGCTGAAGCGTGGCCAGGAGGTCATGCTCAACGAGGCGCTCAACGTCGTCGAGGCCCTCGGATACGAGGAGGTCGGCGAGATCGTCATGCTCAAGGAGCTCCTTGAGGACGGCCAGCGCGCGCTGGTGATCTCGCACGCCGACGAGGAGCGGGTGGTGAGACTGGCCGAGTCGCTGCTCGACCAGCCGATCCGCGCGGGCGACTCGCTGCTGCTTGAGCCGCGCTCCGGTTACGTCTACGAGCGCATTCCCAAGTCCGAGGTCGAGGAACTCGTCCTGGAGGAGGTGCCCGACATCTCCTACGAGGAGATCGGCGGGCTCATGCGGCAGATCGAGCAGATCAGGGACGCCATCGAGCTTCCCTACCTGCACGCCGACCTCTTCCGCGAGCACAAGCTCCGTCCCCCGAAGGGCGTGCTGCTGTACGGCCCGCCCGGATGCGGCAAGACGCTCATCGCCAAGGCGGTGGCCAACTCCCTGGCCAAGCAGGTCGCGGAGAAGACCGGCCAGTCGGGCAAGAGCTTCTTCCTCAACATCAAGGGTCCCGAGCTTCTCAACAAGTACGTCGGCGAGACCGAGCGGCACATCCGCCTGGTCTTCCAGCGCGCCAGGGAGAAGGCCTCCGAGGGCACCCCGGTGATCGTGTTCTTCGACGAGATGGACTCGATCTTCAGGACCCGTGGTTCCGGCGTCTCCTCCGACGTCGAGAACACCATCGTTCCCCAGCTGTTGTCCGAGATCGACGGTGTCGAGGGCCTGGAGAACGTCATCGTCATCGGCGCCTCCAACCGTGAGGACATGATCGACCCGGCGATCCTGCGGCCCGGCCGTCTGGACGTCAAGATCAAGATCGAACGGCCGGACGCCGAGGCGGCCAAGGACATCTTCTCGAAGTACCTCATCGAGGACCTTCCGCTGCACACCGACGACCTTGCCGAGCACGGTGAAAGCCGTGGCGGCACGATCTCGGCGATGATCCAGCGGGTGGTCGAGCGGATGTACACCGAGAGCGAGGAGAACCGCTTCCTCGAGGTGACCTACGCCAACGGTGACAAGGAGGTCCTGTACTTCAAGGACTTCAACTCCGGCGCGATGATCCAGAACATCGTGGACCGCGGCAAGAAGATGGCCATCAAGCAGTTCCTGGACACCGGGCAGAAGGGGCTGCGGATCCAGCACCTGCTGGCGGCCTGCGTGGACGAGTTCTCCGAGAACGAGGACCTGCCCAACACCACCAACCCCGACGACTGGGCCCGCATCTCCGGCAAGAAGGGCGAGCGGATCGTCTACATCCGCACCCTCGTGACGGGCAAGCAGGGCACCGAGGCGGGCCGGTCCATCGACACGGTCGCCAACACCGGTCAGTACCTGTAGAAGCACCACCAAGGCGGGGGGGGGGCCCCCGGGGGGCCCCCCCCCCCCCGGGGGGGCCCCCGGGGGCGGCGGGAAGGCGCCCCCCGGGGGCGGGGGGGGGGGGGCCGCCAAAACGGGGGCAAACAAACCGGCCCGGGGGCCCCCGGTG